>JADKCK010000037.1 GCA_016718845.1 Sphingobacteriales bacterium
CAAACTATCTCAACAAAGCAAAAATAAGTTCGGTGGCTAAACGAAGTAAAAAATGAAGCAAAAGGTATAAAATGCAGCTAAAAATTATTTAGGCAGATAAAAAATAACACTTATTTTTAGCAAAAACAAAAAAAGTACCTTGGCTTATTGTACCTTTGCATCATCAAAAATAAAAAAGTACTTATTTGTCAATGATGCTAAAAATAAAAGGTATCATCAATTAATCCAAAACTAATTAACTACCATGACCAATAACAACACCCTTTAATAGAGTTACAATATATAGGCTCGATTGAATATTATGCACAACTGTTGCACTACCCCAACATCATCATCGAGCAACACGAACATTTTGAACGCTCTACTTTGCGCAACCGCACCTACATTGCCACCTCGAACAATGTGTTTGCCCTTGCCGTACCCCTCGAACACGGACGACAGCAGCGCTGCTCAGTAAAAAATGTGCGCATATCGTACAGCTACGCATGGCAGCGTCAACAATGGCATAGTTTAGAGGCAGCCTTTATAGGTCGTCGCCCTTTTTGAGTATTTCGAAGATTATTTCAAGCCTTTTTACGAAAAAACTACACCTTTTTGTGGGATTATAACCACGATTTGTTGCAAACCATTTTGCGCATCATGCAATTAAAACTAAACATTAACTACACCACCGAGTACCACAAAGATTATGCGTTAATAGACCCACAAACGGTAGATTATCGCTCAAAATGTTACTCAAAAATTCCGTATCAAAATCTAAACACTGCCTATACGCCCCCCATCTACCACCAAGTATTTACCGACATTTATCCCTTTACGCCCAATCTTAGTATCGTAGATTTGTTGTTTAATACCGGTACAGATGCCGTTGGCTTACTGAAACAAAGTGTGAAAGGGTAGGAGAGGAGCAACAGGAAAGCGGAGGAACAAGAAACAAAAAATAGTTGATTAGATGTAACACCTTATTTAGTTGACAAGCAAAATCCCGCAAAACTTTGGTAGTTTTACGGGATTTTTGTTTAATCAAGGCTATTTGGGGCAATAATTCCTGTCGGCTGTCTATCCTCAAACAGTTAATTATTTACCTTTGTCGTTGTTGATGGTGCTATCGTTTTCTTTTTTGCCGCTTAAAATCTCAATCATTTTAAGCCCCATTAAGCCAGCCACGCCTCCTTGTTCGGAGTTGCCGCCGCTGATAAGTACCTCGGGGATAATTTTGATGTTGCCTTTCGAAATTTCTTCGATTACTTTTAGGCGAGTGAAAGAGTCGCTACCCAAAGCAGAAACGGCTAATTCGTAAGCTTCGGCAGTTGATTTACCGATGTCTAAAATCTTAGACGCTTCGGCTTTACCGGTTACTTCTATTCGTTCAGCTTCGGCTTGTGCGCGTAGTTTCACCGATTCGGCATCGGCTTGCGCCCTCATTTTAATAGCCTCCGATTCGGCTTGTGCGCGCACCTTTAAGGCTTGCGATTCGGCGTCTACTTTTAGTTTTATGCTGCTTGCTTCGCCCTGTGTGCGTTTTACTTCGGCATCGGCGGTGCGGTCGGCAATTTCAACGCTTTGTTGGGCTTTCACAATTTCTTTTTGCATATCGGCAATGGCGGTTTCTTTTTCCATGCCTTGTCGTTGTTCTTGTGCTTTTTGTTGCGTTTCGAAGGTAAATTTTTGTTCTTCGGCAATTTTACGGTCGGTAAGGGTTTTCATCAACGATTCGGGAGGGGTGATGTCGCCAATAAGGGTATCAACGGCGTTTACATTATACTCTTCGAGTACCTTGCGAATATGGTTTTTGGCAGATTCTTGTCGTTCTTTACGGGCGCCTAAAAAGGCAATTACATCGCTGTCTTGTGCCGAGTTACGGAAATAATTACCAATAGTAGGTTCAAGTACCTGCGACACAAGGTTGTTCATGTTGCCAAATCGGGCAATAACTTTGGGTGCTTCGTTAGAGGGTACATGAATAATTTGCGACACATCGAGGTTAAACGGGAAACCATCTTTTGACCTAACGGTTATGGTAGATAAGTGTTTGTCGAGTTGATGCGACTCGGTGCGTGCCGATGCCCAGTTAAGTACCAAGTTGGTAGTTGGTACTAACTCTACGCGCATCGTAAATTTGTTGATGGGGTATTTGCCGGGTCCAAGCGGCTCGTTCCAAACGCCTTTTTCGCCTTTGTTTACAATGTTGCCATGTCTAAAATCAACGCCCGATGTATCTTGCCCTTCATCGCCAAAGAAAGAAATAACTACACCTACGTTACCAATAGGTATTTCGGTCATGTAGGTTTCTTCTACCTGCACTGCCCAGGGGTTTAGGTTGTAGCTACCCGCTAAAATTACCTGCGATTGCAAACCCTTAAAACCACCTTTATCTAAAAAAGCGTCCATGTCCTGAAAGCTATTATGACCCGCAACTACTCTGCCTGCAATTTGCCCTGCTGCGATAGGTTCGCCATCGAGGGTGGTGATAATGCCCACCATGTTGTCGTGAATTTGGGTCATGCCTACCATTGTAACATCAAACAAAAAGGTGTTGATACGATACGAGCCTGCGGTGATGTAGTTAGATTGTCTACCTTTTTGTCCGCCGTTTTGTAAAAAAGCTTCGGCATCTTGGTAGTTATCCGATACTACTTTGCGTGCCAAGATGTGTCCAGTTGGTATCTCTCTGCCGTCTTTTGCCATTACTAAACCAATCATACCTTGCTCTACAATAGTAAAAGGTTGCATGGTAATGTCGTATTGCCAAAACCACATACCAAAGTAAAGCCCTGGTGCAAGGGTGTTAGCCTGATAACCTGCCTCGCCTTTGGTAGCAATAATTTTGCCGTTGGGTAACTCTTTGTTATCGCCAAACAACACAAATTTTTTGGTTACTAAACCCAATCTGTCTTCGGGTACGATGACCATGCCAAAGAAAACGCGTAAGATAAATTTGTACGAGATAAGCGCTATTAGTATTAGCGGTATCCAGCCATAAGTTAAAAGAATGGAAATGGGATCCATGATGAAATGAATTTTTAAAAGTGAATTGTGCTGCACATAAGTATACAACTATTTGGCACAAAATAAAGTTCCAATAAAACGCAATTTTGTAATAATTTTGTAAATTACCCAAAAAAGCGTACTTTTGCGGAAAAATAAGCCATGAAAATCCAATCTATTGATTTGCTCAACTATAGGGCGTTTGAGAAATTACACATCACTTTTCCAGAAACCAATGTAGCTGTTTTTGTTGGCGAAAACGGAAAGGGCAAATCATCGGTTTTAGATGCTATTGCGGTGTTGCTTAGTCAGTTAGTGGTGGCGTTCCATGATAGTTTTTCGATAAAAGCTAATAGTAAAGAAATGCCCCAACTATTAGATACAGACATACGCTTACATCAAAACACAACAACGCTAAGTATTAATGTAACGGACAATAACAAACAGTATGATTGGGAAATAAGTAAACATAGCTTACTAAATGCCAAATTAAATGATGATGCAAATTTGCCAACCGATAGGCTTTTTAGGTTAGGCAAAAATTATCCTGTATTAACTTATTACAACACTAACAGAAAATACCTGAAAGATAAAACAACTTTTACAGAATCTGTATCGATGTATCGTTTCTCACCAGTTTTGCTGTATCGCAATGCTTTAAAATCAAACATTGATGCTTTCGATGATTTTGTGAACTGGTTTCGGTTGAAAGAGGACAGAGAAAACGAACAAATACGCCGTGAAAAGAATTTTGATTTGCTGAACCCCGAATTAGAAGTAATCCGAAAAACCATTGAAATTTTTTTTCGTAACCTACACAATGCCGACTATAGCAAATTGCGCATCGAGCGTTATTATCAGGGACAAGTAGATTTAAGAAACAGCCAATTAATGGTGACAAAAAACGGATTAGATTTTGAAGTAGCCCAACTATCCGACGGCGAAAAAGTGTTGATGCTAATGGTTTGTGATATTGCAAGGCGTTTGGCTATCGCAAACGAACATGCTAATGATACTTCGCTAAACGATGGCATTGTGTTGATTGATGAAATTGAATTGCATTTACACCCGCGCTGGCAACGACAAATTATATCGGCACTGCGCAACACTTTCCCTAACATTCAGTTTATCATCACCACGCACTCGCCCCAAGTGTTAAGCGAAATTAAACAAAACGAACTATTTATTTTGGCAGATAACCAAGTGTATCAACCATCTACCAACCCAATTGGCAGAGATACAAATGCTATTTTGGAAGAAATAATGGGTACAAGTAAACGCCCCCAAGTGATAGAAGACCTATCGGAGCAATATTTTTCGTTTATCAACCAACAATTATGGGCAGATGCCGAAAACACTAAACGCCAATTATTGGCAATATTAGATGCAACCGACCCTATATTTGCTCGAGCCGAAGCACTTATCAGTCGCAAAAAAATGTTGACAAGATGAAGTATATCGTAAAAAACTACCCAGAGCCAGCCACTTTTACGGCATGGAAACAACGCAAAAAATTAACCAAAAACGATTTACTACGAAAAACGCGCTTACAAAAAGAGCAAGGCGAAATTTGGAAAACATTCACAAAATCGAAAGAAAAAAACAACCTTAAAGAATCGTTGCTCAACGAACAGGGTTTTTTGTGTTGCTACTGCCAACAACAACTACACCTAAACGAAAACACCCAAATAGAACATTTAGCGCCTCGTGGTGTAGATGCCCTAAAAATGCTTGACTACGATAACCTACTTGCAGCCTGCAATGGGGGGCAGCCCGAACGCGAACAACGCAAAGGGTAATGCTATTGAGCGTCAACCCAAATACTGTGGACATGCCAAAGCCAATTACATTTTAGCAATTACTCCTTTAGACAAGGATTGTGAAACCCATTTTTACTACGAAATTCAAGACGACACGGGTAGTATACTTGACGTTAAAGTGTGGATAAGAAGCAGTAGCACAGAAGGTAAAGATGCCATTGACAAACTAAACCTAAATACCCCAAAATTGCTTGCTTTACGAGGACAAGCTATTGCCG
Organism: Sphingobacteriales bacterium; assembly: GCA_016718845.1. Lineage (GTDB taxonomy): Bacteria > Bacteroidota > Bacteroidia > Chitinophagales > UBA2359 > JAEUUX01. The sequence continues at coordinate 5,027 of JADKCK010000037.1, forward strand.
CATGGATTTATGATGAACAACAAATCTATATCAGCCCGCAAGAAGCCCAGCAAATATTAACACAAATCAACCACACTAATCACAAACCATTTGTGCCTTTTTGCGCCGTACTCCAATCAATATTGCAATGGCTTAGTCAATAACATTCGCATCTTTTACCCACCCCTGCCCCTCCAAAGAGGGGAATTTATTTACCATTTACTTTTACCCACCCCTGCCCCTCCCAAGAGGGAATTTATTTACAATTTACCATTTACAATTAAAAAAGTGTATTACAACAACATCTTACAAACCATTGGCAACACGCCACTTGTTAAACTTAACAACATTACCAAAGACATACCCGCTACCATATTAGCCAAAGTAGAGTTTTTTAACCCGGGCAACTCTATAAAAGACCGCATGGCACTAAAAATGTTAGAGGTAGCCGAGCAAGAAGGACGCATAAAACCGGGCGGCACTATCATCGAATGCACATCGGGCAATACAGGTATGGGCTTGGCATTGGCGGCTATCATAAAAGGCTACAAATGTGTGTTTACCACCACCGATAAACAATCGAAAGAAAAAATGGACATTTTGCGCGCCGTAGGTGCCGAAGTACACATCTGCCCCACCAACGTAGAACCCGACGACCCCCGCTCGTATTACTCGGTGGCACGCCGCTTGGCAGCCGAAATACCCAACTCGTTGCACCTAAACCAATACGACAACTTAGCCAACCGACAAGCCCACTACGAAACAACAGGTCCCGAAATTTGGCAACAAACCGAAGGCAAAATAACCCATTTGGTAGTAGCCACAGGTACGGGCGGAACCATAACCGGCACAGCTATGTACCTAAAAGAGAAAAACCCAAACATTAAAGTGTGGGCTATTGATGTGTTTGGCTCGTTGCTAAAAAAATACCACGAAACAGGCGAGTTAGATATGTCGCAGGTACATGCCTACGTAACCGAAGGTATTGGCGAAGATTTTGTACCCGAAAATTACGACTTTTCGCTGATTGATAAATTTGAACAAGTAACCGACAAAGACGGAGCCGTAATGGCTAGGCGTATTGCCAAAGAAGAAGGTATCTTTGTGGGCTACTCGGCAGGTACCGCCCTGCAAGGTATTATGCAACTTAAAGACGAACTAAAAGAAGGCGATGTAGTAGTAGTTGTTTTTCACGACCACGGCAGCCGCTACATAGGCAAAATTTACAACGACGACTGGATGCGCGAAAAAGGTTCAACTTAATACGGGATAAATAAAAGCAACCGGGAGTTGGGCTATCAACAAATACCGAATACCACAATTGACATTGATTGAATACCCGACAATATTAGTTTGTGACTTATATGGGGTAAACTCAAAAAATTTTACCACAGATGATTTGACTAACTACTAAGCAACCAACCAAAAAAAACATAGCCCCTATTAATGTGTATTGACTTATTTGGGGTCAGCTATTCTCTGTGTCTTTGTTGTAAAACACGGTTTAAAAGAAGAAATAACAATTAGCAACTAAAACAATTCATCAATCATCATTCATAAAATTATGCACCAAAAACATTTACTCCTCTCATTCGTGCTATTGTTTTTTGCCTCGCTAAATAGCTTGGGGCAAGCCCTAACTATTAGGGGCACTGTCACCGACGGCTCGACGGGGCAACCGCTGATAAGCGTTAGTATTGGCTTAAAAGGAACCGAAAAAGGTACTTTTACCGACATGGACGGTAAATACCAAATTAAGGTACCCGATGCAAATGCCGTTTTAATTTTTTCGATGTTGGGCTACGAAAAACTCGAAAAACCGGTTAATAACCTAACTACCGTTGATGTAGAACTTAAATCGAGCTGGATGGAGCTAAACGATGTGGTTATTGTAGGTAGCCGCAACCTTAGCCGCACCCGCCTCGAAACGCCCGTGCCTATTGATGTAATTGACATTAGAGCATTGCAAAAAAACACTGCTCAAACCGATATTAGTCAATTGCTAACCAATACCGCACCCGCTTTTACCTCTAATCGCCAATCGGCATCGGATGGTACCGAACACATAGACCCCGCCGTTTTGCGCGGTTTAGGACCCGACCAAACATTGGTGCTTATTAACAGCAAACGCCGACACACCACCTCTTTGGTTAATAATCAATCAACATTGGGCAATGGCTCGGTAGGTACCGACTTTAGCGCCATACCCATGACCGCCATTGACCGTATCGAGATTTTGCGCGATGGGGCATCGGCACAATATGGCTCAGATGCTATTGCAGGGGTAGTAAACTTGGTGCTGCGCAAAGACAGAGGTTTTAATGCCAATGTTGCAGGGGGTATCAGCGACCGAAACGACGGAGCATTGACCCAACTTGGTTTGTATTACGGTTTTAACGTAGGGCAAAAAGGTGGCTTTTTAAGCCTAACCGCCGAAGGTTTGTTGCGCAATAAAACTAATCGCACTCAAAATCACGACCTAATCATTTTCGACCAATCGGCATTAGGCAACTATTTCGCCTACGATTTTACCGAAAATCCCGATGCCTCGCGCGCCTACGACGACAGTGTATTGGTTGCTAACGACTTAACCCGAGACGACTTTAATTTTCAGGTAGGCGATGCCCGTATTAAAAACGGAGCCGCATTTTATAACTTTACACTGCCTTTAAACGAAAAAAGCCTTATCCTATACTCCTTTGGTGGCTTAAACCTTCGTCGAGGTACAGGCTACGGCTTCCGCCGATTGCCCAGCGAGTACGAAAACAATGTGCCTCAAATATTCCCGTTTGGATTTCAACCCGAGCTTGCCTCAAAAATATTAGATGGCTCAAGCGCACTTGGCTTGCGTTGGGCATTGGGCAAATGGAACTTTGACCTAAGTAATACCTTTGGTACCAACAAATTTGACTATACCGTTAACAACAGCGTTAATGCTACTATGGATACCCTAAGCCCTACATCGTTTGAAGCAGGCGGACACCAATTTTCGCAAAACACCACCAACTTCGATGTGTCGAAAAAATATGCCGACATATTGGCAGGTGTTAACGTGGCTTTAGGTGCCGAGTATAGACTAGAAAACTACAAAATACGCGAAGGCGACCCCCAATCGTATGCCCGATACGAGATAGCCCCCGATAAAACACCCGGTGCACAATCGTTTCCGGGTTTTTCGCCCAATAATGCCGTAGATGAAAGCCGCTCAAATGCAGCCGGATACCTAGACCTAGAAATAGACTTTACCAAAAGCTTTATGATTGGCGGAGCCATGAGATACGAAAACTACAGCGACTTTGGCAATACCTTTAACTACAAAGCTGCCTCGCGATTAAATGTTACCAAATGGCTTAGTTTGCGTGGCTCGGTAAGTACAGGTTTTAGGGCTCCGTCGTTGCACCAACAGTTTTTTAATACCGTCATCACCGATTTTGTAGATGGTATTCCGCTTCAAGCAGGTATTTTCCGTAACGACAGCGAGGTAGCCAAACTATTAGGCATACCCAAACTAACCGAAGAGAAATCGCGCAACTTTGGCGTAGGTATTACCCTTAGCCCAGCTAAAAACTTTAGCATATCTGTTGATGCTTACCGCGTACTTGTAGACGACCGTATTGTGCTAACCGGCGATTTGGGCTACAGCCCATACGGCGACCCCATACCCGAAGTGCAAGCTATTTTTAATAATGTAGGAGCCAACAGCGGACGCTTTTTTGTGAACGGCGTAAATACACAAACCGACGGACTAGATATTGTAGCCACCTACAACGTATTGTTGAACGAAAGTAGCAAACTAGATTTTTCGTTGGCAGCTAACCTAAACAAAACCCAAGTAGTAGGCGGCATACAAAACATACCTACTATATTAAATCAACAACAAGAAACCTATTTCTACGAAACTTATTTTAGCTCCAAAGAACGTAGCTTAATAGAAACAAACGCTCCGCGCAGCAAAGTTAATTTTACCATTAACTACAACCTAAATAAATTGTCGGTGATGTTGCGCAATATTTATTGGGGAGAAGTAACCCGCGACGAATTTCCGTTTGGAACAACACAACTCCACAAAGGCAAAGTTACTACCGACTTATCTTTGGGCTACGACATCATCAAACAACTAAACTTATCGGTGGGTGTAAATAATTTACTTGATAAGTTCCCCGACCAACAAGTGTACGAAAATAGTTACTTTGGTGTGTTTAAATATGCACCCGTGCAAATGGGTACAATGGGGCGTTTTTACTTTGCCCGCTTAACCCTTAAACTGTAATAGGGTTTAAGCGCTACTACCTATACAACCTAACAACACAAAAACTAAAAACGCAATGGGCTTAAAGATACTATCTCTTTAAGCCCATTGCATTTTGTTTACAAGGCATTAAGGCTGTCGTTTGCGCCACTCGTCCAAACTAAGCACCTCGCCCGACACAATATCCTCTACTTTTACCTCCAATGTTTTGGCATCAACATAAAACAGGTAATAGGTTTCAAAACGGGTGTCGCCGTCGTAGCCCACCTTTACCGAAAAATAAGGTACGCCATCGGCGGGGCGTTCTACAATCATCAGTGCCACCCCTTTTTTATGCTCCGACAAAGAATCTATCTGTCGGTTACTTTCTTGCACTTCGGCAATGCCCATAATGCGGTCAAGTACCTTGTCGTCGGTGGGTAAGTTGGTGGTATCAATACCTTTGTTTTCGTAAACGGTGGTTTGCGGAGCTTGTTTAACCGTTGGCTCGCAAGCCACAAAAAACAACGCAATGCCTATGCACAGGCTAAAACAACATTTTTTCATGAGCAAGTTTTTTTTGAAATGATGAAGGATAAATGGCGAACGATAATAATGACACAACAACAATTTAAGCAACTTATGCCCTGTCCGTATATTTCCACCTTTTATGCCACAAAAGTCGTAAAAAAATTTGTACTTTTGTGCCGTCAAACAAAAAAAACATGGCACACTTAATAGCTCCCTCGATTTTAGCCGCCGATTTCGCCAATTTACAGCGCGACATAACAATGGTTAACCAAAGCCAAGCCGATTGGTTTCATTTAGATGTTATGGACGGCAGATTTGTACCCAACATTTCGTTTGGTATGCCCGTTATTGAGGCAATCAAAAAACACGCACAAAAACCACTCGATGTGCATTTGATGATTGTAGAACCCGAAAAATACCTAACCGACTTTAAACAAGCAGGTGCCGATGTGCTTACCGTACACTACGAAGTATGCGCACACCTACACCGCACCCTACAAGCCATACGCGCCCTAGGTATGAAAGCAGGCGTTGCCCTAAACCCGCACACACCCGTAGGTTTGTTGGCAGATGTTATTACCGACATAGATTTGGTTTGCCTAATGTCGGTTAATCCGGGCTTTGGCGGGCAAAAGTTTATTGCCCACACCCTACACAAAGTAACCCAACTGCGCCACCTAATCGACAAAACAAAATCGAAAGCCCTAATAGAAATTGACGGCGGCGTGGGCTTAAACAATGCCCAAACACTTATCGAGGCTGGCGCCGATGTGTTGGTAGCAGGTAGCAGCGTATTCGCATCGGCTAATCCAACCCAAACCATCGAGCAGCTAAAACAACTAAAACCTGTTGCTTTGTACCAAGATTAGGGGGCGTTGAGCGAAGTCGAAACGTGGAGATTGTAGAGACGTAGCACTGCTACATCTGAAAACCAACAGTGATTATAGCCCGCAGATTATCCCCAAAAACAAACAAACCGTTTAAAGTGCCAAACAAACTTAGCACTTTAAGCGGTTTTTTGCTGTTTACAAGCTTTATTGTTCGCTACCATCTAAACCTGCATCAATGGGGTTAGTAGACTTCACCATTTCACCACTTCACCACTTCGCCACATTTTATTGTTCGCTACCATCTAAACCTGCATCAATGGGGTCGGTGGACAAGTTATCTTCGGTTAATAGTGTATCGGTGGTGCTATTGGCGGCGGTGCTGCTATTTACCTCAAAACCCCAATCGCCAAGGCGTTGAGGTTGTTCTCTATACAAACCCAATAGTATGTCGCGCACCGACGATAAGTAAAACCGAATGGTATTAACCGTTTTGCTTGTTTGCCCTTTGGCAATTCCCAACAACAAATTGCGGCTTTGTGTAGCTGTTTCGCCATCGCGAGCCACCTGCGCGGCTTGCTCAACCAATAGGTTTGCTTGTGCTACTAAGGCAATTAACCCATCGGCTAATACAGCAGGGATAAGGCTATTTGCTCCATTAGCCGCATGTTTTTTTACGATGATGTCGGCTAAACGGCTTAATTCTTCGGCATTACGGGGTATCTCTATCTTTATCTCGTTTAGTGGCGAGTTAACCACATAGCCATAAGCGCCCAATTCGCGCTCTTTGCCCCTGTAAATACCCAATAGATAATCGCGGATAGCCCTAACATAAAAAGTAACGGTGTTGGGGGTATAGCTATTTTGGGTAATGTGTGTACCTAAAGTCAAGTTGCGACTTTCGGTTAGGCGCTCGGCTTCTTTTTTTAGGTCAATTTGCTCTTCGTTTTTAGTCAGTGCTTGGGTATAAACTGCCTGCATAGGCTGCATAATGCTATTGGGCAGTGGGCTAAGATTGCCATCTTTGGCGTGTTTTTTTAACACATTGTCTGCCAAAGTCTGCATTTTTTGAACATTTAAAGGTATCTGTACCTTAATTGTTTGATTCGGCATCGTAAATAAATTTAAAGTTATTAAAAATGGATTATTATCTATCAAAAATAAAGTATTGAGGGCAACATGAGGTATATTGAGGGCAACATGAGGTATATTGAGGGCAACATGAGGTATATTGAGGGCAACATAAGGTATATTGAGGGCAACATGAGGTATATTGAGGGCAACATAAGGTATATTGAGGGCAACATGAGGTATATTGAGGGCAACATGAGGTATATTGAGGGCAACATGAGGTATATTGAGGGCAACATGAGGTATATTGAGGGCAACATGAGGTATATTGAGGGCAATATATGGGTTGTTGGAGGCAATATATGGGTTGTTGGAGGCAATATATGGGTTGTTGGAGGCAATATATGGGTTGTTGGAGGCAATATATGGGTTGTTGGAGGCAATATATGGGTTGTTGGAGGCAATATATGGGTTGTTGGAGGCAATATATGGGTTGTTGGAGGCAATACTTGGGTTTAAAGAGGCAATACTTGGGTTTAAAGAGGCAATGCTCACTCCGCTAGGAGCAAAATATGGGTAGCAAAGCGTAATATGGGAAACATTTGAACATTAAACACCTTATAGACGTATTTTATTGTGCAATGGTTGCTTTTGTGGGTAAAAAATGTTTTGGAGTGCGACTATGTTGTTGTTTGCGAGGTACAAACAATTAAAAGGGAGCATTAAATACGCTCTTTTGAAGATTTGTTAAAAGAAAGATTTTAACATAACTACCTAATAATTAAGCGTTTATGTGTTACAGCAAAATAAATTTAATCATAAATGTACCCAAACACACTAAGTTTGCAAAAGTTTTAGTATTTTTGTGCTGAACTGATAGTGGAATTTTAACTCCATTACAAATACACAAAAGCTTTAAAAGGCAGTGTAATTGTAACTTTTTATAAACCAGAAGTGCTTGTAACACTTCGCAACAAACCGCTTTTATGAAAGCAAAAATTTTATCCCTTAAACATATTACCCCCCCCCCATATATGTAGGTTATGGGTAATTGTGTGTGTGTTGCTGGCTACCCATTGCAATTGGGCGTGGGGGCAGGGTGCAACAAGCATTGATACCTTAGCAAAGGTGGTGGTTTTTGACCAATATGGCAATGTCAAAAAGCCAAGCGACATGCAAATGAAAACAGTTATAGCTACTTGCAATGCGGGTATGTTTACACTACATTTCGACCATGAATTAACTACTATAGCAGGAGTTGACGACCTAGCAGTACGAAACGTGGTTTGCCAAGTGTTTACCGATTTATCGGCATTACTAGCGCCAACATCCAATTGCAGTGGAGCTTCGCCCAACGTAGATATTAGAATTGGCGAAATGCTTGAAGCAGAAGCTACCTCATCACCTAATTATGCAGCAGCTACATCAACTCATGCTGTTTTCCGCGACCGTGATGATGACCACGACGACATTAATGGCGATGGTACCGATGATCACGGGCTAAGCACTGCTAATGGTTGTACTTCATTAGATGCTACTATAACTCCAAACAATCCAGATTTGGATTGTGATGCCGATTTTGATAGCGATGGAGCAGATGATGATGACTACGAAGGCATTTTAGATAACGAAGTATGGCATGTAATTAACACAGGTGATAATAGTTTGCCTTATCGTTTTTGGGCACCTGCTATTAATACCTATGATGCAGAAATTAGGATTCGCTTTTCACCATTTAGCGGACAAACAGTACCACCTACTTGGTATTTGGGTAATGCTAACCCCATACCCACAAACACATTCGATTTGTATTCGGTTATCCTGCACGAGGCTATTCATACATTAGGTTTCTACTCTTACCTAACCTTTGACGGGCAGGGTACAGCTATAAATTTGCTATCTCTTTATGATAGTCCAGTAGCAGGCAGATACTATACCCGTTATGATACACATTTGCATCAACTAACCAATGGTGGTAGCTTACCGCTAATTGTACCCACATCAAATGCAGGTTTTATGGCTAACCCTTATAGTTGGCATTTTAATCCAGCTATAGCTACTGCTAACACAGCTATTGCCAATACACTACTAAACAGTTGTGCTTTTGATGCCAATTTTAATATGAGCCCTGCTGCTATTGTTTATCAATACAACGGTGCTAATTATCCTGTTTTTGCTCCAAATGTCTTTTCTGGTGGAGCATCGTTGAGCCATTTGCACGTAGGCTATAGCATAAATGGTACTGCAACTACTACTCAATACGTTATGAACTGGTTTGCCTCGGCAGGAGAAGTAAAACGCAATATAACCACCGACGAACTAAATATTTTGTGTTCTTTGGGGTATAAAATATTGGGAACCAACAATTGTGACCAAAGAGTAATTGGCATAAACGAAGAAATAGACGCTGCCAACATAAGCAGTTTTGGAGCTGATACCCCACCCGATGATTGCCATGCTAACTACACCATGGAGATGTGCCCACACACCGATGGCACACCTGCAAGCGGTACTATTACCGTAGACATACTTGCCAACGATGCCGCAGCAACAAGCAATACTAATTTCACCCCAACCGATGCAGTAGGGTTTGAGCTAGTGAATAATGTATTTTTTCAAAGTTCGGGCAGTGCTGTATTAGAACTAACCACCAGCCACCTAAGCACAGGCGAATATGATTTAATGCTTAGTTCGCCAACACCCATTAACTATGTAGGTGCTGTATTGATAAAATACGTTCCGGTAGATTCGTACGGACGCTTTGGTAATGTTACCTATATTGAGGTATGGGTAAAGCCATGTACCATACTAAATGCCACTGTACAACCTTGCGATGGCGATGGGTGCAATTTGTTTTGCAACAGTAATTTTAATTTTGTGCAAAACCCTACTAACTGCCTACTAATGCCCGATAATTATGACATTGATTTGCTTCCTCAATCAGTAAACGTAAATTCGGTTTGTACTTCTAATTGGAACAATTTACATGGTGCAAATTACGTAGACATAGCACATGATAATTTATTACCCGCCAACACTTACCCAATAACTATGCAGTATTGGCTAGATAATACGCAACATCGTTGGGATAATAAATTAATTACTGCCGTTAATATTAAACAAGACCACGAATATCTATTGTCTTTTTTATTGCGCCGTGTATATGATATTCCAATGGGCAATTTTAGGGTGCATTTAACAACAGATGGAGCTATTGATAACGGCTTAAATACAATACCTCCACAATTTTTACCCCATGTGCAACCCATGACAACTATAGCACAACCACAATATTTAGGGCTTACCGACATACAAATGCTTGATTTTACTAGCCAACAAGCTAATCCCAATCAAATGGTTTTTGAATTGCCTGTTAATGCCAATAACCAAAGTACGGTTGATATTAACGTTTGGATTACCGGTCCGCCACCTGTTGTTCATCCTTTTACACAAGTAGGTACTTGTTTTACGGCTACCCAAAATTGGAATAGGGTTTATTTTGAAGTTATTGCACCAAATGCAATCAACGAGTTAAGTATAGCAATGCCTTTTTTGTTAGATGTAACCGACTATAGACAAAAGTTTGCGAACCTTGCAGCCGAGTATCCCGCAGCACGGTTGTTAACAACTTAATACGCTTGTGCCTGCTTGTGGTAGTTTAAATGTAATTTATCGCTGGGAGGATTGTAGCGGCAACATACTTGCCCAATCTACCGATGGTATAATACCACCATTACCCCCCACTAGCTGCACTACTGCTTTTATACTACACCGCATTACTAGTCTTACACCACATTTGGGCAATAACAACCAACTCGATTATGTTTACGAGCAAGCCAACTGCCCAACTGCCGCCGAGTTTGACCAACAAGTATCCATAATTGTTACCGTGCCTAACCCTAATGCTATACAAACCCAAACACTTAGCAATACACATACCTATTTGCCTAATAACCACCCATTTGGCTCGGCAGCAGGTACTGCCGCCAACCCTATACAAGTAGAGGGCGACATTATCCTAAACCCTAATGCAAATATTACCCTCGAAAACCTTCATTTTCAGATGGGATACAAAGCACGTGTAATAGTAACCCGCAATAACACAGGTACTGCAGCAGCTAAATTGCGCTTACATGGTTGTACCTTCGAGGCAATGCCATCGTGCAATGCAGGCTGCCCCATGATGTGGCAAGGCATACAAGTTTGGGGACCCGGCGAAGAAGTAACGCAAACCACTACTAATGCCGCAGCATTGTTTATCGAAGAGTCTATTGACCATAACCCTACTGTAATTAAAGATGCCGTTATAGGCATTATGACTACACGCCTAGACCCCCAATTTAAGTTCACAACCATGGCGGCTAACATCCAAGATTTAACCTTCGATGATACCGATAGCGACCCTAATACCAACAATACCCCCTCGCAGTTGTACATCAATAACTCGGCGGTTACGGTGCTACCACAAATACGCACCAACCCCGAGGCATACGCTTATGGCGGCGGATGGCTATGGATTGGCGACCGTTACCAAACACTATTCGAAAATTGCTTTTATGGGGTGCTAATACCACACTACCACAAAGCCTTTTTAGTACCCGCCGCAAACCCCGGCCACAGGGTATCAAATATACTCCACGCATTTTAACTCAACAGGCTTGCGGTTCCGTTTGCTAACCTACAAACCGAAGTAGGCATAGCGGAAAAGGCAAACGTAAAACAAAAATACTTACCAACCTCAAACATTTTACTAACATTTACGGCATACGAGGCAGCAGTACCCAGTTTATTAAGGCAGGTTACAGCTTTTTTACAGATTGTAACGTAGGTGTGTCGGTGCAAGCACCTACAGCAGGTGTAGAGCCTTTAACCGAAGTAACAGGCAACACTTTTAGCAACTGCAACACAGGCATACAAGGCGACGGTTTAAATATTTTGGTACAAGAAAACAGCATAAATGGCACCGCTGCCCAAGGTACAGTAGGCGTGTTTTTGCGTGGCTCGTTTTTTAAAGTAGGTGGCACCTACAACGGCAATAACTATACAGGCAATGCCTTAAGCAACCTAAATGTTGGCATTGCCACCATGGACTGTAGCGACCTAGGTAACGAAATACGCAACAATACCCTAAGCCAAGTAAACACAGGCATTAGGGCTATGCGCAATAATAGCGGGCTAAGTATAGGCTGCAACAACATTAACTACAAACAATATGGCGTACTTGTACACTCATGGAATGGCGTAAATGGGCAAATACCAGACCAAGGTGATTGTAATGACATAACGATAGGACCTGCGTTTAATACTTTTTCGTATTCACCCACAACTCCTTCAAGTCCTAATCCCAGAGCTATTGAACTGAATAATGCACAAGCATTTACATACAGCGACATAAACACCACCGTTAATACCTTAAATATATTGGGTATTAGTGGTATTGTAACATTAGACCCTTGTTTTGGATACAATAGTAATTGCAACACCTACACACTGCCCAATCCGTTGCTTATTAACAGTATGAGCACCATTGGCGATAAAAACGAAGCACTAAGCAAATGGCTGCGCCAATACCAAGCCGACAGCAACTATACCGCAGCTAAACAATTGCTGCAGCAAGTAGCTACCCCGATGGCAATACGCAAACGCATACAAGACGAGTACGAAAACGAAGCCTATACCACCGCCAAAGGTTTGTTAGACGGTATGTCCATCGAAAAACTCGAAGACCAACAGTTTAACGACCTACAGCGCATGTTAATAAACCTAAAAGAAACGGGCAGTAGCTACCAAAACCTAAACGATACCCAAGTAGAAACCCTACTACAAATGGCAAACTCGCCTACCGAAGCCGCCTACCGTGCCCAAGCCGTATTGTATATGGCACGCGGCTACGAGTTTCCGGTAATACTACCCAACGAAGAAGGTAACTATACCTATAGCGTATTTAAAACTGCAACCAATAACGCTTTAACCAATGCTACTACTTTTAGCACCTTATACCTAACCCTACCAAAGACCAACTGTTTTTAGATTATGCATTAGACAACGAACAACAAGCCACCATTAGCTTGTTTGATTTAAACGGACGCATAGTAAAACAAGACAAACTAACAGGCAACGGAAAACTACAGTGGTTGGTAGATACCTTACCAAGCGGCTTTTATTACTACCAAATACAACAGAACAACGAAACTACTATTACCAACAAAGTAATAATTATTAAATAACCTAACAACAAAACGATTTTGCAGGTAGTTTTATACTACTTGCAAAATCGTTTTGTTTGTAAACTAAAATATAGTAGCTATGAAAACTTTTTTATACCTCTGTCTTTTGTTTTGCTCCATGTTAGGTTTTGCACAGCCTAAATATTTCGAAAAAAATATGGGCTGGTCAAATGTACACGAAGGCAGAAGAATTATCCAAAAATCGATTGATGATTACATCATCATGGGAAATGTTTTAAGCCCATCTTGGAAAGCATACACTATGGTAATTGATAATAATGGCACAACCCAACCGCAAATTGAGTATAGTGTATCAGAAAATGGTAATAGTGGTGGGTATGATATAATAAATACAGAATACGGCTATGCTTTTTGCGGTTTTTTAGAAAACGAATTTAGTTCATCTCAATCTTATTTATTACAAACCAATCACGAAGGAGGACTAATAAACACATTAATAATTGGCAGTAATGTCTATGCAAATGTTAGTTTTTCTCTCTGTCGTACTACCGATAAAGGGTATCTTTTGGCGGTTTTATAAACAACTCAAATGGCTTACACACACCTTATTTAATAAAATTAGATAGCCTTGGTGTGCAACAATGGGATAAAACTTGGGATAATTTCACTGATGCATTTTCAGCTTTTGTTACGGCACAACCTGCTAAAGATGGTAGTGGTTATTACCTTGTTGGTGCAATCAACAATTCTTATTCCACAGGTGATGTATTGTTGTTAAAAATTGCAGATGATGGTACCGAAATATGGCAAGCAGTTTACGGAGTAAATACAGGAGCGCGAAGTACCTAAAACATTATTGCAAACAGATGATGGCGGTTTTGCTATATCTTACATGAAAACAACACTTCCTGAAAGTTACAGCGGGTTATTAAAACTAAATGCTGATAGAACGATAGCATGGAATTCTGATAGTTCTTTTTATGCAAGTAGTCCTGCCGAAAAGATTATTCATATCGCTAATGAGGGGTATCTCTTTGCTGGAGAATATGAAACTGACCCTGTGTTACTCAATAACTTAGATGCTGAAATAGTACGTTTATCAGCTAATGGAGATATATTATGGAAACGTCATTATGGAGGAATGGATAATGATTACATCTACGATTTTATCCCTACATCAGACGGGGGCTACTTTTTTGTTGGACGCACAGAAAGCCCCGATTTGGGCGTGCCTACGGGCGGTGCCAACGTCTACCTCCTCAAAACCAACTGCATGGGGCTTTTAACCGAGCCACAAGCCAACTTCACCGCACAAATAGACACCGCTTTGCTCACCGCCACCTTCCAAAACCTATCCCAATACACCTACCCCGACAGCATAGACGGTGGGCATTACCTCTGGGACTTTGGCGATGGTACAACTTCTACCCAAATAAACCCTACACACACCTACGCACAAGGGGGTAATTACAGCGTTACCCTTACGGCGGTGGTTTGTAGTGATACGAGTGTGTTTGTGCAGCAAGTTAGTACTTGGGCGGTGGGCATAGAAGCCTCCCCCCTGCCCCCTCCAAAGGAGGAGGAGATACGGGTGTTGCCTAACCCTGCTAATGAGCAAATAAGTATTTCTCCGCCTTCAGGGGGCTGGGGGGTACAAACCCACACTTTTGTGCTATACGATGTGTTGGGTAAAGAGGTAGCAAGTCAAGTATTGTTAGCAAATGGCACAAGTGTTAAAACCCAACATTTACCTTCGGGCATCTATCTATACCAAATCATCAACCCACAAAACCAAACTTTGCAGCATGGAAAACTTAGTATTTTGCACTAAAAGCCAGTAGTTTTGTTTGGCGGACAAGAACAAAAAATCCCCCTTAAAAGTCCATAACTTTTAAGGGGGATTTTTGCGTAGTGTAGCACTAAGTTATTCGCCAAATTTTTTCTTTGTTATTTCTTGCAGGGCATACATTTCGTCGCGTAGTCGGGCGGCTTCAATAAAGTCGAGGTCTTTGGCGGCTTTTTGCATTTTCTTTTTTGTTTCGTCAATGCTTTTATTTAGTTGGTCTTTGCTCATGTATTGCACAACGGGGTCGGCGGCAAGGCTTTCGTTGTTGGTGTCGGGTTCAATGTATGCTTTGGTGTTGCTTTTTACTTTAAGTATCGAGCCTTGCTCAATAATTTGCTCTTTGGTTTTAAACACCGTAGTTGGCGTAATATTGTTGGCTTGGTTATAGGCAATTTGTTTGGCACGGCGGCGGTTGGTTTCGTCTATGGTTTGCTGCATCGAAACCGTTATTTTGTCGGCATACATAATTACCAAGCCATTTGAGTTACGTGCAGCCCTACCCGATGTTTGGGTTAGCGAGCGCACATTGCGCAAAAAGCCTTCTTTGTCGGCATCTAAAATAGCCACCAACGACACCTCGGGCAGGTCTAAACCCTCGCGCAGTAGGTTTACGCCAATTAGCACATCAATATCGCCCAATCTAAGGCTTTGTATAATTTCTACACGCTCCATCGTATCAATATCCGAGTGAATATAGCGGCATTTGATTAACAAACGGGTAAAATATTTGCTCAATTCTTCTGCCATTCGTTTGGTTAGGGTAGTTACCAATACGCGCTCTTTGGCAATAATGCGTTTATGAATTTCGCCCACCAAATCATCAACTTGGTTAATGCTTGGTCGCACATCAATAGGCGGGTCGAGCAAGCCTGTTGGTCGCACTACTTGTTCTACCACAATACCTTCGGCTTGTTGCAGCTCGTAGTTGGCGGGGGTGGCGGTTACATACACTACTTGGTTAACTATTTTTTCGAACTCCTGAAAATTAAGCGGTCGGTTATCTATCGCCGAAGGCAGCCTAAAACCATACTCTACTAAGGTTAGCTTACGCGAGCGGTCGCCGCCCGACATGCCGCTAATTTGGGGCATGGTAACGTGGCTTTCGTCTACAAACATCAGGTAATCGTCCGGAAAATAATCTAACAAACAAAACGGGCGTGTGCCCGGGTCGCGTTTATCAAAAAAGCGCGAGTAGTTCTCGATGCCCGAGCAGTAGCCCAATTCGCGTATCATTTCAATGTCAAAAGTTACGCGCTCGTGCAGTCGTTTAGCCTCCAAGCTTTTACCCACCGCTTCGAAATAAGCAACCTGTGCCGTTAGTTCGTCTTGTATGGCGTTTATGGCATCGAGTACTTCTTCGCGTTGGGTCATGTATAGGTTAGCCGGAAAAATGGGTACTTCGGTTAGTGCGGCAATAAATTTGCCCGATGCGGGTTCAATTTTTTCGATGGTTTCTACATCATCGCCCCAAAAAGTAATGCGTATGCCATAGTCTTCGTAGGGTAGGTTAATATCTACGGTATCGCCTTTTACCCTAAAAGTGCCACGTTCAAACTCGGTTTCGGTGCGCGAGTATAGGGCAGATACCAACGAAAACAAAAACGTATTGCGGGGTATTGCCGCACCTTGTTTTACCATAATAACGGCGTTTTTGTACGATTCGGGGTTGCCCATACCATAAATACACGACACCGAAGCCACCACCAACACATCGCGCCGCCCCGACATAAGTGCCGATGTGGTACTTAGGCGCAGTTTTTCTACTTCGGCATTAATTGCCAAATCTTTTTCGATGTAGGTATCGGTAACGGCTATGTACGATTCGGGTTGATAATAGTCGTAGTACGACACAAAATACTCGACCAAATTATCGGGGAAAAACTGTTTAAACTCGCCATACAATTGGGCAACTAAGGTTTTGTTGTGGCTTAAAATAAGTGTTGGGCGTTGTAATTGGGCAATTACATTAGCCATAGTAAAGGTTTTGCCCGAGCCAGTTACGCCCAATAGCACCTGTGCTTTGTCGCCTTCGTTAAGTCCGGCAACTAATTGAGCAATAGCTTGGGGTTGGTCGCCGGTGGGTTGGTAATCCGAAATAAGTTTAAACTCCATGAAGTTGGTTTTTGAGTTCGTGTTATGCAAAAAAGTACACGGATTTTATGGGTTAGACACGGATTTTAAAAAGATTTTACCCATAGGGTTGGGTTTAAATCCAAACTTTAATTTTTTAAACGCTTTGCATGGTTTTTCACTTTTGGGTATCTAGCCAATGCCACAAATAGCGGGCAGCCATAGAGCGGTTAGGTTGCCAATTTTGGGCGATGTTTAGTATTTGTTGGTCAAGTTGTTTGCCGGTATCTGTTAGGCTATACAATTTTACAACGGCATTACGAACAGCTAAATCGTTAATCGGGAAAACATCGGGTCGAGCCAAGTCAAAAATCAGCAACATTTGTGCCGTCCATTTGCCAACACCTTTAATTTGGGTCAGATGTTGTACAATATCCTCGTCGCTTAGGGCGTTTATATGCTCAAACGACAAGTTGTTGTACAAAGCAAACTCGGCAATATTTTTTACGTAGTTGGCTTTGGCGTTAGATAAACCTACGGTGCGCAACTGCTCGACGGGCATTTGGTGCAATAGCGTTTGGGTGGGATATTGCTCGTGAAAGAGGTTTAAAAATCGGGTAAAAATAACATTAGCCACCTTGCCCGACAGTTGCTGATACACAATAGCCCTAACAAGCGATAAGTACAAATCGGATTGCAAGGCGGGCGCTTCGAGTGGTGTTAAAGGCTCGATAGCCGAATGAAAAACCAAATCGTGTGTAAATAGATATTGCATAATGCTTAGTTTTTAAAGATTAGTGTGTCCGCTGCCTAATTAGTGGCAAAGATACAAAACTAAATGCTTATTTTTATAAAGACATGGAAAAATTACCACATAGGTACATAGAAAAACATAGGAACATAGATGCGTATCAGCTATGTCTCTATGAAAACCTATGCTTCCTATGTGTCAAAAAAACGGCTGTTTTCTTGTGTAAAGTAAGAATCACCACATAGGTACATAGAAAAACATAGGAACATAGATGCTTATCAGCTATGTCTCTATGAAAACCTATGCTTCCTATGTGTCAAAAAAAAGCGTGTTCTTGTGCAAATAAAAACACCCCAGGAGCATAGATGCGTATCAGCTATGTCTCATGAAAACCATGCTTCCTATGTGTCAAAAAACGGCTGTTTTCTTGTGTAAAGTAAGAATCACCACATAGGTACATAGAAAAATATAGCCACCTATTAACTATGCTCCTATGAGAACCTATGCTTCCTATGTGTCAAAAAAAATACCACATAGAATCATAGGAAAACATAGACTGCATAGATGAGCATTAACTATGATTCTATGAAAACCTATGCATCTATGTGTCAAAAAAAATACCACATGAGAACATAGCCACCTATTAACTATGATTCTATGAAAACCTATGCTTCCTATGTGTCAAAAAAAAACGACTGTGTTCTCTGTATCTCCGTTGTAAGCTAAACTTTTTTTTTAGGTAACGATACCAAAAGTTCTATTTTCTGAAAATCTTTTTTTACCTTTACCCGTCTTTTCAGAGCAGGTGTTTTATCGTCATTACAATGTCTTAAAACCCTGTATTTGGGAAGATAAATTAACAATTGCCATTTATATCTCTCAATAATAAACAAATTCCATGCTTTTACATAACCGTTACGAATACGACCCACGTATAAACTGGCTTGCCGATGGTAGCTCCTCAAAGGTGTACAAAGCCACCGATACGCACAATCAACAAGCAGTGGTACTTAAGTTTTACCACACCTTGGGCAATCTTACGCCCGCCCAGTTTAAAGACAATATGGCTCGCACCATGGCTTTGCATCACCCAAATTTAGTGCAACTGCACGATTATTTCGAGATAGAAAACATTAACCCCTTTGGGCAACTCGATTATATACGCATTGGCGTTTGGGAGTTTGTAGCCCATACACCAAATACAACCGACACCGAAAGTATCCTTCGTCAGTCGCTCGATGCTTTACAATATCTACAACAAAACAATACCACACACGGTTCTATCACCCCCGAAAACATTTTTACCACCGCCAGCGGGCAAGTAAAATTAAACAATGCAGGGGCTTTTGTCCAAGATATTGATACAACCGCCACCGATTTGCGCCAATTAGGCGAAGCACTACATTACTCCTTATCGGGTGGACAAGCACTTAGCTTTGACGATACCAACGCCCTTAAGTTAGCACTGCCCGACGACACCCGCGAAGTGTACAGCATCATCATACAAAAAACAGCCCACGACGATGCCAATATTGGCGATATCACCCATTTGTTGGATACCTACGACCGAGACAAACGCTTTGATAAGGTATTGCCACTAACCGAAGCACAGTTCGAAAGCCGCTACGAGCTGCTCGATATGCTCGACAGCAACGACGAACATAGCACCTATCAGGCAAACGACAACTTATTGGCTACTGCCGTTACATTGGCTATTTATCATGCACATCCATCTGCCGAGTACTACAACAAATTAAACAAAGCAACCTTAGCCCATTTGTTTAAAGTACAATTTGGCGAAAAGTTATCGCTTGTAGGTGTGATGCCAACCGCCGAAGAAACCACAAACCCCGTAGCTATCGCCGAACCTGCTATGGGCGATACCGCTATTATTGCCGCCGCCGCTACTGTTGCTGCTGTTGAAACACTAACAGCTACAGACAGTAACGAAACCGCAGACAGCGAAAATGCCTTGCCAACAGACGATATGCCAACTGCCGCAACAAGCACCGAAACAACCACTACCACCGTTACTACCACTACAACCGACGATGAAGATGCGGGCGAGGATACAGATAGTAGTTTAGATGAAGAAAACCTACAAGAACCAGACGGTGACGATGACGACGAAACATCGAACAACGAAGATGAAAATGAGTGGGACGACGAAGACGAAGATGAATTAGTCGACAACGAGGACAACGATTTTATAGCAGCAGCCGACGAAGGAGATTCGGACGATGAAGACGAAGAAGATTCGGACGATGAAGACGAAGATGATTCGGACGATGAAGACGAAGATGATTCGGACGATGAAGACGAAGGAGATTCGGACGATGAAGACGAAGGAGATTCGGACGATGAAGACGAAGATGATTCGGATGATGAAGACGAAGATGATTCGGACGATGAAGACGAAGATGATTCGGACGATGAAGACGAAGATGATTCGGATGATGAAGACGAAGATGATTCGGATGATGAAGACGAAGATGATTCGGATGATGAAGACGAAGATGATTCGGATGATGAAGACGAACCACTTAATTTGGTAGTGCCAGACGATGACGACGACGAAGAGTTAAAACCAACCGAAATTATAAACAGCGAAGCCATGCAGCAAGTACTAAAAGACATGGAACGATTGTTAAAAAACGATGACTAATAACCGATGATTTGCATCAGCTACCGTTACACCCTATTTGGTTAGTTTTGTTTGATGCAAACTGCATTTATTTAAGCACCGTATAGTATCCAAAAAAAAGAACGATTTAGCAATGTGCGTAATACCACTATTGCTAAATCGTCTTTTTTATTCATCAAATCTTTTTGTTTATTCGTTCCAAATTGCCCAAGCTGCCTCGGCTTGCAGATGCAGCATATCCAAGCCATTTTTTGTTACTGCTCCGTATTTGGCAGCTTGTTGCATAAACCGTGTTTCGGTAGGGTTGTACACCAAATCGTAGCATAAATGATTAGGGCTAAAAAAATGATAGGGTAGGGCAGGGGCTGCATCGGTGTTTGGATACATGCCCAAAGGCGTAGTATTAACCACAATAGTATGTTGTGCCATTATATGGGCAGTTATTGCAGGGTAGCTTAACCCATTGTTATTATTATGGTTGTTTGCTTGCCTCGACACTATAGTATACGGGTATACCCAACTTTTGCAATACCCAACAAACTGCCTTTGCTGCACCACCATTGCCCAACACCAATGCTGCTTTATGGTGTGCTTGCAATAAAGGCATCAACGATTGTTCAAAACCAATAACATCGGTATTATAGCCAATTAAGCGTCCTTGTTTAATTTTAATGCAATTAACCGCCCCAATTTGTTGTACAGCAGGGCTTTGCTCGTTAATATACGCCAACACCGATTGCTTATAGGGTATAGTTACATTTAATCCACACAAATCGGGGTTTTGTTGTAATAAATCGGGTAGCAAATCAATATGTTCAATAGCAAACAAATCGTAACGACAATTTGACAGTTGCTCGCGCTCAAATTTTTGACTAAAGTATTGCCGCGAAAACGAATGAGATAAAGGATAACCAATTAATCCGTAGTGCATAAAATAAGTTGCTAAAATAATGAAAAATGAAAATGGCAGCAGTACAAGTATTGCTACCAACGACAAATACCAATACAAGTATCGGCAACGCCACAAGCTACATCAGAGCCGATAACAGCAGCAAATAACCATAAAAAAAACAACAAATTTGGGTCAAAAGTTTGCCACTTTTTTGTTTTTAGGCACTTTTGTATCATTTAGTGCCTATTTTAGGCTATATTTGCACCTTAAAATGTTAGATTTGTTTATCTACACAAAACAATCAAAAACAAACAGTAAATTATCTTTTACCATTTACCCTTTATTATATGCTCATGCTCGATTCTTTTTTAGCCTTTATTAAACAACAAAATCTGTTACAAAAAAACGACCGCGTATTAGTTGCCGTTAGCGGCGGCGTAGATTCGGTGGTGCTGTGCGAGTTATTGCATCGGGCGGGCTTTGAAATAGGCATTGCACATTGCAATTTTGGTTTGCGCGATACCGAGTCGGACGGCGACGAGGCTTTTGTTATACAATTAGCCATTGAGCATTACCAGTGCCCCTTTTACACCATTAAGTTTGATACGCAAGCCGTTGCCGCACAAATGCAGGTATCTATACAAATGGCTGCCCGACAATTGCGCTACGATTGGTTAGAAAACCTTAGACAAACCAACGAGTATAAATTTTTAGCCACCGCACACCACCAAAACGACCTTGCCGAAACCATGCTCTATAACCTAAGCAAAGGTACGGGTATTGGCGGTTTGCATGGCATCTTGGCAAAAAAAAATAAACTTATCCGCCCATTATTGTTTACCAACAAACAATATATCGAGCAATTTGCTTTGGATAATAATTTATCGTATCGCCACGACTCAAGTAACAGCCAAACCAAATATGCCCGCAACAAAATTAGACATTTGGTGATGCCTGTTTTAAAAGAAATTAACCCCAACTTAGAGCAAACGTTTTACGAAAATGCCCAACGCTTTGCCGATGTTGAAACCATCTACCGACAAGGTATTGCCGCCTACAAAAAGCAATTGCTAAAAACCGACCGACACGAAACACGCATCGCTATTTCGCAACTGCTTAACCTACCCGCTTTACCCACTATTTTGTACGAGTTATTGCAAGATTATGGCTTTGGTAATGATAGAATTGGCGATATTATTAGGGCATTAGATGCCGAGTCGGGGCGGGTTTTTCTGTCGGCTACACATCAATTAGTCAAAGACCGTAAGCACCTTATAATTTCGGAATTGGCAAGCAACGAGGCATCAATTTACTTAATTAACCCAACAGATACCCAAGTAGTGACACAACATTTTACCCTTAGCCTACAACGCATAAGCATCGACGAAAGTTTTGTGCCACCAACAAAAGCCCATATTGCCTGCCTCGATACCACCGATTTGGTTTACCCCCTAAGCCTACGCCGCTGGACAGAGGGTGATTATTTTTACCCACTAGGCATGAACCGTAAAAAGAAAAAAGTGAGCCGATACCTCATCGACCAAAAACTAAACCGCAACGAAAAAGACCGCACATGGCTACTTAGTACCGCCAACGAGCGTACCTTGTGGGTGGTTAATCACCGCCTTGACGAGCGTTTTAAAGTAACCCCAAAAACAAAAGAAGTACTTTGGATAACTTTTAGCGAGTAGTTTTGGGCAGATATGTAGCATAACCATAGTAAACTAAGAAAAACAACAAGAGACACAGAGGGCACAGAGAAAAAAAACTCCGTGTTCTCTGTGTCTCCGTTGTAAATAAAATCACCATATAGACAGATAACCGCCCATTAACTATGCCTCTATGAAAACCTATGTTTCTATGTGTCAAAAAAAATACCACATAGAATTATAGGAAAGCATAGACCGCATAGATGTGTTAAACTATGCCTCTATGAAAACCTATGTTTCTATGTGTCAAAAAAAATACTACATAGATGGGCATACTGTTTCTATGAAAAACACATAGATCAGTAAAAAAGCCACATAGGTAGGCATTAACTATGTTTCTATGAAAACCTATGCATCTATGTGTCAAAAAAAATACCACATAGGTAGGCATTAACTATGTTTCTATGAAAACCTATGCATCTATGTGTCAAAAAAAATACCACATAGGTAGGCATTAACTATGTTTCTATGAAAACCTATGCATCTATGTGTCAAAAAAAATACCACATAGGTAGGCATTAACTATGTTTCTATGAAAACCTATGCTACTATGTGTCAAAAAAAAACACATAGAATCATAGGAAAGCATAGACCGCATAGATGTGTATTAAACTATGCCTCTATGAAAACCTATGTATCTATGTGTCAAAAAAAATACCACATAGGTAGGCATTAACTATGTTTCTATGAAAACCTATGCTACTATGTGTCAAAAAAGAGATGTGTCTCCGTTGTAAATAAAAACAACAAGAAGCGCATTAAATTACGCCCCTAGCAGCACAAACCCTGCCCACGATTTAGGCGTAACGCCATGTTGCACCAACAGTTTTCGTTTAGCAGCCGACAGTGCATTGGCATAAGTTTGGTTATTCAAAATCTCTTCGAACAAATATTGGGTAAGCAAACACGACTCGCGGTCGTACACCTTAAATAGTGTAAATATGATGTTTTTAGCACCAGCATATAAAAAGCCTCGATTGATAGCCATCATACCCTCGCCCGGGATAAGCTGCCCCAAACCTGTTTCGCAGCAGCTAAGCACCAATAAATCGGCGCTTAATTCCAAGTGATACGTTTCGTCCATGTACAACATACCTTCTTTTTCGGTTTTGTTGCTCGGCGACAACAATATACCCGACAATTTGGGTTGTTGTTTATTAATAATGCCATGGGCAGCAATGTGTACATACTTGTATTTGGGTGCATGTTGCACAAAATTATCGGTCGAGGCATTGGCATGTAAAAACAAGCGAGATGGGTCGTGATGTTGTTCAAATAGCTTTTCGATATTTTTTAGTTCCATTTCGGAGTACATCAACTCGCGATACTGGTTTCCGTTTACTTGTGCTGTTCTAACAGCCGATAAAGTAGTTACATCGTTAAACTCCGATGCCCCCCGCGATAAAGGGCGGTCGTAGGCATAAATGGGTGCAAATCCAATAAAGTTATTGCTTTGT
Source organism: Sphingobacteriales bacterium (assembly GCA_016718845.1). GTDB lineage: Bacteria > Bacteroidota > Bacteroidia > Chitinophagales > UBA2359 > JAEUUX01. Next base: position 29,220 of record JADKCK010000037.1, read on the forward strand.
TGCTCATTTCGCAATGGTTTTAACATACTTTCGGCAAGCAGTGTTACCGAGTAATGATAACTTAGGTGGTAATCGAACAACAAATAGGGCAACTCGTTATAATTAGGCGTATTATCGGGCAGGTAGGTAAGCAATGCCTCGAAAGGCAAGTAATACAAGGTTTGGTCGGGTATGATAACCAATTGCGGTACAGCGGCAGCGTGTGGCTCGGTACTTTGTGGCAAGCTTTGTAAGATAGGTTGCAGCAATGTTTGGTACAATTGATAACCAAAGGTTACATACTCTTCGTAATTTAGGGCATTGAGTGCCTCCGAAAATTCGGCAATTTGCTCGTCTAAATCAATAGGTTTAGGCAGTGTGTGTAATTGATAATGATTAACACCAATCGAAAAAACATAAATTAGCTCTTTACCAATCAAGTATTCTATTACTATTTTATGCGGACATTTTTGCAAATGTTGCTGTATGGCAGTAACCGAAACAGTTTTTACGTTGTATTTAAGTTGGTAATAATCGGGGTAAGTTTTTTCTAAATTAGCCACTAGTTTTTCGTATGCTTCGGCACATTCAAAACGTTGTTTTTGTAGATTTTGCAAGTACTCCGATTCTATGCCTTTTATTTGTTCTTTGTACAGTTGTTCGTCGAGGTAGCTCATTGCCAAGCGCAATTGTTTTTCTTGTTCTAGCAATTGCGGGTCTATGTTTGCCATTATTTTGGCTTCGGCATCTTTAATAGCACTTAACAACAACAAGCTTCGGCTTTTTTCGGCAAACGAAAAACATTTGTACAAATAGCTTATGTTGTTGGTTAGTTGGTACAACTGGTTTGCTACGGCAATACTTTGCTCGTAGATGTGTACATAGTTTTGTACTAAGGTAAGTTTCGAGCCTTCTTGGCTGTAACTGTGTCGTATCTCGCCAAGTAAATAAACAATGGCCTGATAGGTATCAAAAACTACTTTTAGGTCGTTGATATTGGCGGTTTGTTGGTGTAGTTGGGTTAAAACTTGTGCTTTGTTTTGCAGTACTTTTAATAAATCAAGGGCAAGGTGGTAATTACCATGAATGGTGGGTGTATCGTAGATGTTGGTATTGTGGTAATCTACAATTAAACTATTGAGTGCTTTTTGGCAATAAATGGCGGCTTGTTGGTAGTTTTTTTGCCCCATATAGTAGGTAGCAAGCAAGTTAAAGGTAGTGCCTGCTTCCAGATGAATTTCGTTCAACGAAGTTTTTTCGACCTGCTTCAACGATTTTATTAAGTTAGCGTATGCCTTTTGTGGTTCATTTAAGCACAAATAACACTCGGCAATAGCATTGTTGCCACTTACCACTAAAGGGTGTTCGCTGCCTACAATAGATTGGTAAATAGCCACCGACTGTTCGAAATAAGGGATAGCTTGTTTGTATGCTTTGGGATTTTGGGCATACCACCAACCAATTTTTTGTTGTAGCTCGGCAGTGCGTATGTTGTCCGATTTATAAAAATCGGACGAGATTTGAAGTGCTTTTTGGTAATAATCAATTTCGGCTTGAGTATCACCCTTTTTACCCACGCATTTACCCATATTTTCGTAGATAGATACCGTTAGTGGGTGTGGATTGTGGTGAAAAGCAGTTTGTGCTGTATGCACTGCCTGCTGAAAATACAATAATGCTTTATCATAATCGCCCATTTCGCTATAGCAGCGAGCCATTAATCCCAAGTCAGAGGCTAAAGCAGGTAGTGGTTGATGCTTAATAGTACGACCAATATCTAACGAATAATTAATGTAGTGAAGTGCCTTTTCGTAGTTCTTTTTCAAAAACCAACACAAAGCCAAACCCATATACGAGCGGCTGTTGTATTCGTGGTGATTGCCCCATAAAGCCACCCCTACAGCTAATGCTTTTTCAAAATACGGGATACCTAAATCTGCCTGCCTAATGCGCGAATACGACAAACCAATGCCATTGTAGCAACGATTTAATAATACGTGAGGCTCCTCTCCAAATTTATCTAAGGTAACCTTCAAGCCCATTCTAAATGCGTCAATTCCTTGTTCAAACTCTTCGATGGCACAGTAAGTATTACCCAATTCTATGTAAATTTCTACAATATTTAGCGGCGTTTGTGGCGTATTAGGAAAAGCAGCTAAGGTTTCTTTCATAAACCTAAGACATTCTATAAATTGCGAAAACCGAAAATAAATCTCGTTGATTTTTGCCGCTACACTATAATACTCTTCTAAGTTGTTGGTGGCTGAATAAATGCTCAAGGCTTCTCTATACAACTCAACGGCTTCGTTTAAGTTGTTGTTCTCGTATAAAATACGAGCTTGATTGGCATACCGTTGCGCCGCATCGAGCAATGCAGTGGATTCCATGTTGATAGCGTTGTTTGTGTGATGTGCGTAGTTGCTATTACGACTATTTTATTGCACAAAAGTTTAACACCAAAAGTAAAATTTGGGTAGATAAGCAAAACCCATTGGCAAAAAGTGAGCTATAAACTGCTTTTGTTGTATCTTTGTGCAAAATTAACGAAAATTTTAACACTAAATGCAAAAGCTTTTATTAATCACCTTATTTTCGCTGGGCTTGCTTAGTTTTACCACCGATAAACCTGCCTATAGACTGTTTGATGCCAAAGGTCAAGCTAAAAATTATGCCGACTTGTTGAAAACCGCCGCCAAAGCCGACATCGTGTTTTTTGGCGAACTGCACAACAACCCTATTGCCCATTGGCTACAATTAGAACTAACCCAAGATTTGTTCACCCAAAAACAAAATCAATTGGTACTGGGTGCCGAAATGTTCGAAGCCGACAACCAATTAGTACTTACCGAGTACCTAAACGGTTTGATTAACGAAAAAAACTTTGAAACCGAGTGCCGCCTTTGGGATAACTACAAAACCGATTACAAACCACTTATTAACTTTGCTAAACAAAATCAACTTAATTTTGTAGCTACCAACATTCCGCGCCGTTATGCCTCTATTGTGTCCAAGCGCGGTTTAGATGCACTAAACACCCTACCCACCGAAGCCCGCAACTACATAGCCCCACTACCCATAAAAGTAGACCTATCGCTGCCGGGCTATGCCGCTATGCTCGATATGGGCAGTAATCACGACGAAAACGACACCATAGGCAACGACTTTTTTCCTAAGGCACAAGCCATAAAAGATGCAACAATGGCTCATTTTATCCTAAAAAATTGGGAGAAAAACAAACTCTTTTTGCACTTTAACGGAGCTTATCACTCTAACAACTACGAGGGTATTGTGTGGTATCTAAAACAAGCCAATCCTAAACTTAACATTGTTACCATCAGCAGTACCGAGCAAAACAACATAGACACCCTAGAAGAAGAAAACAAAAATGTAGCAGATTTTATAATTGCTATACCAACAACCATGACCAAAACCTATTAAGTAACTATTTAACCTAATATTGTCGGGTAAAAGTGGTATTTTTAGCCCCGTTAGGGGTGTTATATGGGTAACAAAGATGTGGATAAACGTATTTTTAGCCCCTTTAGGGGTGTGATATGGTTATTTATCCATGAAAAACGTTACCAATTTACCAAAATTTACCGATAATGGCGAGTTTGCCAATAACTATAATACCCGACAATATTAACTTGAATGACTACTAAATCGTTTAATTAAAAAATCATCATCAACCAAAATTAACATAACCATGCTCCGTTCTATTTCTTTACTGTTTTTATTGTTTCAAACAAGCCTATCTTTTGCCCAATTACTACCACAACCCGACCATGTTGTGATACTAATTATGGAAAACCACGACTACAGCCAAATTATTGGCGAGCCTAACTTGCCCTACCTCAACTCGTTGGTACCACAAGGGGCGTTGTTTACCAACTATTATGCCCTTACGCACCCAAGCCAACCCAATTACATACGCATGTTTTCGGGCGATAGCCAAGGCGTAATAGCCGATTTTGTGCCCTTGTTTGCGCCCTTTGATACGCCCAACTTAGGTGCCGCTTTATTGCAAAACGGGCGCACTTTCTTTGGTTTCTCCGAAGATTTACCCTCGGTAGGTTTCACAGGTGCCGAGTCGGGTAAATATGTGCGCAAACATGCCCCTTGGGTTAACTGGATTGGCGGCGATGCCAATGCCATACCTGCCAACAAACACCGCCCATTCACCGATTTCCCAACCGATTTTAACCAACTGCCCACTATTTCTTTCGTTATCCCTAACCTCGACAACGACCTACACGATAACCCCACCGACTATGCCACCTCCGACCTTTGGATACAAAACCATTTAGATGCCTATATTCAGTGGGCAAAAACCAACAACAGTTTGTTTATCCTAACCTTTGACGAGGGCGAACTATTGGGCGACAACAAAATAGCTACAATAATGGTGGGCGAGCCAGTTAAATTAGGCGAATACAATACCCATTACGACCACTACGACCTGCTCCGCACACTATTAGATATGTACAACCTACCAGCTTGTGGCGAAAGCAACAGCGCTACCCCCATAACAGGCTGCTGGAAAACCTGTAGCCTTATCCACCCCCAAATTACAGGCGATGCCGATGCCTGCCCAAGTAACACAGCCACCTACAATGTGCAAGCAGTAGCAGGTACTACCTACAACTGGACAGTGAACGGCGGAACAATAATATCGGGGCAAGGAACCGCCCAAATACAAGTGCAATGGAACAACGATACAGCAGGTACTGTTGATGTAGTGCAGAGTGTACCTTAATTTTCATAAACCCAAACACCCAATCCCCCCGCTTGACCAACCACCAAGCGGGGGATTTGCATAATCAACAATCATTATTAAACCAAAAGTAGCACAATTACAACAAAAAGTTGTACCTTTGCACGATTTTTTGACACTATTAGTGGGTAGGTACTGGTGTTTAACACATCAACCAAACCCAATCTCTTCAACTTCTTACAAAATATAACAGCCCGAAGCTAACATAGCTCCCTAAGCATGAAAAATATCCGCAATTTCTGTATTATCGCACACATCGACCACGGAAAATCAACCCTCGCCGACCGTTTGCTCGAACACACACAAACTATTACCGAACGCAAAATGCAAGACCAATTGCTCGACAATATGGACTTGGAACGCGAACGTGGCATTACCATTAAAAGTCATGCCATACAAATGGACTACCCACACTCCGACGGGCAACGATACACCCTTAACCTTATCGACACACCCGGTCACGTCGATTTTTCTTACGAGGTATCCCGCTCTATTGCCGCCTGCGAAGGCGCACTTTTGCTCGTAGATGCCACACAAGGCATACAAGCTCAAACCATATCTAACCTTTATCTTGCCATCGACCACGACCTCGAAATTATCCCCATTATCAACAAAATTGATATGGAGGGAGCCATGATTGAGGAAGTAGCCGACCAAATCATTGAGCTAATTGGCTGTAGCCGAGAAGATATTTTAGAAGCCAGCGGACGTACAGGACAAGGCGTACAGGGTATCTTCGATGCCATTATCAACCGTATCCACACCCCATAGGCGATGCCGACGCACCCCTACAAGCACTTATCTTTGACTCGGTATTTAATACCTTCAGAGGTATCATTGCCTACGTGCGCGTAATGAACGGGCGTTTGGCTAAAAAAGATAAAGTACACTTTATAGCCACCAACAAAGATTATTTTGCCGATGAAGTAGGTATCTTACGCCTCGATATGGAACCCTGCGACAGCCTCGAAGCAGGTAATGTAGGCTACCTAATTACAGGTATCAAACAATCGAAAGACATAAAAGTGGGCGATACCCTAACCCTAACCAATAATCAATGTACCGAAATGATTAAAGGTTTTGAAGATGTAAAACCAATGGTATTTGCAGGTATCTACCCCATGGACAACGACGACTTTGAACCCCTCCGCGACTCGCTCGAAAAATTACAACTCAACGACGCCTCCCTAGTCTTCGAACCCGAAACATCAATAGCTCTTGGCTTTGGCTTCCGCTGCGGTTTCTTGGGCATGTTACACCTCGAAATAGTACAAGAACGCCTCGAACGAGAGTTTAACATGACCGTTATCACTACCGTTCCAAACGTATCGTACTTTGCACAGCTAAAAGGTAAAAGCGCCGAGCGTATCAGCCTACAAAACCCCGCCGATATGCCCGATGTAACCAACATAGAATACATCGAAGAACCAATGATTAAAGCACAAATCATCACCAAACCCGAATACATTGGCTCTATCATGTCGTTGTGTTTAGAAAAACGAGGCGTACTACAAAACCAACATTACCTATCGCCCAGCCGCGTAGAAATTACCTTCGAGATGCCACTAGCCGAAATAGTATTTGACTTTTACGACAAACTAAAATCCATCTCACGCGGTTATGCCTCGTTTGATTACCACATGATAGGCTATCAACAATCGGATTTAGTAAAAATGGACATCTTGCTAAACAGCGAAAAAGTAGATGCCTTGTCTGCCCTTGTTCACCGCTCAAAAGCCAATAGCCTTGGACGTCGCTTGTGCGAAAAACTAAAAGAACTACTGCCACGTCAACAGTTTGTTATTGCCATACAAGCCGCCGTTGGTGCCAAAATCATAGCCCGCGAAACCATCAGCGCCTTGCGTAAAGATGTTACCGCCAAATGTTATGGTGGTGATATTAGCCGCAAACGCAAACTACTCGAAAAACAAAAAGCAGGTAAAAAGAAAATGCGCCAAATTGGTAACGTAGAAGTACCTCAACAAGCATTTATGGCAGTACTAAAACTAAACGACAACTAATTGTAAGTTGTAAATGGTAAATGGTAAAAGTTTCCCGAAGGTTAACACCCAACAAAAACGCCCTCGAGTATTGCTCGAGGGCGTTTTTGTTAGGGTCAATATCAATATTAACAAACTTACCATTTACAACTTACAATTTACGCGCAGCCTACTAACCCCACCATCGGGGAAAATGTTAAGCCTGATGTGCGAAAAAACACCCCTGTTAACCAACTGCTCTATGTATTCATGCTCGGCATCGGCACTTAATTTTTGTTTTGGTAAGATGATTTGCCACTCAACCGCATCTTGCAAAACAGCTTCATCGTTGTCGGCTAAACAACCCTCAATGCTGCAAGTATCGGGGTAATTGCCTTTAAAATGGCAAGTATCTACCACAATACGCTGTATGTTGTCGGTGGGTTTTGCTAATTTTAAAATCACCCAATCGCAATTGTTTGGCGTGCGGTTGCGTTTCGTCTCCCAGCCATCGCCCATGTTAGCCCCTCTATTAGGCATAATTAGGTTGCCCATGGCACTAAAAAACATGTCGTTGCAAGCCAAAGCTGTACCACCATTTATGGCTGCTGCCAAATCTACTTCGGTGTTAGGTGCTACTTGGCTCCAATCTTTAAACACCTTGCCGTATACGCGCAAACGTGCTACACCACCGTCGGGGTAAATGTGCAAACGGATATGGGTAAACAGTTGATTGTTGTGGCATTCGTAAAAGTTTTGGCTACCTGCATCAAGGTGCGATTTGGGCAGTATCTCTTGCCAATCCAATGCGTCCCAATCGCTTACAGCATTGGGGTTGCTTAGGTTAATACCCTCGATAGAGGCATGTGGCGGATGATTGCCCAAAAAGAAGTTGGTATCAATATCAAAACCAGCAATGCTGCCCAATGTAGCCAATTGCACCACACACCAATCGTGACCAGCGGTGCGTTTGCGCCTACTCTCCCAACCATCCATCCATTTGCCTCGGTCGGTGTATTTATCGGTAATAAAAATACCACGTGTAGGCTTGATAAGGTTTTCTTTCTCGGCAAAAAAGTCGTCGGTGGCATACAACACTTTACCACCTAATTGCTCCGATGCCAAATCGGTTAATTGTGTGAAAGCGGGGGCTACCTTTATAATTTCTGTTACTTTCGTAAAAGCCATTGTCCTGCGTTTTTGTTAATTATTTGATGATGATTGAAAACAAGTACCCCATTTACATACGTTTGTTGCACTACCCCAAACAAGCGTTGCCCAATATATGGGCTGATGGGATAGCGATGCAAAACATCTTGTGGGGTAGGCACAAAACTTGCTTCGGGCTTCCAAATGGTAAAATCGGCATCATAACCTACCTTTATGCTGCCTTTTTTTGTGTCTACACCTAAAAATTGTGCAGGCTTTTGGGTGATAAGTGGTATAAACTGGGCTAAACTTACGTACTCTTTTAGGCTTGTGTAGCTGGCGGGTAGCAAAAACTGCAAACCGGCTATACCGCCCCATGCCTTTTGTAGGTTGCCGCTTTCTATCTCTTTGATAGCAGGCGGCGCCGGCGAATGGTCGGACGACACAAAATCCATTAAACCACTACCAAAGGCTTGTTTTATTAAGTTGTTGTTGTGTGCCTCGCGGATAGGTGGAGCACATTTATATAGCGTATTGCCATCGGGTATGGTTTCGGCACTAAACAGTAGGTAATGCGGGCAGGTTTCTACGGTAAGCGGCAAACCCTCTTGTTTAGCTTGGGCAATATAGGGCAATGCCTCTGCCGAAGATAAATGTACAATGTGCGTTTTGCAAGCATGCTTCCTACATAGGTCTATCATCAACAAAACAGCATCGTTCTCCCATTGTTTAGGGCGGCTTGCCAAATATTGGGCATAACTCAAATCCCCCCCTTGCCCCCCCTTTGGAAAAGGGGGGGAGGCATTCGCCTCATCATCAGAGGCATTTGCCTCTGTTGATGAATGCTCCCCCCCCAAAGGGGGGGCATTTTCTTGACAATACTCCCCCTTTGGGGGGGCAAGGGGGGGATTTTCGCAGTGTGCCAACAGTGGTACATTATACGGAGCCAAGATAGCCATAGCCGCGTCCAACTCCTTACGCCCTACATTCGGAAACTCATCAATACCCGAATGTACTAAAAACGCCTTGATACCCAATACCCCTGCATCTACCAATGCCGTTAAATGTTGTAGGTTATCGGGCACAAGTCCGCCATAAAACCCACAATTAACGTGCATTTTACCGTTCGATGCGGCTAACTTTTGCTCAAAAGCTGCCACCGTAGTAGTTACGGGGCTTGAGTTAAGTGGCATATCTATTACCGTAGTGATGCCGCCTGCTGCTGCTGCTTGGGTGGCGGTATCAAAACCTTCCCAGTCGGTGCGTCCGGGTTCGTTGATGTGTGCATGTACATCAATACAACCGGGCATAAGCACATCATCACCCACATCTACTACATTAGGGTTGTTTAATTTGCCTTGGTAGATGTGCGTAATGATACCATTATCAAAAGAAATAGTTGCAGGCTGAAGCTGATTGTCGAGCCAACAACGAGTGCTATATAAGTGGGGCATGTAAATGGTAAATTGTAAGTTGTAAGGGGTAAATTGTAAGTTGTGAAAGGGAGGCAGTCGTTGAGCGAAGTCGAAACACGGTCGTTGAGCGAAGTCGAAACGATGATGTTACGATATGTAGAGACATAGCGCTGCTACGTCTATAACACGATGATTACACAGATCATAAATCATCATAAAAATCATGACCAATCAGCGTTCTATTTTGCGATGTGGTGGTGTAGATATGGTGATATGTAGATACGTAGCTCTGCTACGTCTATAACGCGATAATTACACAAGCGGATTATACAACGCCATTAACACCTTTTCGGGGGTTATGGGGGCATTATAAGGTATGTTTGCTTGTGGATTAAACACCTTAATAGCATTGCGCACCGCAAAATACGCACCAATACCATACATTAAAGGCGGTTCGCCAACAGCTTTCGATTTGAAGATAGCCAAGTCGTGACCCTCGGTTTGCAAAAAGTGTAGGTTTATTTGCTCGGGTACAGCATATACGTCGGGTATTTTGTAGGTAGATAAGGCATTAGATAACAAACGCCCATCGGCATTGTATACCACATCTTCGAGCGTCATCCAGCCAATACCTTGTACAATACCCCCTTCGCACTGCCCAATATCTATTTGCCTATTCATGGTACTACCAAAATCGTGTACCACATTTACGGCATCGAAGGTGTAAGTACCGCGCAGGCAATCGAGGGTGACAATGGTTAATGCCGTGCCATATACATGGTAAGCAAAAGGATGCCCTTTTTCTATCGTTTTATCGAAATGAATAAGGGGCGTTGCATAATGCCCTTTGGCACTTAGGTTTAGTCGTTTCATATAGGCTTGCCTAACCAAATCTGCCCAAGTAAGTGTTGTTTGTCTATCATCTACCCAAACGGTATTGTTTTTAAGTGCCAATTTAGGTATGTCGGTGGGGGTAAGTTGCAGCACATCTGCCGCAAAAGCCAACAAACGTTGTGTTATTTGCAAACAAGCATCTTCGAGGGCTTTGCCGTTTAGGTCGGCGGTGGCACTTGCAGCCGAGGGCGAGGTGTTGGCTACGCGGGTAGTATTAGTTGTTTCAAGTTTTACCAAACGCGTATCTATCCCAAAATGATGCGCTGCCACTTGTACCATCTTGGTATTTACCCCCTGACCCATCTCAACAGCACCCGTACTAATGCCTACGCTACCATCGGTGTATACATGTACAAGGGCGCGGGCTTGGTTCATTAGCGTATTGGTAAACGATATGCCAAAGCATATAGGCATCAACGAAAAAGCTTTTTTGTAGTAGCGGTTTTGTTGATTAAAGGTGTTTATTTGTGTTTGTAGCTCATCAAATGGGTACTGTTTGTTTAGCTCGTCCCAGCAAGCGGTGGCTTGGCATTGCTCAACTACTTGCCCATACGAAAACTCGTAGCCATTGCCCATCATGTTTTTGCGTTGTAGGGTGTAGGTGGCTATGCCCAAGCTTTTTGCAGCGTGGTCAAGGGCAGACTCTATTACAAACATACCTTGCGGACCTCCAAAACCCCTAAATGCCGTATTAGGTGGCAAGTTGGTTTTGCACGAATGAGCCGTTACCTGTACATTGGGTATGTGGTAGGTGTTGGTGGCATGAAACAAAGTGCGCTCTAATATAGCCGGCGATAAATCGGCGGCAGCCCCTCCATTTTGGTAAAAGGTGGCTTGATAGGCTAGTATGCGGTGGTTGGCATCAAAGCCAATCTTGTAATCGCTGCTATAAGGGTTGCGTTTGCCAGTCATGCGCATATCCTCCATGCGGTGCGGCACACATTTGGCAGGCTTTTTAAGCACAAACGCCACCAATGCTGCCATAGCACCCCAGCCCGATGCTTGGTCTTCTTTGCCACCAAAGCCGCCGCCAAGTCGTGCCACATCTACCTCTACTTGGTTCATGCCCACACCCAAAACCCGCGCTACGGTACGTTGCACGGCTGTTGGACCCTGTGTTGATGAATGTATGCGCACACTGTTGTGTTCGGTGGGATAGGCATACGCCCCTTGTGTTTCGAGGTACAAATGCTCTTGCCCACCCGACTCGGTTTGCCCTTCAAAGATGTAAGTACACTGTGCAAATGCCTCGTCAACGTTGCCCATCACAAACTTACGCGACGGACTTAACAACTTGCCTTGTGCAAATGCCTCGCGTGGGTCGGTGATAATGGGCAGCGGCTCCATCTGTATTTGTATCAGTTGATAGGCTTCGTGGGCAGCGTCGTCGTTTTCGGCAACAATTAGCAGTATCGGCTGACCCCTAAAATGCACTTCATGGTCGGCTAACAATGGCTCGTCCGGAAAGATACCGCCTATCTGGTTCTCGCCGGTATGTCTTTATAGCTTAGTATACGCACAATACCTGCTACTTGTTCGGCTTGGCTATAATCTAGGTGCGTGATGTGTCCGTGTGCCACCGCCGAATCAAATACTTTAACGGTTAGTGTGCCTTGCATCACGGGTATATCATCAAGATAAATCGACCTGCCTGTTACGTGAGCGGCTGCGTCTATGTTGGTCATTTGGTGAAGGGAGTGAAGGGAGTGAAGGGAGTGAAGGGAGTGAAAAGAGTGAAGTGGCGAAATGGTGAAGTGGCGAAATGGTGAAGGGGTGAAATGGTGAAACCTCGCCTAACGCAACATGTTATTACGGTACTACCGCACAATACTAACTTTTCCATACTGCAGAGTTTGGTTTTGAGGGTTGATGATTTGGTAAAAATAAGTACCCGCAGGCAAGCCCAACACCGAAACCTGCACCGTGCCGCCGCCCAAACTCGCCTGCTCCACTACCTGCCCCAAGAGGTTGTAGAGTACAAAGGTGGCTGGTATAGTGCTAGTAATGTGTAGCTGCGTGGTGGCAGGATTGGGGTACACTATACTACTGCCCATGCCCATAGGTTCATTAGGCATAATGCCCACAGCTGTACCCCATGTTTCCTCACCCTTTTTGAAGTACTCTAAATGCTCGTGCAGGTAGCTCATCTGGCTACCATTACAATAATTTTCTACATTCAAATAATATCCACAACCTTCTACACAAGATTCGGAATAATGCTCTGTCCAATCACAACCATATTCAGGTTCGAACCAACTATAATTATTAGTTTTATTGTTAACCACACGCCCATTATAGCCCATCGAATAAGTAATTGGGCCGCCTGTAATTTGCGGATTTCCTAAACCCGTAACAAATTGGTGGGTAGTATCTATTTTGTAGACAACAAGATTTGGATAGGGAGAGTAATTCCAATAGGTATTCTGGTAAGTATAAAAAATGGTATCAAAGTTGGCAGAATAATTCTTAGCCAGTACAACAATCGCTTTTTGATAAGCATCAGAAAAATTGTACGGATAACTTCGATGTTCTGAGTGGTGATAATGAAATTCATCTCCCACATTAAAATCATACACTTCTCCTACTGTTAGAGCAGTTTGTGCCTTAAGATTGCCGCTTACTAAAAGGAGCAGTAAAAAATAATAATAGCTCTTCATTAATGCTTATTTTTGAGGGTTATTAAATTATTTAACAATAGATACTGTACCCGATGCTAAACGGTCGGTACCCGATAATACAGTATAGTAGTACAAGCCTGTTGGTATGGTACGTGTATCCCACAACAACTCGCCGCTTAGGTTAGTAAATGGTAGTTGTGTAATTTCTTTGCCTGTTGGGTCGGTGATTACCAATAAAATGGCTTCGGTTTTTGAAGGTACGCTGTACGCAAACGTAACATAATCGCGGGCAGGGTTGGGGTACACCTTCATATAAACACCTATCACCCCCTCCTTCGGAGGGGGCAGGGGGGAGGCTATACCCACCGGAAAACACGTTTCTTGCTCTACGCAGCCGTACTTGTCGGTATGCACCACCCATGCCCAATAACCTGCCGTAGGCGAAGGTGTCCAGTTATCAATAACCTCTCCTACCATTACCAAACTGCTGTCGGGTAACATCACCATGTCTTGGAAATAATGTTCGACATGATCGCCAACCTTACTACCCGAATGGAAGTAATCGGATAACCGATAATAAAACTGCGTACCTAAACTATCTCCGTTTGCAGAAAATTTAGTAATGACGGCTGCATACCTTAAACTATCTGGGTTTATCCAACGGGCTATTCTACCACACACCAAAATACTACCATCTGCTAACTCCACAGACCGCGAAAAATAGGCAGCTCCGATATATGGGTTAGTATACTCCCATGCCAACTCGTGGTTGTTGTTTAGCTTGCCAATGTATTGGCGCTCGTTAAACGCAATATAGCTGTTGCTGTTGATTATAAATTTTTCTTGACCGCTAAATACAATGCCACCATCTTTGGTTAAGGTAAGTTTTGGAGCCGTCACAACACGCCCCAAAGCAGGTGACAGGTATTGCCACACAATAGCACCCGTTTCATCTGCCTCAAATATCCAAGTGCGACCTCTGCAACTGTCATCAGGGGGGTAATAAGCTGGGCATGGGCCGTAAATGGTGGAGCTAACTATAAAATGATTGTTGGGTAATAGTTGTAAATCGGAGGCTGTTTTGTAGATGCAGAAAGGATCGGGGGAGGGAAAATTAAATTGATCTACTTTATTACCCAAAGCATCAATTTTGATAACCGATACTTTATTACCATCACCAACGCCACTAATACCCAAAATTGCTAAAACATAATAGTTGTCTTCGCTGTCCTGTTGTATCTGAGTAACCGTGATAGCATTGCTTATTTCTTGTCCATAATGACGGTATAATAATGTATCTCCATTAACATCAAAAATTGTTAAAAAAAAACCAGAATCCATTTGATTCCTACCCACTATCGCCAAATTTCCATTATTAGTAGCTATTAATGCATCGTTCCACAGTTCTAAATTTCTTAACGTATCTGTGTACACTTTTAATACCTCTATATTCCCTGTAGAGTTTAAGCGTGTAAAAAAACCTGCATTATGTGGAGTAGGAGTAGGCACAACAGTAACTCCTGTTATATACCAGGCAGTATCGGTGGTTACAATACTCCGAAAAATAGTAGCCGTATTTGTATCTGTGCGATACAATTCATTAAAATAAGGCTGGGCGGTAAGTTGTAAGCATAAGGCAAAAGTACCAACTATTGCAAATAATGTTTTCATAGTGATAATAAAACATAAAAAGGCAAAGGCTAATGTAGCCTTTGCCTTTGGTGATTAAACTATTTAACAATAGATACTGTACCCGATGCTAAACGGTCGGTACCCGATAATACAGTATAGTAGTACAAGCCTGTTGGTATGGTACGTGTATCCCACAACAACTCGCCGCTTAGGTTAGTAAATGATAGTTGTGTAATTTCTTTGCCTGTTGGGTCGGTAATTACCAATAAAATGGCTTCGGTTTTTGAAGGCACGCTGTACGCAAACGTAACATAATCACGGGCAGGGTTGGGGTAAACAGTAACTGTAGTAAGCAGTTTATTTATGTCTGCTTGTGGGTTAGTACTTATTTGTTTGCCGCTACCCGCAGCGGGTGTTAAATTGGGCAGGGTGGGCAAGCCACAATTGCTGCCGTTTACAAAGCACAATATGTTTTGGGCTTGTATGGTAGCCGCATCGGTTGGTGTGCCATTAGCAAGGGTTTGCAGTTGGCTTTTTTCGGTGTTGGTAAGCTGTAGCCAATTTCGCCCGCTCTCTATCACTTGTCGTTTTAGGGCGTATAGCTGCATATAGGCAGTATGCGGGTTGGGGTTGCGCAATACATACAAATAGCGGTTAGGCATGTCGGACAATAGGGTGCTGCCTGCTGTGCCATTGTTGTGGGTAAGGTAGCTTTCGGCAAGGACATAGTCGGCTGCCGATGTGTGTTGGCGTTGTAGCCATTGGTGTAGGTCGGTTAGGTTGGGTATGCTGTCGTTTAGTATGTTAGACACCATCAACTGCCCATTGTGCAGCATTAGGCTGCGGTAGTTGAGCAGGTTGCGGTACAGCGTTTTTTTCAACGAGCCGGATTCTTGGGTGCACAACAACAAATCGAGCAGGTTTTGGGGTAGTGGGTTGGGTATGTCGTGGGCTAAAAAATCTAAAAAGGCTTTGTCTTTGCAAGCATCGGCGTTTAGCAATAGTATTTCTATGAGCATGGCATCGGGTAGCGTGCCTGTAAGGGGCAGCGCGGCGCAATACCTCTTGCGACAGGTTGGGCGATTTGGCTACTAATTGGTTGCGCAGTGTCCAGGCATCGTTGCTCCATACCAAATCTATGTTATCGAGCAGGGCATTGGTATTGCCATTGTCTATTAGGGCATTGTATAGGTATAGGGTGTTGCCATAGTCGGTTTCGGCTTGCGTAAAACTGTTGGCTAATACCTGGCGGGCGGGCTGTGCCAAACCTGATATTTGTTGGCTTTGGTCGGGGCAGGTGTTTGGGTTACTTATATCTCCTTGTACCTGCGTAAACCACTCTGTAGTAAAATCCAATGCCTGTGTTTGTAGTAGGGCATTATCGTAATATTGCGTAACGGGCAAGCCACTGTGTAGGTAGTAATCGCTTTCGGAGGTGCCGTTGCGCGAGTACTTATTTTGGGCAGATTGTGTGCCGCCCAAAATGCCATTCTGAAACAAACGTATGCCATTGCCGCCTGCTATGTACATGTCGTACAATCCTTGGGTGTGGGTGTTGCACTCGTAGTGCAAGCCCATAGCATCAGGGTTTAATGGATCATTTCTATTATCACCCAATGCTAAATTGGCGTAATCTAATTTAGTAAAGGTGTTGTTATAAATTAGGTTGTTGTTGGGTCCGGTGTTGTTTACCCAAATGCCAATTCTGTTTTGTTGGCTACATTGTTGCCTATAAAGGTGTTTTTTTGTATCTTGTAGCCAGTACCTGTATATACTATTAAGCCAAAGCCTAGGTTGCCGCGTGCGGGGTTGTGTAGGGTAAAGGTGTTGTTTACAATTTTGGCAGTGTTTACGTTTTGGGTAATTATGCCTACTGTATTGCCCGTAAAGTTTGACCTTTGTACGCTAATGGTGTGGTTGCCAGCGGCGCGGGTAGCTTTAATGCCACACGATAGTTTTTGGAAGGTACAAGCATCGGCAGCGCTGTTACTGCCTACTTTGTATCCGGCATCAATAGAGTATATGCCATAGAAGTTTTGTTGTGCATCGGGTAGGTTGGTGTTGTTGTTGATGAAGTTACATTTTTTAAACTGTACGCCGTCTACGTCCCACATAGTAACGCGGTGTATGGGGTCGGTGTTGCGGTAGTTGTTGTCTATGGTAAAGGTGCAGTTGTAAAAGTTGCTTAGGTTTGGGTGCGAGAATCCGCTGTAGTAGTTGTTGTATTGCATAAACTCTAGGTCGCGGTGGTTGTTGGTAAAAGTTGCGCCGTTGGCAATAATAATACCGCCTGCTGTGTTGGCATCGCTGCCGTTCCAGGTGCTTATGGCATCGCGGGCGTGTTCTATTTTGGCACCAGCATTAATAGTTACTTTGCCCTGTAAGCAATCGGGATAAGAACCTGTTTGCCCTAATGTTTTGTTACCCAGTACTCTAATCCCGCCCCACATATCGCCGCAGGCATTGGTTATTTTGCCGTTTATTATTAGTTCGGCACTTGGCTCTACTATAATAAACGCATTGGCTGCCATATTAAGTGTGCCATTAATGGTTAAGCTTTTATGTGCTTGTACCCTAATGGTGTTGGCTGCATTTATTACCCTGCCTTGTTGGTAAATGGTGTTTTCGGTAATCAGGTAATCTTGTGCAAAGTCGGCATTGTCTAAGTTCGATTGCCAAATACCTCGCCCAAATGTGCCAATGTGTAGTAAGCGTTTGCAATAATCTATCTCCAAATCAGTAACAATACAAACCGGTAAATTGTGGTTAAAACAGCCCCATGCATTTGTAGCAGGGTTGTAGCGGTATACGCCAACATCGGTGCCTGCATATAATATGCCATTAGAGCCATTTACGTAAGCTAAGGCATTGACCGGAAAAGGCGTTAAACCATTGTTAAGCGACATGTCGGTAAAAGTTAGTCCACCATTGATTGATTCTTCTACTCGTCCCTGAGTTTGTCCGGTGTCATCTGTCGGAAACCCGCCTTTGGCTATACAAATATGGTTGGGGTTACGCGGGTCTATGGCTATGGCATTCACACGCCCATGAATATACGATACCACCGACCAAGCACCTGTGCCTCCATTTTCGCTTTTGAACAAGGCAGTGCCCTCTTTCCAATCTTCTACGTTAGGGTTGGGGTCATTATCGTATTTAATGTCGCCTGCCAAATCAACAATATTGCCATTAGAGGGTGCTGCGCTTAACGCTCGTGCATTAAAGTATATTATAGGGTAGGTTGTTCCGTAGACGTTGACAAAATAATCACCCAATGCTAAATTTTTAGAAAAAGTAGGGTTAGGTAATGTGCCTGTACCGTCTATTATCTGAAAAAACTCGTCTTTAGCAAAATACAGGGTACTACTTTGTTCGGGTTTGGCGGTCATTAAAAAATCATCAAATACCGAACCTATGTTATTAGTATACACGGTTGTTAGGCTACTAATGTTATCGTTAACCGATTTAAATAAGTTGGCGTTACCTCTTCCATAAATAGTAGTTGGGGTATTGGCATCCATAATTGTGTGTCCTCCATCGCCGTAGGCATACAAAGACCATTGCCCATTAGTTTGCCTTAGGTAGGTATGGTTGTCTTGTGCCCCACCTGCAATAATGCCTGGTCTGGCAGACGAATTAGTAATGTCGTAAAATTGGGTAAGAATTAGGGTAGATCCATTAAGGTTTGCCCAACTAATGCCGCCATCAGTACTTTTACTTACTCCACCATCTGTGCCTATCAATATTACATCATTTACGCCACCAGTGTTAGGTGTATAAATTTGGAAACCGCGCAAATCCGCATGTTGATCGTCTGAGTCGGGGCAGGTTGTTGCAGATGATGAAAGAGCTGGGAGAAAAGAACTTCCCAAATCGATAGATTTTTGAAGGCATAATTTACCGCTATAAATAACCGAAAAGTCGGCATCGCTTATTTCAAAACCTGCACCAAAAAAGCCTACATCTGTGTTAACGGTAGCATTAAGTACTTGCCATTTTGCATCGGGTGTGGCTAAGTCTAACGACATATAGGGTTTGTTATGTAGGGTGTTACCTATAATTGCTCCTTGTGCATCAGTAATTTCTTCGTAGTCGTTATACATAGCAAATATTTTTCCGGGTGCAAAAGCACTTACATCAACATGAAAAGCTTCGGTTTTAAAATAATAACCCGCCGGGTTTTGCATATTAGATGCGTTAGGGCTAATAACTTGCCAAGTAGCTCCGGCATCAATACTTTTGTATATATTAGCCCCACTGTAAGGCCAGCCATGTTTTTTAGTAGACAAAACAAGGGTATTAGCTAAACCAGGAATAATTTCTACACCACTAAAAGTTTCGTCCCATTGTAAAGTTAATGTACTTGTTACGTTTTGCCAGTTTATTCCCCCATCCGTTGTTTTCCAGAGTTTACTTTGCCCTAATGCATAAATGGTGTTGTAGGTAGCATCTGTTTCATCGAACATTAATTTTTCGATTGGTTGTTGTTCTACGGCTGTATAGTCTAAGCTGGTAGCCGCCCATGTGTTGCCCCCATCTGTCGATTTAAATACACCAACGCCATAATTTTCAAAAAAACCTACCGAATTACCTGTTCCAATATACATAGTAGTAGGTGGCTCTGTTCCATTTGGTTTGGCAATAATTGCAATTACGCCTAAACCTGGTAGGCGCAGTTGGTCGGTTAGGTTTTGCCAGTGTACGCCATTATCGGTAGTTTTCCACAAACCAGCTGTATTAGAGCCTGCAAAAATAGTATTTACTGGCGATTGCCCAGGTGGGGCATATACACAACGCACATAACCCGAGTTTTGGCTAGCAGTTATTACGGGTCCTAATTGTTGCCAGTTGCTGTTGCCCGAGTTACAAATAGTATTGGGGTTAGTAAGGACAGATAGGTATTGTGCGTAGGCATTAAAATTGCCTGTTGCACCTACTCTGTTACTCCAAAAGTTTTCCCAACGTGTAAATCGATGGGCAAAGTTTTGGTCTTCGGGGTGTTGGCTAATGTACTGTCTGGCTTGTCGAGCAATTTCGTAAAACGAGGTCGTTTTTTTATTCATCGCCGTATACAAAGCAACTACTTGCGGATTTGTTACTTCGGTTGCTTCCTCCTCTTCGTAGCCCTGCCCCAAAACCAATTGCCCGCTTCCTATCACGGCGCAACAGGTTAAAACAAGGCTATAAAGCCCACATATTACCCCCCCCCTAATATGTAATAGGTTGGGAAGTAAAGACAGTAAGGGGTTTAATACGCCCTTTCTCAACGCGGGAATTAAATTTCTGTTCATCTTGTTAAAGATTTGTTTTTGAACGTGAAAAATTAGGGAATAATATTACAATATGGTGATGTGAAGATGTATGAGCTTGTCACCATTTCATTCCTTCACCACTTCACCACTTTTACGAAGAGCAAAAATACTAAAACTTTTTTAAACTTGCTTAGTTTTGGTACACACACTAACACATTTATTTTTTAAAATCCCCCCCTTGCCCCCCTTCGAGGGGGGGAATACATACATACATACACACCTTTTACGTGTCGGGACACAATCCTACTACCATTATATCCGTAGCAAGAGGGTTTAAACCCTCCGTTACGGATAAAATGGTACATCTTTACACTGCAACATTGTTTTAAACAGCCCCAAAGCAAGGCGAAAATGTCTTGTTGCGCGCTTGCAATGCTACGTTGCGCGCTTGCAATGCTACGTTGCGCGCTTGCAATGCTACGTTGCGCTTGCAATGCTACGTTGCGCGCTTGCAATGCTACGTTGCGCGCTTGCAATGCTACGTTGCGCGCTTGCAATGCTACGTTGCGCGCTTGCAATGCTACGTTGCGCGCTTGCAATGCTACGTTGCGCGCTTGCAATGCTACGTTGCGCGCTTGCAATGCTACGTTGCGCGATGCTCGTTGCGCTTGCAATGCTACGTTGCTTGCAATGCTACGTTGCTTGCAATGCCACGTTGCGCTTGCAATACCACGTTGCGCGCTTGCAATACCACGTTGCGCGTAAAAAAACGTGTAAAAAAAAGCAGAAATTTAGTTTTTTTTTGCTTTTCATGCAACCAAACACAATTTTGTTCGTCTATATACCGTTCTATAACAGTTAAAAACTTTAAAATCAATTATCCAATGAAAAAAGTCTATTATCCTCGAACAGAGGGCAACGTACCAAAGTATTTCAGCAACATTGCCAATTTGCTGAACACTAAATTAGCTGCCAAATATGGCGTTTCTGCTACCGATTTGGCACTAATAAACGACTATAACCAGCAAATACCGCTTGTAATAGCCAAAGCACACGACGATACACAAATAGCACAGGCAAGTACCAACACCAAAAACACTATAGCAATGCTAAAACGGCTCAAAACGAGTAATAAGCAACCTAACTACTAATCCCGATTTTGACGAAGCCGACGCCGAAGCCATGGGCATACGCCAAGATAGTACCCCCATTAACCCCAACGATGCCAAAGCCCATATTACAGGCATTACCGTACTGCCCGACCAAGTAATTATTGATTGGCTAAAAGGACAAATGCACGGCGTATTGGTAGAAACAAGCTACGATGGAGCAAACTGGGTAAAACTAGACAAAGACAACCGCTCGCCCTACGAAGATACCCGCAAAACCAAGTACATCAGCAAGCCGAAACCCGCCATTATCGCCTACGCTATATCTACAAAGACCAATTAGTGGGGCATTACTCCGATGTGGTAAAAGCCGAAGTGGCTATTTATTAGCTCTTGCTTGTCTATTAGTTATAACCTAAAAAAACAACAAGAAACACCGAGAACACAGAGATGTTACTCTATGTTTTCGGTGTTTTGTTATAAAATAACCTTCCTAATGAGGTACAAAAAACAAAGCTATTAACCCCACAGCTAACACAACTACCAATCTTTGCAAAGCTAACCACACATTTGTCGTAGCACAAAAAAACATCGTGCAACCATTAAAGCCTTTTAATCATCTACACAGCATCTTATTTACACCAAAATAACAACTAATGAAAAAGATGTTCGCCTTTGTGCTTTATGTTTTTAGTTTTTGTGTAGCTAATGCACTTACAGCAGCTACCTATTTTCCCCCATGCCAAGCATCGTTTGGCACTATCATCAACCCCAATCAGCAAGTATTGTGTGCAGGCAGCAACAATACCGAGTTAATTTTGGTAGATGATGCAGCGTTTCCGTACACTACCCTATATTTATTGGTTGATGATGATGCAGGTATTGTTAGGGCGATGCAGCCAAACAGTATCTTTGCATTGGCAGATGCCGCAGCAGGCTCGTACCACATCTACCCCATAAACCTACTTGCCGAGCAATTGCCAAGCCTGTACAACTTAGTACAAACTTCATCTACCCCAATAAATACCCTCGATACTATGTTGCAAAACAATAGTGTGTGCTTTGCATTAGATACTGTTGGTGTAGGTATAGAGGTGTTAGAGCCGCTTGGGTTGTTTATAAACGAAGAGTGTGAGTTTGACTTAGATTACATAGAATTAGTAGTAACTTTCTTTGGAGGTTATCCACAGTATAATCCAGACTCTGTTTATGCGCTAAATGGATCTTTGAATGGAGAGTTTGTTTATGGAGATACAGTTGTACAATGGTTTGCAGATAACGTTATTTATGACTTAATACTTACAGCAGGTGGTTGCGAGGAGGTGTTGATGAAAGAAGATATAGTTACATGTAGTTTGTGCAATAACTATCCAGGTCAGTTAAACGTAGATACTAGTATTATTTGCAATGGTGTAGTTAGTGTTGATGTAATTGATGAAGATGTAGAAGGGGCTATTTTAGTTTATGTGTTACACAATACGCCTCCTTTATTTACTACATCGGATACCTTATTTAATGTATTGGCTATCAACAGCAGTGGTATATTTGACCTAAACAATGTACCTAACCTAATAGAGGGTGCAACCTATTATCTATCGGCAGTTATAGGGGACGACGGTATTTGGAAAATGGAGTGATTGATGATTATACTGATGGTTGTACAGTGGTGTCGGAGAGTAAGCAGTTTGTTTACCACACCAATTGCGACCCAATAGGTATCAACACACCAACACATTTGGGTGCATTACAGTTACAATTAAGTCCTGTGCCTGCCCATAATGTATTGCAGATAACTTATGTAGCTACACAAAAAAGCACCATAAACGCAGTAGTTTATGATGCTTTGGGTAGCGTACTTGATGTGTTTTGTGTGGCTGCCAACGAGGGTAAAGGTACATATCCCTTGGCTATTGATAGCTATGCTTCGGGGATTTATTTTGTGCGGCTAAACGATAGTCAATACAGTGCAGTAGCTAAGTTTGTGAGGAGGAAGGAGTGAAGGAGGAGGAGCGAAGGAGTGAAGAAGGAAACAGTGAAGGAGTGAAGGAGTGAAGATAAGGAGTGAAGGAGTGAAGATGAAGGAAGGAGTGAAGGAGTGAAAGGAGTGAAGGAGTGAAGGAGTGAAGGAGCGAAGGAGCGAAGGAGTGAAGGAGCGAAGGAGTGAAGGAGTGAAAACTCACCACTTCACCACATCGCAACATCGCAACATCACCACATCGAAAACATCGCCACATCACAACATCACCACTGTTAAAACTCGTTTTTCCACATCATCGACTCTACGGGTTTTATGGTTCGGGTGGTGTATTTGGCGTTGTGTTTGTTGGCGTAGTTGTTGTTTACGTCGCCATCTATCATAAAATAGATAAGTTGCCCTATGGGCATACCTGCATATACGCGCACGGGTTGCACACACGATATTTCGAGTGTCCAGGTGTTGCAAAAACCTACATCGCCCTTGCCTGCGGTGGCATGAATATCGATGCCCAAACGCCCAATACTTGATTTACCCTCTAAGAAAGGCACATGGCGGTGGGTTTCGGTGTATTCTTCGGTGGCTCCGAGGTATAAAGTGCCGGGTTGTAAGATATAGCCTTCGGGCGGAATGATGATTTCTTCAATCTCGTTATGCTTTTTGGCATCTAAGATGTGGCTTTTGTAGATAGCAAGGTATTTACTTAGGTGTACGTCGTAGGAGTTGCTGCCCAAACACTCGGGTCTAAAAGGCTCAATAACAATGTGGTTGTTGGCTATTTCTGTTAAAATAGCTTTGTCGGATAGTATCATTGTGGGAAATTTATGGTAAGATTAGATGTGCAGTTTAATAGTATCGAGTAAGGTTTCTTGAAGTTGGTACTTATATTGCTACTACCATAGGCGATACAAGTATTGCTACTACCAGAGCAAGTATCGCTATAACATAGGCGATACAAGTATTGCTACTACCAGAGCAAGTATCGCTATAACATAGGCGATACAAGTATTGCTACTACCAGAGCAAGTATCGTTTACACCATAGGCGATACAAGTATTGCTACTACCAGAGCAAGTATCGCTACTACCAGATGAAGCATCAAAGGTACGACATAAAAGCAAACGAGCTAAGTAGTTGGCTGAAAAAAGTAGCTACTATATCAAAACACGCTGCCCAATTGTAGTTTGGGCAGCGTGTTTGTGGTATAGGTTGTGGGTAATGATAGGCTATTTAACCACTACCAACTTTTGATTTACACGGGTTACACCATCATTCAACTCTACCAAATAATAACCTTGTGGCAATGCGGTAAGGTCTATGTTTAGTTGGTTTTCGCCCAAAGTAGCATTAGCTTGTTGTTGCAATACGGTTTTACCCAAGGCATCAAACAGGCGTATGGTAATTGGGTTTTCGGTGTCGGTGTAGTAGTTAATGGTAACGGCATTATTGGCGGGGTTAGGTGTAAGTGTTAATGCTTCGGCAGTAAATTCGTTGTCGGTTTTTGCTGCGTCTTGTTCGTCGGCATACAACATACCTGCACAGCCTGCTGTAACAAAGGTATTGAGGGTGCTAAATGCACTTGATGTACCGCCAGTACAGTTGGCACGCACCTTCCACTCGTAGTTTTTGCAGGCACTTAGGGTGTTAACTGTTTTTGAGTTGCCTGTAAGCGGACCAATGGTTGTCCAGGTGGCAGTACCTACTTTGCGTCCTTGTATGGTATAGTTTGTTGCTCCTGCCACCGAACTCCACTGTAATTTAGCGCTGGTATTGGTAATGTTTACCACATTAAGCGTAGCAGGTGGATTAAGGTTTGAGGTGATGCTGGCACTGGCGGTAGCAGTACAGTTGGTAGCATCGCTAACGGTAACGGTGTAGGTAGCCGCCGATAGGTTATTGATAGTACTGCTTATTTGTCCGTTGCTCCAAGCAAGGCTGTAGGGGGCTGTGCCGCCTGTGCTTGTTGCACTCATCGAGCCTAAAGCGCCGCAGGCAGCATTGTTAACATTGCCTATGGTGGTAGTAGGTGTTGATTGAGTAATGGTAGCTGCTGCTGTAGCCGTACAAGCATTGGCAGCCGTAACGGTAACGGTATAGGTTCCACTCGATGCGGCATTAATGCCCGATGTGGTGCTACCGTTGCTCCACAAATACGCGGTATAAGTACCACCTGTTGGGGTTAAAGTAGCTGTTTGTCCAGCGCAAATGTTGGCATTAGTTAAGTTAGCGGTTGGTTTTGCTTTTAGTTGTAGGGTAACAGTGCTAATGGCAAAACAACTGTTGGGTAACTCTACGCGGGCATATACAGTTGCGGCGGGACTATTGTACGAGGTGGCGTTAAGGGCGTTAGTGCCATTTTGTGCATCGTTTTGGTTAGCAAAAAAGCGTGCCGAAACACCTACTAAACTACTTGGTACAACGGCAGCACTACTTAAATTAAAGTTGGCAGTACCATTACCTAAGTCGCAGGCTTGTAGGGTGGCATTGTTGGCAGTTACGCCCAAAGCACCTGTACCGCCTGTT
Organism: Sphingobacteriales bacterium; assembly: GCA_016718845.1. Taxonomy (GTDB): domain Bacteria; phylum Bacteroidota; class Bacteroidia; order Chitinophagales; family UBA2359; genus JAEUUX01. The sequence goes on from JADKCK010000037.1 coordinate 54,519, forward strand.
TGTTGTAAGATGATGTTGGCTGTTGATGAGGTAAAGTTAGTAACCAACACCAAAAAGCCCTGACCAGCGGCTGTTACTGTTAGGTTTGCGGTTCCGCCTATGGTTCCTGTATAATCGCAAGAAATAGGTGCAGGTAGTGTGCCACAACTAACGGCGGCTTCGCTGCTAAATGGTCCCCAAACAGCATAGTCAATATCAATAGCTGGTGATGCGTTTATGTTAAGTGTAACCGTACCTAATTTAGAGGCAGGCAACCAGAACCAACGCGGTTTGGGTCGTTGGCTTAAACAACCATAGTTATTGCCTGTTTCGGCGGTACCTGTGGTGGATACTGGATAGGTAAAAGGAGCATTTAAGCAGGCACGCACGGCTGTAAAGCAACAAACGGCTACGGTTTTGGTAGCTGTGGCATTACAACCATTAGCATCGGTAATGGTAACGGTATAAGTGCCTGCATCTACATTAGTGCGGTTTTGGGTAGTTACGCCATCGTTCCATGCAAAGGTATAGGGGGCGGTGCCGCTGCTAACAGCAAGGTTGAGCGATACATTTGCGCTACAAGTGCCACCGCTAATAGTGCCGCTTGGTGCTGCTGCCAATGCCAAAGTAATGGTGCTAATGGCATAACAACCCGTTGACGACTCTACGCGGGCATATACCGTTGTGGCTGCCGACACATAAGGCGTTTGGGCAATGGCGTTGGTTTTGTTATTGGCATCGGCTAAGGTTGGATAATAAGATACCGTTGCCCCTGTTAGCGATGCGGGTACAACGGCGGCATTGCTCAACACAAAACTACCGGTATTGTTGCCTGTATTGCACGCTGTAAGGGTAGCTGCTTGTGCCGTAACACCCACAGAGCCTGTACCGCCCGTTTGTTGTAATACAATATTGGTGATGGCTGCACTTTGGTTGGTGGTTAATAGCAAATAAACTTGTCCGGCGGTAGCACCTGTAAGGGTAAAGTTGGTATTGGGTGCGGGTCCGCTTTCGCAATGGATAGGCGTACCTAAACTACCACAGCTACCTAATGCGGCGGCTACGTTGGCAAATGGTCCCCAAACGGCGTAGTTTATGTTTGCACCGGCGGTATTATTGGCGCTGATGCTGATGTTGCCGCTGCTGCTAACGGGCAGGTAAGTCCATCCGCGGTTACTGGTATTGTTGATACAGCCAATAGCTCCTGTATTGTTCGACGAGGTGTTGGCGGGGTACGAAAACGCACCATTTAAACACACCTGCATAGCCAAGCTGCACGAAGGTGGCAAGGTAGGTGTGTAGTAGTATTGTGCTACAAACTCTTCTAGATGGTCGTTTACTAAGGTAAAATTGTTTAACAATACATCGCTAATACTAATAGAGGCATTGGAGTAGTAAAGGCGCAAAAAAGGAGCAAAGTCGTCGATGTGTTCTATGTGTGTGGTATCGCTTGGATAAATAATAACCCTGCCTGTTGTGGCATTATAGTATACATTGGCATTATAGTCGGCAATTGGTTGTAATACAGCATTGGTAATATTTATGCCGCTTACATCAAACTGCAAAGCGTGCAAATGTGTAATAGGCGAACGAAGGTAAATGTCAATGTATTGATTGGCGGCGCTATAATTGCCAATGGCAAACCAAGCGGTATCGTTGGGGTTGTAGATATTAAAGGCGGGCAGGTCGCAGTGGTCATGACCATGGTCGTCGGTAATACCTGCTTCTTGCATTAAACAAGCATTTAGGTAAGCAAGGTCTGTTACCGAAATGTTGTTGTCTAAGTTCAAATCGTTGCAAGATGCAGGGGCAAGGGTATTTTGTAAAATGCCGTTGGCATACAAACCGCGGTCGTTGTTGTCGCGTTGGTAGTTTACGTTAAGGTCGCCTGCTTTGCGAATGCCATTACAGTTGCCATCGCAGTCGGGTTGTGCCGAGCCGTAAATTTCGCCTGCACAATCTATAAAGGGGTTACAGGTTTCGGCAAGTGTTACTGTTGTAGTGCCGCCACTGCGGTTAATGTTGATACACATTTGTCCCCAATTGTTATCGTATCGGGTTTCGTAGTTGCCTAATTTATCGGGCGAGTGGTCCCAGTTTACGCGTACTACCATGGTATATAAGCCAGCGGGTATGTTGGTAATATCTATCCATTGGCATTGTAAGCCTGAGTTGTAAATATCGCCACATTGTGCGGTAATACCTTGGTTGGTGCAATTAAATTTAGCCGAACCGCCATCGCCGCACTCCAAATCCATTACACAAAAGCCGTTTTTAAAACCTGCCGGAATTTTAACGCCATTGGCATCGTACAACAGATACTCGGCGTAGCCTTCGTAGTGCCAGTGACCGTGGCACTCGTCCCACTCCCATTGTGTGGTGGCGGTGGCGGTGCTTGCGGGTGTTTGTCCTACGTAATAATCTTGGTTGCCAATATTTTTGATGTGGGTGGTAAAGCGCACTATTTCGCGGGTTCCGTATCCTTTCATACAGCCTTCGGCAACGGTACAAGCGTTGGTGCTATTCAGGGTTTGGAAGTACATAGAGCTAGACAACTCGCTTTCGACAACCATTAAATCGGGACCCGACGGGCAGTTGGGGTTGCCTGCCGATAGGCACATGGCGGGGTCGTTGATGGTGGCGGTGGGGTTATAGTTGCAAGCATCTAAATCCATGCAACCTGTTATGGCTCCGGCAAAACTTAAATCCCACTGTATGGCGGTGCTTTGGCACGATGTACCTTCATCGCCGATGCGTATGTAGTAGGTTACATTTTTGAACAAGCCAGTTTGCAAAGTTGCCTGATTGCCGCAACCGCTCGACGACCAAGCAACAGAGCCTGTTTGTAGGTCGTCGTAGACAATACCTGTGCAGTGGTCGTAAAACCAAACGGCGGTATTACAAGTGTTACCCGTGCAGGTGCTTAACACAAACAAACCTGTGGTGTCGGGTGTAAAACTGTACCAAGCATCGGGACCTGGTGCTGTATAGCTACCTACTGTTACAACGGTAGCATTGCTACACGATGTACCTTGTGCCATTAATGGTGCTGCAAAAAACAGGCACAATAGGCACAGAAACGAAAGTTTGAAAAAATGGTTCATAGGATTATGTATGAAAAATGGTAATTGGCTATGGTTGGTTGTGGAACGGCAAATGTAACCTTTTTTTTTGTTCTGTGTATGTTTTGGGTAAGAAAAAAAACTTTTAGCGATTTTATTGTACGATATGGGTAGGTCTACGTTTTTATTAGATAGAGGCGTTTCGACTATGCTCAACAACCGCTACTTTTTAACGTTGGCATCAAAAAGAAACAAAAAAAGAAACGCTGTTAATAGCTAAACCACTAACAGCGTTTTTTTACAAATTGGGATGATAAAAGGGAGTTGTGTGGTAACTTAGCTATTTTTACGTGCTTTTAATGCCCCCCAAATAGGTGGTAACAACGATAAAAAGATGACGGTTAAGATGATATAATGGAGTGATTCGCGGACTGTATCTTGCGAGAAGCCAAACATAGCGGCTAATTGTACTAAGAAATAACCCAATAAGCCCATCGACAATACCCAACTTATTGCCCCTATACAGCTATAGGTGATGTATCGGCGGTAAGATAAATCGCTTACGCCAGCTAATATAGGCACCATTGAGCGGATAATGGGTACAAATTTACCTACAATAATGGCTAAGTTACCGTATTTGGCATAAAACTCGCGGGTTTGGGTAATGTATTTTTGTTTAAAATACCAAGTGTCGGGTTTGTCGTATAGGGCAACACCTACTCGGTTGCCAATAAGGTAGCCTGTTGAGTCGCCCAAGATGGTCATGATAATCATGCCCAACATCAACAGCCATATATTGCTGATGTTAAGCATGCCAATAGCGCAAAAGAAACCTGCCGTAACGATGAGTGAGTCGCCGGGCAAGAAAAAGCACATTAAGCCTGTTTCGGCAAACAAAACGGCAAATATGGCAATAGCCCCGTAGGTTTTTATAAGGTACTCGGGCTTTATTAGTTGTAACAATTCGTGAATCATGGTGCAAAGATACAAGCCTTTAGGCAATTTTGCTTATATAAGGGCGTGTTTTTTTTGACGGCTTGATAAATTTTGGCTGCCCGCTTTTGGCTGTCCGCTTCAGGCTTTTGGCTTGTCCGCTAAAAACGGCGTGGTTGGGGGGGGGCCCCCGCCCCCCCCCGGGGGGGTTTTTTGGCCCGGGGGGGGGGCCCCCCCCCGGGGGGGGTTTTGGGGCTTGGGGGCCCCCCCCCCTTTGTTTGGGGCGGCCTTTTTTTTTTTGGGGGGGCCCCGCCCGGGGTTTTTTGTTTTTGGCGGGGGGGGGCTTTTTGGGGGGGGGTTTTGGGGGGGGGGGGGGGGGGGGGGGGGGGGGGCCGCGCGTCGCCCCCCGCTTGTGGGGCCCCCCCCGCGGCCCCCCCCCCTTTGGGGGCGCCTCCCCCCGGGGGTTTTCCCGGGGCCTGGTTTGGCCGCCCCCCCCCCCCCCCCGGGCGCCGGGGTTTGGGGGGGGCCCCCCCCCCCCCCCCCCCCCGCCCCCCCGGGGTGGCCCCCTCGGTAGTCCCAAGCCTATGCCGAACAACTGTAGCTTGTAGCCAATAGCCGGGCACAACCGCAAAAAAACACCAACTGCTTTTTGAGGGCAGTTGGTGTTTTTTTTTGAGTCTTAGTTTTACTCAATAGAGTAGGGTTTAAACTTTACTAATTTAGAGCCATTGTTTATTTTTTCAACAACTTAGTGGTGCTTGTACCGTTTGGCGTGTTGATAGTTACAAAGTACGTGCCTACTGCATAGCTGCTTACATCAAGTGTTAGCTTATTGTTGCCTGCTGTGGTGTTTAGTTGTTGGGTATACACCAATTTACCTACTACGTCGTATACCAATAAGGTGGCAGTAGCAACTTTGGGGCTATCAAAACTTAGGCTTACTAAGTTGCTTGCAGGGTTTGGCTCAATGGTGCTAACAAACACGGTTGTATTGCGGCTAACCGTTACTACACCCAATTGTTTGGTCGTTCCGTCGTAATCGGTTTGGGTTAAACGATAGTAGGTTAAGCCATTAGCCGCATTTTTATCCAACATTTGGTAGTGTTGGTTAGTGTTGCTATTACCTACGCCTTTAACGGTAGTTATTTGGATATAGTTTGTACCATCGATTGAGCTATATAGCGTAAAATAGTCGTTGTTTATTTCGCTGGCGGTTGTCCATTCAATTAAGTTGCCGTTGTTTTGTGCTTTACCATTTAAACGCACCAAATTAACAGCTACTGCATTTTGTATCAACACAACAATGTTGGCGGTGCTAGTAAATGTACCATCGCTAACGCTATATTCAATAGTCATTAAACCACTAAAATCATTATCAACAATTATGTTAACCGTACCTGTTGTGGCATCAAAAGTTAAGCTACCACCTTGGTCTGGTTGCGATACGTTATAGGTTAGGGCATCGCCATTGGCATCAGATGTATATTCCGATAATTGTACGATAAGGCTACCTACATTCACCGCTGCCGATGCACTCACGTTTTCTGCAACAACTTTTTTGTAGAAAAACACATTATCTACATAAACAGTAGTTGCTCCGGTAGGTTGTCCTACTAATATGTATTGTGCGATATGAGATGTTGTGGTTAGCCCAACGAAATCGCTAAGTGGAATATCTAAACTTACCCATGTAGCTTGTGCTGGGCTGTTTATGTTTACCTGATGCTCTACATCATCGCCGCCGCCAAATGCGCCGTCGGCACCAAAATCTACCAACTTAATGCCAAATAGGGTAAAATTGGGCGACCAGATGTCGATATGGAAAAAGTCCATTTCGGAAACATCTAATTGGTTAGTTACGGTTTCGATACCCACGTAATCGAGTGCCGAGTATTTTTTGGTAGGATTGCCGGCTATTGTTACATCTTCAAGTGTTGCAGACGACCAATCGGTTCTCCATGTATCGACAGGAACATTGGTATAGGCATCGCTGAACAATGAAATTACGTTGGCTGCATCTTGGGTAGGTGTTGGTGCTGCTACGGTAGGTTCGGTTGGACCTACAACATCTTCTTTGTAGAAAAATACATTATCTACATAAACAGTAGTTGAGCCGGTAGGTTGTCCTACTAATATGTATTGAGCTATGTTAGACGTTGTGGTTAGCCCAACGAAATCGCTAAGTGGAATATCTAAACTTACCCAAGTAGCTTGTGCAGGGCTGTTTATGTTTACCTGATGCTCTACATCGTCGCCGCCGCCAAATGCGCCGTCGGCACCAAAATCTACCAATTTAATACCAAATAGGGTAAAATTGGGCGACCAGATGTCGATATGGAAAAATTCCATTTCAGAAACATCTAATTGGTTAGTTACGGTTTCGATACCTACGAAATCGAGTGCAGAGTATTTTTTGGTAGGATTGCCAGCTATTGTTACATCTTCAAGTGTTGCAGACGACCAATCGGTTCTCCATGTGTCGACAGGAACATTGGTATAGACATGGCTGAACAACGAAATTACGTTGGCTGCATCTTGGGTAGGTGTTGGTGCTGCTACAGTAGGTTCGGTGGGAGCTACAACATCTTCTTTGTAGAAAAATACATTATCTACATAAACAGTAGTTGCACCGGTTGGTTGTCCTACTAATATGTATTGTGCGATATGAGCCGTTGTGGTTAGACCAGCGAAATCGCTCAATGGAATATCTAAACTTACCCATGTAGCTTGTGCAGGACTGTTTATATTTACCTGATGCTCTACATCATCGCCGCCGCCAAATGCGCCATCGGCACCAAAATCTACCAACTTAATACCAAATAGGGTAAAATTGGGCGACCAGATGTCGATATGGAAAAATTCCATTTCGGAAACATCTAATTGGTTAGCTACGGTTTCGATACCTACATAATCGAGTGCGGAATATTTTTTGGTAGCGTTGCCAGCTATTGTTACATCTTCAAGTGTTGCAGACGACCAATCGGTTCTCCATGTGTCGACAGGAACGTTGGTATAGGCATCGCTGAACAACGAAATTACGTTGGCTGCATCTTGGGTAGGTGTTGGTGCTGCTACGGTAGGTTCGGTTGGACCTACAACATCTTCTTTGTAGAAAAATACATTATCTACATAAACAGTAGTTGCACCGGTTGGTTGTCCTACTAATATGTATTGTGCTATGTGAGATGTTGTAGTTAGTCCAGTGAAATCGCTCAATGGAATATCTAAACTTACCCATGTAGCTTGTGCGGGGGCGTTTATGTTTACCTGATGCTCTACATCATCGCCGCCGCCAAATGCTCCATTGGCACCAAAATCTACCAACTTAATACCAAATAAGGTGAAATTGGGCGACCAGATGTCGATATGGAAAAAGTCCATTTCGGAAACATCTAATTGGTTAGTTACGGTTTCGATACCTACGAAATCGAGTGCGGAATATTTTTTGGTAGCGTTGCCAGCTATTGTTACATCTTCAAGTGTTGCAGACGACCAATCGGTTCTCCATGTATCGACAGTAACGTTGGTATAAGCACCGCTGAACAACGAAATTACGTTGGCTGCATCTTGGGTAGGTGTTGGGGCGGCTACAGTAGGTTCGGTTGGAGCACTTCCGTTGTCAGAAAAAGTAATGTCATCAAAATAGATGATATTATCCTGAGTTCTGCCGCCTAAATTAAAATCTGGGAATACAATAATTTGGTCTAATTGACCTTCGGATGCAGGAGGGTTAATAAACGAGGAGAAGTTGAAAGTAAGCTCTTCCCATTGGTTTACCAAGGTATTAGCCACTTTAATTTCGCCTTGTGACCAACCTGTTGGGCTAGCCAGTTTTATACCTACATCGCTAATCACCGATTTCCAAACCTTAATTTTGATGGTGGAAGTGGTGGCATCGAGCACAAAGGGACCTAGGTCTGAGCCGTGGAGCGATTCGCAACCTGCCCAAGGGTTTCCGGCTTGCAATGCGGTAAATTTTGCTACTGTGGCAGAAGTGTTAATTCCGGACGGATCTGGATTTGCGACAATCTCTAATGTGGAATTAGTAGCATTTTCGAAAACTGTCCAAGTCCAACCTGCGCCATTTCCGCCTGCTTCAAAATCAATTGGGGCGTTTTGTGCAAAAGTTAGCGATGCAAAGAGCATTAAGCAAAGAAATGTAAAATTCTTCATTGTGATTTTCTTTAGTAATTGTCAAATTTGAGCCTTAAATTTAAGATGATTTTTTTACTTGGTTTTATATTAGCCTTAAGTGTTTAACAGCCATTTGGGGTGCTCTATCAACCCCTCCTTTCGTTATAATTAGTTGCCCAACTGGCTTTTTCACTATAACGGTTTTATTAGGGTATTTGTTCGCAACCGAATGGTAATTATTGGGCGTGTTCCTAAATAGTTGGACAATTGAACAAGTGAAACAAATACATTATGTTGATTGATAGAAATATTTTGTACCACGGTGGGTTGTTTTTATAATCCCATCGGAAGGCAGTTCTTCTTTTTGTTACCCTATCATTTGAAACTTCTTGGTCAATAGATTTAACAGAATGGCAACAACTTCTGAACCTCGTCTGAGCCAATTATTAATTGAAAAATCATTGTTTCTAGCTCGGCTATGCTCATACTGCAAAGGTATGTATCCTTTCCCATTTTTTTCTAAATTCCAAGCTTTTTTTTTTAACTTTTTGAAGAAATACAGAAAAACGAAAAAAAACAATGCACTTGTGTTGGTATTTATTTTTTTCAACAAAAAAACTCCCTTGTTTTTAACAAGGGAGTTTTTGAAGATTGTTGCTTGTAGCAAGATACAAACAAGCCTTTATTTTTTCAACAACTTAGCGGTACTTGTACCGTTTGGTGTGTTGATAGTTACAAAGTAGGTACCTACTGCATAGTTGCTTACATCAAGTGTTAGCATGTTGTTGCCTGCTGTGGTGTTTAGTTGTTGGGTATACACCAATTTACCTGCTACATCGTGTACCAATAAGGTAGCGATAGCAACTTTGGGGCTATCAAAACTTAGGCTTACTAAGTTGCTTGCAGGGTTTGGCTCAATGGTGCTAACAAACACGGTTGCATTACGGCTAACCGTTACTACGCCCAATTGTTTGGTCGTTCCGTCGTAATCGGTTTGGGTTAAACGGTAGTAGGTTAAGCCATTAGCAGCGTTTTTATCCAACATTTGGTAGTGTTGGTTGGTTGTGCTATTACCTACGCCTTTAACTGTAGCTATTTGGATATAGTTTGTGCCATCGGTTGAGCTATACAGCGTAAAATAGTCGTTGTTCACTTCGCTGGCGGTTGTCCATTCAATTAGGTTGCCGTTGTTTTCGGCTTTACCGCTCAAACGCACTAAATTAACTGCTACTGCATTTTGTATCAACACAACAATGTTGGCGGTGCTAGTAAATGTACCATCGCTAACGCTATATTCAATGGTCATTAAACCACTAAAACCATTATCTACAATTATGTTAACCGCACCTGTTGTGGCATCAAAAGTTAAGCTACCGCCTTGGTCGGGTTGCAATACGTTGTAGGTTAGGGCATCGCCATTGGCATCAGAGGTATATTCCGATAATTGTATGATAAGGCTGCCTACATTCACGGCTGCCGATGCGCTTACGTTTTCGGCAACAGGGGCTACTTCGCCCGACTGACAAGCGGGGTCGTTAGCGGCTAATACCGTTACACTTACTTCGGCGGCGCCCACACAACCGTTTGTGTCTGTTACCGTAACGGCATAAGCGTTAGCGGCATCAACCACAATAGTTTGCGTAGTTTCGTCCGTCGACCATACATAGTTTGCATAGCCTTCGCCTGCATCTAAGGTGCTTGTTGTACCTTCGCAAATGGTGGTGTTGCCTGCAATAGTTGGCACTGGGTTAGTATTTACCGTTAGGGTAATGTTGTTGGTGCCGGTGCAACCATCGGCATTAGTTACTGTTACGGTATAGTACCACTCTCGCTAACCGTAATATCTTGTGTTGTTTGGTTGTTGCTCCAAGCATAATTAGCAAAACCAACTTCGGCGCTTAAAGTAGTGCTAGTGCCTTCGCAAATAACCGTATTGCCTACAATAGTAGGTACAATAGTTGGGCATTCTGTGCCGCAGTTAGTGGTAATGTTTTCGATTATCGAGCAGCCCGCATCGTTGCCGATAACAATGCTATGAAACCCATTCAGCACACCCTCAAAAACAGGGCTTGTTTGTGCTGCTCCACCATCTAAACTATAGCTTGTTGGGTTGCCAGCAATAGGTATTATCGTAATTTGACCAACCGAGCCATTACAATTATCTGCCAACATAACTTGTGGTAAGGCATTAACCGTAACACTTAAGGTAGTGCTAGTGGCACATGCTGCATTGGGCGTAAAGGTATAGGTGCCGCTTGTGGTATTGCTTACCACATTCGGCAACCATGAACCTGTAATACCTTCTAAAGAGGCAGTTGGTAAGATAGGTGCTTCGCTGCCTTCGCAGATGGCTGCAATAGCCGTAAATGTGGGACTTGATGCGGCATTTATGGTAATAGCTGCTAAACCATTACAACCTAACTCGCTGTTATCGGTAAATACAATGTTGGCGTTACCTGCAAAGGTGCTGCTTGACACAAAGTTGCCATTGTTGTCGATAGTGCCTGCTGCTGCTGGTGTAACAAACCATGTACCACCAATATCCGAGCCAGTTTGTGTGTATGTTGCCGATGCACCTGCGCACAAAGTGCTACTGCCGCTAACCGTAATGGTTGGGCAACCTTCGGTGCAGTTGGTTGCAAAGTTTTCTGTTGCACTACAACCATTGGCATCGGTAGCCGTAATGCTGTGATTGCCATTGGCAATGTCTGCAAAAACGCTGGCTGCCTGCATCATTCCGCCATCTAAGCTATAAGCTGTTGGGTTGCCGCTAATGGTACTTACGGTGGCTTGTGCTACTGCACCATTGCAAGCCGTAGCCACACTAATTTGTGGCAAAGCATTTACTACTACAGTAATACTTTGCACCGTTGAGCAGCCATTTTCATTTACACTCGTAACAGCGTAAGTAGTGGTAGTAGTGGGGATAACCGTTACTACAGCTCCTGTACCTAATCCATCGCTCCACACATAACTACTACCGCCTGCTGCTGTTAAAACAGCGGTACTGCCTAAGCAGCCATCGGTGTTGCCCGTTATGGTTATTGTTGGATTAGCATTTACTGCTACACTTACACTTGCTTGACCCGCACAGCCATTGGCATCTGTTACGGTAACGGTAGCGGTTTCTGTTGCCGTAATACTAATAGTTTGCGTATCATCGCCCGTAGACCAGGTATATTGTGCATAACCTGTACCTGCATTTAGCGTACTTGTTTCGCCCTCACAAATACTAAAATTGCCTGTTATGCTGGGTGTTGGTAGGGCGTTAATGTTTACTATAATGCTACCTAATGCCGCTTCGCATTGGGTTGATGTACCATCGGGGTCGTTGGTAGTAATGTTTATGGTTACACTACCCGCTGCAATATCGGCAGCCGATGGGGTATAAACAACATTAATGCCTGTTGTGGTATTAAAGGTGCCACTACCCGATGTTGTCCAACTTGCCGATGTAGCACCGCCACCAAGTGTTACGCTTAAGTTGGCACTACTACCCGCACACACTGCCACCGAACTAGGCGCAGCAATAGTTGCCGGATTAGGACACGCGCACGCCGCAACTGTTACAGCCGTGCTTGCTGTTGCTGTACAACCATCTCCATTGGTTACGGTTACTACATAACTGCCCGACATGCCTACTGTAGCCCCTGCAATGCTGGGGTTTTGTTGGTTTTGGGTAGATGCGGTAATGCCTGCACCCGACCAGTTGTAGCTTACACCACCGGTTGCAGTAAGGTTAATATCGCTACCTACACACACATTGCCACCACCGCCTGCTGTTGCTATAGCTCCCGACGAGGTATTTAATGTTACCGATGTGGTTGAGCTACATCCGCCCGAAGTTACGGTAACGGTATAAGTACCTGCTGCTACGTTTGCTGGGTTAGCTCCCGACAAACCACCTGTCCAAGCGTAAGTACCGCCTGCGGGTGTTACCGATATGCTGCCATTGCTTAAACCGCAACTTGGTTGCGTAGCTGTTGCCGCTGCTGTTATGCCCGACGAGGTATTTAGTGTTACCGATGTGGTTGAGCTACATCCGCCCGAAGTTACGGTAACGGTATAAGTGCCTGCTGCTACGTTTGTTGGATTTGAGCCCGATAAACCACCTGTCCAAGCGTAAGTACCGCCTGCGGGTGTTACCGATATGCTACCATTGCTTAAACCGCAAGTTGGTTGTGTGGGTGTTGCTGCTGCTGTTATGCCCGACGATGTATTTAATGTTACCGATGTGGTTGAGCTACATCCGCCCGAAGTTACGGTAACGGTATAAGTGCCTGCTGCTACGTTTGTTGGGTTGGAGCCAGACAAACCACCTGTCCAAGCGTAAGTACCGCCTGTTGGTGTTACCGATATGCTGCCATTGCTTAAACCGCAAGTTGGTTGTGTGGGTGTTGCTGCTGCTGTTATGCCCGACGATGTATTTAATGTTACCGATGTGGTTGAGCTACATCCGTCCGAAGTTACGGTAACTGTATAAGTACCTGCTGCTACGTTGGCAGGGTTAGCACCTGATAAACCACCTGTCCAAGCGTAAGTACCGCCTGCGGGTGTTACCGATATGCTACCATTGCTTAAGCCGCAAGTGGGTTGCGTAGCTGTTGCCGCTGCTGTTATGCCCGACGATGTATTTAATGTTACCGATGTGGTAGAGCTACATCCGCCCGAAGTAACCGTAACGGTATAAGTACCTGCTGCTACGTTTGTTGGGTTAGCGCCTGATAAACCACCTGTCCAAGCGTAAGTGCCGCCTGCGGGTGTTACCGATATGCTGCCATTATTTAAACCGCAAGTGGGTTGTGTAGCTGTTGCCGTTGCTGTTATGCCCGACGAGGTATTTAATGTTACCGATGCCGTAGCACTACATCCGCCTGAAGTAACGGTAACGGTATAAGTGCCTGCTGCTACGTTTGTTGGGTTAGCGCCTGATAAACCACCTGTCCAAGCATAAGTGCCGCCTGTAGGTGTTACCGATATGCTGCCATTGCTTAAACCGCAAGTGGGTTGTGTAGCTGTTGCCGCTGCTGTTATGCCCGACGAGGTATTTAATGTTACCGATGTGGTTGAGCTACATCCGCCCGAAGTTACGGTAACGGTATAAGTGCCTGCTGCTACGTTTGTTGGGTTAGCGCCTGATAAACCACCTGTCCAAGCGTAAGTGCCGCCTGCGGGTGTTACCGATATGCTACCATTGCTTAAACCGCAAGTAGGTTGCGTAGCTGTTGCCGCGGCTGTTATGCCCGACGATGTATTTAAAGTTACCGATGTGGTTGAGCTACATCCGCCCGAAGTTACGGTAACGGTATAAGTGCCTGCTGCTACGTTTGTTGGATTAGAGCCTGATAAACCACCTGTCCAAGCGTAAGTACCGCCTGTTGGTGTTACCGATATGCTGCCATTGCTTAAACCGCAAGTTGGTTGTGTAGCCGTTGCCGTTACGTTTGGCAATGGATTAACCGTAACAACCCTTGATGCAGTACCCGTACAACCATTCGCATCGGTGGCGGTAACGGTGTAAGTGCCCGCGGATGAAACAGTAGTACTAGCACCTGTAGTACTGTTGCTCCAAGCATAAGTAGCACCGCCGCTTGCTGTTAAAGTAGTGTTGCTGCCTGCACAAAAACTAGTATTGCCCGATATATTAACCGTAAGTGTAGGGCAACCACCTGCTGCAAGAGCAAGCGTTACCGTTCGGGTTTTGTCATTACTTTCGCCACCTGTACCGTTAATGGTATTAGCAGCCAAAATAACACCATAAAAAGTTACAGCACCCACATCGGTAGCGGGGGCTGTCCAGTTAAACGTCCAAGTACCTGCATTATTAGGCGTACTTTGTTTAATAAATTGGATACTGTTGCCCAATACTGTACTATTAGCTGTTTCGGTACCTGCCGATGCAGCAAATGTACCAGCATTAGCGCCGCCAGTAGTTCGTACACAAGCCAACTCAAAGCCATACGACAAGCCGCCTGTACCTGCTATAGTAACGGCATACACTTGTCCGGGTGTGTAGCTTGTGGGGTTGCCTGCTATAGTAATAGTTGCCGTAGCATTATTAACGCCACTGGCATCATGGCAAGCCGTACAGGTTTGTTGTGTGCCATACAAACCACAACGGTTATTGGGTGGTCCGTCGGGGTTTGTAATTGCCATGTTGTTGTAAAAAAGTACTAAGAAAACAGCAGTTAAAAGTCCTGCAATGTGAGCTGTTCTAATTTTTTTCATTTTGAAATTAAATTTGGGTTGGTTATTTAAAAAAGTGTTGTTTTTGAAAACAAAAAAGCCAGTCAAGATTACTTAATTGGCTTTTTTGTTGGTGGTACAATAATTATTTGCTAATCAATAATTTTTCGTGCATTTTAGTAGTGCCATCTATCATCTCTACCACATAATAACCTGCCGATAGTTGGTCGGTGTTTATTACAAGGCTGTTTTCGCCCTCAACAACAGTGGCTGTTTGTTGTAGTACGGTTTTGCCTGTAACATCTACCACCCTAATATTGATTTGGTTTTGGGTATTGGTGTTGTAGTTTAAGCTTACCGAAGTAGTAGCTGGATTGGGCGATAAGCTAAACGATGAGGTGTTAGCCATTGTTTCGTCGGTTTTGCAAGTAGTAGTAAAGGTAGCACTTGGGCTAAATGCACTTGATGCACCACCTGTTGAGCAACTTGCTTTTACTTGCCATTCGTAGGATTTGCAAGCCACTAATTGCGAGCTTACTGTTTTTGATGTGCCAGTTACTGGTCCAATAGTTACCCAATTGGTAGTACCTACTTTGCGTCCTTGAATGGTGTAATTGGCGGCTCCGCTCACCGCAGTCCAATTAAAAGTGGCAGTAGTAGCGGTAATATTGGTGGTTGTTAAACCCGTAGGTGTTTCGGGTGCTGCACAAGCGGGGGCGGTTAGGGTAAGTGTGGCTGTTTTTGTTTTGTCGCCACTACTACTGCCAGTACCATTAGCAGCTAAAACAGCGCCATAAAATACAACCGAGCCAACGTTAGTAGTTGGGGCTGTCCAGTTAAATGTCCAGCTACCCGATGTTTTAGGCGTGCTTTGACGGATAAAAGTAATGCTATTGCCCGATACTGTACCGCTAGCTGTTTCGGTGCCTGTTGCACTAGCAAATGTACCGGCAGTAGCTCCGCCAGTGCTTTTTACACAAGCTGCCTCAAAACCATAAGTAGAGCCACCCGTACCTGCTATGGTAACGGCATACACTTGCCCAGGTGTGTAGCTTGCGGGGTTGCCTGCTATGCTAATAGTAGCGGTGGCGTTGTTTGTGCCACTTGCTTGGCTATGACAAGCCGTACAGGTAGGTTGTGTACCATACAAACCACAACGGTTTGCAGGGGGACCGTCGGGGTAACTAACTGCCATATTGTTAAAAGCAGCTACGCAAAATACTGCAGCCAAGGCGGCTGCAAAATAAGAAACTTTGAAATTAAACATGTCTTCTCGATTTTGATTGTTTATAAATCTTGCCGCAAAGGTACGCATTTTGTGCCAATATTTAGGTGCGTTATTGCTGAAATCTTACGTACTCAAACAGGTAAAAAAAAGCCTATTTGTTCTGAAAAACAAAGAAGCGTTTTTTGTAAATCTCTACCACTTAACAATTTTTTTAGCTGCTGCCCGATTGTTAGCCAACAAACGACAGATGTACATACAATGCTGCGATAAGTACACACAAAAAAGCATCAACCGCTTTTTTAAAGCAGTTGATGCTTTTTATGTGCCTATTGTTGCTTGTGAGTTACAAACAAGGGCGGATATTTTGATTGATAAAGGGGCAAATGTCTATCTAAGCCCATAGTTCAAATCCAGCCATTATTTATTTTTTTAACAACTTAGCGGTGCTAGTGCCGTTTGGTGTATTGATACTTACAAAGTAAATACCACTTGCATAGTGGCTAATATCTAGGTTTAGGCTGTTGTTGCCTGCGGTGGTATTTAGTTGTTGGGTATAAACTACTTTGCCCGTTACATCGTGTATGTTTAGTTGTGCGGTAGTAGCTTTGGGTGTATCAAAACTTACTGTTACCAAATTGCTTGCAGGATTTGGCTCAAGGGTGCTAACAAACACATTGGTGTTACGGCTAACGGCTACAGTGCCCACTTGTTTAGTGGTTCCGTCGTAGTCGGTTTGGGTTAAACGGTAGTAGGTTAAGCCATTGGCGGCGGTTTTATCTAGGTTTTGGTATTGTTTAGCTACCGAGCTGTTACCTGCTCCTTTAATAGTGGCAATGGCGGTATAATTGGTGCCATTGTTCGAGCTATAAAGGGTAAAATAGTCGTTATTGGTTTCGCTGGCGGTTGTCCATTCAATTAAGTTGCCGTTGTTTTGTGCTTTTGCTGTTAGGCGTATTAGGCTAACATCTACGGTCCCTTGTACTAAAACGGTAATGGTGGCATTGGCTGTATTGGTACCGTCGCTAACGCTATATTCAATGGTCATTACGCCGCTAAACTCGGCATCAACGCTTAGGGTAACGGCTCCGGTTGTGGCATCGAAGGTTAAGCTACCGCCTTGGTTGGGTTGCGATACATCGTAGGTAAGCACAGGGCTGTCCTCGTCGGATACATACTCGGATAGTTGTATGGTAGCTGTGCCTGGGTCTATGCCCAACGATTCGTTTATGTTTTGAGCTGTTGGTGGTAAGTTTTCGGGTTGGCAGGCGGGGTCGTTGGCATCTAATATAGTTACTGCAATACCTGTAACATCTAAGGCGGCGCAGATGGTTCCGTCGGCAATTAGGTTAGCTACATCAACACCTGTTGCACCACCTGCAAGTGCGTTGGTAATGGTGGTGGTGTCGGCTAACAATAGGTTAAAGGCATGGAACAAGTAGTCGCCTGCGGGTAATCCGCTAAGGTCTGTTTCTTCGCAAGGATTAACTAAGCTAACAATAGTAAGTGTTGGTGGCACGGTAACTACAATTACGGTGGTGTATTCGGGGGTGTCGTTTGCGCCCTCAAAGCAAATAGTGGCTAATGAGCTGCCTGCACAGAGTGTTGTTTCGCCCTCGAACAATACGGTTCCGTAAGATGCCTCGCAAGTAGGAGCTGGCCCACAAACGGCATCAATATCAATGCCTTCAAAAGTTGCCCAGTCTATGGTAATAGTGCTTGTACAAGCACCACCGTCGGCGGTAAAGGTAACGGTTGTTGTGCCGCCTGCTGCATCGTAAGCTGCTTGGTCAACTTGTAAGAAAACTAAGGTAGCTGTTGCTACTTCGGTAACGGGTACAACATTGCCATCGGCATCAAAATCAACAAACAGCATACCGTCTTCGTTGCTTAGTTGATAGGGGTTTAGGGCATCGCCAAAGGTAGCAAGTGGTATGTACGCAAATGGGGCATCTATGCCCGTAAAAGCGCCTTCGCAGTATAAGGCGGCTGCCTCTGAAATAACTGCCTGGCCTTGGTCGTTAAAGTCAACAAATACTGCCTCCGAGCTACAAGGGCAATCGCCTTGGCAGTTGCCATAGTTTTCGCCAATGCCGCAGGTGCCATCGCCACACTCGCTACAGCTTACGCCGCTATTGGTGGTAATGGTTGGTACGCCATTATCTACTTGGTTAACTTCGCCTCCACAATCGCTTGCGGTGGTTAGGGTAAAAAATACGGTTCCGTCTTCGGGGGCATCAAAGGTAATGGTGCAGCCTGTTACTACGCCTAATACGGTACCGCCGTCGAGTGTGCCAGCGTTGGGAGTGGCATTTAATACGGCAGTAATTAAGGCTTCTTCGCCCCAATTGGCTGCATCGTAGCCATCGCAGATACTAAATGTGTAGTTACCACCCGCTACTACATCGGTGTAGTACACCTCGTTTTGCCATGCTGCATACGGAGCCGAAATGCTCGAGCCGTCGCAACCTGCTACGTCAATGTCTTGGTCGCTATACGGACCACCAGCATACGATAAGCAAGGGTCGGTA
The DNA here is from genome assembly GCA_016718845.1 of Sphingobacteriales bacterium. Lineage (GTDB taxonomy): Bacteria > Bacteroidota > Bacteroidia > Chitinophagales > UBA2359 > JAEUUX01. The sequence continues at coordinate 72,569 of JADKCK010000037.1, forward strand.
TTGGCGCAAGCGGTAATGGTCATGCAAGTTGCTTGCGAGCTAATGTAGCAAGGTGCAGCCGTACAACCTACGGTAGTTAGCAAACCTAAAGCTCCGTTTATATCAGGAAGCGAGATGTCGGTTAAGCCAAAGGCGGCAAAAAGGTCGCCCATGCCTGTAACGGCGCTACCATCGGGGAAAGTGGCACAGTCGATACCTACAAACCCGAGGGTGTTGCAACAGCCAGCTCCGGGTACAAAACTGTCAATAAAGGCTTGCATTTCGGCTAAGTTATAGCTAAAGCCAACGCCGCAAATTTGGTCGCCTTCTGCCAAGCCATAGTCGGCGGGGTTAAAAGTGCCTGTCGAGGAGATAGACACAATGCGAGGACCACCCGGACCAAACGTACTTGCCGGAAGGATGTCGTTTGGGTTTTCGAAGATAAACTCGAAAGAGGTGTAGGTGGCATCGGTTGGTGCATCAATAGCAAAACCGTTGCCATCGGTACAAATGGTGGCAGGAAAAGAGAAAGTGCCTATTGTTGCTCCGCTAGCTGCGCAGTTGTCGTAGGCAGGCGAGCCTTGCGCAAAAGTAAATAGGCTGATGAGCATACAGCTCATCGAAAGTAAGACTTTTTTCATTTTGGAAAATTATTTAGTGATGATGATATTAGTTAGGCGCAAAGTTAAACCTTTTATTACTAAGCACAAATAAAGCAAGCTTTTTTTGGGTAAAATTTTTATTTTTAGCTAACTTTTTTTCTAAAACACCTATTATTTGTGTGCTATTTATCCACAAAAATCCCCCATTAGCCTAAGCCAATGGGGGATTTTTGATAGCTGATAAACCGTTGCTAACTATCTAGCAATCAACAGTTTTTCGTGCATTTTGGTAGTGCCATCGTTTAGTTCTACTACGTAGTAGCCTTGTGGCAATTGGTTAGTGGCTAAGTTAATGGTGTTATCGCCTTGTGTGGCAAGGGTATTTTGTTGTGCTACCACTCTACCTGTTACATCAATAATGCTGATGTTTAAAGGTGTTTGGGTTTCGGTGCTATAGTATAAGGTAACTAAGTTGTTTGCGGGGTTAGGCGATAAGCTAAATGTTTTGAAGCCACCGTCCCATTCGGCAACCAACTCGCTGTCTGTTTTGCTAGGGCAAGGACTGGTAGTAAAGGTAACAGTAGGGCTAAATGCACTAAATGTAAGACCACCAGCACAGTTAGCACGCACTTTCCATTCGTAGGTTTTGCCGCAAGCTATTTGCGATTGTATGTTTTTGGAGGTACCAGTTACGGGTCCAACGTTTGTCCAGGTGGCAGAGCCTACCTTACGACCTTGTATAGAGTAGTTGGCAGCACCAGCTACGGCACCCCAATTTAAAGTAACGGTAGTGCCTGTTATGTTAGTGGTGGTTAAGCCAGTAGGTACGGCAATAGCCAAGTTGGTAAGTGTTGTTGATGCGGTAGCCGTTGCTCCGTTACCACTAGTTACGGTTACGGTATAAGTGCCTGCTGCTAAGTTGCTGATAGTAGCTGTTGTAGCACCATTGCTCCATAAAACACTATAAGGCGATGTGCCACCAACAGCGTTTGCCCTTACCGAGCCACCTGTGTTACAAACAGCATTTACAATGTTGCTAAGGGTAACACTAAACGAGGGTGGAGGCGTAGTACAAGCAATTGAAAAACCAACACCGTAACCAGAAGCACAAGAAACAGAGCCATCGGAGGTAAGATATAGGCTCATTGTTGCACCAACTGTACCTGTATATGTGCCACTAAGTGTGCCAGCAAATGGACCAGCTATGTCAACTCCATTCTGACGAACATATACTGCATCACAACATGATTCAACACTGCCACTCAAAGTTATGCTTGCTACCTGACTACCAGATGGGGTAGTAGAAGCAAAAGTAGTTCCGGTGTTGCTATCTCCATAACAATAAGAGCCAGATACACCACAACCACCAGTAGGAGGTGGAGTAACAGGTGTTGTACAAGCAATCGAAAAAGTAGGAGCGTAACTAGAACCACAAGAAATAGAGCCATCGGAGGTAAGATATAGGCTTATTGTGGCTCCAACTGCACCTGTATAGGTACCGGTAAGTGTTCCGGCAAATGGGCCCGCTATATTAACGCCGTTTTGACGGACATATATTGCATCGCAACATGCCTCTACACTGCCGCCCAAAGTGATACTTACTGCTTGACCAGCAGGTGGGGTAGTAGAAGCAAAATCGGTTCCGGTGTTACTATCTCCATAACAATAAGAACCAGATGCACCACAGCCACCAGCAGGAGGAGGAGGTGTCCCTAAAGCAACAAGCTGGGCATTTAGCGTCATACATAAGGTGTTGCTTGTGCAAGGATACTGGTCAATCAACACATCAACATTTCCGGTACCGCCAGCGTACACAAAATCTATTGTTGATTGTGCGCCACAGCCATCGTCGTTGTAACCCAATACAGCTCCGGGACCCGACTCGTAAACGGTAATTTGGGTGTCAAAATCGGTATCGCCGCAAGTAGAAAAGCGATAGGTGTTACCTGCCACTAAACCAGTTACATAAGCGTACTCGCCGCCGTAGAAACAAGTAGATAGTACTACATCAGTACCCACTGTAGTTGGAGCCAAGTAGGTACCAAACTGTGTATTGTCGTAGGCACATTGTGCCGAAGCAAGTTGTTGCATACCTATTATGCAGCATAAAAACGAAAGGATGTATATTGCTTTTTGCATTTTTGTAATTTTTTACGAAAGTTAAACGAATTAGTCAACAATGTTGTACTGTTTGGGCTGAGCTAAAATTTGGTTGCGTTTTGCAGTAGGCATTTGGTTAAATGCTGTTTTGCTAAGCGTTTGTTGCACTGCCAGTTGGTTAAGCATTGTTTGGTATTCGGCGGGGTGTTGGCTAATCCAAAGTTGTTTGTTGGCAATTTGCAAAGCTCGTTGCTTTATCAATTGTTGTTGTTTTGCATTTTGGGTAGCCAAATTATCGACTTTTGTTTTTTTGTCGATTTCGGCAGGTACACACGATTTTAGTGCAATAGCCACTTTTTGTGTATTTTGAGTTTGTGCCTCAACTGCCCTACTGTAAGCAACAGGCAAGAGGCAAGGAAAACATGTCGAATTGAATTTTTCATCTCAATAATTTTTTTTAGTAATCAAATTCACAAAATTGTGTTGTGCATTAAATCCGTATTAAGGTACAATTATTTGGGTTGTTAGTTGGTCGAGGGCTAACAAAATAATTGTGTGGCAATATGGTATCACTTAGGTTTATGATAACGTAATCGCGTCGGGATATTATCAAAACCGTTAAATATCTGGCAAGTTAGCTCTTTATTTCGAGGATTCCTAATTATCTGACGATTTTTTTTAATAAAAACTTTTTTTGTTTTTGTCTATATGCTAAATAAAAGTTTAGTTTAAT
>JADKCK010000038.1 GCA_016718845.1 Sphingobacteriales bacterium
CGGGTGGTTCAACTACTTTAACAGCAAGTGGCGGCGGTACTTATGTATGGAGCACAGGCTCTACCACAGCAGCTATCACCGTTAATCCAACGGCTAACACCACTTATACCGTAACTGTTACCAATGGCGGTTGTACTGCCACAGCTACAAGAGCCGTTACGGTAGGTGCTGCATCGGCTAGCATTGCTGGTACAACGGCTATTTGTTCGGGTGGTTCAACTACTTTAACAGCAAGTGGCGGCGGTACTTATGTATGGAGCACAGGCTCTACAACAGCAGCTATCACCGTTAATCCAACGGCTAATACCACTTATACCGTAACTGTTACCAATGGCGGTTGTACTGCCACAGCTACAAGAGCAGTTACGATAACAGGTCCAATCACTTCGGGTATCACAAGCCCAAGCACCACTTGCGCCTTAGAGAACGTATTGGTACAAGCTCAAAATGTTGATGCTACTTGCACCTACTCGTGGAACTTTGGCGTAAATGCTACTCCTCAAACAGCAACAGGTACAAGTGCTACCACACAATTTAGTGCGGCAGCCGTTGGTACAGCCCAAACCATTACCTTAACGGTTACTAAAAACGGTTGTTCGGCTACCTTTACCAAAAACATTAACGTTACCCCCGAAGTATTTGCTAATGCCGGACCCGACAAAGAAATTTGCCAAGGCGGAAGCACGCAAATTGGCGGCAGTCCAGCAGGTCCCGCAGGCGGAACATTTACTTGGTCGCCTAACACCTTCTTAAATAGCAACACAGTAGCTAACCCTATTGCAAGCCCGCCTGTTACAACCACTTATACCTTAACTACCACTTTAAACGGTTGCACACGCACCGACCAAGTTGTTGTTTCGGTTAATGTAGCATTAAATCCTAATGCCAATGCAGGCGGTTCTAAAACAATTTGTAATGGTCAAAGTGTTCAACTTGGTGGTAATCCAACAAGTACTAACACAGGAGTATCGTATGTTTGGAGCCCAGCTAATAGCTTAAGCGGAGCCTATGTTTCTAATCCTACGGCTTATCCAACTACCAACACTACTTATACCGTTACTGTTACCAACACCACTACTGGCTGTTCGGCTACTTCGTCGGCGGCTGTTACTGTTACTAGTTGCGTAACACCTGCATTAAGTATCAACGACATAACCGTAACCGAAGGCACTAACCCTACGGCTACTCTACAAATTTGTACATCGGCAACAAGTACATCGCCAATAACCGTTACCTATACTACCAGCAACGGTACGGCTTTATCTGGTACAGATTACACCACCACAACCGCCACTGCCACTATCCCCGCAGGGCAAACTTGTGTAAACGTAACCATACCTATTATTGACGATGCCATAAACGAACCTACCGAAAACTTTACCGTTGCCCTAACCAACCCAAGCAACGCAACTATTGCCGATGGCACAGGTATTGTAACTATCTTGGATAACGATACCGCACCTTGCATTGCAAATATTAATATAACGGGCAAAGCATGTAACAACAATGGTACGCCATCTAACCCCAACGATGATACTTATACCTTTGTTATGACTGTAGTAGGTGCAGGTACAGGTTCAACTTGGTCGGGTGGTTATAGCAATGCTTATTTAGGTGCTTTTGCTTTTGGTCCTACTCCATATAATACACCTATAACCCTAGGTCCATTTGCAGCAGGTCCATTTACACCAAGCAATGTAGTTCCTCCAATTGTAGTACCCAATGGTGTGGATATTAGTATCAATGTAACCGATAGCCAGAACACCTCTTGTACAGCAAGTACAGTCGTTACTTCTACGGGTCCTTGCTCAAATGTGTTACCCTCTGTTACTATTAACGACATAACCGTAACCGAAGGTACTAACCCTACGGCTACCCTACAAATTTGTACATCGGCAACTAGTGGCTCGCCAATAACCGTTACTTATACCACCAGCAACGGTACAGCCATGATGGGTACAGATTACACCACCACAACCGCCACTGCTACTATCCCCGCAGGGCAAACTTGTGTAAACGTAACCATACCTATTGTTGACGATGCCGTAAACGAACCTACCGAAACCTTTAACGTTACCTAACTAACCCAACTAATGCAACTATTGCAGACCCATTGGGCGTGCTATTTTGGACAACGATGTACTTATTCCAAGCCTTAGCATAAGTTATAACCGTAACCGAAGGTACTAACAGCTACCCTACAAATTTGTACATCGGCAACTAGTGGCTCGCCAATAACCGTTACTTATACCACCAGCAACGGTACAGCCATGATGGGTACAGATTACACCACCACAACCGCTACTGCCACTATCCCCGCAGGGCAAACTTGTGTAAACGTAACCATACCTATTGTTGATGATGCCATAAACGAACCTGCCGAAACCTTTAACGTTACCCTAACTAACCCAACTAATGCAACTATTGCCGACCCATTGGGCGTAGTTACTATTTTGGACAACGATGTTTCGACCATTATCGTTATTGGCGATAAAGTATTTTTTGATGCCAACAACAATGGTATACAAGATGGCGGCAGCGAAGTAGGCTTACCCGGCGTTACCGTAAACCTATTCAACGCAACAGGCGGATGGGTAGCATCTACAACAACCAATGCCAATGGCTTATACAGTTTTAGCAGCACCACCATCTCATCGTTGGTAGCAGGTAGCTACCGCGTATGTTTTAACAAACCCTGGAACTACAGCAATGTAAGCCCCAAAGACCAAGGCACCGACGATGCCATTGACAGCGATGTTAATGCCTTCTCGGGTGGCTCGGCTTGTACCGACTTATTTACCGTAGTAGCAGGCGAAACTAAAAATACCATAGACCTAGGTTTAAATAATGCAACCACACCTACATTACCAACACTTAGCATAAACGATGTAGAAGTTAACGAAAACGCAGGTACAGCCACGCTACAAATTTGTGCATCGGCAACAAGTACATCGCCAATAACCGTTACCTACACAACAAGCAACGGTACCGCTTTATCGGGTACAGATTACACCACCACAACAGCTACTGCTACTATACCCGCAGGGCAAACTTGTGTAAACGTAACCCTTCCTATTGTTGATGATTTAATAAACGAACCTACCGAAACCTTTACCGTAATACTAAGCACCCCAACAGGCGCTACTATCAACGACGGTACAGGTGTGGTAACTATCTTGGATAACGACAACCCAATTCAAGATGTACCAAGCCTTAGTATTAACGACATAACCGTAACCGAAGGCACTAATCCAACAGCTACCCTACAAATTTGCGCATCAGCAACAAGCACATCGCCAATAAGCGTTACCTACACCACCAGCAACGGTACAGCTATGATGGGTACAGATTACACTACCACCACCGCTACTGCCACTATCCCCGCAGGGCAAACTTGTGTAAACGTAACCATACCTATTATTGACGATGCCATAAACGAACCTACCGAAACCTTTAATGTTACCCTAAGCAGCCCAACCAATGCCGTTATTGGCGATGGTACAGGTATTGTAACTATCTTGGATAACGACCCAACAGGCAGCACCACCATTACCATTGGCGATAAAGTATTTTTTGATGCCAACAACAATGGTATACAAGATGGTGGCAGCGAAGTAGGACTACCCGGCGTTACCGTAAACCTATATAACGCAACAGGCGGATGGATGGGTTCAACAACCACCAATGCCAACGGCTTATACAGTTTTAGCAGCACCACCATCTCATCGTTGGTAGCAGGTAGCTACCGCGTATGTTTTAACAAACCTTGGAACTACAGCAATGTAAGCCCCAAAGACCAAGGCACCGACGATGCCATTGACAGCGATGTTAATGCCTTTTGAGTGGCTCGGCTTGTACCGACTTATTTACCGTAGCCGCAGGCGAAACTAAAAATACCATAGATGCAGGTTTAAATAATGGTGTAACACCTACATTACCAACACTTAGCATCAACGACATAACAGTTAACGAAAGCCCCGGAAATGCCACCTTGCAAATTTGTGCATCGGCAACAAGTACATCGCCAATAACTGTTACCTACACCACTAGCAACGCAACAGCGATAGCAGGCAGCGACTATACTAGTACTACTGCTACTGCCACCATACCCGCAGGACAAACCTGTGTTGCTGTAAATGTACCTATTTTAGATGATAACATAGGCGAACCTACCGAAACCTTTACCGTTACCCTAACAAACCCTACCGGAGCTACTATCAACGATGGTACAGGTATTGTAACTATCTTGGATAACGATGTTAATTGCAACGATATTACTGGCGGCTCTATTAGTGGCAACCAAACAATATGTACAGGCGGCGACCCCGCTGCTATTACTAGCGTCACGCCTTCAACTACTTCGTTTAGTGGCGGCGTAAAATACCAATGGTTCTGTTTTGTAGGTGCTAACCCACCAGCAAGCATGGCATCAGCTACCCAAATTATAGGCGCTACTAGCGTTAACTACGACCCACCAGCAGGTAGCGTTACGGCTAAAAAATGGTTCCGCCGTTGTGCTGCACCTAATAGCACTACTTGTACTACTTATGGCGGCGAAAGCGCCTGGGTATCGGTTGATGTAATTACTTGTAATGCACCTACTTGTGCCAATATTACCAATGTTTATCAGGTACAAAATACCCTAGATAATTGTGGTGCATCTTGTACAAATGCCCCTTACATGATGATATTGTTTAACCAAGGTGGATGTTATACCGCAAACAACGTTTATTTAACCGAATACAACGATGGTACTGCTAAATTACAAGGCACAGCTACTAACAACACTGGCTTAGTAGCCACTATCAATGTAACCTTGTCGGGTAAAACTTGTACAGGCACACCTTACTATGCTCTTTGTACTAGTGGCGGCGGTGCAGCTTGGTGCTACTATGCTACCATGAGCGGTACTATCTCGGTTACTGGCTTCCCCGTTATGAATATAAGCAGCTTCATGCACCCATTGCAAATCGGTAATGGTGCTAACCTACAATCAACCGCATTTGGCGCATCGGGCTGGTTCTCCTCTAATGGTGTAGATAATCAAGGCGACTTTAACTTTAACTTAGTTACTGTAACTAGTGTAGCCGTAACTACCAACAGCATTTGTAATGGTAGCACAAGTACTATTACAGCTACTGCTACTGGTGGCAGACCAACATACACTTATGCATGGAGTAACGGAGCTACAACAGCTACTATCGGCAACATGGCTAATGGCACTTATACCGTAACCGTAACCGACGCAAACGGCTGTACAGCTACCTCGTCGGTAACTACTAACTGTTCAACAGGTGGTACTTGCGACAATGTAACAACAGCAGGCTCGTTAGGTTACTACCAATCGGGTGCAGCACCTTTCGACCCAGCTGCTATTGTAGAAACAGCCGCCCCAACAGGTGGTACCGGAGCTTTCCAATACATCTGGCAAACAAGCAGCGACAACTGGAGCTGGGTAACTGTTGCAGGCGCAAACAGCAGCAGCTACGACCCAACTGCCATTACCACCTCTACATTCTATCGTCGTGGCGTGCGTCGTGCAAACTGCACCGATTATATCTACGCTAACTCGGTATACAAAGAAGTAGTAGGTAGTGGTAAAACAGAACTTGCCGCTAATGCAGCAGCTATCAACAACTTAACAGTTGCACCTGTTCCTGCCATTGACTATATCAACGTATTGTTTGACGCTGCTACCGAGCAAATGGTAAATGTACGAGTACTAGACATAACTGGTCGTTTAGCTATTACTCAAAACCTTATTACTACACAAGGTAGCAACTTAGTATCGTTCGACGTAACCCAATTGTTGCCCGGTTATTACATTGTTGAACTAAACAATGGTACAACCAAACAACATGCTAAATTTGTAGTGATGCGCTAATTAGCTTTTAATTGCGTAGTTTTAAAAAGAGGGTATTCCTATTAAGGAATGCCCTCTTTTTTTTGTTTTTTTTTTGCACTTATGCCCTTTTCACCTTCCAATTAACTTCACTTTAAACAATTTTAACTTAGTAATCTTTACCTTTTCTTAGCTTCGGGCAATTTATTGCTTACAAACACCAGTAAAACCCCATTTTTGGGTAGGCTAGATTTATAATTACAAAACACTATATTGATAAGCAAGCATTTTACATAAAATGCATTAAATAAGCTCATCGCAATTTATAACACACTGATTAAAAGGCATTTAAACATAAACACAAAACAGGTGCAACTATTTTTTTTTTGTTGAAATTTTATAGATTATGGGCAAGTTTGTTTGAGTAAGAAACTTTTTGTACCTTTTTTCGTAGCAATTGCCCTACCTTTGTGTCACAAAAATGTAAGAACAGACGGATTTAAACAAGTTGCCCCGCAATTTACTACCGCTCTAAAGCATCTTGCTATTTCAAGTAATTTTTTCAAACAATAATTCTCCCCCTTTTAAATTTTACACAATATGAACGTGATTAATTATCCCCAGTCTTTCTCACTCAAAAACAATGTGATACAATATGCCATTGTGTGCTTATTAGCTTGTTTTTTCTCTTTGTCAGCAATAGCTACCAATTGCTACGACATTAACGCTGGCTCTATCGGTAACAGCCAAACTATTTGCTCGGGTGGCGATGCTGCTGCATTTACAAACACTAGCTCGGCAACTACCGGACAATATACAGGCGTTAAGTATCTATGGCTAAAATACGTTGGCTCATCTGCCCCAAGTAGCTCTTCTTATGCTACCGTTATTAGCGGAGCAACAAGCTCTACCTACAACCCACCTGCCGGTAGCATCACCGCTAAAACATGGTTCCGTCGTTGCGCTGCACCTAACAGCTCGTGGTGTAGTAATTATTATGGCGAAAGCAACTGGGTATCGGTAAGCATATCCGCTCCAACTGCCTTAGTATGCGAAGCAAAAGTAAATGGCACCTGGAGTACCCTAAGCAACTGTTCGGTATCGGTTTGTACTGGTAACTCGTTGTGGTTAAGTGTTAACCCTAACGTAAGTACGGTTACTTGGACAGGTCCTAATGGTTTTACAGCCAGCGGTAACGACGCACTTATTGCCAATAGCGCTACTACTACCAACAGCGGAACCTATACCGCTGCCTTAACCCAAAACGGATGCACAAGTACTACCACTATACAAGTAACTGTTTCCGCTTGTGGTGTAAATTGCAACGACATTACAGCAGGTACTATAGGTAATAACCAAACTATTTGTACAGGTGGCGATGCTATTATTATTAATAGCGTTACTAATGCATCTACTTCGTTCAGCGGTGGCGTTAAGTATGTATGGCTAAAATATGCCGGCTCATCTGCCCCAACTAATCCTTCTTCTGCTACCGTTATCAGCGGCGCAACAGGCGTTACCTACGACCCACCTGCCGGAAGCATCACCACTAAAACATGGTTCCGTAGATGTGCTGCACCTAATAGCTCTTCTTGTACTAGTTATTATGGCGAAAGCAACTGGATTAGCATAGATGTTACATCTTGTACCGCAAATTGCAACGACATTACCGCAGGTACTATTGGCAATAGCCAAACTATTTGTACTGGTGGCGATGCTGCGGCTATTACTAGCGTTACTAATGCATCTACTACCTTCAGCGGTGGCGTTAAGTATGTATGGCTAAAATATGCCGGCTCATCTGCCCCAACTAATCCTTCTTCTGCTACCGTTATTAGCGGCGCTAATAGTGCTACCTACGACCCAACTGCCGGCAGCATCACCACTAAAACATGGTTCCGTAGGTGTGCTGCACCTAATAGCACTTCTTGTACTAATTATTATGGCGAAAGCAACTGGATTAGCATAGACGTTACCGCTTGTGGTGGCACTTGTAGTACTATTACCAATGTTTATCAAGTTACTAATACCCACGATAACTGTGGTACAAATTGTGCCGACTATATGATGTTATTACCTAACAATGGTGGTTGCTTTTTAGCAAATAGTGTTTTCTTAACCGAATATAACAACGGCACAGCAAGCCTACAAGGTACAGCTACTAACAGTAGTGGTACAGTAGCTACTATTAACGTAACCTTAAGTGGTAAAACCTGTACGGGTACGCCCTATTATGCCTTATGTATAAATAGTGGCGGTGGCAGTTGGTGCTATTACTCTACCATGAGTGGTACTATTACCGTAACAGGCATTGGTACAATAACTGTTGCCTCCTATATGCACCCTTTCCAAATGGGTACAGGTGCCAACTTACAAGATAACCTCTTTGGTGCATCAGGTTGGTTTACCGTTAATGGTTCGGCTGTTAATCAGGGTGATTTTAATATCCGCTTAACCTCCGTTGCTAACCTCTCGGTATCAGCTACTGGCAACTGTAACGGCTCAACTAACAACATTAGTGTAAATGCAGCGGGCGGGCGTCCTACTTATACTTACTTATGGAGTAATGGCGCTACCACTCAAAACTTAAGCAATGTTGCCAATGGTGCTTATACCGTAACTGTTACCGATGCTAATGGTTGTACTGCCACTACAAACATCACAAGCACCTGCGTATTAAATTGTAACGATATTACAGGCGGCAGTATAAGCGGTAATCAAACCATTTGCTCAGGTGGTGCTGTAACTACTATTAGTAATGTTACAACTGCTACTACTTCGTTTAGCGGTGGTGTTAAGTATATTTGGTTGCGATACGAAGGTGCTAATGCCCCAGCAAGTATGGCTGCCGCTACTATTATTAATGGTGCTACTGGCTCAAGTTATACCCCCACTGCTGGTAGTGTTACTACCAAAACATGGTTCCGTCGTTGCTCTGCCCCTAACGATGCTAACTGTACTACATACGGCGGCGAATCTTCATGGATTTCTATCGATGTAATAAGCGTTGCTACCCCAAGCGGTGCAACTACTGTTGCCAATGTTTGCCCTATAACTACGGCTAACTTAGTTACTACACAACCTGCATCAGTAAGTACCGCAGGTGGTATGTTTGAATGGCATGTTACATCAAGTTCAACGTCGGCATTTGTAAATACACCAACTGCTGTTACCGCTGGTACTTATTACTTGTTTGAGAAATCAACAAGTGGTTGTTATAGCCTACCTAAAGCTGTTACTGTTACTATAACTAGCTGCGGACCTACTTGCAGCAACATTACTAATGCAGGTACAATAGGCGCTAACCAAGGTGGTGTTGCACCATGTAACCCCACTGCCTTTACCGAAACCGTAGCCCCTGTTGGTGGTAGCGGAACCTTAGAATATAAATGGCAAAGAAGTACCAATAATACTACTTGGACAGATATTGCTGGTGCAACGGCTATTTCTTATACTGCCACTAACTTAACTACTACTACTTATTTCCGCCGTGCTACTCGCCGTACAAACTGTACTACTTGGCTTAATACCAATACCATAGTAGTAACGGTGATTACTATGCCCGCTTTATCTATTACCGACGTAACAGTATCCGAAAATGCCGGCACTGCTACCTTACAAGTTTGCGCATCAACAACATGTAGCAATACCATGACCGTATATTACGCCACTGCCAACGGTACAGCTATCGCAGCTTCCGATTATACCACAAAAACAAGTACGCTTTCTATCCCCGTAGGTCAAACTTGTGCCACTTTTACCGTTGCTATATTAGACAATACCGTTGTAGAATCAACCGAAACATTTGTTGTTAATTTAAGCAGTGCTAATAACGCCACTATTGCCGATAACCAAGCCATTGTAACCATAACCGACAACGATAATACCGGTACTTGCAACAACGTAACATCGGGTGGTACAATAGGTTACTATCAATCTGGTACTTCTCCATTCGACCCGGGTGCATTAAGCCAAACAGTTGCCCCAACAGGCGGTAGTGGTTCTGTACAATATATCTGGCAGTCGAGTATTAACAACAGCACTTGGGTAACTATTGGTAGTGCTACCGCTGCTACCTACGACCCAACGGCTATTACCAACACTACTTACTATCGTCGCGGCGTGCGTTCAACTACTTGTACCGAGTATTTATATTCTAACGCAATAATGAAAGAAGTAGTAGGCGCTGGTAAAACAGAAATGATTGAACCTAATACTGCTACAACTATCAGCGATTTAACCGTAGCTCCTGTTCCGGCTATTGACTATATTAACGTATCGTTTGAAGCTACCACCGAACAAATGATAACTGTACAAGTAATAGATATTACTGGTCGTTTAACAACTGCCCAAAATGTTATTACTACACAAGGCAGCAACGTAGTATCGTTTGATGTAAACCAAATGTTACCCGGTTATTACATTGTTGTAATAAATAATGGAGTAACTAAACAACATGCCAAATTTGTTGTAATGCACTAAACCATTGTATTATTTGGTGATGATAAGAGAGGGTATTTCTTTGAAAAAAGAAATGCCTTCTCTTTTTTTATTTGCTACCTAATTGGCTTAACTAAATACTTGTTGCTCATCATAAACCTATCAATCGGTACTTTTTATTTTGGAGATTATAAAACTACTTACACCAAACTATACCAAACAAACTTTTATTATTACAGCTAAATAACTATTTAGTTTAATTATTTGGGCAGATAAAAAACAACCGCATTGGCTTATTTATTAATCAAAGTAACTTTGTACAAATCAGCCGTTTAATACTTGGTAAAAACAGGCAACTACTGTACTAAAAAGGCAATCTAACTATTTATTTTGCCAAACAAACTATATACATAGCTAAACCAATAACTACAAACGCTAAACCAAATAATTGCATTTTTAAACAATCAACTGCTTATTTGCTTTAAATAATTTTGTACGACATTGTTTTTATTCACTACAACATTAGTTTCGTTCAATACTATATTAACTACACTTATTGCGGCATTATTTTTACTTACTACGGCATTTGTTTGGCTTTATACGGTAGTGTTTTCTTTTGTTTAGATAAGCCTTTAAATTGCTTTTAGTGAACAACATATATAGTGGAATTTTAATCCTACGAGGTGGAACGTTACTTGTAAGCCCTGAAATGTTACTTGTAAGCCCTGAAACCTTACTTGTACGCTCTGAAACCTTACTTGTATGCTCTGAAATGTTACTTGTACGTTCCGAAACCTTACCAAAATTAAATGGAGCGTTACCAAAAAGAAATGGAACGTTACCAAAATAAAGTGGAACGCTACCCGTATCTACTAAAAGCTTACTTGTACAAGTTTGTTGTTTATCCGCCTTAAATTACGTGTTTTTTACCCTTAGTAACAGCTCATCTACCCTAATTTTTTTGTTAAACGGTTTAATTTGCACTTTATTCAAACAAAGTGTTTTTAATAGTTGTTGTTGTATTTTGCTTAGAAAAATAGCCTGTTGTTATGCAAAAATTCTTTTTTTATGTACCGATGATAACAAAGTCATATAGTAATACAAAATTTAATTTTGGTAGATGATTGGATAAATGCTTTTAGCTTATTGCCAACTAATTGGGGTAATAATTGTTTGCTGCTTTGCTTTTTTTCATCGCCCAAAACCTAATTATTAGTTACAAGGTTTAGTTTTTTTTATTAACAGATGAACGACCAACTACCCCTAATGTAACAATACACTTAGTTTTTTGGGTTTTGTTTAATGCTTTACTTAATCTACCAAAACCAAAAAAAAACAGCTTTATTGCTAACAATAAAGCTGTTTGTAAAACAATAGCTACCCAAACAAAAACAATAGTTGGGACTTAATTGGGGTAATAGTTGTTTGGTACTTTGCTTTTTTTCATCGCCCAAAACCTAATTATTAGTTACAAGGTTTAGTTTTTTTTATTAACAGATGAACAACCAACTACCCCTAATGTAATAATACACTTAGTTTTTTGGGTTTTGTATGATGCTTTACTTAATCTACCAAAACCAAAAAAAAACAGCTTTATTGCTAACAATAAAGCTGTTTGTAAAACAATAGCTACCCAAACAAAAACAATAGTTGGGACTTAATTGGGGTAATAGTTGTTTGGTACTTATTGTATCACCGTCGAAAAGTTTACTTGTACATCGGTTTCGCCTGTAGCAATGTTATTGTCTTTTGTATCTGGCTGATGTTTTAACGTAACTGTAAGTATACCTGTGCTTACGGCTCCGGTAGTAAATTTAGTAGCCAAACCTACGGGCAGGTTGTTGTCGTCTGCGTCTTGATAAGTATTAGTTAAGTTTAAACCTACACTAGGTACAAAAAATAATTGATGATCATTTTTTTCTGCGGCTATCTCGGCGGTTATGTTTTCGGCGGGTACTTTTGATTCATCTAGCACCTCAATAGCTACATTATATACCTCGTTGGCAGCCAAAGAAACGTTGTCTATGGTTGGCTCGTTACCGCCAGCTCCGTCAAGGTCTTTAAACATAAAAGTGCGCACATCGGAAGGGTTGGTACTGTTTGTTGCCACTATTTTTAGGGTAGTAATTAGCTCTTGCTCTTCGTCGGGGTCAGTCGTCTTTTTTAGTACAGCTAGTGTACAGGCTACATTGAGCAACAAAAGCAACGAAAAACAAAGCTGAAAGTTTTTTTGATACGGTCATGAGTTGTTAAAATTTTATGGTGATTAAATTTTTGGTAATTATTTGGGTAGATGAGGTATTTTTGGCGATAAATGAGCGAGTTACTACTATTGTGTAGAAAAAAGCATGGATTTTAAGAATTAAGGGCAGATGCACTGTATTATTGAATGGTAAAGATTAGTTAGTTGAGCGATAAAAAAAGGAGGTGTTGGCAGTTAAGGTACATTTAAAGCCCCTATCGGTACAGTTATACGCAGGCTTACATTAGTTCCAATGGCATCTGCAAAGTATCTAAACCTGTCCAAATAATCTCGGTAGGTAGTATTAAGTAAATTATTGCCCGACAAACCTATTTTAATGTGTTGCTTTTTGATGGCAAAGTTAGTACCAATTTGTGCGTTTAGTAGCGTATAGCCTGCTGGCGGCGGCACAAAGTCGCTATTAGGTGGTACATTTTTGCTCGAACACCGTTTGCACCGACACCGACACATAATTGTCTGTAAAGTGTTTGGTATCGTGCAGTTGGTACTCCGCCCCTGTTTCGAGGCGTGTTGGGGGCATCATCACCAAAAACTGATGTTGTTTTCGGTCGTAGGCATACAAATACGAGCCTTTATGATTTACTTTTAGGGTTTGCGTAAGTTGGTAGCTCATTTGCCAATCTATACCTGTTAATAAGGCATTGGTTTGTTTGTAGGCAAATACCGGAAAAGCCCCTCGGACAGTTAAAATGGTGGTATTTTGAGGTTGTAGGTAGATAAAATTATTGATTAGGTTGCAATAGATATTGGTTTGCAGCAATAGCTTTTGGTTTTTTGTGTTGTAGGTTAGCCCTGCAATGGTGTTATAAGCTTTTTCGGGTATCATCGTAGCATCTCCTACCTCAAACGAAGCCGACCCGTGGTGTACCCCATTACTAAACAGCTCGCTTACATGCGGCGCTCGCCATGCCGTACCAAAATTGGCGTTTAGCTGTAGGTTTGTTTTGGGGTAATATATAACGCCCGTTGTAGCGGACATAGTTTGCAGGTATATTGTGGTTTTGGGATACACGTTTTCGGGCAAAACACTTGCATGTGTCGGTGGTCGTATCTAATGCCAGCCTCTACGTGCCATTTTTTGTAGTGCCAGTGTTCTATGGCAAACATACCGTTTGTAAAGGCGTTAAACTCGGGTATAAAAAAGCGTCCGCCAAATCGGTTTTGCTGATACAAACTACTTATGCCCACCGTGCCGCTAAAATTTTTTTTATGTGGGTGTTGCCAAACGGCATCGGCGGTATAGGTGGTAATATAAAAACGCAGTTCGGCTTTGTTAAGGTTAGCTATCGAGTCGTTGTAGGGTCTATGGCTATCATATTCTAATCGGGCGTTAAACTGTCGGGCTACGGATAAAGATATATCGCCTAATTTGGCGGTATTGTAGGATGTTTTTAAGCGCAGTAATTGGTGGTTGATAGCTTGTCGGGGTCGGTTTATGGCATAATCGAAGTTAGCGGAGACTAATGGGGTTGGAGCATTGAAGGCAGTTTGTAGGTCGGTAAGGTTACCGATATGAGCCGGCAAAGATACCTATTTGGCGTTGTATTGTAAAATAAATTAGCATTAAAGTTGTTGCGGCGATAAGCTAATGTTGTGGAGAAGTTATATTGCTCGGTTCCGGTGTTTTTAAGGTAATAGTTGGGTGTTTTTAAGTTTCCGGAGCGTTGAACGGAGCCTTGTAATCGCCAACTAAAAGCAGTTAGGCGTTTAAATTTACCCTCTAGCATACCTGCTAATGTACCCCCACGACCATTACTAGCAGTTATGGCATTAAGTTCGGCACCTACGCTGGGTTCTGATGGTAGGGGTTTAGGTTCTACTAAAATAACGCCTCCAATAGCATCAGAGCCATACTGTACGGCATTAGCGCCTTTTATTACGGTTAGTTTGCCGGCGGTAAATGGGTCAATTTCGGGGGCATGTTCTGTTCCCCACTGTTTGACCTTCTTGTCTTACGCCATTGTTCATGATAAGTATTCGTTGGCTGTGCAAGCCATTGATAACTGGTTTTACAATAGTTTGCCCTGTTTGTAGGTGCTAACGCCATTAATATTAGCCAAAGCCTCTCGCCCAACGATTTGCCCTTTACTTCGTCTAACTGTCGTTTGTTTAGTTCGTTTCTTACTTGGGATATTGGGGCGTTTGTTCGTTCGCTTTTTATCACTACCTCGTGTAATGTATTGGTAGCGTGGGGCAGGTTAAAGTTCAAGGTGGTATTTTGGGTAAGGTGTAGTATCTGCGAAACGGTTTCGCAACCTAAATGCGAGCAGGTAAGGGTGTAAGTGCCTGCACATAAGCTGTCTATGGTATACTGTCCGTTGTCGTTAGCAATAGCCACTTTGTTTAGTTCTACGACTACAATATTGGTGTACAAAAGTGGCTCGTGTGTGTCGGTATCCAACACCACACCGCTAATAGTTAGTTGGCAATTAGGCTGTGCCAACAAAAAAAAGCTTTGTAGCAATAAAAACGCAAAAACATTTTTTTTTACAAAAATAAACATTGGCTAATAAAATTGGTCGAACAAATACTATTTAGTGGATTAATGGCTTTAAGAGCTTAAAAACGTTTGTTTTAATGAGCTAAGAGTATTGATTAGTAAATTATCCTAGCATATTGTTTGGTAAGCAAAAGTGGCAAGATATAAGTCAAGTTACATAAAAAATAATAATTAGGCATTATTTTGGCATTAAAAACAATGTAATACCAAGGCCTGAGTTCTTAAAGCCTGCCGCAAAGGTACAATCATTCTACTTATCTTGCAACAATGTTGCATTAATTTTTACTTTTTTAACACTACCCAATATTTTTTGACATGAGACGTAATATAACACTAGCAGCGGCGGTAAGTTTTTTGCTTACTATATTTTTCATGCGTTGCTTATCTGAGCAAAGCGGAGCCTCTTTGGTGACACTAGATACTAAAATGTTGAAAAAAGTAACTCATCAACAAGTATTTTCGAACAATAATGCCGAAGATACGTTTAGTTTAACATTGATTGGCAACAAAATTAGCTCTGCCCAAATAACCTTTACTATTACCAATAATAAAGGTGTGATTTTGTACAAAGAAAATTTTCCGAGCGAGGCATTAATAGATTATGGCTTATTGAGGTAGTGAAAGCCAACCGAAAAAGACAAAGAGAACTACCTACTTAAACGCATGGACACTTTTTTTGAACCTAAAGATTTTAGCACACCTGCCATAAAACCTAATGCCGACTACGAACCGCAGTACTCGGACAGGATAATTTGGAACACCCTAAAACAAGATACTACTGCCGTAGGTTTCGATTATTTGTTGTACGAAGAAAGCGGACGTAGTATTGCGTACTCTAAAAAGTTAAAAAAAGTAGTAGAATATTTTAGTTGTTGTTAATTAAAATAGCAACTAATTTATTACTTCGCTTTCATCACTATTTCAGGCTATTATACATTAACATGAATTTTTTGAGTTTTACGATTTACCTATTTCTTTTGTGGTAGATGAGAAGGTGCTTAAACAACGATTTTTGCAAAAAAGCAAGCAACATCACCCCGATTTTCATACCCTATCGAGTGCCGACGAACAAGAGGCGGTATTACAACTATCAACGCTTAATAATCAAGCCTACAAAACTTTGTCGGATACCGACAGCCGCATAAAATATGTGTTAGCGTTATACGGTTTGCTCGAAGAAGGAGAGCTCTATACCCTACCCTCGGATTTTTTGATGGACATGATGGACATAAACGAAGAGCTAATGGAGTTGCAAAGTAACTTTGACGAACAAAGCCACCAACGCATCGAACAACAAATAAACACCTTAGAACAACAATTACACGAACAAACAACTGCCCAAATACAAGCCTATACCGCCAGCGAAGACGAAACAGAAAAGAGCCACCTTTTATTAGAAATAAAAAAATGTTACTATAAAATGCGTTACCTATTGCGCGTTAAAAAAACTTGTCGTACCTTTGCACTGTCTTAATGAAACAGTTACACAAAATACGTTCATTATGAAAAAAAATGTTGCCCAGATGGCGGAATTGGTAGACGCGCTGGTCTCAAACACCAGTAGGTTCACCCCTGTGCCGGTTCGAGCCCGGCTCCGGGTACAAAGGCTTAAGCATTTAAGCAAGCAGTATCCTTTATAGCAACGTATCCCCATACAGATTTGAAAGAATCTGTATGGGGTTTTTTGCGTTTATCCGTAAAATCAACCCCAACGGCACATTATTTTTGCCTCGCGGAACTTTGTCGTTGGTTTGGTTGTTAAGCATACTAGTTTGCGGTATATTGCCGCGGGCTAATTTTTTATTTTTAATTTAATAGCTATGAAATGGAGAACATTTAATGGCGAACAAATCTTGTCTATAAAAGATGCTGTAGAACAAGCTATTGTTCGAGAACAAAAGGCAGGCAACCGCCTGAAGGTTTGCATTGGTACCGACTCGCAGGTGTACAGTAGCAACACAGAATTTGCAACCGTGATTGTTTTTTTGCGCGAAAAACGCGGTGGATTTATGTATGTACACACCGAATCGGCACAAAACCGAATGAGTTTGAAAGAGAGAATGATAACCGAAGTTGCCAAATCAATTCAGATTGCTTACGAACTATGCGATTTACTTGACCAATATGATGTAGATTTAGAAGTTCATGCCGACATCAACTCAAACCCACAATTTGAATCGAATGTGGCGCTTAAAGAAGCTATTGGCTACATTATGGGTATGGGCTTTGCCTTTAAAGTAAAACCCGATGCCTTTGCCAGCTCAAGCTGCGCCGATAAATTAGTATAAACTATTATTGTTTTTAAAAATTTGATTTTAAACACAATACATCTGCTTAAAAATTAGGCAGATGTATTTATTTGTGTTATTTTAAACAAAACACCGTTTTTTATCAAAAAGCGGTGTTTTGCGTTCTTGGGTTCAAATAATTGTGTTAATTTATTTGCCGCTTACAAAATAGCCTCGCACTCCTAATAAGCTGCTCGAGGAGCGTTTCTAGTCTATCTAAAGGTAACATATTAGCCCGTCGGATTTAGCTTTTGCGGGTTCGGGTGTGTTTCTATAAACAAACCATCAACACCTACAGCAATACCCGCTTTGGCGATAGTGGCAATAAGGGCAGGCAAGCCACCCGTTACCCCCGATGCCTGATTAGGCTGCAACGAGTGTGGTACAATCGAGTACAACAGGTACGCCAAAACTTTGCATAGTAGGTATACCTCTAAAATCAACGATTAAATCCTGATAACCAAACATACTTCCACGTTCGGTTAGTACCACCTTGTTGTTGCCCGATTGTTTTACCTTATCAACAGCAAATTGCATAGCATCGGGCGATACAAACTGTCCTTTTTTGATATTAACCACCTTACCTGTTTGTGCCGCAGCCACAAGCAAATCGGTTTGACGGCACAAAAAAGCCGGAATTTGCAGTACATCTACATATTGGGCAGCCAAAGCAGCCTCGTCGGCAGCATGAATGTCGGTGACAACAGGCACGCCAAACTCGGCACGTACTTTGCGTAGTAATTTCAAAGCTGTTTCATCGCCAATGCCCGTAAACGAGTCTAAACGCGAGCGGTTGGCTTTGCGATACGATGCTTTAAAGATATAAGGTATTTGTAGGCGGTTAGTAATATTTACAATTCGTTCGGCAATGTGCATTACTATTTCTTCGCTTTCGGCGCAGGGCCGCCATTAGAAAAAAAAACGATTGGTATTGCTATGTTGCAAAAAATCTATTTGAGGAGCATATTTTATAAATAATAAATTATTATTGTATATTTTGCAAAAAAATAGCCCATACCATAGTGGGCATAGGCTATTTTGTAAAAATAACAGATTTTATATACTATTGAGGAGGTACTGCAACAGCGCCGCCACGTTTTTTCTGTTGGATGATGTTGTCTTCGCGTTTAGTTGGATCAACTACACCACCGCGTTCTTTTTTGTTGCTCTACGTTTTTACCTACTTCAATAGCCACCACGACCTTTTTGGATTTCGGTTTGTGTTGGTGCTGGTTTGGGAGCTGGTTTTGGTGCTGGTGCAGGAGCTGGTGCTGGTTTATTGCCTGGTTTGGAGCGGGCTTAGGAGCTGGTTTTGGTTTGTTTTGCCAGTGCCTTTACCTACGGTAGTAGCAGCAACCGTTAAAGAGTCGAATTGAGCTTTAATAGCCAATTGTACTGTTTCTTCGCATTTAGCTTTTAATTCTTCGCGTTTGGTGCTAATACCTACGCTTACCAACGAGTCGACCATTGCGGCTTGTTTAACTTTCATAGCCTCCATATCGGGTGCGCTATTGCAGCTAACCAATATGCCAATAGCCAATGCGATTATTGGAAATAATGTTAATTTTTTCATGATGTCTGCGATTTTAACAAATTGTTTTTTTGGTTAGATGAATAAATTATTTGCCCGCTGGAGCAGCAGCAGCAGCCGAAGCGCTTGTTGCTTTAAACATCGAATCGGCTTTAGCAGCTACTTCGGTGGTTAAACGAGTTTGGCAAGCCGTATTAACCGAATCTTCGATAGATTTGGTTTGTACGGTAATCAACGAATCAGCAGTGCTTTGAGCCGCTGCTGTATCGAAGCGAAACATTGGATTTATTGCAGCTAGCCATAGCCAACAACGATACAAATACCAATGACATGAACCCTAGTTGTTTCATATTCGTAAATTGTGTTTTAGATGAAGATAATTTTTCAGCTGCAAAGGTACTATTTTATTGCACAACATGACTCATTATTGTTTATAAAATGCAAAATATTATTTTTTAAATCATTTAAAATAAAATATCATGGCAAAATCAGCCAATAACGCCGTTTTTGTGCTTTTAATTTATTGTTTTAAAACCGCAAAAGTACAAAATTATGGGTATTTACTAAGGCATTTTAGCCCATAAAACACTTAATTGCCATAAAATAGCAAAAAAAGTGCTTATTGAACAAAAAATCAAAAATTATCGTTTATCTTTGCTTTTGTTAGGCTTGCAAGAAACAAAAATCAATGATTTTGTAAAAAAAGCACCAAAAAATAAAAAAAAGCATTCCAAACAAAAAATAATTCGTACATTGCGCGCAAATTGTGGGCTACCCGATAATTGCCCATACAAATGCCGTTAGTGCTAAATTATATTGGTTTTAGCAAGATACTATGATGAGGATATAATGCCAATAAATAGCATGTAAAAAATAACTATCTAATCCCTCAATTTCGTCTAACACAACAAAAAAGGCTTTTTATCGTTGATAAATGCCCCCAAAACCACCTTTAAAACGGTAATACCAAAAATATTTACCAAAAAGCACCAAAAAAAAATTTAAAACTTTTGCATGTCCCAAAAAGTAACTATTTTTGTGCTTTAAAGTCTAATATTCCAAACAAAAGTAAAAAAAATTTAGATAAACGACAAAATTTTACGCTTATGCAAAGTAAGAAACTCTTGCTTGTAGCCCTTTGCTTTTTCTTATTTGCTTCATCGGTGCATACCTATGCACAAGACGATGCCGCAAAAGACGAACAAAAGGCTGAAGACAGTGACGAATCGTCAGAAGGAGAAGAAGTAAAAGGAGCCTATCCTTATCCTGCCTACAACGATGAAGAATATAAAAACTTCGTACCTAAAGGCAGACAAGACCAACAAGACAAATTCATGGATCGCAAGTACAATTTCCCGGCTCGCCCACGCGACCGTTGGGAAATTGGTATTGATGTAGGTAGCTTGTTGGTAAGTGGTGACATTAAAACAGGTTTGGCAGGTAAGGCAACCGATGGTAAGGTTAATTTGGGCTATGGCGCTCATATTCGCAAATCGTTTGGTTATATCTTCTCGATGCGAGCCAACTTTATGATGGGTACCGCTTATGGACAAAACTGGCAAGGCACGCAAGGCTGGAACCGCAGTATTGACACTAACCACACACCTAATATAGCTTTAGGCGGTGGCGATGCTAATTACGAGGCAGTAAGAGCCTTAGATGGTACAACTACCAGACACAGATTACCGACTATGGATACATACCTACTAGTAACAATGATTTGTTGTTTTATAACTATAAAACAAACATCCGCGAAGGCGCTGTTTCGGGTATTCTTAGCCTGCACAACATCCGTTTTCACAAACAACAAACTAAAATTAGCTTGTATGGTTTAGCGGGTATTGGTGGTTTGTGGTATCGTACTATGATGAATCAGTTGGACGAAGATGGAGCAGAATACGATTATGGCACCATCTCACGCAATTATGGTTTGGCTGCTAATCGTGGAGGTGTATTAGATGAGTTAAACGATTTGCGCGACAACACTTATGAGTCGCAAGCAGAACGCCATTTCGACGACTACTACTTCTTTGGTAAAGACAGTATCAACCTTTACTCTTTCCGCCCAACTGCTCACGTAGGTGTTGGCGTTGACTTTAAATTGTCGCGCCGCCTTAACTTAGGCTTAGAAACCAAAGTTACTTACACCAACGACGACTTATTAGACGGACAACGCTGGCAAGAATCGGGTGTGCTAACCCGCGACTACGATACTTACGTATTTACAGGCGCACACCTTAACTATAGCTTGGGTGGCAAAAACTCGGTTGAGCCACTTTGGTGGATGAACCCACTTGATTATGCCTACAAAGAGCTAAACGAAGCACCTTGCTGCGACGACCTACCCGAAATGCCAGACCTTGCCGACAACGACAAAGATGGCGTGCCTAATGCTTGGGACCAAGAACCAGAATCACGCGAGGGTTGCCCAGTTGACACACACGGACGTATGCTTGACAGCGACCGTGATGGTGTATTGGATTGCGACGACAAAGAACCACACACCCGCTACGATGCCATCAAATTGGTGGATAAATACGGTGTAGCTCCAAAAATGACTTGCAAAGACCTTGATTTAAATGGCATCTGTGACTGTGTTAAAGGTTGTATTCCACCACCACAACCAATTATAACTCGTGTTGACCCATGTGATAACGTAGGTCCATTCCCAACTATTTTGTTTGATTTGAACAAATTTTCTATCAAACCAGAGTTTGAGTCGCAATTGGCAGAAGTAGCACGTATCCTTAATATGTGCCCTAACCTTAAATTATGTGTAACAGGCTATACCGATGTACGTGCAACTAACCCATACAACGATGTGCTTTCGTACAAACGTGCTCAAGAGGTTGTTAAAGCCTTAACTAGCAAATATGGTATCAACCCATCGCAATTGGTGTTGCAATACCGTGGCGAGAGCGAAAACGTAGTTTCTGGTTTAGCAGACACTGGCGGTCGTAAAGGCTTTGATGCCGACCACGCTTTGAACCGTCGCGTTGAGTTCCGCGTATGTCCAAGCGAAATGAACATGTCTAAACCTAAAGGACCAAACGCTGGCAAACGCCAACCATAATCCTACGGATTTAGATAGCTGAATAAAAAAAACCTCGAAACAATGTTTCGAGGTTTTTTTTGTGTGGGGTACTTTTAAATACTCCGATTGTAAGTTAGGTTAAGGTTTGTATTTGGCTTGCTTTGGGGTGCCAGATGCTGTGCAAATAGGGTACGCCAATCATCACTCAAAAAAAAGACCAGTAACTTTTCCGTGTTTCGTATTTCGGCTACGCTCAATAAAAACACTCAACATAAACAAGCGGGGGTAAGTGCGAGCCTATTTTGTAGTAGGTTTTGTTTTTATTTTATGGCTACTTAGGTGGTACTAAACGGACAGATTGGCACGAGCGTTGGTCGGCAGATAATGACAGACGACGTTTGCGTATGCCATCGTCAATGCTAAGGGCAACGGTGTTGGTTGGGCGGCTGCCTTCGTTGTTGATGTACAAAATTAGGTAGTTATCGCCATTTGTATCGAGGGTAATTGGTAATTGTTTTATTTTTTTAGTAAGTAGGTGATTTTGTAGCAGCCAATTGCCGTTAAAATATATTGATATAATATCACCATCTTCTTCGCCATCGTCCCAAATTTGTAGCGTTATTTCGTTGTCGCTTACTATGGTTTCTTTGCCGCTTAGTATTTTTCTGCCTTCTAATTGCGTGGGTATGGGGCGTACCTGATAAGGGGTTGGTATTGGTGGTGATACTACTGCCGTTTGTACAAAGGTTGGCTTAGGTGCTTGATTAACAGCAAAGCTGGTAAAAGCAGGCATTGGTATGGCAGTCACAGACGCTATAACGGGGGTTTCGGCAATAGGTATAATGGTATCGGGCAGGTAATTTATCCTAAAATAATCTATTTTTATAGCAGCCCCGTTTGATACCCAAAAACCAAATTTATCGCCAAAAAATGGACGGGCAGGCATGGAAGCTACTAAGTTTTTATTAACAAAAAAATACATATCTTTACCTATTTTCCGTACTGTCAATCGGTTATAGCCATCGCGGCGGTAAATGTGTTTTGAGTAGGTAGGCGAAATAAGATAATCCCAACCAAACTTAAACTCGCCAACACTAAACATAGCATCGGCGCTTACATTAAAATTATGCTCGCAACACAAGCTGCGCCCCCACAGCAAGCCATACTCGGCAAACTCGCCACCCGATGCCAACTTAATTAAGGCTTCGATTTCAAAATTAGCGCTGTCGTTAATTGCCAATCGTTGGGTATTGTATCTGCCGTAGGTGTCGTAACTTTCGTTGTCTTTTGATTGAAGATAATATACTTCACTCTCTATTTTATGCACCGAGTAGCTACTCTCTACCGTTAAATCCCATTGATTGGCATTGTCTATAAAATCGTCAAAAAAGCTAACTGTTTTAGCATCGTTGCTAATGGCTTTATAATCTTCGTAACCTTGTGCGGGGTTTTGTGCATTAACAAGGGTTGAGTAAAGAAGAGAAATAAAAAAGAGTTGTTTCATAACAAAAAGAGATAATGTAGGCAAGCTATAGCAATTTTGTTGCCAAACTTTTGTGGTTCTTTACTTTTGTTGTGGACTGACAATGATGCTTTCCTATTGAGCGCGGCTGTTGTATTATTTTAGTATTCACCACATTTGTTTTTTTCTTACAAAAAGTAACCAAAAATCAAGGCTGTATAAATGGCAACTCCGCTAAAAGATATAAACTTGCACGCCAAACGGTTTGTCCGTCAGTTATCGGGGGCGGCCAAACAGTATCTTTCTTAACGCTCATTTAGCCCCAATAAATTTCTTAACGCCAATCCATAATGCCGATCCCGAAGAAACCAAATACAACTAGGTGTGAAAATGCAAAATACCCAAATCACAACAAAAGCACAAGAGCCACTTTTGTTGGGTAAATTTATGCCCAATTGTAAATTAATTGTAGTATCTTTGCAGACTATAATCCCACAAAATTGTCACTACTATCTGTTGTTACTTGATTAACACTTACTCCCTCCAAAAAACACAATAAGGTTGTGTAGTAATTGGTAGGTTGGGCAAAAATTATGCTAAAAAGACAAAGACATTAAGTTTAGATAAACAGCAAAAAAGTGAAGTTATTTCAAACTAATTAAAAGTTTTTTATATGATAAAAATAATAAATAAAATAATATCAAACCCAAAGAAAGTTTTTCTTTTGGACGGTATTGGCGCATTTTTGAGTGCTTTTTTATTAGGATTTATTATTGCTAGGTATCATGATATTTTTGGAATACCGCAAACTATACTTTACTTTTTGTCTGCTGTGGCTTTCATTTACATGGTATACTCACTATGTTGTTATTACTTTGTTTCTGGTAAATGGCAAGCATATTTAAGGGTAGTTATAATTGCTAATATTTTATATTGTTGCCTTACAACAGCAGTTGTGTTTTATTTTAGGCATTTGTTAACGGTATTGGGGCTAATCTATTTTATTAATGAGATTATCATTTTAATACTTTTAATATCCATAGAGATAAAAACTATAAAAAAAATAAGCCTGCCAAATTATTAAAATACACTACATAAGATAAGTTAAGCCTACAAAAGCAAACATAGCTAAGATATAGTATCATCATCTAAACAAACAAATTTAATCACCAAAAAACAACTATTTTTATGCAATCATTCGCTCTGTTATTAATAGGTGCGTTGTTGTGTGTTGTGCTAGCTTGTCAGCCTGCAAACAATCAACAAACAACTATACCATCACCCACCGACACTTTAGCGGCAACACAAGGCAATGATGATGTTGTGTTGGCATACGAAGGGTTTTTGCAAACGCTTTCTATTACCGAATACAGCTCGGTTGGCAAGGCAGCTCAACAACTAAGCAACTTGCCCAACAATACCCCCGCCTTGAAGTTTGATGTGGCGTATAGTCGTTTTTTGGCATTTAGAGATACTGCCATTATTAAAATAAGGTTGAAAGAATTAGAAGATACCGATTTTTCGCCCAAGAGCAAACGCCCCGCCGACCAAAAACTAATTGCCGACCTAAATGCCAACTTTTTAGCCGTTGATTACAGCGAAGGAATGGCATTTTTGATACCCAATTTGCCCGCCGATGTGCAAAAATGGGGCAATAGAATGACCCCTATCATGCAATCGTACATCACACAATCGGGTAAAGAGCTAGGCGAAGGATACTACCTAGACGATGGAGCATTGACCAT
Source organism: Sphingobacteriales bacterium (assembly GCA_016718845.1). GTDB lineage: Bacteria > Bacteroidota > Bacteroidia > Chitinophagales > UBA2359 > JAEUUX01. The sequence goes on from JADKCK010000038.1 coordinate 25,106, forward strand.
TTCGGCTGCCGATGTGCTACAACGCGCCCTATGGTGGGAAAAATTTAATACCCAAAATAACGCATTTATGTTTGCCAAACCAGCAAAAAACAAAGAAATTGATTATTTGCTAACAGCCATGGTTGGAGCAAACAACACCCCCGCTTTTGATTACGAAACACATAAACTAAGCCCCGAATACAAAAAAGCCTACGAACTATTTACCCAAACCTTTGGTGATAGCCAAATAGCCAAAACCATAAAAAACTATTACGACGTGCTGCAAAAAACAGGTTTTAAAGAATCTGCCGAAAGCCAAAAAATATTTAAAGATGAGGTGGCAAAACTACAACAATAAACGTTAGTAGCCTAAAAATGGCGGACAAAAGTTTTAAAACCTTTGTCCGCCATTTTTTTTATGCCAAATAAAGACAAAAAACCGTATCTTTGTGCTTCGGTTGGCATATTTTAGTAAATGCCTGCCTACATAACCAATCTTTTATTTACCCCATCGACATCCTATAACTAACAAAATCGTACAATTATGCTTATAGCCAATCCAATATACGATGTAGTATTTAAATATTTGTTAGAAGATTTAGACATAGCCAAAGGCTTTTTGTCCGAGCTATTGAACCTAACCATAGAAAGTTTAAGCATAGAACCACAAGAAGTAATAGTGCCCAAAGAAAATTACGGTTTTACCGTATTGCGTCTCGATTTTAAAGCCATTATACGCACCCCCGAAGGAACAAAAAAAATACTAATAGAGCTACAAAAAGGTAAATATGCCACCGATATCCTGCGATTTAGGCGCTATTTGGGCAGCAATTACCAAAAATCTGATGGCGAGTCGAAAGAAATTTTGCCCATTATTACCATTTATTTTTTAGGCTTTCCGTTAGAAGAAAACATATTGAGCAGCGTAATAAAAATTAATCGCAACTGCACCGACGGCATCACCCACCAACCAATTACACAAAAAAGCTGGTTTATAGAATGTTTAACACACGATAGCATTATTGTGCAAGTAACCCGTTTGAGCGAAAACATCCAAAGCCGTTTGGAACAGTTGTTGTCGGTATTTAGACAACATTACTACGAAAAAGGAAATAAAAAAGCGTTGCTTTATCAAACAACACCAATAGACAAACTACAAATACGCATGTTACGCCGTTTACAAATGGCATACGCCTCGGAAGAAGTACAAGAACAAATGCAAATAGAAGACGAAATTGGTGAATTTGTACAAGATACCGCCCGACAAATAGAAAAACTAAAAGCAGATGCTGAAAAACTAACAACAGACATTGAGCAAGCAAAAGCAGATGCCGAAAAACAAAAGCAGATGCCAAAAGCAGATGCCGAAAACGCAAAAGCAGATGCCGAAAACGCAAAAGCAGATGCCGAAAACGCAAAAGCAGATGCAAAAAAAGCCGCCGAAGCATTAGCCGAAAAAGATCGTTTAATAGCCGACCTATTAAAAAAATTGCAAAATAACGACTAATAGTTATAGTTTAAAAAATTTCACTAAAAATGTACGATAAGTATCAAATAGTAATAGGGCTTGAAATACATGCCCAATTAAGCACCCAAAGCAAAATATTTGCCCCCGACTCAACAGCATTTGGCGCATCGCCCAATACACAAGTTAGCTACATTACCTTAGCACACCCTGGCACACTGCCTGTCATCAACCAAAAAGTAGTTAACTTTGCCATACGCATGGGCTTGGCTACACATGGCACTATTACCCGATATAACCGATTTTCGCGCAAAAACTACTTTTACCCCGACCTGCCCAAAGGCTACCAAATTACCCAGTTCGACACACCTATATCAATGGGCGGATATGTGAACATAAAATCGGAAGGCAATGAACGTAGCATAAAACTACACCACATACACCTCGAAGAAGATGCAGGTAAAAGTATCCACGACCAAAACGACCGCTATACCCAAATAGACCTTAACCGAGCCGGCACCCCACTTATCGAAATTGTAAGCGAACCCGACATGCACACCCCCGACGAAGCCTACCAGTTTTTGACCGAAGTGCGAAAATTAGTCCAATTTTTAGGCATCTGCGACGGAAACATGGAAGAAGGCAGCCTGCGGTGCGATGCCAATGTATCGGTGCGCCTAAACGGAGATACCAAGTTAGGACAACGAACCGAAACCAAAAATATGAACTCGATACGAGCCGTAAAACGTGCCATCGAGTACGAAGCCAAACGCCAAATAAACATTATAGAAGCCGGCGGAACCATACAACAAGAAACACGCGGATTTGACCCCGACACAGGAACCACCTTCTCGCAACGAGGCAAAGAAATGGCACACGATTACCGCTATTTCCCCGAACCCGACCTGCCACCCGTAATACTAACCGATGCCGACCTTGAACAAATAAACGCCCAAATGCCCACTCTGCCCGAAGAACTATTTAACAAAGTACAAAAAACTAGGACTATCAGAGTACGATGCAAACCTGCTAACCGAAACCCAAGCCACTGCCAATTATTTCGACCAAACCATACAACACACCCAACATTATAAAGCCGCAGCCAATTGGCTAAACGGCACTGTCAAATCGTATCTAAACGAATACAATACTACAATAAGCAACTTTGGTATACAACCACCCCAATTAGCCGAGTTACTCAACCTTGTTCAGGCAAACAAAGTTACACACACCGCAGCCGTACAATACCTCTTTCCGGCAATGCTCAACACACCATATAATAGTGTACACGAACTTGCCCAATCGCTGCACATTATTACCCAAATAGACGACAACCTAACCGACCAACTTATCGACGACGTATTGGCAAAATACCCCGACAAAGTAAAAGAATACCTATATCAAGGCAAAAAAGGCGTAACAGGCTTGTTTATGGGCGAAATTATGCGCAACTCAAAAGGTAAACTAGACGCACAAACACTAACCAAACGATTAACCGAAAAGTTAATAAACCTTAAAAAATAAACTTTTTAGCGTTTAATCCGTCTAACCAAAATGTGGTGTTTTTTAGCAAAAACAAAAAACATCAAAACCACAAATACCTATCCTGTCGTTTTTGTAATTTCATAAAATACATTTTGCTTCGCGCAGTTCCATATTCGGTGCTTATTGCACCTTTTGTCTGCCCGCAAATCAACAAGTTTGCGCCCACCAAACAAGCTTTACCACAAAACAGCAAAACACCACTCTACCCAAAGCCACTCCCCTACCCTATTATCTATCATTTATTATCCGAAAACTAAAAACCTAATATTAGGCATTTAGAATAAAAAAATAAAATTATCCATATCATGACATTTCGACCTTTATTCGCCTTGTTGCTCTTTGCTTTTTTGTGTTTTGGCAGCACATCGCTTTTTGCTGCCCCCAGCTACACCATAAAAGCAAAAATAACCAATGCCCCTGCTAACACCGCCTTTTATGTAATTGGTTTAGACGGCAGCCAAAGCACCCCACTCGACACCCTAGTAACCAACGACAAAGGCATTGCCGAAGCCAAAGGAAACGTACCCGCTATGGGTTTGGCAGTAATACGCAACGGCAACAACCAAATATTGTTTGTCATCGAAAATAAAACCATTAACTTTGAATTTGATTTTAATAACTGGATGACCTACAACATCAGTGGCTCAAAATCGTCGGAGCAACTAACCCAAATGATAAAAGGCGTGCGCAGCAAACCCACACAAGCCGAGCAAGCAACTTACCTAAATGCCTATGCCGACACCTGCAAAAACCCATTTGTTGCCTACGTAGCCGTATCTAACACCCCCATCGACCAATATTACACCACCTACGAAAAGGTTATTAAACTACTCGAACAAAAAATACCCCAAAGCCGTTTTACCGCCGAGCTAAAATCAACCGTATTACGAACCATGGCTGCCGCAAATACCGCCATTGGCAAAGTACCACCCGACCTAAAACTCAGCTCGCCCGATGGCAAAACCTACTCCTTGTCCGACTTGCGCGGCAAAGTAGTACTACTCGACTTTTGGGCATCGTGGTGCGGACCCTGCCGCAAAGAAAACCCCGTAGTAGTAGCTGCCTATAACGCTTACAAAGCCAAAGGATTTGAAATATACAGTGTATCGCTCGATAAATCGGTAGAACCTTGGAAAGCAGCTATCGAAAAAGACCAACTAAGCTGGCAATACCACGTAAGCGACCTTGGCGGATGGAACTCGCAAGCTGCCGCCGCTTATGCAGTAGGCTCTATCCCACAAAACTTTTTGTTGGATAAAGATGGCAAAATCATCGCCAAAAACCTACGCGGCGAAGCCCTAGAAGCAAAATTAGCCGAAGTTATGAAATAAATAAACAGATTTATTTAAACAAAAAACATATCAAGTTAGCTTCTTCGAAGTTATGCTCGATATGTTTTTTTTTATCACAAATACTCACCAAATCTACTTCTAATTAATGCATCTAAAAAAATTAATAAAAAAATAAGCATATTGTATTTAACTAAAAGTTCAATAAAAGGTATTTTTATATTTTTATCACATTAATTCTCAAAACAATCATCCACAAAATTAACAAAAAACAGTAAACTGTAAATAAATCTCGAACAATGTTTGTATCTTTGCACCCAAATTGAGGCATTCACTCAAATGCGCATAAACAAACAATAACACACCATACAACACATCTCTATTACTATGAAAAAAATGTGGATAGCAGCCTTTTTTGCCCTATCGCTGGCAGGCTGCAAACAAGGAACCGGCAACGCTAATGGCTACAACTTAAAAGGCACACTCAAAAATGCACAACCTAATACGCAGGTTTTTTTAGTGCAAATACAAGGCAACCAACCCAATGTAATAGACACGGTACAGGTAGCCGCCGACGGTGGTTTTGAGCTAAAAGGTAATCTTGCCGAAAAATCGTTGGCACAAATACGCACCTCGTCGGGGCAACAATTGTTGATGATATTGGACGATAAAACCAATGCCACCATCGAAATGGACGCAGGCAACCCTAGTGCTTACACCATAAAAGGCTCGGGCGAAAACGTACAACTAAAAGGACTTATTGACCAAGTACGCATGATGCCCGAACCACAAAAACAATGGGATTATTTAAAAGCCTATGTAGATACTTGCACCAGCCCATTTTTGAGCTATGTGATAGCTACCAACTTGCCCCTTATGGACCCACAAACGCGCCAACCCATTACTACCTATCACGAAACTTACAAACAAGTTGCCGACCGATTGGAGAAAGCCATGCCCGGCTCGAAAATAGCTACCGAGTTTAGGGCTAATGTAACCGCCATGCTCAATGCACCTGCACCAAGTGCAGCAGCCCCTGCTGGTGCAGCAAGTGTAGGCTCCGAAGCACCTAATATTGAGCTATCATCGCCCGACGGTAAAATGTACTCGTTGAAAGATTTGCGCGGAAAAATAGTACTGATAGACTTTTGGGCATCGTGGTGTGGTCCCTGCCGCAAAGAAAACCCCAATGTAGTGGCAGCCTACAACAAATACAAATCAAAAGGCTTCGAAATATTTAGCGTATCGCTCGATAAAGCCAAAGAACCGTGGATAAAAGCCATCGAACAAGATAAACTATCGTGGCCCTATCACGTAAGCGATTTGCAATTTTGGCAATCGGCTCCCGCTCGCGTCTATGGTGTATCGTCTATCCCTGCATCGTTTTTGTTAGACAAAGAAGGTAAAATTATTGCCACCAACCTACGCGGCGCAGCACTAGAAGAAAAATTAGCCGAAGTGTTAAAATAAGTTTAGCATCCCACCTAAACCATAAACCCGCCCAATGCCTTATATATAGGCGTTGGGCGGGTTTGGTTAAAGTTTAGCCAAATAAATTTTATTTTCTCGAAAAAATGTAGTAAATTTGTGTAGCCAACCAGCACAATATTGCCAAAGGCATACGATAAATAAAATATTAAACTATAAAATAAAAATACATACTATGCTTATTGCAAATTTAATTCATACCGACCCCGATATATTAGGCGGTACGGCTGTATTTTACGGTACACGCGTGCCTATCCAAACTTTGTTCTGGCATTTAGAAAAAAACATTTCTATAGACGAATTTCTGGACGATTTCCCATCGGTATCTAAACAACAGGTATTAGCTGTTTTGCATTTGGTTGCTCAAAGTTTTAATAACCAAAAAATAATAAACCTGTATGAAACTGCTGTTGGATGAAAACTTGCCTAAAAAGCTAAAGCATGATTTGCAAATACACGAGGTTTATACGGTATCGGATAAAAAATGGAATGGTATAAAAAATGGGGAGTTAATAAAATTATTATTAGCCGAAAACTTTGAAGTATTATTAACATTTGACAAAAACATGGAGTATCAACAAAATTTTGTGAAATATCCTATTGCTGTTTTTGTGTTAAATGCCTCGGATAATACCTACGAAACTTTGCGCGAATTAGCCGCTAACATATTGCAAATGCTCGAAAAACCGTTAAGCAACGGGGTGTCGCAAATTAAATAAAACGATCTTATCCACCTAAACCATAAACCCGCCCAATGCCTTATATATAAGTGTTGGGCGGGTTTGTTTAAAGTTTAGCCACATAAATTTTGTTTTCTCGAAAAAATGCAGTAAATTTGTGCAATTAAACAACACCATATTATTAAACCATATTCATCATGCAAATAAGCCGTTTTAAACTCAACTATTTTTTAGTATACTTATTAGTAGCTAATATACTACCTAATTTTACTCAAGCACAAGCTGTGAAATTTGATAAACTTGTTTTTTTATGGACTGGAGGAATGGTAGACCGTAGCACTAATCAAGTTCGACATCTTGAATTGATTATTAATACAGATAAAAGTGTTATACTAAATCAAAAGAAACTTTCTAATTTGAATGATCCTTTTTATAGTGGTATAAAAATTGGAAAACTAACAGATAAAAGTTTTACACAAATAATGAAAACTTTTACTAAAATAAACTACGATAAAATACCGCTTTATGATAACGGAATAATAGATGGACCAGGCTTTAGCATCTCGTTTGTAGACAAAAATACTGTAAAAAAAACATTTAGTTCAGAAGAGTATCAAATACCCAAATATGTTTGGGATATGGCATACAAGTTAAAAGATATCGACCAACTTTTAGCCACTCAAACTCGGACTATAAAATATGCTGTTGATGGTTTGCAAGGTTTTTCGTATCTGGGTTTAAAAAACTCAAATACCAACGAACAACTTCAATTGTCAAATCCGATGCACTTTTTGTTGTGGAATTGCCTACGCAAAGGCACCGTAGTAAACAAAACTGTTAGCCCTGTTTTTGAAGTAATTACAAACTGGCAAAATAGTTTAAAAATTAATGGCACATTGGCAAACATTGTGGCAGTAAAAACCGATGGCAGATACTATCAATTTGAGGCAGACAATGGACAAAGTGTTACCATAGACATTGGTTTTAACTTTGTTGAAAATAACCGAGCTTATATGACAGTAGCTTTGCCGCAAAACTAAGTAATCACTCACTATTTATGGTTTTCTACAAATTTTATCCCATAAAAACAGCAAGTTACTTGTAAATAATTTACAATAAATACTAAACTATCACGATATCATTTACAAACCCCACATCTTATCTATATTTTAAGATGTGGGGCTTTTTTTACTTCAAATAGCTTTGTATTATCCAATGCCACGCACCTAAAATTTGCGGAAGTTGTGTTAGTATTTGTTTGTTAATGTAAAAAATATTGTTTTCAAATCTCAAAAACTGCCACTCTATGCCATCGGTTGCACAGCCATAAATAGCCTTAATATCTTTCCCTTCTGCTTCGTTAAACAATTTTGCTCCATACATTTGTGCCGCACATTGAGCTAATCCCCACTCCATATCTTCATCTTTTGCTTCTGCCAACGAAATAATGGGCGCATCAATATAGGGTTTTGGGGGATGTAGCGCAAAGAAAAAATCACATTCGCCCGATAAATTATCCTCAACATTTACATTAAGCGCTTCGCCCGAAAAAAAAGAAATTTGCTCGCTGTAGTTTTCAAAAACCGACAATAATATAGGCGAAATAACGCGCTCGGCTTTTGTTTTTTCGTTAGTGGCAGGCATTTTACCTGCTTTTTCTAACGATTGAACCAACCAAGTGCTTGGTTCTAAAGGTATTACTTCATCAAACAAATTAACCATTTGAACATCAAGGTTAAATTTCTTAACTACTGTTCTTATGTTTTTATAATAACTGTATCCCATAATAATAACTGATTTTATACTCGGGCAAAGATACAACAAAATAAAGTGCTTTGCAAGATATACCGTACAATTTACTGTTTTTATCTCCATAATTTTGCTTAAATTGCCACAAACAAGTAAAATTTTGTGTGTTTAGTGCCTAAATACGCCTTTTTGCGTCAAAACAAACAGCCTATGCAAACCTATTGCATGGGCTATTTGTTTGTGTATTACATTTCTACTACCAAAGCATCTTTATAAAAAAACATAGTTTACTTTACATGAATAACAACATCTCTAAACAATTATACACCGAAGCCCTACAATGTTTTCCGGGTGGTGTAAGCTCGCCTGTCCGCGCCTTTAAATCGGTGGGTGGCACGCCTATTTTTATGGAACGCGGAGCAGGTAGCCATATCTGGGACGTAGACGGCAACGAATACATAGATTTTTGCTGCTCGTGGGGACCGCTCATTTTGGGTCATACCCACCCCGCAGTAGTGGCAAAAGTAACCGAAGCCCTGCACAAGGGCACCTCGTTTGGCACGCCTACCCCCTACGAGTTGGCATTGGGCAAACTCATTTTAGCCAATAATCGGTTTATCGAAAAAATACGCTTTGTTAGCTCTGGCACCGAAGCCGTTATGTCGGCAATACGCTTGGCACGCGGCTACACCAATCGCAACAAAATCATCAAGTTTGATGGTTGCTATCATGGTCATGTGGATTCGATGTTGGTAAAGGCTGGCTCGGGTTTGGTTACGTTTGGCATATCGTCGTCGGCGGGTGTGCCGCAAAGTTTAGCTCAAGAAACCCTTGTTTTACCACTAAACGACGTGGCAGCTTTAGAGCAAGCCTTTGCCGATAACCCCGACCAAATAGCTGCCGTTATCATTGAGCCTATACCCGCTAACAACGGTTTGTTGATACAAAACCGCGATTATTTGGTAGCCATGCGCCAACTTTGCACCCAAAATGGCGCTATGCTCATCTTCGACGAAGTAATTTCGGGCTTTAGGATTGGTTTTGAAGGGGCAGCAGGCTATTACGATATCGAACCAGATATTATTACATACGGTAAAATTATTGGCGGCGGAATGCCTGTTGGGGCTTATGGTGCCAATAAAACCATCATGAGCCACATTTCGCCCGACGGACCTGTGTATCAAGCAGGTACTTTGTCGGGTAACCCAGTGGCAATGGCGGCAGGTATTGCCCAATTAAGCGAGTGTTTAACGCCCAATTTTTACGAAAATTTAGCCAATAAAACACAACATTTGGTAGATAGCATCAACAGTTTTTGCACCGAGCGCAACTATTTGTGCTATTTAACCAACATTGGCTCGATATTTTGGATAGTGTTTAGCCACGACCACGCCATACGCACCGCCGACCAAATTGATGCCGATAGCATGAAATATTTTAAGGTGCTGTACCACGAATTGTTAAACAAAGGCATATACTTAGGACCATCGGGCTACGAGGTAGGTTTTATCTCGTCGGCACACACCGATGCAGACATACAACACACCATTACCGCCATGAAAGAGGTATTAATGGTCGTGTTTGAAAAATAGGCGCAAAAATCGCAAATTATGCGTATCTTTGTGCATCAAAACAATAGCAAGTAATAAATTAATGCTTGTATCGTTTATTATCGATACAAGCATTTTATTTGCTTAGTTAAATTTTATTGCCTTTATTTTAAACTTAAAGCAAAAATGGAATACTTAACTAACCGGATAACGATTGACGAAAAACTTTGTAATGGAAAACCAACCATACGAGCTAAACGAATTACCGTTCAAACAATATTAGAATTTTTAAGTGCCGGAGAAAGCATTGATGAAATTCTTAGCCAATATCCTCGAAAAAAAAAAATTTGGGTGGGGGGGGGGCTAAAAAAATTTAAAAAGGGGGGAAAAATTTCGCTCGAAAATAGAAGATATTACGGCAAATTTGGGTTGCGAGCGATTTTGCTACTATTTTACTCAAAAAGTCATTCACATAGTGGGAAGAAGGCATTGGATAGTAACCTTATCGAACTGTATTTTGTGGTATAGCTTGATGTATTGCAATGCCACAAATTATGCGTATCTTTGTGCGCTTTTATTTTGGGTTAGATGAGCATCTACCTAAAACACTAAAAAAAACATTTTTAACTACATACAATAACTTTTCGATGAAACAGTTTACCCTTTTGGTATTAGCTATTGCCTTATTGTTTTCGGTGGGCGGCTGCAAAGGCAGCAAAAAAAGCCAAACAACATCAACAACTAAGGTGTATGCCGCAGGCTCGCAAGAAGCTACCGACCAAAAACTTATTTTAGACTACCTAAAAACCAACAAAATTAAAAACTACAAAACCACTGCATCGGGCGTGTATTATGTAGTAGAAACAGAAGGTAGCAAAGAAAAACCCAATATCAACAGCAAAGTAAATTGCCATTATAGGGGTACTTTGTTAAACGGCACCGAGTTCGATTCGTCGTACAAACGCAACCAACCTATCGAGTTTCCGCTAACAGGCGTTATCAAAGGTTGGCAAGAGGGCATACCTACTATTGGCTCGGGCGGCAAAGTAAAATTGCTAATACCCTCGGGTTTGGCTTATGGCTCGCGTGCTATGCCTACAATCCCTGCCAACTCGGTGTTAATTTTTGACGTGGAATTGTTGGATTTTAAATAGCAAATAACTTGCATTTGACAATAACAAGTTCCAGCTATTTTATGGAACTTGTTATTGTTGTATTTAATTATCATAGCATGAAAAGCTTTTTTTTTATTGTTTTCTTTCTATCTCCGCTGTTGAGCTACTGCCAAGTAACTATTAGTCCAAACGACCTTAAACCCTTGTTAAACGCTGCATGGAAAGGGCAACTTATGTACACAGATTACACAACTGGCGAAGAAACATTTATTGATGCAGCTATAAACGTTACTCAATCAACAACCGATTCGTTGACTTGGTACTTTGATTACCAATACCCCAAAGAACCCAATGCCAATAGCCAATCTGTAATAAAAATAAGCCCAAACGGACAAGAACTAAACGGCGAAAAAGTGATAAGCAAAGAAACATTAAACAACAAAACGCTACAAATTGTAACCGAAACCCAAGGCGAAGATAATGATAGAAACGCCATAATCAGGCATACCTATACCATAAGTAATTTATCAAAAATAGAATTTGGTGGAATCTTCTACATAAAAAAAGAAGTGTTGCATTATGTAGAAAAAGATTTTTTTGTACGAAACGAATATAAATTTACCATTCCAGGATTATGGGATTATTGATTTGTAAAAACGCCAACTTGTTATTTACTACGCCCATCAAACTATCCCTCCCGAATTATTACAAAACATGAGCTTTTTATTTCCCGCATTTTTGGCAGCCTTAGCAGTTATTGCCATACCTATTATTATACACCTATTTTACTTCCGCCGTTTTAAACGCGTTTATTTCACCAACGTCAAGTTTTTGAAAGAGTTGAAAGAAGAACGCTCGTCGCGCAATCGCCTTAAACATTTATTGGTGTTGGCATCGCGCGTGGCGGCAATTGCACTCTTGGTGTTGGCTTTTGCACAACCTTACATACCACAAACGCAAAGCAAAACGGTACAAGGACCCAAAGCAGTAAGTATATATTTAGATAATTCGTTTAGCATGAACGCCCTAAGCAACGACGTATCGTTGTTTGAAAAAGCGCGCGCCAAAGCCGCCGAAATTGTAGATGCCTATACCACCGAAGACCGTTTTCAGGTGCTAACCAACGATTTTGAAGGCAGACAACAACGCCTAATCACCAAAGACGAAGCCAAAGCCTATATAGATGAGCTAAAAACAAGCCCCGCATCGCGACCGCTTACCCAAGTTTTTGAACGCCAAAAGCAAGCCCTGCGCACCACCAATGCCGAACAAAAAGACGTGTATGTTATCTCCGATTTCCAAAAAAATATTGTCGAGTGGAAAAACGACACCACCTACCGCGTGTTTATGTTACCCCTCGAAGCCGTTGAGCAACAAAATGTATACATCGACTCGGTTTGGTTCGAAACACCAGCACGGGTGCTTAATCAGCAAAGCAAAATGCTGGTACGCATAAAAAATGCAGGCGACAAAGCCGTTGATAACTCGCGTTTGACCTTAAATATTAACGGAATGCAAAAAAGCGTGAACAACTTTTCGGTTGATGCCGCTAAAAGTATCACCGACACACTTAATTTTTCGGTCACATCGGCGGGCTGGCAAAACTGCGAATTACTCATAGAAGATTATCCCATTACGTTTGACGATAGCTATTATTTTAGTTTCGAGATAGCCCAACAAATAAACGTAACGGCTATAAACGGCAATAGTTTTAGCAAATACCTTAACGTTTTATTTACCGAAAGCAGGCACTTTAATTTTCAAAACCAGTCGGTTAATCAGGTTGATTACAGCAATCTGCCCAAAAACCAATTAATTATATTAAATGGCTTGCGCGATGTGCCTTCGGGTATGGCATCGCAGTTGCAAACCTATGTCGAGAAAGGGGGTAATGTATTGGTTTTCCCTACCGACGGCATGAACCTCGATTCGTACAATACCTTTTTGCGCTCGTTGGGCGTAGCTACCTATGGCGAGCGCTTTGCCGAGCGTCGCGAAGTATCACAAATCAACACACAATCGGAGGTTTTTAACGATGTGTTTGAGCGTTTACCCAATAATATGGACATGCCTTTTGCCAGTTCGGGCTACGAACTGTCGGGTTTTGGCGGAGCAATAGAAGAAAACTTACTTACTTTTAGGGGTGGTAGGGCTTTTGTAAGTGGCTATAAATCGGGCAGTGGCAAGGTGTATTTGTGTGCATCGCCCCTTGATACCAAAGCCACTAACCTACCTACACACGCTATTTTTGTGCCAATGGTGTATAAAATTGGTATTTTAGGCGGCACAAATGGTAAAATTTCGTACATTATTGGGCGAAACGAAGTGATAGAATTAGATAACAAATCGGACAAAAAAGAAACGCCTTACAAACTAAAAGGCAAAGAGGAAGAGTTTATTCCAACACAACGCATTGTAGCCTCGAAACTGATACTAAACATGGACCAACAGTTGAATAAAGCAGGCAATTATCAGTTATATATGGATACCAATAAGCCCTTATATTCGTTAGGTTTTAACTACGACCGCCTCGAGTCGGAGTTAAGTTACTACAAACCCACCGAACTACGCGAACAATTTGCTGCCTACCGCAACATAAGTATGCTCGAAAACCGCAGTAACCTACCCGAAATTGTAGGCAAAATTAACCGCGGTGTTGAGCTATGGAAATATTGTTTGTTGTTTGCACTTGGCTTTTTGCTGATAGAAACATTGTTGCTGCGTTTTTGGAAAGAGTAAAAAAGATTGTTTGACACAAAAAGCGGCTACCTCGCAAGTACGAGGCAGCCGCTTTTTTATGCACTGTATTATCATTGCGTAGGTTCATCATCGCTACTATCTCTTTCCGATGATTTTCGACCTTTCAAGTCATTAAATTCTTGCAATTCTTTATCGGTAGCAAGCATTTGGGCTTTTCGGGTATTGGCAAGAGTGCGCAAACTATCAATTCGGGCTTTGTATGCCGTATTATTAATTTGGTTTTCTTGCTCAAAGGGGTCTTTAATAAGGTCGTAAAATTCACTTTCGCCAGTTACATATTCTATATATTTGGCATTATGTGTTCTAACGCCCCAATTTGTTACTCGGTTAGTAATAGATGGTGCACCTTTTTGAGGGGCTTCTTCTAGGTTTTCGATAAAAAAATAATCCCTTTTTAGGGCTTTATTGGTACTTAAAAACTCAACAAGGCTTTCGCCGTCAAGTTCCCATTGTTCGGGTCGGGGCGTAGCGGTTAGGTCTAAGATGGTGGGTGCTACATCAATATTTAGTACCAAACTGTTAGTATCTGTTTGTGTTTTTTTGATATACGGTGATGATATTGCCATTGGCACTCGAATAGCTTCTTCGTAGGGCAATACTTTTCCGGTCAGGCGGTGTTCGCCCCACATATATCCGTTATCGCTCAAAAATATGATGGTGGTATTATCGTAAATTCCTTGTTTTTGAGCAAACAAATGGCCGGTTTTTACCTGTTTTTTAAAGCTGGCATTAAAACGCGGAATTTGTTGTATGTAGTTAGGCTTATCGTCCACATCAAATTCGTTGTACGATTGTGGGTGATGATTAAAAGTACTAAAAAGTTTCGCATCAGGGATGGGGGGGGGGGGGGGGGGAAAACTTTTAATCAAATCTGTTGAGTATTTTGTTTTTTCTTGGTATTTTTTTCCATTGTCGTTTACTGGATAATTGTAAAAACTGGTATGTAAAAACGAAAACCAGTAATCCCAGCCTGGTGGTATATGTGGTGATATTTTATCGTAAGCATTTAGGTATTTACCAATCAAGGCGGTTTTATAGCCGGCATTTTGCATCCAAACAGCCAAAGTAGTGGTGTCGTTAAACACTCTGGCTCCGCCAAATGGGCGCTGATTGCTAAAAACGCCATTTTTTGTAGCATACTGCCCGGTTAAAATACTTGCTCTCGAGGGGCAACAAAGAGAACTGGTTACAAAAGCACGCTCAAAAATAATACCCCGAGTTTGCATTTCTGCCATTACATTAGGCATATACTGTAGCGTACCCATTCGTTGATCATCGGTTAATATAAAAACGATGTTCATTTTTTCGGTATTTGTTTTGCTACATCCCCATTGAAATGCCAGTGAGCAAAGCAACAATACCCATTTTAGTGTCTTTCTTTTAAAAATTTGCATATTTATGGCTTATAAAAATTATCTCCTCACCAAAAACGACCTTACCACTGTATTATATGCAGCTCGTTCTTTGCCGCTTACATTAGCCCGCAAACGCCAGTAGTAGCGTCCTTGTGTATAGTGTTGAACATCAAAGTTAAATTTTGTGGTGTTGGGTGTTATTTCTATTTGGGTTAATTGGTTGGCTTGGTTGTCGTAAATAATTAATAGTAGCGGAACTTGCACGCCTTGTTGTAAATCAAAAACAAGCGTTTTGCTTGTTTCGGTGTCGTGTGTGGGATGTAGCACATTAATGGTTTGGGTAGTGGTAGCGGCTCGGCTTATGTTTTCTTCTAGCTCGTTGCAGCGGGCAAACATAGCCAGTAACTCATCTAGGCTGTAGGTTGGCTCCGTGTTAGGTGTATCCCAGTCGGGGGTTTCTGCTTGTACTAATTGTTCAAATTGGTTAGGAGCAAATAAATCGTTGCCCAAATCTTTTACCCATTGTTTGGCTTGTTGTATAGCGGTTGCCCCTTGCTGCTCGTTGAGGTGCAAGGTAGTTTCATAAATGAGTTTTTCGGCAGTGGCGGTTTGTAAAAACTCGTGGTCGAGCAACAATCGTTGTTCTAAAACTTGGCTTTCGGTAGCCGATAAATTGCTTGCCCAATAGCGGTGCAACAAATGTAGGTCGTTATTAGTTATCATTTAATTACGTATTTTTTCATAAAGTCAATATGTTCAAACATATCGGTGTAAGGGCTATTTTTTAGGGTTTGCACCAACATACGGCGGCAATCAAATAGGCGTTTGCGCAAAGTGCTTTCGTTGGTATCTAGCTGTGTGGCTATGTCGCTATATGGCAGGTCGTTGTAGCACGACAGCCGTATAATTTGGTGGCATTTGGGTGGCAATTGTGCTATTAATTGCTCGGTTAGTTGTAGTGCTTCGGCAATGGTTTGGTTAAACTCGGTGTCGTTGTTGCTTTGTGTGGCTTGGTTAAAGGGCGAGGTTTGTAGTTCGCCGTCTTTTTTTTGCTCGTTAGTAGCATGCAAAATTTCGGCTTGTTTTTTAGTTAGTTCTTCTTTTTTGCCAAAACACACATTTTTTGCAATGCCTTTTAGGTACTTAATACACGGTATAAACTTGCCTTCTTTGTCTATCAAATCAAAATCGGGCTTTAGGCAATTTCGCCTAAACCCCTCGATAGATGCCCATGCTAGTTCATCGGCATTAACATGTGGCATACCATGCGACCGCAAAAATAGGGTAATATAGGGTAAAATTTGTTGATAACATTGTGTTATCACTTCGGCATTACCCAACCGAAAAGCACTAATGACGTAGCTATTTTGATTAGCAGAGTCGGTGTTTGCTATCAAATTCATGAACTGTTGGTTACTTATGGGTTTAAAACAACAAAATGTTACCTGCAAAGGTAACATTTTTTGGTGATTTGTGGATTTAACCTTGTTTTTTAAAAAAAAGTTAAATTGGTGGTGATTTTTAAGCATTCACAAATATACTCGAATTAGGTTGCAATAAGTTGGGCTGATATAACACTGCCCAAATAACACCTTCTTTAATAGCATATTCGGATTGGATAATATGCTGAATATTTAATTGCTTAATAACGTATTGTAACAAAGAAATGCTTGCCGGAATTAAGTCGGCGCGTTGTGCTTCCATGCCAGGTATTACCAAGCGTTGTGCCAAATTGCTTTGCGTTAGTTGCTCAAAAGCTTGCTCTACAAAGGCGGCAGTAAGGTTATAGGTAATGGTTTCGGGGGTACGTATTTGTTGGTTGATAGCCATTTGCATATCGGCAATGGTATCAAAAGTACCCGACGAGCCTATTAGCGTGTGCAACTGAAAGGGCAAACAAGCATCCCACAAAGGTTGTAGGGTGGCATTTATGTGTTGGTTTAGTGCCGCTATTTGGGTGGGTGTTATAGGGTCGGTGCGGTGAAAAAGGTTTTTTAGGACAGATGCGCCTACCCTAAAACTTTGTTTCCAATACATTTGGTGCTGGTCGGCAATAATAAATTCTACACTTCCACCGCCAATATCCATCATCAAAACAGGTTGTTTGGGTAGTTGTATGGCTTGGCAAATGCCATGATAAATAAACAGGGCTTCGGCATCGCCCGAGATACATTGTATTTTAATGCCACAAATATCGGATACCGCCTTTATAAACTGGCGCTGTTGGTGGCTTTACGCAAACCCTCGGTGGCAAAGGCATAAACGGTGGTAATTTGGTGTTGGGCAATTAGCTGTGCATAATGCTGCATGGTTTGCAAGCCGCGCTCAAAAGCCACTGGCAGTATATAATCCAAACCACCTTCGCCTAATTTTACAAATTCTTTTTGGCGATAGATGGGCATATACGGATTAGCAGACTGCGGGTTGATAATCATCAAATGAAACGTATTGGTTCCTAAATCAATAATAGCAATGGGGGTTTTCATAGTGGGCGGAATTTAGGTTAATCTGATTTTATGGAGGGTTCTTGCTCTATCTCTATCTCGAACAAGCTAAGGTTTATTGCCGAGTAATGCTTGGGCAATGTATTGCGGTTGTTGGGTGTGATAATGCCCACAAAAGTAAAACCACATTGGGTATAATAATCAATTAGTTTTTGGTTATCGCCCCAAGTGTCCATGCGCACAAAGTGTTTGTTTTGTTGTTTGGCGTATTTTTTTGCCCATTTTACGATGTGTTTTACATAAAAACCGCCTCTAAAAGCGGGGTTTGTAACAATACGATGAATATAGATGGAGGGTTGTTGGTCTTTTTCGCCCCAAATGGCTGCGTCGTTGAAAGTGATGGCAAATATACAAGCTATTTGTTCGTTGTCTATAATTTTCCACTGTCTGTTTTCGGCTATTTCGGTGGCAACTAAGTCGTGGTCAAATCCTTGCCAATGTTTATCAAATACTTTTTTTTGGTAGGCTATTGCTTCGTCGTATAGCTCAAAGATGGCGGTTATATCGTTGGGGGTGCTGTTGATTATTTGCATGGTTTGGGTGTTGTTGCTGTTTGTTTTTAGGGCGCAAACTAATTATTTTGCGGGCAGACAAAAGGTGCAATAAGCACCGAATATGGAACTGCGCGAAGCAAATGTATTTTATTTCAACCTTGTTTGTATTTATTTTTATGCAAGGTATAAATATTAAACCTGCCAAATTTTACGCATATAATTTAAACAATAAAAAATACATAAAATTGGCAGTTTTTTGTTGTTGTTGTTTAAAAGCTGGTGCTCATATCTAATTTTACACCGCTAAATGCGGGTTCAAACCTACAAACGCCGCCTGTGCATACAATGCCTTCGGGTTGTTTGGTGTAGGTTAGCCCAAATCGGGTGGCTTTTTCGGAGTATGATACAAACAAAGTTGGGTAGTGTACATCGTTTCCTACGTTGTACATATCGCCTGCCGAGAAAGTCCAATGCGGAGCAATTGCCATTTCTGCCAATACCCAAGCCCAATCGCCAAGGTCTTGTTTTTGGTCGGGTGTGGGGTCGTCTTTGCCAAAAATGCGCGATTCTCGTTTGGTTATCATATACGACAACTCGGTTTTAAGCGAGGTTTTTTTGCTAAATTTATACACAAATTCGGCAAAAGGCGAGAGCGTATTTACAAAACCTTCTTTTTGTTGAAAAACAAATCGGTTAAAATCAACTGCCTGAATACCTATTGTGGCTTTGTAGTGTTTTTTAGCGGGTTTAAATTCGCAGTCGAGGTACACCTCGCTAAACAAACGGTCTCCTTCTAGGTTTTGTATCCATGCATAATTACCATTAAAGGTTAAGCCTCGTTTTGGGGTGTAGGTGATGTCGGCTTGTGCCGATATTTCGCTTATGGGCTGCGATGCGGCGGCATAACGTGCCTGCAATCTGCCTGTGTTTTGGCGAGCCATTGGTGGCAAAAAATTAAGCAAGCCGCTGTTAAAAGTTTCTTGCGGAGATACCCGAAAATCGAAATTTTCGGTATATTTGCCCTGCAAAGTAACACCTAAACCTTTGTGGGCAAAAGATACGGTGTTAAACAACAACAAACCATGGTCGGGCTGAAACAGTTTGCCGTTTATGTCGCGCAATACATCTTTGGTTTTGTAACCTGCCTCGGTGTACCAGCTAAACTCGCCTATTTGCAAAGTGTTGTAAAACGAGGCAGCAGCGGCAGTAAATTTAGGTTCGGTAGTATAAATAATGGTGTCGTTGTTAAGGGCGTTCATGTCGTCGAGTACCGATTTCCAGGTGTCTAAATCCATTGTCCGAGCCACCACTGCTACACCCGGAGCCAACGATAATTTGCCTTTTAGGTCAATAAAACCATCAATATTAGCTCCTCTTAAAATGGGTTTAAAATGTTTTATGGTCGATGTTTCGGGGTCTATTTGGCGTTTAAGCCTACCTGTAAAGGCTTTTACTGTCCAGTTGTCGGTAATTTTGTAGGCAGCCGACAAGCCAAATATTGCTTGGTCGAAACCCAAAGCTCGGTTTTCGTACGAGCGATAAACGGCTCCGCTAGCATATTGGTCGTATAAATAACCTGCGTTGATAGTAAATTTGTCTATTGTTTTTTTCACATACCACCTGCCAAGAGCTTGCCCATTAGTTGGCAAAACAGGGTTGTTTAATTGCGAGTTCAAAAACATATCAAAACGCAAACCTACATCAAAACCCGATATGCGGTAGTTGAGGTTTAGCCAGCTATCTGCCCCATATTTTAGGTATTCGTAAAAAGGGGTGTTGTATGCCCCGCGAATACTATCGCGGTCGTAAAAACGAGCCGATGTTTGCAAATCGCCCGAAAATTGCCCTTTGTCTTGAGCTTTTAGTACAAAGCTACAAAATAAGGAGCAGAAAACAAAATAAAAAACGATTTTTAGCGTTGTTTGTCGATTCATAGCCATTTTTTTTTGCGGAATAATTTGTTGGTGATTAAACGTTTGGGTAGCTGTAGTGTCTAATACAGAGGTATATTGGTTTCGAGTTGCAAAGTAAATCAATTTAACGCTAAGTTTTGCCATTCGAGCTTCCTTTTTTCAACATTGCTCCTATATTTGCTATTTGTTGCTTAGTTACAGCCTATAAATGGCAATTTATTATCTACAAAATTTTCAACCTAAACTTAATAAAACGATATCTTACCGATGATGAACAAAATCAATCGATTGTTTTTAATGCTATTTGTTTGCCTTGCATTTTCCGCCAGTGCATTGGCTCAGGACAAATTGCCGAGTATTGAACTAAACAATACCAAAGGAGAAAAAGTAAATATTGCCGATTATGGTAAAAAGGACAAGTTGGTCGTTTTATCGTTTTGGGCAACGTGGTGTGTGCCTTGCCGCAAAGAGTTGGACAACATAGCCGATGTGTATGCCGACTGGAAAGAGAAATACAACTTAGAGGTAGTGGCTATTAGTGTAGATGATCAGCGCACGGTTAGCCGAGTGGCAGCTTATGCACAAGGCAAAGGCTGGGAGTACGAAGTGCTATTGGACACCAAAGAAGACCTAAAACGTGCCCTTAACGGTTTGGAAGTACCTTATACGGTAGTTGTTAATCCGAAAGGCGAAATTGTGTTTAAGCATTCGGGCTATGTAGAGGGCGATGAGTTTGAGTTGGAGAAAAAAATTCAAGAAATTTTAGCCGAAAAGAAATAGTTTTATTAATAAACCGCTTTGGGTTTAACAACAAAACGGGCAGTAAGCCATTTGCTTACTGCCCGTTTTTTATTTGCGTTTATTTAGCACTTGGTACTATTGTAATACCAACTTAAGCAAGTAGTAGGTGCCTATTTTATATCAATTATTTAAGCAAATATACTTACCCCGCTTAACGCGGAATAGGTTTTTTTTGGGGGTGATTATTGGTTTGCCCTATTTGCACAGTCTATGGCACCCCCAAAGCAAAGCAAGCGCAACCACGCAATCAGCACTCTTCCATGGCTGTATCAAATTATTTAAGCCCCAATTTTTTGGATACTATGGGTAAGATATTTTTGGTGGTATCGGCGTATAGCAACACACCTGCGCTTGAGTCGTAGATAAAGGCATAGTGTCCTTCTTCGCCTACTTTTTTGATGGCAGCGTCGGCTTTTTTCAGAATTGGTGCGTAGAGTTTTTCTTTTTCGATGGCTAATTCTTCTTGCGAGTTGGCTTGCATGGCTTGTAGTTTTTGCTCCAATTCGCCAATTTCTTTCATTTTTGCTTCGCTTTCTACACGTGTCATGTTTTCGGCATTGGCTTGGATACTTTGCCCAAGGTCTTGGTATTTTTGCATCAAGGCTTTAAACGATGCTTCTTTTTGTTTAGCTAATGCCTCTAATTTACGGTCGGCGGCTTTTATTTCGGGCATTTTAGACAACAATTCGAGCGAGTTGATATAGCCATAATTAGAGCCTTGTCCGCCCCCTACGGGTTCTTTTTTTTCGGCTGCTGCTGCCAAGGTATCGGTTTTTGTGGTGTCGGCAGGCTGGGCTTCGGCAACTTTGGTAGCGCTGCTATCGGCAGTAGTGGTGGTAGTTTTGTTGTCGCCTGCTTTTTTGTCGCACGAAACAAAAAGCGTAGCACTACCTAATAATAGTACGGTTAGGTACTTTAAAATATTTTTTTGCATAAATAAGGGACGAATTTGCGGTAAATTTGGCTGCAAAGGTACAATAATTAGGGGTAAAATAGGTTTTTTTTTGTTTTTTTTTGTTATTACACAAGCAATTGCAATAATTTTGCGTTTTTATGGCTAATTATTAGGTATCCATTATTTCATTTTGCCACAAAATAAAGCAGACAAGCACGAGTTACCATTTTTATATTTGGCTTATCGGGCTTGTCTGTTTTGGATATTACTTAATCCCAAATAAAAAATTCGCGTATTATAATTTCATCACCTTTTGATAGTTTCCAATAGTATCGCCCAGCAGGAAATTGTTCGGCAGGTAATTGCAGGCTAAGTTGGGTGGTGTTGGGTTCGATGTTTTGTTTAATTAAAGCACGTTTTTGGTTATTTTCTATCCTCAATTTAAGCATTTCGGTGCTTGGGCTTAGTTTAAATTCTAAAACTCGGTTATTACATTTAATGCCATTATAAGGCAACAGTACCTCAAAATGATGGGTATTACTGGCGCGTTGCGAGCTAATCAATACTCGTTCGTATTCGGCAACGGGTGCAAATTGTTTTTCTAGTTCTTCGCGTGTCGAGTAACCCGATTGACCCGGCATACTTTCGTCTGAGCTTAACCAATTATTTAATTGGCGTTGAAGAGCATAACTTTCGTCAAGGTCGGCAAGTAGGGCATTAAAATCGGCAAGGTTTGGGTCGTTTTTTGCGACTAAAAGTTGTTCGTCAAGAGACGTTTCGGCTAAGGCATCTTTAATAATGCGTTCTAGCAATGCGTTTTCTACAAACTCGTTGTTTGTTGCCAACAATTGGTCAAAATCGGCTTGTTCGATTGGTGTTAAGTCATTTAGCAAATATTTTTCGATAAGCTGCTGCTGATTGTTGTGTAGTGGGTACATTGGAGTTGTTTTTAAAATATTAAAAAAAAGTAGTTAAGTAATTAGGGTTCGATAACTAAAACGGTTTTTCTTGCACAATTGTTGTGTGCAGTTGTTTTATTTTTTTTTCAAGTATTTTTCGATAAACTGACGTATATTAGGGTGGCTAAGTAACTCGTTTAGATGAATACTTTTTTGTATTTTTTTTGCTAACGATTCTTTGCAATCGTAAATGCGTTTTCGTGAGGCGGCTTCGCTAATGTTTAGTTCTTGGGCAATGTCGCGGTGCGATTTATCATCGCCATAAAGCAGTAGTACCTGTTTGCACATTGTCCCTATTGATATAATTAGGTCGAGTGTTATTTGGTACAATTGGGTGATAGTTAATGTTTCTTCGGTGGTGTCGTAGGCACTAACTAAGGCTCCCCACCGGTCGCTGCTATTATCGTCGTCGTCGTCGTCGCTGCTGTTATTTTCTACATCGCTAATATAGTATAAGGCATCGCGGCGGCGGCGTTGTAGTTGTTTTAGCCACAGCTTATAGCAAACACTATAAATATATGTTGAAAATTTACCCGTTAGCTCAAAATCTGGTCGTTCGCATTGTTTGCGAAACACTTTAAAACTATCCAACATTAGTGTGCGTGCGTCATCGGCATCGCCCGAGTTGTTTTTGACCAACTTTAGCACCATCTCATAAACATCTTTATAACACGCCTGCATTACGTTCCAGTCGTTGTTTAAAAAACCTGTTATGATTGTTTGGTTTTTTTGTCGTTCTTTTTCGGATAGCTGAAATCGTTCTTCACTCATAAATACCCTTTGTTTGTTGAAATGTTACCGCAAAAGTAAACTTTTTTTCAAAAAAAAAGAAGGGTTGATTAAACCTTTGTGAAATTAGCTTTTTTTATGAGCGATTTGGGTGTGTAAACTGCCCAAAGTACTAGTTTTTAGACATGGTTGGGGGCAAAATTTACTTTTAAAGCAATTGTTAAAAATGTTTAACAATAAATATAACCATTTTCTTGTATTTTAATTAAAAAAAATAAAGCTAGTTTGACATATTAAAGCCCACAAAATTATGCCGAGCTAAAAAAAATGTCTTACCTTTGACTTCGGAATGACTTTTGCTATAAAAATGCGTCAAACAATTGTGGTTGAGCAAAAGTTACAAACAATAAAATCAAACACTCGACCTACCAAATCCATACCTTAATTTTAAAATATCTTTATTTTTCTGATGAAAGAAGTATATTTCATTGTAATTGCATGTATTTTATTACTAAACCAAGCCTGTCAATCGGTAATAGGCGGTAGTGATGAGGCAAGTAATCGGGCAGATGCTCAAATGCAAGAAGCCTTAGCTGCTTGCAACAACTTTGTTTGCATAAACAAAGCATTAGATAAACAAAAAATGTTGCCCGATGAAGCAATAATCAAATTCGACTCTATCTTTGCTCCACTTAACCAATATTATCAATCAAAAAGCTTGCCTTATTATAGCGATACAGCATGGGCTTTTCCGGTGCAAGGTTATACTAGCAAGGCTATTGGAGGTACCCCCAAAGATAAATTTGGTTTTGTAGATAACGGCTGTGGCTTTTTTGACCGAGGTATTAACCCCGGACATCCTGCTTACGACATTTTTATCCGCGACCTAAACAACGATGGCTTTGACGACCGTACCAAAAAACGAGCCACCGTTTTATCCATGACCGGCGGCATTGTTATTGCCACCGAACCCGGCTGGAAACCCGGCGATACAGGACGCGGCGGACGATATATCTGGATTTACGACCCTGCTACCAAAGGCTTTTTATATTATGCCCACAACGAAGATTTATTTGTTAAACCAGGCGATATTGTAAAACCCGGACAAGCCATCTCAACCCTCGGACGAACAGGCTCGAATGCCCGTAAAGAGCGCTCGCAAACACACCTGCATTTTTGCTATTACCAATACAACGAGCATGGCATACTAAAACCAGTTAAATTTTACAACCGACTGGTAGCTGCTAAACCTATCCCAAATAACGATAATTAATTATTGATTATTAATTATTGATTATTTTTAGCTAATATCCAAGTTAAACCTTCGCCACATCACCACATCCCCACATCACCACATCACAACATCGCCACATCACAACATCGCCACATCACAACATCGCCACATCACAACATCGCCACATCACAACATCGCCACATCTCCACATCTCCACATCACAACATCGCCACTTTGAAACCACAACAATACTGGGAAAAACGCCTTAGCAACAACTATAACCTACAACAAGTAGGCTACTACAAACTAGGTACTGCGTATAACAAATGGCTGTATAGGGTGCGCAGTTCGGTTTTGCTTAAAACTTTACAAAACATCGGGTTTAAAAACACCCAACAGCATCTTTTTGAGGTGGGTTTGGGCAATGGTTTTTACCTAAATTTTTGGCAAAAACTAGGCATTACCCACCTAACAGGCATTGATATTGCCCGAACGGTAGTAGATACCGTAAGCCCAACATGCCCCAATTACCAAATTTTGTTGCAAGATATTGGCTTGCCTTTGCCCCCAACAACGCCCCAATATACCCTTGTTCATGCCGCCGATGTGCTGTTTCATATCACCAACGACCAGCATTATCAACAAGCCATTGCCAACATTGCCCAACTGTTGCAACCCAACGGATATTTTATTTTCTCGGAGGTTTTTACCAACCAACTCGAGCAAGATACCTATTATAAAGTACGCCCTACCAACTTTATTTACCAAACACTTGCCCAAAATGGCTTAAAAGTAGTGCAACAAAAACCCCTATTTTGGGCAATGCACCCACCTACACAACCCACCTTGGCTTGGAAAGTATTGTTTAAAATACTGCCAAACAACAATTTAGCAGGCAATATTTTAGGTGCTATTTTATACCCCATCGAGCAAATAGCCCTTAAATTTATTAAACGTAGCCCCGCATTAGAATTAGTGGTGTGCCAAAAAATAACAAATTAAATAGCAATAATTACCACATCAAATAACAAACATAACAATATACATATATAAATACACTAAACTTTACAAACCCGTCTACTTGCTTGCACAAACCAAATCAATAATTCATAATTAATAATCTATAATTAAAAATTGCTTCCTCAAACCATCCTTTCGGGCATTAAGGTATTAGACCTTAGCCGTTTGCTACCTGCACCATTGGCTACCTTATTTATGGCAGATTTAGGTGCCGAAGTTATTAAAATAGAAGACCCCGCATCGCCCGACCCTATTAGGTTTTATCCACCCATGATAGCCGAACAATCGGTGTATTACCTTGCCCTTAACCGCTCGAAACGCAGCCTAACCCTACCCCTACGAACCGAATTGGGCAAAAAAGCGTTTTTAGATTTGGTAGCTACCGCCGATGTAGTAGTAGAGTCGTACCGAGCAGGCGTACTGCAAAAAATGGGTATTGATTACCAAACTGCCCAAAAAATAAACCCTCGTATTATATATGTATCGGTAACAGGTTACGGGCAAAACAGTGCCTATAGCCACTTGGCAGGCCACGACCTAAACTACACCGCTTTGGCAGGCGTAATTGGTTTAAACAAAACCCCACAGCAGCAACCCTTTATACCCGGCGTGCAAATAGCCGATATTGCCGGCGGTAGTTATCAAGCCCTAAATGCCTGCATACTTGCCCTGTTTGCCCGCGAGCGCACAGGCTTAGGCAGCCATGTAGATGTAGCAATGGTCGACGGCACACTACCCCTACTAAGCATACCCCTAGCCGTAGCCCAAATTAGCACCCTACAAGATGCCTTGCAACAAGCCGCCATTTTAACAGGCACCTTGCCCAACTACAATATATATGCCTGTGCCGACAATAAATACCTAGCATTAGGCGCCCTAGAACCCAAATTTTGGCAAAATTTTTGCATCGCCATCAACCAACCCACCTGGACAGAGCGACTTTTTATAGACAACCAAGCCCTACATACCGACCTTACTGCCCTATTTGCCAGCCAAACAAGCACCCATTGGCTACAACTTACCGCCAACGCCGACTGTTGCCTAACCGCCGTCAACCAACTCAACGATTTGATGAACGACCCTTATCTACAATCGCGCAACTTGTTTGTAACCCATCAATACAACCAACAATCGGTAACAGGTATCAAATATCCCATAAAAAACTCGCATTTCGATACCGCAAACTCGCAGCCCGCACCCTATTTAGGGCAAGATACCACCACCATTTTGCAAAATTTGGGCTATACCCCACAGCAAATAAAAGCACTTGAGTAACCCCAAAATCAAAGCCCAAGCCCCGCTTGACGCGGAATATGTCTTTTTTGGGGGTGATGTTAGGCTTTCCATACTTTTCACAGTTGCGGGCACCCCCATAATAATAGCCAAACCTACATCAATAAAAAACGATTAAAAACATACATAATTAATAATCCCCAAAAAAACCTACATAATCAATAATTAATAATCAATAATTAACATCCCCCCTCCCAACTCTTCTCCATGAAACATACTATATACCTAATCCTATTTTTATCGCTTACTTTTAGTAGTTGTGGCACTGGCACCGCCGATTATCAGCAAACCGTAGCCGACAACGCCACCTACACCCGCGAGCTACTGCAATCGTATAGGGCAGCCGAAAGCGAAGAGCAAAAAAAATCAGTATTGCTCAAAACCCGCAACCACATCTACAACCTATTTAGCGACCAACTATTTAGCTATTGGTACGGCACCAAATACGGCGCACAAGGCAACACCAACCTACCCCGAACAGGCGAAACATCGCCCACCAATTTTGTGGCAACCCTTATGCAAGATGCTAATTTTAATGTAGACAGAGTAGCATTAGCACAGCAAAGTCCGCAAAACATGTTACTTACCTTTTGCGATAAAAAATATATTAGGCAATACAACAACGAAAGCATGGACGATTTTGTGCAACACCTGCACGAAATAGGAACCGGCTTGTATCTATTAGCTTTAGACGATACCAACATTGGATTTTTAACCATCAACTCGTGCGGCACCCGCTTTGTTCATGCCTCGCCTACGTTTTCGGGCGTTAAAAACGAAGATGCAGCCCTGTCTGATGTGATACGCGATGCCAAAAAACGCAGCATAGCCATGTTACTCGACAGCGACTGGACAGTGCGCAAATGGCTTGCCAACGATGCTTTTACAGTGGGTGCTCAACCAACACCCTCTATCACGCCGCCACCCGCTACCAACCAAGAGCCACAACCCCAAGAGCCTCAAAAATCAACAAAAGGCAAACGAACAGAGTTGTAAGA
Source organism: Sphingobacteriales bacterium (assembly GCA_016718845.1). Classification (GTDB taxonomy): domain Bacteria; phylum Bacteroidota; class Bacteroidia; order Chitinophagales; family UBA2359; genus JAEUUX01. Next base: position 52,921 of record JADKCK010000038.1, read on the forward strand.
TATTTTTACAAGCCAAAGTACCGATAGGAAACCCCAAAATTATTTTTTCTTTTTTTTTGAAAATCATTTCTTATTTCCATTTCTTTACTTTACCTTTGCAACGCTAAATTATGGCAGTTATTAATGTAACTGACCGTTGGCTGTGCCGTAAACGCTGTTTGGAATAATTGGGCAAGATAGCTGCCTCATAACCTTGGCTACAAACTTGGCACACATTGCAACTCCCATCGCACATTTTTTTAATTCAATTTCAGTCAGCTGCACATTGTAACGCTTTATTTTTAAATATATAAATAATCTATTTTAATATACACGAAATGCAATTGGTGGAAATCAATTTTAATAGGGTTTTTTATATACCTGAGAAACTAAGAGAAGTAACAGAAATTACAAGCGATTTAGAAAAATTGGAAAATGAATTGAAACAATTAGAACAAAGTTTGCAATTGTGAAAAACGATTTAACAACTAATTTTATAGCTGAAATTAAAAGCATTTTGCAAAATGCAAGGGTAAAAACCTATACAGCTATAAATGCGGCAATGGTAAATGCCTATTGGCAAATGGGCAAAAGAATAGTAGATGAAGAACAGCAAGGAAAAGAAAAAGCCACTTATGGAGAGGCTATTTTAAAATCGCTTTCTGTTGAACTTACCAAAGAATTTGGCAAGGGTTTTTCGTATGCCAACCTCCGAAACTTTAGACAATTTTACCTCACGTATCCTGATGCAGAGAATTGCTACGCACTGCGTAGCAATTTAACCTGGACACACCATCGCCTTATTATGAGGGTAGATAACTCCGATGCAAGAAATTATTATTTAAAAGAATGCGAAGAACAACAATGGCTTCGACAGAACGCCAGCCCCTAACAGCCATTTTGCAAAAGCAAAGGTTCCGTACTTCTATGACAGTGAAGTGCTAAATTTAAGCTTATCGCCCTTTTAACGCTGACCTTTGGGGGATTGACAACTTATTTTTTACTCATTGCTAAGCAAAGCCCCTAGATGAAGTATTTACTATTGATTTTATACATAGGACTTTTGCTACTGATATTCTTCGGACTTCCTGATAAGGTGTTGTACAGCCAAGAAGCTATCAGGTGGACACCATTTATATTGATATTTTTTGTCCAAACTTTTTTGCTTTATCAACTATTGAAGTCTTTCAACGTGCGGCCTAAATATGATGCGAGTTTTTGTGCCCTATCCGTTTTGGTAATTGGTCCATCTTTCGGACTTTACCTTGGTCAGAAAGAAGAAAAGGAATTTCAAGAAAATGGAGAAACGGTAAAAGGAATAGTTTACAAAAAGTGGTATACAACAGGGAAGAATAGCGAATGGCTCCTGAGATGTCAGTACGTGGTAGATGGCGTAACTTATTCCACTTTTAGTACAACCGATAAAAACAATAAGTACAGAATTGGCGATACGCTTACCGTTATTTACATTGACAACTTTCCTCAAAAATGTACAATCAAAGAACTCAATTGATGCGGCTAACAGCGGTTTTTCGTCAACAAGGGGGGATTCTATGACAGTGAAGTGCTAAATTTAAGCTTATCGCCCTTTTAACGCTGACCTTTGGGGGACTGACAACTTATCTTTTATTCATTCCAAACCAAAGTACAAATAGAAAAAGCCCCAAAAATTATTTTTTCTTTTTTTTTGAAAATCGTTTTTTATTTCCATTTCTTTACTTTATCTTTGCAAGGCTGAACCATGGCAATTATTAATGTAAATGAAGTCGGCTGTGCCGTAGACGCTGTTTGGAATAATTAGAACTTGTAGTAGTTTTGTATTGTTCTAAAAATTTTCGCAAACAATACAAAAAATATTTCGTCTATTGGCGAGTTAGCTGCCATAATAAAAACTACGTATGAACATATTGAATAAAATATTGCTTTTTTTTAGACCTAAAAAAAAAACAGAACAACTAGAACCAGATGCCGAATTAAAAAAAGTTTTGAAAGATTCACATTTTGAGAAGTACAGAAAAAGGTTAGACAGTCTAAATTTAAAATCAATGCAAGACTTAGAAAAAATAGTTTTACCAATTATTGGACCAGCGACAAAAGTTGTAGTTAAAGAATCTTCTCAACAACCTGAAAACTCACAATTACTGTCACATTTTGGTGGACAACCATATCTTGAAGAAGGTGAAGAGTGGATTAAGTCAAATAATGGAAAATATATGCAATTCATTTTCCAAATCTTCAACACAACAGAACTTGAACTTCCTAAAAGTATAAAATTAATTCAATTTTATTACGATTGGGACGAATTTCCTTGGGATACAAAACATGACGGTTGGTCTGTAAAAATTTACAAAGAATTGAAGACTGACAAGGTAATTATTATTGATAAACCAACTGAGCTTGAAAGTTCAAAATATTGCGAAATAGAATTCCAAGCAGTAAAATCCTTGCCAGATTGGCAAGGGATAGACTTATACGAGCCTAATGCATCAGATTTATCCTGTGTGTTGAACGAAGAAGAACCCTGGGAAAGTTATCAAAAAACAGTTGAAAAACTTATTGGCGAACAAGATAATCAAAGTCAATTAGGAGGCTATCCGCAATGGATTCAAGGCGAAAGCACACCCAAAAATTTGAAAGGACAAAATATGAAATTACTCTTTCAAATTGACTCAGAAGACAATGCTGAACTTATGTGGGGAGACCTAGGACTTATTTATGTTTTTTATGACGAAAAAACAAATGAAATTGAATTTACATTACAATGCTTCTAAAAATTACGACCGCTAATGTCGGTTTAGCTTCGCTGCTACTTCGTGGTGGCCAAAGTGAGACAATTTGTACTTTCTATTAGCATTTGTACTAAATTTGAACTTTATTACTTTCTAAACCCCAACTTCGCCAAGCGCCAAAACGTTATGTGCTATTTTAGAACAACCAAGAACAAACAATGACAGACAACGATTTTGACATAAAAATATTAGACCTTCATTGGATAAAGGACGTTGACGACCCAACAGACCTTTGTGCACACGGACACGTTTTTGTAAAAATTGGAGACGAAGTTGTTGCAGACAAAGACTGTTTAGACGTGACAGTAAGTGCAACAGCTTTGTATTTAATGCGTACACTAAAAGAAAACTATAAAAAAGACGACTACGCAAGTCAATTACTTCCCTGTTGCGGACACTTTATAATCGCAGATGATGCAAATGACTTTGTAAATATTTGTGGTTGCCCAAGCGGGATTGATTGGACAATAATTCATACAAACGACAATAAAATTAAGCACTTAACTGACAGCGGACAAGAAGCAACTATTGACAAAAACGCTTATAAAAAAATAGTTCTGGACTTCGCAGACCAAGTTGAGAATTTTTATAAAACAAGTTTGTCAAAGACAATTCCAACAGACGACTTTGACAAAAAAGGTTACTTGACATTTTGGAAAGAATGGCGACAATTAAGAGACGAATGGAAATAAAAACAGCATATAACACGGGTTTGGCAAAAGTGGTGGTTCAGTAATCCGCAGACAGATTTGTGGTTAATCAAACATTGGTTCTTCGCATATCAACATTCGTGGTAAAATCCCCCCCCCTCACCAAGCCCCAAACATTACCCCCACCATTTAAGTATCCAACAACAAAAAAACGCCCTACCAATTATGGTAGGGCGTTTTCATTATTAGTACGTCAATTATTCTATACTCATTTTTAGTTCAAAATCGCCCTCGCCCTTAAACGAGCTAACCATTACATAATAGTCACCTGCTTCGGCGTTTTCTATTATCACTTTTTCGCTCGATGTGTCGCCTGTCGAGGCAGCATCGTTGTCTTCGCGGGTGGGTTCGCTGCCTTTTTTCACAAACAGGTCAAAATCTTTACCTATTTCGCCATTAATAGCATCTAACTCAATAACCAATTTTTTACCCACACTTAGTTTAAACATTTTAGTTTTGCTTGTGTCGGTTAGTTTATCGCTTATCATGCTGTGCAGTAGTTCGGGGCTAAGTGCCACATCGGCAGTATTAAGCATATTGTCGGGCAATTGTTGGTTAAGTGCTACGGCTTTTTGTACGGCTTTGTAGGCATTAACTTTACCATAGCCAAACCATTCGCTATGTCCGTTGGCGTCGTAAGTACCTTTTTGGTTGTTGTTGATAATGTCGGGTGTGGTGTCTGTGATTTTATCGGCTGTTTCGGCAATTATTTTTTTTATTTGATGAGCCGTTAAATTTGGATTAACCGACAACATCAAACCTGCCACACCTGCTACAATAGGTGCAGCACTCGATGTACCGCCAAAGTTGGTGGTATAGCGGCTATTGGGCGAAAAATACGAGCCGTCCGAAAAATTATCGGTGGTACAAATACCTCTACCCTTTAATTTAATACTAAAATCGAGGGGGTGATAGTTGTTGCTAGGTGCGCAAACCGTAATTTCTTTGCCCCAATTGCTATAGGCTGCTTTTCGGTTTATACTTGTTGATGCCGACACTGCTATCACATCGGGGTGGGTAGCGTTGCCGTTCCAGATGGGGTCTTTGTGGTTAAACACCCTATTGCCCGCAAGATAGCTAATACCTTGCTTATTTTCTAAATCTTTGAGTGGTGCATTAAAGTTGTGAGCTGCAAAAACAATTACACAGCCTTTGCCGTGGGGTCCGCCGGTGGCTGCCAATTCGGTAATTTTGTCGTAGATAAGTTGGTGCAAAGGGGCATTAACGGGTGGCGGTCCCCAGCTACACGAGATAACATGTGCTCGTTTTCCAACATAGTCAAAAATTTCGAACAGCAAGTTGGGGTCGGCACCAAAGGGTATGCGCACGGGCATAAAAGCGCATTTAGGTGCTACCCCTACAACGCCATCGCCGTTTTGTTCGGCAATAGCCAAGCCTGCGCAAGGTGTGCCATGAAAACTACCTGCACCCGGTATAGGGTTGTTGGTGCCAGTTACAAAATCTTTCGGAAACACCACTTTGCCCTCGCCCGATAGGTCGGGGTGCGACAAATCAAATCCGTCGTCTAATACCGCAATAACAATATCGCGGCTACCTTGTGTAATATCCCACGCTTGGGTAACGCCAATATCGGCATTCTGCGTCAATTCGGGTGCTTCGGTGCTTTTTAAGTGCCATTGTTCGGCAAATTTGGTATCGGGTGGCACAAAACTGGGGGCAAACCTACTCACTAAATTGGGTTCGCCGTAGGCAATCATGCGTTTGTGTGTGTTTATTTGGGCAGCTACTTTTATGGGGTTCATACCCGACGAGCTAGTTACCTGTAGCAAGTACGTTTGTTCGTTGTAATGCCTAATATATTTTAAGCCCAATTCGTCCATCAAGGCATCAATTTGCTCAACCGATGTTTGTTTTTTAAATTTAACCGTTATTTTGTCGGTAATATAATAGCGTGTATTTAGTGTACCTATTGGGCGATAAGCATGGTGGCATATCATTTTTAAGCCCAAACGTATGGTATCCATTACCGCTTCTAGTTTATTTTCATCAATCCTAAACCGATATACCTCGTTAAACACTTGTTTGTAGTGCATTATGCCATCTAAATGCTCAATTAGGTTTAATTGAAGCATATCATATATATACACAGTAATAAATTCTTTTTCTTTCTCAAGAAAAATCTTTTCTCCATTCTGGATAATATATGGTAAACTATTTTTGTTTGATAAAGGCATTTTACAGCTTATAATTTATAATTAAGTTTTGTTGATATTGCACATAGCTTGCTCATGCCCGCTTATTTATGTTGTGCGTTTTTATTGAGCGTAGCCGAAATACGAAACACAAAAAATATTTTGGGGGTGATGATTAGCACTCCCTAACTCGATTAGTTGGTGGCACCCCCATAGCAAAGTCTGTTGCTTACCACCTTTGCGTAGCATTAGCATCAAACCTACTCTACCTCTAATTTAAGGCGTGCTACCAAATCGGCTAATTTAGGGTTTGTTTGTATCATTTCTTTTAGTTGTTCTTCGGGGCGGTAAGCCGTTGGTCTAAAAGTATTTTCGGATAACACTTGCTTGCTTTGTACAATTTTACGCTCGAGCGAGTAATTTTCAATGTTTTTTTGTTGCTTTAAAAAACCCAAAAATTTTGGGCATTCGCTGTTCATCGCCTTATCTTGCAAAGCGGTTAATTCTATTAAAATAGACCTGCCTTCTAGTTGTGGTGTTATGGCATTAAAGGCATTTTTGGTTACAGGGGCATCTAACTTTGCGGCATATTCTTTCCAGTATTGCAATACGGTATCTTGCGTAAGCGTTTCCAATTGGGTATTGGCTACTACGGCTTCGGTATTTTTTTCGGCAATAGGTACAGTGGTAGTAGCTACATTTTGTGGCGGATTTTTAATGTTGATGGTTTCTGTACTCAACGGCACGTTTTGTTGGTATTTTTGCAGTAAGTTACCTGTTTTTTCGGTTGGTTCGTTAACTAAGGCTGCATTAGGTGGCAGTGTATTTTGGGCGTATGGCGTAGGTGGTTTTAGTGTGTCATTTTTTTTTTCGACCGATGCGGTAATCGTTCCAACGGGCAAGCTCGACCATTCTATTACATTATTTATACAACACATTTTTAGCAAAGCCAACTCAATAGGCAAGTGTTTTTGTTTGCTGGTTTTGTAGGCAATTTCGGCTTGGGTGGCAATATTAAGTGCTGTTAGCAAAAACGAACTTGACGCTAAACGGGCTTGCTGTGCATATCTATCGCGCAGGTTTTGGGTTACATCGAGCAGTTCAACGGTGGCTGCATCTTTACACACAAACAAATTGCGGAAATGTTCGCATAAACCCGCAATAAAATTGTCGCCCTCAAAGCCGCGCCGCACAACTTGGTCGTATGACAATAAGGCAGTAGCCGTATCTTGTGCCAATAGGGCATCTGTCACCTTAAAAAAGTAGTCGTAGTCGAGCATATTTAAGGCATCAACTACGTTTTCGTATTTCAAATGCCCGTCCGAGTAACTGGCTATACGGTCGAATATAGATAGGGCATCGCGCAAACCACCATCGGCTTTTTGGGCGATAACGTGCAGGGCGTTTTCTTCGGCATCAATTTGTTGGTCTTCGCAAATATAGTGTAGGTGTTCAACAATGTCGCTAACCCGGATGCGCTGAAAATCAAAAATTTGGCATCGCGACAAAATGGTGGGTAAAATTTTGTGTTTTTCGGTGGTTGCCAGTATAAAAATGGCGTATTTGGGTGGTTCTTCAAGGGTTTTTAAAAACGCATTGAAGGCTGCCTGCGACAACATGTGAACCTCATCTATGATGTAAATTTTGTATTTACCTACCTGCGGGGCAAAGCGCACCTGCTCGATAAGGTTACGGATATCTTCGACGGAGTTGTTAGAGGCTGCATCTAACTCAAAGATATTAAACGATGCCGAGTTGTTGAACGACACACAGGCTTGACATTCGTTGCAGGCTTCGGTGTCGGAGGTGGGGCTTTGGCAGTTGATAACTTTTGCTAAGATACGGGCGCAAGTGGTTTTGCCTACCCCGCGCGGCCCGCAGAACAGGAAAGATTGTGCCAGTTTATCGTTTTTTATGGCGTTTTTTAGGGTAGTGGTAATGGTTTTTTGCCCTACTACATCGCGAAATTTGGCGGGGCGGTATTTGCGTGCCGATACTACAAAGCTCATAGATTTAGTTTTTGGTGGGTGGAATAAGGTTTAGTGGTTTATTTTGCCCCAAAGTTAGCGCAATTTTAGCAAACGGTTGCCATAAATGGGCAAATATCAAACAAAATATTTTGGGCGTGTTTTTGTTTTCAATCATTTTGTCTTTTACACGTTGTTTGGTTGCACCCTAAAAAACCTGTACCCACCACCGTGTCTAACCCGTAAAACCGGGTCCCAACCAAAAAAAGGGGGGGGGGGGTATTAAAAACAATATTAATTTCGCTGGTTCCGCTATTACCTTTTTTGCTTACTTGTATTTGCACGGGTATGCGTTCTTTGAGGGCATCAACATGCGAGATAATGCCAATAATTTTGCCTTGTTCTTGTAGGTTTTCGAAGGTGTTAATTGCCATTTCTAGGGCATCGGGGCTTAACGAGCCAAAGCCCTCGTCGATAAACAAAGTGTTGATAGGGCGGTTTTTGCTTGCCAAATCGGACAAACCCAGTGCAAGCGCCAAACTAATTAAAAAGCTCTCGCCACCCGACAACGATTTCATGGGGCGTGTTATATCGGCTTGGTGCAAGTCTATTATTTCTAGCTCTAACTCTTTGTCTTTTAAACCGCTATTGTTTTTTTGTATTATATATCGGTCACTTAGTTGCTTAATGTGTCGGTTGGCTAACAGCACCAAATGGTCGAGGGTAATGGCTTGTGCTGTAGCTCTAAAATCTTTGCCATCGGCAGCTCCTACCACTTTTTTTATGGTATCCCAACGTGCATAAATAAGGCGTTGGGCGTTTATTTTTTGGTTTAGGGCGGTTGCTTTTTCTAGTTGTGCCTCGTGATTGTTTTTTTGTTGCATTAGTTTACCTATCTGTTCGCTATGTTCTTGTAGTTGTTTTTTTTGTTCGGCAAACATTTGGCTTAAACCCTCTATGCTGTGGTTGGTGGTATTTTGTTGTTGCAAATTGGCTAAATTTTGCTGGCTGTTTGCCAACAAGCTTTGGGTTTGGGCTAAGGTTTCGCGTTTTTGTGCCACTTCGGTTTCTATTTTTTGTGCTATTTGGTGATCTAAAAACGCATCATCTAGCTCTTTGATAGTACTGAATCCTGCCAATGGTATTTTTTTTTGCAAATTTTGCTCTTCAAATTGAGCCAATCCAAACATGGTTTCGCGCTGGGCTTTGGTATCAATTATAAACTGCTCTTGGTTTTTTATTTTTGTTTTAATTTCGACAAGCAACGCATTTATGTCCTGCTTGGTTTGCTCGTATTCGGTAATTAATTTGGCTATACGTAGGCGTTCTTGGGTGGCATTTTTTAGCTCAAACGATGCCATATTTAGGGCAATATTTTGTTGCAAATCGGCAATTTCGGTTTGCAGTTGTTGCAAATCGGTGGTTATTTTTGTGCAATTTTTTTGTTCGTTGCCCAACGATAGGCTTATTTTTTCGGTGTTAGTTTGTAGTTCAAGGGCAGTTTTTTCGGTATTTTGTAGTTCTTGCTGTTTGTTTTGCCAATTAGTGTGGCGTTCTTGCAGGTCGGATACAAACTTAGGTGTTTCGTTTTTATTAGGTATCCTTAATTGGTAGGGCTGCAACATTTGGTTAAGTTGGTTAGCTTTTTGTTCGCCTTCGAGTTTTAATTTTTGGGCTTCGTTGTGGGCTTTTTTTGCATTTTCGGTAGCCGATTTTTGCTGTTCTACCAAAATAGCTTGTTGATTTTTGCATTTTAATTGCTCGTTTTGCAAGTCATTTTGGTTAGTTTTTAATTGCTCAAGTGCCTTGTTTAGTGCCTGATAATTGGTTTGTTTGGTTTTTGCTTCGTCTAGTTCTTGTTGTTTTTCGGTTAATAAAAGGTTTAATTTTTGTTCATTGTCAATGCTTATCAACAAGCCTAAGCGCGTATTTTGCTGCTCAAAATTGCTTTTAAGTTTGTCTAAATCTGCCTTAATTTCTTTACCTTTTGTAACAATATGGTCTACTTTTGTGCTAATTGCTACTATATTTTTACCTGTGGCAATTAGTTTTTTGTTTAAATTATCAACTTCGTTGCGTTGTTGGTTGCGTTGCTGTTCGGTTTTTGACAGTTGCGGCACATAGTCGTTTGCCAACGGATGATGTGTTGAACCGCACAAAGGGCAAGGTTGGTTAGGCTGTAGTTTTTGTCGATGTTGGTCAAAGTTGGCAATGGTTTTTTCGGCTTCGTAGAGTTTTTCGGTGGTTTCGAGCAAGGTATTGGCAGCAGATAAAGCCAATTCTTGGTCGGTTTTATCTTTTTCTTCATTCTTCAATGCTTCTTTTTGTGCTACTAAATCGTTTAGTAGCTGTTGGCGCAGTTCGTTTTTATCGGCAAAATCCTTACTGAAACTAATTTGCGATTTTAGCAATGGTATGGTATCTTGCAATTGTGCCACAATTTGGTTTAGCAAATCGGGCGTAGGCAAGGCATTTATTTGCTCGCGTTGGTTATTAGTTTGCTTTTGAATGGCTGCAATATCTTCGTTTATTTGTTGCTCAATGGCATGGTTTTGCTTGTTTTTGTGCAAAATTTTCGGCTTGTTCGGTTTGTTGTTTATGTATCTCTGTTTGCTCGGCATATTTTTGGCGAGTTTCGTTAAGTGCCGTTAGTTGAGTGGCTATCAGTTGCACATTTATATCGCGGTCGGCAATGTGTTGTTGCAGCCAATTGGCAAGTGTTTGTTTTTGCGTTTGGGTTTGTTCAAATCGTTTCTTTTGCTCCTCAATTTGCGTTTTTAGGGTATTTATTTGGGCAGATAAAGATTTTTGGGTTATTTGCAGGGGTTGTAAAGCAAGTTGTTTGTCGGCTAATTGGGTTTCGTAGCGCAATATTTGAGCTATTATAGGCTCTTTGGTTTGCTGTTCGGTTTGGCAAGTAGCCAACTTTTGTTGCAGGCTTGTTAGTTGTGTGTGTAATTCTTGCTTACTGCTATTTAGTGCTATATGTTGGGTTTCGGCGGTTTTCACTTTTTTGTTTAGGTCGTCAATATCGCCTACAATGCGCTTCCATTCGTCTAAGTTTTTTTGTAGTGGCAGTGCATTTTTGTGTTTTTCGAGGCGCTGTATTTGGGGTTGTAGTTGTGCTAAATGGGCTTGTGCGTTATGGTAATTGGTTTGGTGTTCGGTGTATGCTTCTTGTTCTTGGGCAATTTTACGAAGTAGCTCTAATTGTTCGGATTGAAGGTTGATGTTTGCCTCTAATTGTTTTTTTTGTTGTTGTATCTCGTCAATATTGGCTAACAGTTGTGTTAATTGTTCGTCGGATAATAAGTTTAGATAACTTTTCTCGCGCTCTAAACCCTCCAAAATAGCTTTTTGTTCGGTGTATTTTTGGTGGGTAAATTTACCTATTTTGGTGTATATGTCTATGCCTGTTATTTGCTCTAACAAGCCGCTTTTTACTTTAGTATCGGCGTGTAAAAAAGCATCAAATTGCCCTTGTGCCAACAATACCGAGCGCGTAAATTGGTCGTAGGATAATTTTATTAGCTCCTCAATTTTTGTAGGCACTCCAGTATGTTTGGTAGCTATGGCGCGCTTCTCATCGTTGCCCGATAGGTGATACAAATCCATATCGCACTTTGCTTCGGGTTGTTTATCTTCTTTTCGTGGGTTGGTCATGTAGCAGCTCCAAACCGAGCGGTATTGCTCGCCATTTACTTCAAATTCTACCTCCGACTTACATTCTTTGGTATGGCGCGACATGATGTGTTCGGTATCTTTATCGTGCCTCGATACCCTATTATATAACGCCACCGTAATGGCATCTAAAATGGTGGTTTTGCCCGCACCTGTGGGTCCTGTTATGGTAAAAATACCTTGTTGTTTTATTTCGGGTGTATTAAAATCAACTTCGTGTTTGCCACGAAACGAGTTTATGTTTTCAAACTTTACTTTTAGTATTTTCATGGTCAAGTTAATGGGGTTTTAATGCAATTCGATGCGGTTTTGTGTGTTTAAATGCGGTTATAAGCGGCTAAAATAGCCATTTAGCGGGTTAAAATACGGCTAAATGAAAAAAAGGGGTAACTTTGTGCAAAAATACGCCAAAATATTGTTTATTTTGCACCCCAAAAGCCAAAGTGTAAAAAAAACTTTTGATTTGACGGCTACAGGCTGCACAGGCTTTTCGCTGTACGCTACAGGCTTTTCGCTGCAACGTATAGAATTAGCAACATAATAAAAATAAAGTACTAATTTACTACTGTGCCGTTTGTACAAAAAAACACAAAAAAATGTATAACTTCATCGGGGTTTAAAGCAAGGTATTTTAACCCCGACGGGGTGGAATGATTATAGAAAATAGGTAATGTCTGTATTTTTAACCCTAACGGGGTGGCATTATAAAAAAACAAGTATTTAGTTGCTAATTAGATAAGCATCTTTTTGCTCAAAAAAACGATGTTTATTTAACAAAAGAGTACCCCATTTGTGTTTGCCATACAAGCATTGGTGTTGTATAGAATAAAGGAAATACAGAACAAAAAAGTATTTTTCACCACATACAAATAAAAACATGAGCAGCCTCAAAATAACCGATGCAAACAAAAGATGGTATGAGATTATCATTTGGTGGGAAACCAGAAGAATACCCTACAATGTGGTAATGTATTTTGTTGGCTATTTAAGTTTTTACATTTGCTTTGTAACAATCCCGCTTGTTTATCTTGTAATTGGAATAACTCTCAATATTTTTTACACCTTCGGATGGATAATTGAATTGCTATTTATAAACAGAGGACAAAATGAAAACAGAAAATTAAAGTATTCAAAATTTACGTTTGTTTTTTATTTAATTTTATCGTCGTTATTTGTACTTGGAATAGCAGTTTTACTACTGTTAAGAATATGAGAACATCGCAACAGAACGATTTCATTGAGACAACGACAACGTTTCTAATAAACTTTGGTGCGAACTTCAAACAAGTGTGCCTTGAACGAGCGTATTATAGCGTAAACTTAAACTACCGTGTTGGCTCTTGGCACAAGGCATAACACTTTCACAACACATCATTAACAAAAAATAATTCCCCATAGATTATCATCATGGCTTCAAAAAAAGAAACAAAACAAGCACAGGCACAAGCAACGCCTAAAAGTAATGTTGCAAATAACAAACAAGCAGCAAGCAAAGATTGGTCGTCGAGGGCATGGCTAATGGGCTTGCTGTTGGTGTTAGCCATTACGTTTGTGGCATTTATACCTGCCCTTAACAACGAGTTTAACAACTGGGACGACGACCGCTATGTAACCGATAACGAATTGCTAAAAGATTTATCGGCAAGTACCGTAGCAGATATTTTTAATCCCAATACAGGCATTATCAACTATGGTTACACCCCATTGCCCGTACTTACTTTTGCTATCGAAAAGCAAATTTGGGGATTAAATCCGTTACCTTACCACATCAACAATTTGCTGCTGCACCTTATGTGTGTGGCTTTGGTATTTTGGCTGATGAGGTTATTAAAACTGCGCTTAGAGGCAGCTTTTTTGGTGGCATTGCTGTTTGGCATTCATACCATGCGTGTCGAGTCGGTTACGTGGGTAACCGAGCGCAAAGACGTATTGTTTGGTGCGTTTTATTTAGCATCTATGGTACTTTATGTGCTGTCGGAAGAGCGACCACAAAAACGAACTACCTATTTAATAGCCTCTATATTGTTGTTTATACCTGCTTTGTTTTCCAAAATACAAGCCGTAGCTTTGCCTTTGAGTTTGCTATGCCTTGATTATTACAGAGGTACGCTCAATAATTTCTCGGACATGATACACCGCAGTTTAACAAAAACACCCTATTTTGCACTTTCGTTGGCAATTGGTTTAATGGGTGTCTACTTTATTGGTAAAGAGGGAGGTGCAGATGTTTCAACCACTTTTCCAATATATTATCGCCCACTTTTTGGGATATACACACTTATTGTTTACTTAGCAAAATTTATTTTACCCTTACCTGCTACACTTTCGGCTTGTTATCCTTATCCAGCCACCTTATCGGTATGGCACTACATCAGCCCTTTGTTATTAATCCCTATTATTTATGCCGTTTATTACAGCACCAAATTTACTAAGGTAATAATGGCTGGATTTTTGCTTTTTTTAGCAAATGTAATTTTCATGCTTCAAATAGTGGGTGTAGGACAAGCCTATTTAGCCGACCGTTTTACCTACATACCCTATTTGGGTTTGTTTATGATATGGGGATACGGATTGCAATATATCATTGAGCAAAAACGCTCGAGCAGTGGTATTGCCATGGCAGGTTTTGGCATGTACTCGTTGTTGTTGTTTGCCTTTACGTATCAACGAAACGATATTTGGCAAAATAGCGAGGTGCTTTGGACAGATGTAATTAGCAAATACGCCAATGTAGATGTGGCATTTAATAACCGAGGCAACTACTACAAAGAAAAAGGCGAAATACAAAAAGCCCTTGCCGATTTTGGCGAGGTATTGCGCATTAAACCCAACAACCACGATGTATTTACCAACCGAGGCAATTTGTATTTTAATGCCAACGAAATTGACAAAGCACTTGCCGATTATGAAAAAGTAATAGAAATAAACCCAAGCGATAAAGAATCGTTGGGTAAGGCATACAACAATAGGGGGTCGTGTAAGTTTCGTAAAAACGAGATTGAAGCAGCCTTTGCCGATTACAACAAAGCCCTTGAACTATACCCCAAATACCCCGATGCTTACCTAAACCGCGCAGTTTATTTTGCTGTTACCAATCAACACGAAAAAGCAGCAAGCGATTTTTCGGAATACTTATCGTCTAAAAAAGAAAATCCGCAAGGCTATAACTGGCGTGGCATATCGTACAACAAAATAGGCAAATACAACGAGGCTTTGCAAGATTTTAACACCGCCATAGAAATGAAACCTAATAACGGCGAGTATTATTACAATCGCTCGGTGTCGTACAATGGTTTAGGCAATGCCGCACAAGCACAAGCCGATGCCCAAAAAGCAACAGAATTGGGTTATCAAGCACCTAAATAGGCTGCTGGCTTTTGGCTGCTGGCTCTTGGCAGGGTAAATTCCCCTCTTGGGAGGGGCAGGGGTGGGCTGCCCGCTGCTGGCTGCAAGACACGCGCTGAACGCTGCGTAATCTATAAGCAGCCAACAGCCTTGTAGCCTCTTTCCCAAAAAAAGCCTGTAGCTTGCAGCCTGAAGCCCAATGTCAAAAAGTTAAGGAAATTGGAGTTCTTAGCTCCGTAGGAGCTCAATATGGGTAGAAAGACGAATCATTTTACCCAACACCTGTTCATGTTATTTGTTCTTAGCTCCGTAGGAGCTCAATATGGGTAGAAAGAGGGTAAACACGGGTATTTTCGCTCCGTAGGAGTGAAATATGGTTTATATCTTGCCTAAAAACGCTTGGCAACATTGAAAATACGACCGTCTTATCTTATGCCATCAAAAATTACGCTCCTAAACCAAGCGGAAAATGCGGACATCTATACCCAAAGCTACCCATATTTCACTCCTAAGGAGCGGAAAATGCGGTCTTCTACGCCCAAAGCTACCCATATTACGCTCCTAACGGAGCGGAAAATGCGGTCTTCTATACCCAAAGCTTGCAGTTTGCAGCCAAAAGCCAAAAGCGGACAGCCAACAGCCGATAGCCTGAAAAAAATCAACAAATTTACACACTAAAACGAAATACGTCTGTGGGGTATGGACACAAATAATACGGTTTTCGATTTTAAAGAAATAGACCCCCGAAGGTATGGCAACGCTTCATGCCATTGAAGAAGCAAAGGCTTTTAACAACTGGATGTATCAGACCATTAAACCTTATTGCAAAGGCAATGTATTAGAGGTAGGTAGTGGTATAGGTAATATATCGGAGTGTTTTCTTGCCGATGGTTTCGATATTACCTTGTCGGACATACGCGAAAATTACTGTGAGGCGCTTAAAAATAAATTTCCAAAACAAGCTAACCTAAAAGACATTATTGTTTTGGATTTGGTTGCCCCCAATTTTGAACAACAATACGCCCATTTATTGGGCAGTTTTGATACTGTTTTTGCGCTTAATGTAGTTGAGCATATTTTTGACGATGCCCTTGCCATTGCCAACTGCCGTAAGTTGTTGCGCACGGGCGGTAATTTGGTGATATTGGTTCCGGCATACCAATTTTTGTACAACCGCTTTGACGAAGAGTTAGACCACTACCGACGATACACCCAAAAAACGCTAAACAGTGTTTTTAGCAAAAACCAGTTGCCCATTATACACCAACAGTACTTTAACTTTATGGGTATGTTTGGCTGGTTTGTTTCGGGTAAGTTACAACACCACAAAACCATTCCGCCAGGGCAAATGGCATTGTACAACTACTTAGTGCCTATTTTTAAGGTGATAGATAAATTGGTGTTTAACAAAGTGGGCTTGTCGGTTATTGCGGTGGGGCAAAAATAGGCAGTAAGCTCCAAGTGTATCGCTATTAAAACCAAATCATTTTAGAAATTGCTTCCTCATCATCATAAAGAAGATAAAATATCCATCTTAATCTGTGTCCAATCCGTAAAAATCCGTGTCCTAAATAAATACCCTAAAATAGGACTTCGCGTAACATCAGGTACTTATACTTACCACTTATTTTATGAGCAAAAAACGCACAAACACCCCCTCTCCTACCCCTACAGCATCTGACCAAAAAGATTTGGGTATTTTACCAAGCCCACCAAACAAACCTCAAGCAACCCTCGAAAAGTTTGCACCATTTATATTGTTTGCATTGGCTTTTTTGTTGTATGTCTTAACGTTTGGGCATGGCTTTGTACTCGACGACCCCATGAGCGTTGAGCTAAACCAGTATGTGCAAAAAGGCATTAGCGGTATACCCGATATTTTAACGAGCAACTACCGAGCAGGTGTCGAGGGGGCAAACTCGTCGGGGCAGGTATATCGCCCTTTGTCGTTGATAATGTTTGCCATAGAACACGACCTTGCACCTAATAGCACTTTTTTACTACATTTTATTAATGTGTTGTTGTATGCTTTTAGTGCCGTGGCGGTGTGGTTATTATATAGGGCGTTGTTGCCCAATGCCTCGTATTTGTTGCCTTTTGCGGCGGCGGTGTTGTTTGTGGCACACCCCATACACACCGAAGTAGTAGCCAACATAAAAAGCCGCGACGAAATTTTAGCCCTGCTGTTTATTGCCCTTAGCCTTTGGGCATGTGTAAAATATTTGCAACAAAACACCATTGGCTGGCTGTTGGCAATGATAGGCAGTTATTTTTTAGCTCTTTTGTCGAAAGAAAGTGCCATTACCATGATACCCGTTTTTGCATTGATAGCCTATTTTGTTGGTAAAAGAAACATTGTGCAAAGTGCCACTCAACTGCTGTGGGCAACGATACCAGCAGCTTTGTTTTTGGGTATGCGTTACTATGCTATTACACACTCTACGGGCATCGATGAGGTTAGTAAAATGGATAACCCCATCGTAGAGGCAGGCAGTATATTGGTACAATGGGCAACAGGTTTTTTGGTATTAGGCAAATATTTGCTGATGCTGTTTGTGCCACATCCGCTCATCTACGATTACTCTTATAATGCCATGCCACTTACCAATTTTGGTGATTTTAGGGTGTTGCTAAGCATTTTGGTTTATATTGCCTTAGCTATCTACGCATTCTGGCAACTACCCAAACGCAATATAGTGGCTTTGTGCATATTGGCGTTGTTTTGTTCGTTATCTATATACAGCCAATTAATTTTGGTGATAGGTACTTTGTTTGGCGAGCGTTTAGCCTACTTACCCTCGTTATGGTTTTGTTTAGGCATTGTTTATGTGCTTTTTAGCCTGCTTAACAGCACTCAAGCCAACACACAAACCAACAATGGCAGGCAAATAGCCATGGGTATTGTATTGGCAATTAGTGCCTTGTTTGGGATTAAAACAGTAATTAGGGCTGCCGAATGGAAAAACAACCTAAGCCTTTTTTCTGCCGATGCACCCAAATCGCCCAATAGTGTGCGCCTAAACGATAATCTAAGCACCGAACTACATAGGCAATACATCAATCCTAACTCGACACTTAGCCCTACTCAAAAAGAGCAGTTATTGTCTGACATGATTAAATACTCGAAGCAAAGTCTAACCGTTGCTCCATCGCCAGTGGCTTATGTTAACATTGGTAATGCCTATTTTGCTCAACGAAAATTTACCGATGCCGAAACCAATTACCTAAAATCGTTGGAGATAATGCCCAACTTTGGGGTTGCAAAAGGCAACTTAGCATCGGTTTACAGAGAATGGGGACGCGAAGAGGGCGAAAAAAATCAAAATGTACAAAAAGCCATCGAGTTGTTGCAAAAATCGTTACTCTACGACGACCAAAACCCAACGGCTTATAATATGCTAGGTGCTGCCAATGGTATGCTGCAAAATCATGCGGTGGCTATCGAAATGTTCGAAAAATCGCTGACACTAAACCCCAATGACCAAACAGTTATCAAAAATTTAATTATTGCCTACCGCAACACAGGCAACACCCAAAAAGCCCAAGAATACGAGCAAAAGCTTAAATAATTATTAATTATTAATTATAAATAAACTCCCCTCTTGGCAGGGATGGGTTAAAAAAATTGTAAATTGTAAATGATAATTTACTACCGCAGGTTTGCTATGCTCCTATGTCAACCTATGTTTCTATGTGTTGAAAAGAAGAGTAGTTAATTACAAATGGTAAATTATAAATTGTAAATTAAGGCAGTAACAAAATAGTGTTGATTATGAGCATTTTGTGTTGCGTTACATTTCTATCATCTATTCATCGAACATGAAAAATCTTTTTAAAGCCCACCCATGGCATGGTATATCTATGGGCAACGATGCACCCGATATTATTACTGCCTTTATCGAAATTGTACCTACCGATACCGTAAAATACGAAATTGATAAAGCCAGCGGTTGGTTAAAAGTAGATAGACCTCAAAAATTTTCGAATATTGTGCCTGCCTTGTATGGTTTTGTGCCGCAAACATATTGTGGCGACGAAATTGCCCGTTTTTGCCGTCAGCAAAGCGATAGAACTGATGTGGTAAAAGGCGACGGCGACCCGCTTGATATTTGTGTATTGTCGGAGAGAACAATTACTAATGGTGGCATCATTTTGCGGTGCATACCCATAGGCGGGTTGCGCCTAATAGACAAAGGCGAAGCCGACGATAAAATTATTGCTGTTTTAGAGGGCGATGAAATTTATGGGCATTTTACCGACATAAGCCAATGCCCCATAGCCGTTGTAGAGCGCCTAAAACACTATTTTTTAACCTACAAAAACCTACCCGGCACACCAGCTACCTGCGAAATTACACACGTATATAATCGCCAAGAAGCACACCAAGTTATACAACACAGCATTGCCGATTACCAAAAAATGTTTGGAACAAACGAATAACGACAAAACTAAAATTGGCTTAATTTGCAGTAAATTAAGCCAATTTTGTTTTATCATTCACCAAAATATTATTTTCTATTACCTTGCTCGTCAAAAATTTGGTGGAGATGATTTTGTGTCAAAAAAAACAACATCACCAAACCTATACCCCATATAATTAGGCTTACTAGCAAACCATAGGGCAAGGGCAACAAAAAAAACAAAGGTATTTGCAACAAAACGGTGGCTATTGATAAGCGCGTTATGTTGGTATTAAAATAATTATTGGCAACTGTCCAAGTATCTTGGTTGCGTTTTGCGGCTGCGGTTCTAAACCCATAAAACGGATTTATTTTAGTGGGCGGATTGCGGTACAAAGTTAAAGGCAACGACAACATAACAAAACTGCCCACAATATGTAAAAGTAAGAAAATAAGATTTTCGTTGGCAAACAATGAATCGGACATAATTTAATGGATAAGTTGATAAAGGGTAACTATTAACATAAAAACACCTTTGTAATTGATTAAGTAGCTGCGGTATCAATAATTTTGTCGAAGGTAGGCGCTTTGTAGTTGCTCATTACTTGTAACAAATCGGGTGCATTGGTGTGGTGTAGTAGCATGTTGCGGTAGCTTGGTTTCAAAAAACGCTCGTTGGTCATCTGGTTTACAAACTGTATTAGCCCATCAAAATACCCCTCAACATTGAGCAAACCAATCGGTTTTTGGTGTAAGCCCAATTGCCCCCAAGTAAGCATCTCGAAAAGTTCGTCGAGGGTTCCGTAGCCGCCGGGTAACACCATTACGGCATCGGATAATTGGTGCATAATGGTTTTACGCTCGTGCATACTATCTACTACTATTAGCTCGCTTACATCCAAATGAGCTACCTCTTTGGTTTTTAAAAACTGCGGAATTACGCCTATCACCTTGCCACCTTGCTCAAGTACTGCATCGGCAACAGCGCCCATCATACCAATTTTACCGCCACCAAAAACTAAAGTTATATTTTGGCTGGCAAGCAACTTTCCTACGGCTTTTGCCGTTTGTATATATATAGGGTTGCCGCCACTGCTGGCACCACAAAATACGCATACACTTGTTATCATAAAAACAATATTTTGCTTTGATTGCTTATTTTGGCACAAAGATAGGTAATGCTTGGCTATTTGGGCATCTTAATCCCCAAAAACTAAAATTTAATGTTGATGCGCACATTAAAAAAATAGTTGCTGATAGGCTTGCTCGTTGATGTGCAACTTAGGCAAAACAATTATCATCTCCAAAAAATATTTCCTACATTTGAGCTTTGTTCAATACAACTGTGGTGCTAGTAGTTTATCTACTTAATACTGTCGGATAGAATCGGCATTTTTAGCCCCGTTAGGGGCGTGATATGGGTAGCAAAGATGTGGATAAACGTATTTTTAGCCCCTTTAGGGGTGTGATATGGTTATTTATCCATGAAAAAAACGTTACCAATTTACCCAAATTTACCAATAATGGCAAGTTTGCCAAGAATTATAATATCCGACAGTATTAACTTAAAAGACTACTAGTGAGCAAGGTTTTAATCCAAAATAAATAACCCTAAAATTTGTTTATTTAATGATACTCAAAAATACATTTATCATGAAAAATTTTACTTTATTTTTATACACAATGGGCATTTTTGCCATTTTATCGTCGGGCAATACTTATGCACAACTTGTTGATTTTACCGAAAACCACAGCATTAGCTGCAACCAAACCCTTGATGTAGGTCCGCTGGGCTACCCTACTTGGATAGCGCCTAGCATTATCCAAAATCCGCAGCACGGCACAGCCATTTTTGTGGGCGATTTATGGATGTTTCCGCACATGCAATACACCCCAAATGCTGGCTTCGAAGGCACCGACACCATAGTGGTGGAGTGTGCCCACGCTACCCAAATTACTTGTGCCACAGGCACTTATATTGTTGAGGTTAGCTGCACGGGCAATTATCCGCCAACGGCACAAAGCGATACTTTGTGTATTATTGCATGGCAAGGTTTAACCAACCAGCCACTGCAAATAGCCGATGCCAACAACGACCCGCTTACTATTGTAGTGGTGGATGAACCCGACTACGGAACCCTAAGCATAAATGCCGACAATACCTTTAATTACACCGCCAACACTTGTTGTACCTACGACTCGTTTTCGTACAACGTCTGCGACCCAAGCGGTGCCTGTGCCAATGCCACCGTTTGGATAAATTTGGCAGAAATGTTTTTGGAAGATTTACTGCCCGACACCACCAAATATTACTATACTATTGCCCCCGATAGCATACTGCAACTCTGCGGCAACTTGGGCTATGCACTGCAACACAATGGCGAGCCAAATTTGTATACCGTTACCCTATACCACAACAGCGACGCAGCTACACTTACTTACCTAAACGAAGATTGCATAAAATATCAGCCATTACAAAATGGCACTACCGACATTATTACCGTAGTTGGTTGTGGCGATGCACCACCACCCTCGTTTTATACCTGCGAGGGTTATGTAGAGATGCAAAACTGTTCGTACACATCGTATATCATCACCATACAACCCGACCCAGGCACCGAAACCACCATTGAACCCTACACCATTAACTGCACCGACACCTTATACATATTCGGTTTAGGCGACCCTTTTGGTCCAATACCTATCATTGAGCAAATACCTGCCAACGGCACCGCTGATATTATAATAGGCAATGTAACAAACTTGTTGGCATATTATCCAGATGCCAATTTTAATGGCATAGATACAGTTGTGGTACAATGCGCCCGTTTGGTTGATGGAGTATGCCAAACAGTAGCCTTTGCCATTACCGTTGATTGTTTAAATGGTTTAACACTCAACAATGCACCTATGCCTACGGTAACAACCTATCCAAACCCCATAACGGGTACTGTAACCGTTAGCGGGCAATCGGCATCGTTGCAGCAACCCATTGTACAACTAAGTAGCATTGCGGGGCAAGTACTGCAAACATTTAACCCAGTTTTAGATAACAATAATCACTTTACACAAACCATTGATTTAAGTAATTTACCTACGGGCATATACATGGTAATTATACAAGATGACGAAGTATACCGATGTATGAAGGTGATAAAAAATTAATTTTGCATAAAAATGTGCTGCTTTGCAAAGCAGCACATTTTTATGTAGTAGCATCTATTAGTGTTTCTTGTTGCCACTCACCTATAGCCCTTTTTTCGGTGTCAAAGTTAATGCCTATACCAACAACAGTTTTGTTTTCGATAGCATATTTATCATAATATACTTTATTTTTTATTTGATTAAGAGCTATTTCGGCACTTTGGTCAATTTTAAATTCGAGGATATAGATGTGGGTATTGGTTTTCACAACGGCATCCATTCTGCCATCCGAAGTATGAACTTCCGAATCCATAAGTAGCCCCAAATATCTAAAATGTAGGTGTACCAACGAGTGATAAAAATGTTCATTTTTGGCGTTGATAAGTAATGCAGGCACATCTTTGAGCAACGAATTGATGATAGCAATAACACGCTCTATGTTGTTTTGATGAAAAGCCGACACTACATCAAAAACAGGCTTTGGGCTATCGCCCATTTTTCTATCCAAAAGAGCGGCAATTAAATAATCGTGCATCGATTGCTCTACCTCGCGATTGGGATAATCGAGCGTATAGATGCCATTATAAATATCTATATGTTTTATGGTTAGATAACCTGTTTGAAACAATAATGTTCGGACATCTAAATTATCTGGTTCGTAGCTATCTAACAACGAACGAGAGGCTGTGATTTGGTTAAAATCAAAAATTTTATTTTGTTTTATTAAATTAATTAAAAAAGTGGGTGTGCCAGTAGCAAACCAATAATTTTCGAAGGCACGGTTATCTAAAAATAGCAACACCGAATATGGATTATATACACTTGTTTTTGCATCCCAGCTATATCCATTATACCATTTCTTAATTTGTTCTAATAATTGTTGTTCGTTTAGTGGGGCAAAATCGGGCAATGAGTCTTGTATATACTCATTAAAATACATTAATAAATCACTTTGGGTGTAGCCTGTCAGAGCTGCATATTTTTTATTTAGGGTAATGTCGTTTAAGTGGTTTAGATTCGAGAATATACCAGTTTGGCTAAACTTTGATACCCCTGTCATCAAAAAGAATTCGATATATGGGTCGGAATTTTTTACAATACTATAAAAATTACGCAGTATCTCTCTGTTTTTTTGAGCAATGTGCAAATTTTTATCTTCTAAAAAATCAATTATTGGTTTATCGTATTCATCTATCAAAATAACTACCCTGCCTTTTAAAGCTACCAATTTCTTAATAAGCTCTTCGAACAATTGCGATGGACTTTTGCGCAGCAACACCAAACCATGCAATGCTGCTTGTTCGTGTAATGCTTCGGTTAAAACATAGTCTAGCCCTAAATTTAAATAATCAAATCTATTAAAAGCAATATGTACAATAGGGTGTATTTTATCCCAATCCCAATTATTTTCAATCCAAAGCCCTGTAAATAAGTTTTTGTTGCCGCTATAAATTTCGGCAATGGTAGATAAAGTAAGCGATTTACCAAAACGGCGCGGGCGAGACAAGAAATAGTAATTATTTCCGCTTATTATGTTGTATATATACTCTGTTTTGTCTACATAAATAAAATCGTCTTCGCGCAATTTGCTAAAAGTTTGTATGCCTATTGGTAGTTTTTTCATTTGCTTCTGCAATTTTTGGAACAAAGATAAGGTTTTTTGTGCTAAATGTAGCCATTTTAATTAAAAAAGCAGTTTTCAATTAAAACCCCAAGTACCTATTTAAGCAAAGTAATGTTTTTACACATAAATTAAAAACACTTAAACCAGCCTTAACCTCAAACAATGGCACAGTTTGTGCCGTCTATAAAATCAATCGGTATCTATACTTGTCAAACAATCGTTGTTTGCCTTGTTGTAGGGGCAATGCTTGCACCCATTGTTGCAGCAATATCCTCTGTCAAGCAGGTATTTTGCTGTAAAAACCCAATAACCTTGTTCGTTAAAATAATAATCAATGCCTTGCACTAAAACCGCTTTTGTTTTGTTTTTGTGTTTTTTATCCATTTTATAATAAAAAATAATGAACCATACAGTAACCATATACCCAATTTAGGGTCTATTAGAAGACAAAATTAGGTAAAACTTTTTTTTCTTTGCAATTAAACAACTAAATCTAAAATTTGTTTGATACTTTTGCACCGCCTTATCAACAATAACCCAAATTACTTAGCTTTTTTTTTATGAGTAAAAATTTAATGATAGTAGAGTCGCCTGCCAAAGCAAAAATAATAGGAAAATTTTTGGGGCAAGATTTTACCGTGCGCTCGTGCTACGGGCATGTACGCGATTTGCCCAAAGGAGATACCGCCATTGACGTAAACAATAATTATAAACCGCAGTACGAAATTTCGGAAGATAAAAAACAGGTTGTTGCCGACCTTCGGAAATTAGCCAAAAGCGTTGAGCAGGTATGGTTAGCAACAGATGAAGACCGCGAAGGTGAAGCCATATCGTGGCACCTATGCGAGGTGTTAAACCTAAACATCAAAAATGCCAAGCGCATTGTGTTTCACGAAATAACAAAACCTGCCATTCAAAAGGCAGTACAAAACCCGCGCCTTATTGATACCCATTTGGTTGATGCTCAACAAGCTCGTCGAGTGGTCGACCGATTGGTGGGTTTTGAAATATCCCCTATTTTGTGGCGCAAAATTAGCGGAACCTCTTTATCGGCTGGGCGCGTACAGTCGGTAGCTGCCCGATTGGTGGTTGAACGAGAACGAGAAATAGCCGCTTTTGAATCTACACCTTACTTTAAAATAATTGCCACTTTTAAAGTAAAAGACAAAGATGGCAAAGAAGTATACTTTAAAGGCGAACTGCCCGAAAAAATAGATACGCAAAATGATGCCAAAACCTTTTTGCAAAACTGTATCGGAGCCAATTTTACCATCACCGACCTGCAAGTAAAGCCTGCTAAAAAATCGCCGCCACCGCCTTTTATCACCTCAACACTACAACAAGAAGCCAACCGAAAACTAGGTTTCTCGGTGTCGAGAACCATGAACATTGCCCAAAAACTGTACGAAGCAGGTAAAATTACCTATATGCGTACCGACTCTACCTACCTGTCCGACACCGCAATTACCAATGCGTCGCAAGAAATTGTGAATAGCTATGGCGATAAATATTTACAAAACAGACAATTTAAAACCAAATCGGCACTAGCTCAAGAGGCACACGAAGCCATCAGACCTACCTACTTTGAACAACACGAAGCCGGCGAAACACCCGAAGAACGCAAACTATATAGCCTTATCTGGAAACGCACCTTGGCATCGCAAATGAGCGATGCACAATTAGAGCGCACCACCGCTACCATAGACATCTCTACCCTACCTAAAGACAAACTAGTGGCACGTGGCGAAGTACTAAAATTTGATGGCTTTTTAACCCTTTACCGCGAATCAGCCATCGATGAAGAAAGCGAAGAAGAACAATCGAGCATGTTACCACCCCTTAGTATAGGTCAGGTGTTAGCCCTGCGAGATATGCAAGCCACCGAAAAATTTCCGCGAGCCGCCGCCAGATACAACGAAGCATCTTTAGTAAAAAGATTAGAAGAATTGGGCATCGGACGACCCTCGACCTACGCCGCAACCATTAGCACCATTCAAAACCGTGGTTATGTGGTGCGCGAAGACCGAGAAGGCACCATGCGCGATTTTAGAGTACTATTGCTTACAGGTCCTAACGGCAATCCACCAAACAATATATCGGCTAAAACAAGCCAAGAACGCACAGGCGTAGAAAAAGCAAAATTGTTTCCGACAGATATTGGCATGGTCGTAAACGACTTTTTAGTTAAGCACTTCTCTAATATCGTTGACTATAACTTTACCGCTCAAATCGAAAAACAATTTGACGAAGTAGCACAAGGCAACAGCCAATGGACAGATGTAGTAGATAATTTTTACAAACCTTTTCATATTACCGTTGAAGACACCAAACAAAACGCCGAGCGTGAAACCGGACAACGACTTTTGGGCAAACACCCAAAAACAGGCAAAGAAATGTTTGCCCGATTAGGTAAGTTTGGCGCCATGGTGCAAATTGGCAACAGCGACGACGAAGAAAAACCACTCTTTGCTTCTATCCGCGCACCACAAACCCTACAAAGCATTACCCTTGAGCAAGCCCTAACCCTCTTTGACCTGCCCCGCAACCTAGGCGAGTTTGAAGGTAAGGACATGAAAGTAAGCGAAGGCAGATTTGGACCTTATGTGCAGCACAACAGCGCTTTTTACTCGCTGCCCAAAGGTGCCGACCCTTACACCATAAACCCCGAACAAGCCGTAGAGGTAATACTTGCCAAACGCAAAGCCGATATCGAAAAAGTTATCAAAAGTTTTCCAGAAGATGCCAACATACAAGTATTAAACGGCAGATTTGGTCCCTACATAAAAGCAGGTGCAGCCAACATAAAAATACCCAAAGGCACCGACCCCAAAGAGCTAACTTTTGAGGATTGTAAAGCATTAATTGGCAATACCCCAACAACTAAACAGGTAAAGGTAAACGAAAAGGACATACTCAAAAAGTTTGTTGAAGATACAACTGTATTTGTGCTTAAAGGACGATTTGGTCCCTACATAAAAGCAGGCGAAGCCAACGTAAAAATACCCAAAGATACCAATGCCGAAGCCCTAACCTACGACGACTGCCGCAAATTGATAGACAAACCCGCATCAACCAAAAAAGCAAAAGCTAAAACAAGCGATACGGCAACTACCAAAACTAAAACGGCAACAACAAAAGCCCCAAAAACAAAATAATAAAAAGCAGCATTACGAATGGTCGTAATGCTGCTTTTTTTATCATCAACAATCAAAGCCACCCGCCCCGCTTAACGCGGAAAATGTCTTTTTTGGGGGTGATGCTTAGCACTCCCTGATTCGACAAGTAGGTGGCACCCCCATAACACCTGTTTGCGCAAACCCCAATTACAACTCTACAATAATACCAATACTAGGTATCGTAGTGCCATTTTCGTTGGGTAATTCTTTTAACAAATAGCGCGTTGGGTCGGCTGGATTAACAATAGGGCTGCCCGCTGCATCGCGCACGGTGTTTAACAAAGCTTGCCCCTGCGACTTAAAGCCGTAGGCATTTTGCACGTCTAAAAACAAATTTAGGTTCCAGCGTTTAAAAAACCATTTTTTATCTATCCTAAAATCAAGCCCATGAAAAGCCTGTCCCCGCTCATCGTTTAAGCGGCTATAATCGGGTATACCTGTGTTGTTGGCGTTCCAAATGGGGATAAGTGCCGTAGTTTCGCGGTCAAAGGGGGTGAAAGGCAAGCCCGACGAGAAGCGGAATCTAGCCCCAAGCTCCCAGTTTTTGCCCAATTTTTTGCCACCTGTTAGGCTTATAATATGTCGGGCATCCCATGCCGAAGGTGCATAATCGCCGTTAGTTTCTTTAAATTGGCTCCAACCCAACGTATACGACACAATGCCATAAAAACCCTTAAACAGTTTTTGTTGCACCAACACCTCCATGCCATAAGTTCGCCCTTCGGATGTTGAGTTGATTTGCTCGTTGCCAATTACCCCAAAATCGGCACCTAAGTTAGCCAACGAAATGCCTTTTTGTATCGAAAACGGATAATGGCTGTATTGTTTATAATATCCCTCGACGGTAATACGGCTGTTGCGCTTGGTGTTTAACTCAATGCCTCCAACAATGTGGTTACAGCGAGTATAGCGCACACCATTGTTTTTATTAACTAATTCGTTGCCCTCTTTATAGCCCAAAATGGTGTAGGCAGGCAACTGATAATACATGCCCGTATTAAAATTTAGACTAATAATAGGCGACACCGCATACGATAAAGACAAACGGGGCGAAATTTGCTCAAGGGGGTTGCTCATCTCCTTCGAGTAACTGCTGCCGTCGGCTCTGATACCTACCGATGTGGCTAATTTATTGTTAAAAAACGATTTGCTTAGTTGTGCAAACGCTCCATATTTCACCAAATTTAGTTTGTTGGTGTAATCAATCGTAAAAATAGAATCTGCAACAGGCACTTTTTGGAAAGTGCTGTTGGTGTAGGTTACCAAATCTAAACCAGCACCGTAGGTTAGTTTAACATCGTTTTTGTAACGGATAACATCTTCAACACGCAATTTGTTCTCTATTTCCTCCGACACATAGTCAAACAGCAACTCGCCGTTTTCGATGTTGTTGCGGTATTTATACGCCCTATTGTTTAGGTGGCTACGACTTAGCACCACATTGGTATAACTATTTTTGCGAAAATTGGTGTACTTAGCCCCAATGGTGTAGTTCCATTGGTTGTTAATAGGTAGGTTTTCGAGCAGTAGTTTGTTTGCTTCAACGCTTAGCGAGTCTTCGGCGGTTTTAGCTTCGGTGCCAATATCGGTGTTTAGTTTAAAGTTGTCTATGGCTCCAATGCCCAAAAAGGTGATGCTATTTTTGTCGTTAATTTTATGTTTTACCTTAAACTGAAAATCGTTGTAGGTAGGCAAAATGGGCAATTGTAAAGCGGCAAACAAAAACTGCAAATACGAGCGTCGAGCCGAAAAAATGAAGTTTGTTTTTTTGCCAATAGGTCCATCAAGCGTAGCTCCAATATCGGTTGCACCCACAATGCCGTTAAAGGTAAGTCGGTCGGGGTTGCCCTCTTTAAATTTAAAATCAAAAACCGAGCTTAAGCTGTTGCCGCGTGTAGCAGGAAAAGCGCCCGAATAAAAATCAACTTCGCTCACAAAATCTACGTTGATAATACCTACGGGTCCGCCCGACGAGCCTTGTGTGGCAAAGTGGTTAATGGTGGGTATTTCGATGCCATCAATAAAAAAGCGGTTTTCGGACGGGGCACCGCCGCGTATCAAAATATCGTTTCTGAAACTACCCGTTGTAGCCACGCCCGGCAGCGATTGTATAGCCTTTGATATATCGCGATTGCCACCCGGGTTGCGTTTAATCTCGTTTACGCCAATATTGCGCAACGACAGTGGGCTTTCTTCGGTACGTGCAAAGGGTTTTGCCTGGATAACTACCTCTTTTAAGGTTTCGGCATTGGGCGATAGCGGTATATCTATAATGGCAGCCCGGGCGTTGCTCACCTGAATCTCGAAGGTAGTATAGGGTTTGTAGCCCACAAACGAGCATTGTAAATTGTACAAACCGGGTTTTAGGTTGCCAATTTCGTAATTGCCGTTTTCGTCGGAGGTAGCACCTATAGTAGTATTTTGCAACACTACATTGGCAAAAGGTACAGGCTCGTTGCTAATGGGGTCGTAGATACGCCCTTTGATAATGCCCATGTTTTGGGCAATACTTAACAGCGATTGAAATACTAAAACAAGTAATAAAAGTAAATTTTTGTTTGACATTTTGGTTGTTAAATTCTGCTATAAATTAACCCTTAAACAATTAAACAAGCAAAAGGTTTTGGGATAGATGCAAAAAATAAAGACAATGAAATGTTATAAATAAGCATTTAATGGTTTGTAGAGATGATAGCTAAATGTTTGCAGATTGCAACATAAACTGTTTAAATGTATGGTGTATCCACAAAAATAGTTGCTTTTGGCGCAAAAAATAAAAAAATACCCACAATGCAACATAAATACACACAAAAGAGCTAAATTTGTACTATCATTCATCACTTAAACTTTGTTGATATGGCAACTTACTCCACCGACCTGTTCGACCTTATTAAAGCCCTAACAATTGCCGAAAAAGCCTATTTCAAAAAATATGCCTACAAACAACAAACCGATAGCAAAGACAACCCATATTTGCGCCTATTTGATGCCATAGATAAACAAGAACTGTACGACGAAGAAAAACTGATACACAAACTAGCTAAAGAAAAAATTGCCAAACAATTTTCGGCAGCCAAAAATTACCTATACAATCTTATTCTTGATTGTATAGCCATGTACGATGCCACCGAAGGCAACACCCGACACAAATTGCGCCAACAAATACGCCAAGTAGAAGTGCTAGTAGATAGAGGTTTGCGCGAACAAGCCGCCAAAAAAGTAGAGGCTGCCCGCAAACTTTTACACCCCGATAACATCATCAACCAATATTCGTTGCATATTGAGTTAATCAACCTGTCGCTCGAGATACTGCCGTATAAATCCGAAACTTTTGACGAGCGGATGAAACTGCAATACGAAAAAGAACACATTTTTATGGTGGTTAGCAACAGCCAACAATATTACAATTTGTACCTTAAAACCATCTATTTATTATATAAAACAGGCGACAAGCAATTAGGCAAACACGAACAATATGCGCAAGAGTTTAAAGAAATTATTGAGCATCCATTGATGGACAATATAAGTTTAGCACTATCGTTTAACGCCCGTTTGTTTTTTTGCAATATTTGGTTTGATTACTATATGTGGATAACCGATTACGCAAAAGCATTGCAGTACGCCCAATTACAATTGGCACAATTTAAC
This sequence comes from Sphingobacteriales bacterium, assembly GCA_016718845.1. Lineage (GTDB taxonomy): Bacteria > Bacteroidota > Bacteroidia > Chitinophagales > UBA2359 > JAEUUX01. Next base: position 83,537 of record JADKCK010000038.1, read on the forward strand.
ACCTTGTCGCTTAGGTTGGGCAATGTGCAAAAATATATGGTGGCTTATAAAGGCGTACTAATGGCACTTACGCAGCTAAACAATGTAGTACAATTTGAAGAAACAGTACAAGAAATAACAAATTGGTACGAACAATATGGCGACAAAGTGCAACCCGAATCGATAGAAGCGATATTGGGCTGCATTTACGGCTCGCCTTTTGATGCCTACTACAAATGGAAAAAATATGCCAAAGCACTTGCGTTAATCCCTCGAATGAAAATTTATTTTGCCGACCCCTTTGCACAACGCCAAATGCCCGCCATAATGCACTATCAGTTTTGTATTGCTGCCCTTTATTTTTACATGGGCAACTACGATGCCGCACTCAACGAACTAAACGTTTTGTTGGACAATAAAAACCTCGAAACCCTACCTGCTTATCATGGTTATGCTCGTATTTTACATCTATTGATACATTTTGAACTATCTAACGACCTACTACTCGAATCGCTAGGCAGAGCTACCTACCGTTTTTTGCACCAACATCAATCCGATTATCAGGTAGAAACGCACTTAGTGCGGTTTATGCGAAACGTATCGCAAATACCCAATAAACGCCAAATGATTATTGCTTTGCAAAACCTGCGCAACAAATTAACACCCTTGCAAAACGAAGACTTTGAAAGAAGCCTTCGAGGTTATTCATTATTTAGATTGGATAGATAGTAAGTTGCAAACACTAGCATGGTAGAGTGGACAGAAAGACAAGCCACTAAAATACTCAATTAATTGCACCCTCTTAACCGTTTAAACGACCTGAAATCAATAGCACTTTTAATATGGTGTTATTGGCTTAGGTCGTTTTTTTTTACTTATTTTGTCCATAATCGCCTAAAAAAACTGTTTTTTTACGTTTTTTTTAACCGCCAAAATAAAGCCAGAAATTTAGTCAATTTTTACCATAACTAACTGATTATCAACACATTATGTAGCATTTTAGCTTTGCAGATGAATGAGCTAAAGTTAAAAATCGCCCTTTTTTTGGTTCGACATACCTTTAAGCAGCACTGTATCTTTGCACTATCAATTGAAACAAACAAACAAAGCAATTGATAATACTCAACATCTCTTCACAAATTTTAAATCGTTTTTGTTATGAAAACCAACTTCTTTTCATTCGCAGCAGTAGCTACAGTAGCTATTATTTCTTTGGTGTTTAACACCACCACGCTTCAAGCACAAGATACCGACTGGACACAAACACCCGAGTATCAACAAATGTACAACGACCTGATGGGTACAGTGAACAAAACCTACGAAGACACCTACAACGAAGGCATGAACAGTGCCAACAAAATTATGGAGCAGCAAAAGCCGACGAACAACGATACTACAACGAGCTAATGGACATGGTCAACAAAACCTACGAAGACACCTACGCCGAGTATGAAGCTATCTTTAATCAGATTATTGCCAACGCCAACGCCAACGCCAAAGTAATGGAAGCTCAACTAATTGCACAAGGACAAGCCGTTTATCAACAAGCATTGGCACGAGGCATGAGCGATGCCGCCGCCCAACAAGCCGCCGTAAAACCGTAGGCAACATTGCCAGCACCAACAGCATTACCAACTCGTTTGGTCACGATTTGACCATGAAAATATCAAACAACTGGCCCAACGGTAGCGGAGCACTCTACCAATACAGCGATGGCTCGGTGGGCAATTGGGCTACCCGATACTAATCGTTTTTGACAATAGTAACCTCTTTATTTTACCCTTCTACACATCTTTTCACAAATTTTAAATCGTTTTTTTTATGAAAACCAACTTCTTTTCATTCATCGTTGCTACTTTCGTAGCTCTTCTCTCTCTCGTATTCGATAATACTGTACAAGCACAAGGTGCAGGTTGTCATGCCGATTGTCTTTTTTCTGACGCATCATCGGGCAGTTGCGGACGCGGAACTCGTGCCGTTTGTTCATGTAGTTGGGGTTTTGCTTATGCCGCGTGCGAACCTGTTGGAAGTGGCGGACCTCAGGCTAACAAAAGTGCTAACTCTGCAACCAATTTTAGCCAATTACCCAAGCTAAAAAACGAAAACAAAATACAATCTTTTAAAGATTTTTTAAGCACCAATTGCTCAAGCGAGTTTTTAAACTGCTACAAACAAATTTTGTTGCCATAAAAACAACAACCTAACAGCCTACAACGAAAACTTGGCTAAATTAGAAGCCTTAAAAGCAACCTACCCCCAAGATGCCCAAAAAATTACCGATTATTTAGAATCTGCCAAATAATGGCTTAGATTGCACAATATATTACTAATTAGGTTGGATTGGATAAATCGCCATTAACAAAAAACACAATGCAGCGATTTGAAAAATGACCCCGAGTAGGTTATTCGGGGTCTAGTTTAAGCAGATATACCGTATTAAACAAAAAACTGCCCTTTAAAAAAATATTGGTTTAGGGAACTAATTTGGGTGTTTTATTGTCGTATACTATGCAAACAGAAACAACAACATGATAAAGTCTATTTTTCGACACTATCGCATCAAAATTTAAACAATGAACCGTAAAGACAAGCACAAAAATTGTGCAAAAACACATGTTATTTGCTGGCGGGGCTGGCTTAGTACCTATACCCGGCGTAGGTAGCTGTTGCCGCCGTACAGATCGAGACGTTAGCCAATTGTCTAGCCCTATACGAGCATACTTTTTCCGAAAACCAAATCAAAAATTATTTATCTGCTTTTTACAGGTGGTATTTTGGCCCGATTAGGCTCGTCGGCATAAAAGAGTATACCCGTTATTAGCACGGCATTGGGCAGTTCTACTATGGCACTTACCTCAAATGCGTCACCTACGCCATTGGGCAGGTGTTTTGTCGCACTACAGAGACGGGTGGCACAAACGAAAATTTTGATGCCGAAGCCCTCGCAAACTGTACGAACAAGAACTGGCAAAGAAATGGCCAAAAATAGGCAAGAAATAACAACAACGGCAGCAATGCCGAAACGTCACCCAAAGAAATGCCCAAAACCAACGACATTCAGACCAAATAAAATGCTGGGCGATTTGAAAGATAAAGGGGCTATTTGTCGGACGATGAATTTAAA
>JADKCK010000039.1 GCA_016718845.1 Sphingobacteriales bacterium
AAAATAGTATGAAAAGCTTGGGTTAGCTCTTTATATTGGCTCCGGTATAGTTGCGCGTATCGGCAATAGCAATAACTAGATCGTTGTGGTGGTAATTTGTTCGGCTATCTGTTTCCGTAGTTCTAACAAAACACTTTGGCGGTTTGTTTGGGCGGGTAGATAGCCTTTTTTGTGTAGATACAAACCATTGCTTTTGGCTTTTCCACAAAACCACCACTTTGGTTGGTTGGGATAAAACAACAACTACCATTGGGCAATAGGTTAGGGGTAGTTTGCAGTAAAACATCGCAAAAGGCTGTCGGTGTGCCTGAGCTTAGGCGCGTTTGGAGGTCGGGTGTTTTAACGATTGATGAAAAAGGCGGATTGCTCTGTCAATCAAATCTCAAATAGCTCTGTGTTTGTTGTTGCAAACTGTTGGCAACGACGCCGCATATATACGCCACTGGTTGTGCCACGGACTATGTGCCGCATTTTGGCGAGCTTTCGTTCGGCGGCGGCGTATCTATCTCAATAGCATCAATGTGTGCATGTAGCTAATGCCGAGCCAACATCAACGCCAATACGCCCGTACCTGTACCAATATCCAAAACACGAGTGGCATGGCTAAGCAGTCTGCCCAGCTTTACGACAGTAAGAGAATCGGTTCCTACCTTCATGGCACATTTATCTTGCTCGATAGTAAATTGCTTAAATTTAAAAGCAGACACGATACAAATTATAAATTGTAAATTATAGATTATAAAAACACAAAAACTCGAAGAGAGTTAATAAGATATGGGGTTAAATTGACACAAAAATTACCCTCCTGCCGTTGTTTGTATCTCACAAACAACAATCATTTCCTATTTATTTTCCTTCCATTATTTTATTGCCTACCATACACAATAAGCAGCGTTTTTCGTTGCAATACTGGTGTTTAAGTTGCAAGAGGGCTTGGGTATCGGCGGCAGTTTTTATGGGGTAAGTACCTAAAATAGCCTTCCATTCATCAACAATACTGTTTTTGGCGGCAGCCAACGTAGCATCCAAGGGCTTTTGTCCGGAAACTCGTGCGGCGCTCGGCTTTCGTACACAAACAAAGCGGCACAATGGGATGGTTAATCAAACCGTCAATGCTGTTAGCACCTAATGTTTTAGCGGCAGGTTTCGAGGATTTGTCAAAAACATAATGGGTAAGCCAATAGTCGGATGGGTGGGTTTTAAACAGTTGGCGATAATCGTTGGGTGTTTGAGCGGTTAAAATTTTAGAAAACAAGGCGAGATGATTGATGAATAAGTGCCGCAAATTGGGCAATACGAACAGTAGGAAAATTAGGTGGACGCAAACCGCCTGTTTTCCACGAGTGAGCCAACAAAGGTTTTAATCCAAATTTGGCTTGCAAAAACTGATACCTCTGTCTTAGTTTTGGGGATACGGTTCGTCGAAAGTTTTGTCGAGCAAACCCGCTTGTCCAAACAACATTGCCTCTAACTGCAACAGTTGGTCTTTGTGTTTGCCCAATATTGCCAAAGGCAACGAGCGTGCAATATCTCGAAGGGTTGTGCATTGATGTTAAGTGCTGAAATGCTCGGCAATTCGCTTGATAGCAAGTTTCTTCCCAGCCATAATTGTTTTGCTGTAGGGTTTGCAGCAGCGGCTCGGTTTTTTGTTCTAATCGTTCTACCAAAACGCGGTCGAGCCAGTTAGTTAGCACAAACGAATCAATATTCTTGATGAGTTTGGCACAAGGCACCCAAGCTTCGGTGTATTGTAGTTGCTGATAATTGCGGTACAAAACAGGCGAAATGCGATTTTGCAACTCCACAACAGGTAAAACCGAGCCATCGGCACGCAATAGTGGCACATCTACCTCGTATACCACGTGCAAAATAATGTTTTGGTAGGCTTTGTCGTGCTGATGTTGGTGTTTTAACCAATCCGATGTTTTGATGTGTACCTCTACATTTCCTGCCCAAACGGTATCGCCAATACGTATACGGCATTAAAAAATCGGGACCCGACTGTTTGTTTAACTCGCCCGTTTGTAGTATTTCTACTGTTTCGTGGGTGTTGGTGGTTATTAAGTTTTGGGCATCAAAACGGCGCAAACGCCATATATATTGCAAAAAAGCTTCGGTTATCATGGGTAAAGGGTGAAATGGTGAAGGAGTGAAATGGTGAAATGGTGATGTTGAGATGTGGTGAAGTGGCGATGTTGAGATGTGGTGATGGTATTGGTGAAATGGTGATGTTGGGTATGTAGAGACGTAGCACTGCTACGTCTTTATGCGATGTGGTGATGTTGTGGGATATTATAATGTGGTGATATATAGACGTAGCACTGCCGCACCTGTACCAATAAGCCCGCAACCGATAGCCTGCCGACAGCCAATAGCCAACCAGCAGCCTAAATAAACCGCAAATATACCCCATTTTTTATTCTTTGCAAAATATTACCTCCAATTCGCAAATTTTACCTACTTTTGGGCGCTTTAATTGATTGAGTCAATTTTTTGTTTCAATCACATCAATTATCTTTGTACTATTAAAACGCTATGCCTGTATTTTTTGAAAATCAATTGGCATTTAGAGATTGGCTACAGCAAAACCACGAAACAGCCAGCGAGTTAATTGTTGGTTTTTACAAAGTAAGTAGCCATAAACCCAGCCTAACTTGGTCGCAATCGGTTGACCAAGCACTTTGTTTTGGGTGGATAGATAGCGTCCGCAAATCTATTGACCACGAAAGTTACTCGATACGTTTTACACCCCGAAAACCCAACAGTATATGGAGTGACATAAACATCAAAAAAATAGAAGAACTAAGCAAACAAGGTTTGATGTATCCGAAAGGTTTAGAAATTTTTAATCTGCGAAAAGAAGAAAAATCGAGGATTTACAGCTTTGAAAACGAAGCCCAAGCATTTACCGAGCATTTAGAGCAAAGGTTTAAAAACAACCCAATAGCGTGGGCTTTTTTTATCAACCAAGCCCCATCATACCAAAAAACCTTGACACATTGGGTAATGGCTGCCAAACAAGAAACCACCCAAATAAACCGATTAGATAAACTAATAGCCCATAGCGAAGCCCAAAAAAGATTAGTGTAGCAACCGGTTTAGTCTTTCAACAAAATTTTAGTTCAAACAAGTATCAAAAATCTTTTTCATGCTCAAAAAGTATACCGCCATCGACAACGCCTTGTTTGTCGAAAATCGCCGACGTTTGGCAGCCGCCTTAGCACCCAATAGCATTGCCGTAGTAACCTCTAACGATGAATGCCCGCGCAGTGCCGACGGAACGCATCCGTTCCGTCAAAGCTCCGATTTGTTTTACCTAACAGGCATCGACCAAGAAGAAACTGTTTTGGTTTTATACCCCGATTGCCCCAAAGAAGAATTTAGAGAGGTGTTGTTTATCAGAGAAACAAACGACCATATTGCTGTTTGGGAAGGGCATAAATACACCAAAGACGAGGCTAAACAGGCATCGGGCATTACCAAAATATTTTGGAGCGACCAATTGCCTGCTCATTTACCCACACTTATGTATATGGCAGATGCGTGTTACCTAAACACCAACGAGCATGCCCGTATGCGCACCAACGTACCCGACCACGATGCCCGTTTTGCCGCCGAAATGCGCAACCGCTATCCATTGCATACCTTCAAACGTTTGGCTCCGCTCATGCACCAATTGCGCTCCGTAAAATCGGAAGCCGAAATTGAACTACTTAAACAAGCTATTGCCATTACCCGCAAAGCCTTTGACAGGGTGTTGGAGTTTGTAACACCGGGCGTAACCGAGTACGAAGTAGAAGCCGAAATAATACACCAGTTTATCCGTAACCGCGCCACAGGTGTAGCTTATGGCTCTATTATTGCATCGGGCAAAAATGCTTGTGTGCTGCACTACACCGCCAACAACCAAGTTTGCAACGATGGCGATTTATTGTTGATGGATTTTGGCGCCGAATATGGCAACTATGCCGCCGATTTGACGCGCACTATTCCAGTAAGTGGTCGTTTCTCGGCACGCCAAGCCGATGTGTACAATGCCGTTTTGCGCGTAATGAACACCGCCAAAGAACTACTAAAACCAGGTGTTTTGATTGATGAATACCACAAACAAGTAGGTAAAATAATGGAAACCGAATTGCTTGGGCTAAACCTAATTACACAAGATGATATAGACAAACAAAACCCCGATTGGCCCGCTTACAAAAAATATTTTATGCACGGCACTTCGCACTTTTTAGGCTTAGATGTACATGATGTTGGTTTAGCCTACAAACCCATACAAGCAGGTATGGTGTTTACCTGCGAGCCGGGCATCTATATACCCGAAGAAGGCATTGGCATACGCATAGAAAACGATATTGTGGTAACCGCCGAGGGTAAAAATATAGACCTAATGGACGGCTTCCCGACAACAATAGCAGAAATTGAGGCAGCTATGAATGCTTAACAGCTATCTATATCTAACCAAAAACAAATGCCAACAGGGGTTTAACACCTTGTTGGCGTTTGTTTTTTTATGCAAATAAGCTAGCACGCAAAAAGTAGCGAAGATAATCAAGTTAAAGCGGTTAGGGGTAACTCTTGGTGATAAATGACAATTTTATGACTAATTTTGTACCGCGAAATCACCACCCTTTCACATTTACGGATTATGAAAAACACCCTACACTTATTACACGACACTACATTTAACGTTTTGTGGTGTATTTTTTTGGGCTTGCTAATACCCATTAACTCGGCTGCTCAAACACTTTCGTGCGCCTTATCGGCTCCTGTTAATGGGGCAACTTATGTAGCGCCTGCCACTGTATTGCTAACCGCTACTACTACTGTACCCGCTGGTGTAACTGTACAAAAAGTAGAGTTTTATGCCAACGGCACAAAAATTGGACAAGATAGCACATCGCCCTACTTATTTTATTGGGCAAGCGTAGCCAATGGTAGCTATGTGCTAACAGCCAAAGTTACCAGTACAACGGGTGCTCAGGCAACTTCGGCACCACGCAATATTAGCGTTAGCCCGCCAGTACCGCCAACGATCAGTCTTACGGCTCCAAACAACAATGCCATCTTTGCGGCGGGCAGTAGCATTGTGGTGTCGGCAATTGCCACAGCAGGCACAAACTCTAGTATTCAGCGGGTAAAATTTTATGCCAATAGCGTACTTTTAGGGCAAGATACCTCATCGCCCTATAGCTTTACTTGGGCTAATGCCTCACAAGGTACTTATACTGTATTGGCTATTGCTTATGCCAACAACAGCACCTCAACCATATCCGAAACTCGGATGATTACGGTTAATGCGCCAATCCCGCCCTCGGTTAGCTTAACACAACCTACCAATGGTAGTATTTTTACAGGTGTACCTAACATTAACCTAACAGCAACAGCAAGTGCTGCATCTGGGGCAACACTTACCAAAGTTGAGTTTTTTAGCGGAACCACTAAATTGGGCGAAGATACCACATCGCCCTATACCTACCTTTGGAACAGCCCACCAGACGGCATAAGCACCCTAAGCGCAAAAGCAACCGATAGCAACGGAAGTATAAGTACATCTACGGCTATAAATATTACGGTTAATAATAACCCTACTATTATTGTTACATCGCCTAGCAACAATGCCGCTTTTACAACACCCGCCAACATCACCATACAAACGGTGCCAAGTACTTATAATGGTACATCGGTGCAAAAAGTAGAGTTTTTTGTTGATGCTAATAAAGTGGGCGAAGATACAAGCGTTCCTTATTCATACACCACATCTAGTTTATTAGTGGGTAGCTACAACCTAACTGCACGAGTAACCGATAGCAACAACCGACAAGGCACATCAAACACCGCAACTATTACCGTTAACTCAACCACACCACCTACGGCAAGCCTAACATCGCCCAGCAACAACAGCACCTTTATTGCACCAGCAAACATTAACCTAACAGCCACCGCCACACCAAGCAGCGGCACCACCATACAACGCGTAGATTTTTACAACGGAACCACAAAAATTGGCGAAGACCTAACTACTCCCTACGAGTTTAATTGGGCAAACGTGGCAGCAGGTAGCTACAACCTAAAAGCTATTGCCATTAACAACAACTTGCAAGAAGGCACATCAAACACTACAACTATTACCGTTACCCCAACCCACCACCGCAGCCAACATGCCCAGCAACACAGCACCTTCCCCCCTGCCCACGAGCTCCCAGCAACCCCCCCTAACACCCCCACCATACAACGCGTAGATTTTTACAACGGAACCACAAATTGGCGAAGACCAGCCCTACGAGTTTAATTGGGCAAACGTGGCAGCAGGTAGCTACAACCTAAAAGCTATTGCCATTAACAACAACTTGCAAGAAGGCACATCAAACACCGCAACTATTACCGTTAATCAAAACCAAATAATACCACCTAGCGTAGTTATTACTCAACCTACCGCTAATGCTAGTTTTTTTGTGGGCGATGCAATACCAATAACGGCTCAGGTGACAAGCACTACAACAGCGGCTTACTTAGATGTAGACAATACACAAACGGGCTGGGTGAAACTAAAAATTGGCTATAACGCTAGCAGTTTATGGTCGCCGATGCAAAACCCAATAGCAAGCGGTAACAACACCCTAGAAATAACTTTAAAAGATTTTGACAATAACGCCAACTGGTCACTGATACGCCTTTATCCGCAAGGCAACACCACTACCATCTTAAACTTAGCTACTTACTGGGCAGCAGGGCAAAGCATGGGCAATGGCTGGAAAAAAATAACTATCCCGTTGAGCGCTTTTGCAAACTTCAACTTCTCTTCAATTTCGTATATCGAGTTTCCATCGAGTAATAATGCAGGCAATTTTCATTTGGGCATCCGTGAAATTAAATTTACAGGCGGAACCAACCCTTTTGTTTGGTTTGGCGACACAAACCCCAACATTTCGACCAATGCTGGCGAAAGTTCTGCTATCCCTGCCACCTTTGTACCCGCAGCAACTAACAATATAAGTATTAACCGAGTAGATTTTTATGACGATAACACTTTTTTAGGTTCCGACACCTCGGCTCCGTATAGTTATACATGGACTAACGCCCCACAAGGTAACCACACCTTAACAGCCGTTACAGTATACAATGGCACATTAACGGTTACTTCATCGCCCATAAATATTAGTGTTTTACCTGTACCCATATCTAATACAGTAACCATAACCGCCACCTTTACCACAACACCCACTACTTGGAGTGTGCAAAAAGCTCGTTTGCGTTACAACAAAGATTTTGCGTACAGCTTAACCCTCGACGATGGCTTAAAAGATGCCTACACCACCGCCTTTAAACTATTAAATGGCGGAACTATTAACGAAAACGGGACAAACGTTTATTATCCACCACTAAAATACACCGACGGTTGCGGCAACGACAAAGTATTTACAGCAGCATCGGCATGGAACAGTGTAAATGTATTGGGCGAGGATAACCATACTGGCAACTCGGCAAACAATATGCTTTGGAGCGAGTTAGACGAAATGTATGCAGCAGGTTGGGACGTACTAAACCACTCGTGGTCGCATGGGGCATACAACCTAACACCCGAACAATACAACTATCAAGTAACCGAAAACGTAAATTGGGTGCGCAACAATACCGCTAATGCCATAGAAATGACCCAGTTTGTAGTACCCTCGGGCGATAGCAACTACTACCCTTATGCCTTTAACAATGGCATGAAAGCAGTATATAGTCAGTTTTGGCAAAACAACTACCAATACGGGTTTAATGTATCGGGGGCGGTAGATATGAACAACCTATTGATGACCCGCGAACTAATTAGCGACGAGTATATGGTGGCAATAAACCGCATTACCGATGTGGCTAACAATAGCATAAACGGCACAAAATACTGGTGGGCAGATTTTACACATGGTTGTAGCCTAACTAGCCCAGTAACCAGCAACATTCAGTTTTCGACCTTTAAAAGTTATATGCAGCATATTGCCAACCAATATGGCAAAAACGGCAGCGACCGCGTATGGGCAGCTTCGTTGCAAGAGGTACAAGAGTATTTAAGGGTGCGCGAAGCCAGTATTATTTCATCGTCGTTGGTGGGCAACCAACTAACCATAAGCCTTGACCTAAGTAACATACCCCAAAACCTACGTCGATATGCCCTTAGTTTTGCTATAACCGCCAATGCCAGTTTTAGTAACGTACAAGTAGCCAATTGCCCAAGTTGTACGCTAAGTTTCAATGGTAATCAGTGGCAAAAACAGCTTATCAACCTACAGTGGCAACCCACAAACAGTGGAGCAAAAATGGCAACCACAACCCAGCAACACCAAACAAATGCTAATTTATTGCCCGATGTGGTAAAACTGCAACCTAACCCTGCACAAAGCCATGTATTGATTAGTTTTAACAAACCACTACAAGAGCAAGATGCCGTGCTTAATTTTTATACCCAAATGGGGCAATTAGCCGCCCAAAAAACCATACATATTGCCCCAAACGACACCCAAATTAGCCTTAACCTCAACGAGCTTTGTTTAGAAAAAGGCATTTACTTGGTAGATATTGAGGGCGAAATACAACATTTTCATGCCCTTAAATTGCTAAAAGAATAAGCATTTACTACTACAAAAAAAAGCGATTTGCCAAACCACTATGGTTTAGCAAATCGCTTTTTTTGTTTTTGATAAAATATAAATAAAAAAATTGTAATTATTTTTTACTCATTAATTTAAAACCTAAATTTAAACAAAAAATCTAAGGTAATGCCGTCTAAGATAATGATGGCGTTTATTCGTTTGTTGAGTAATAGATTGTTCTGGGTGATAAATGGTACTACAACAAAAATGATGGATAGTATTATCAGACAGCGTTTAAACGCTACCTAAAAAAGGCTAAAATGGGGATTTTAACACCCCATTTGTCTGTATTATGTCATAAAAACGCAAAGAACTAAAAAAACTTTGGAAACTTTAAACAAAGCTTGCGTTTCCTAAGTTTACTATTTGTACCTTTGCGGCTGCAAAACTCCAAATACTAAATCTAAACATTAAATACTATGCACTAATGGACGAAACCCGTGTGAAAATATTAACAACTGCCTTTACATTGTTTACTAAATATGGTATTAGAAACGTAAGCATGGACGATATAGCCCGCGAAATGGGTATATCGAAAAAAACCTTGTATCAACACATCGACAATAAAGCCGAGTTATTGTACAAAACCATGAACATGCACTTTGAGCAAGAGTGCAGTGCAACTAACCAAATTTTTACCGAAAATGGAAACGCTATCGACGAGATGCTCGATATTGCCGTGCATGTTAGCCGACAACTAAGCAGTATAAACCCCATTACCGCCTACGAAATTAAAAAATACTACCCCGACTGTTGGACTTTGTTTGAGCAGCATCGCACCCAATTTATTGGCAGTAGTATTTTAAATAATCTACACAAAGGCATAGAGCAAGGCATGTATCGCAACAACCTAAAACCCGATTTGGTGATGCATTTTTACCTTTCGCTAATCGAAAACATCATTGACCCCAACCTTACTAAGGGTAACTATGCTCCGCTAAACATTTTTTTTGAGCTTATTACCTATCATCTCCATGCCATTAGTACCCCAAGCGGTTTGGCTTATTGCATCGAAAACATCGAAAAAATAAAACAAGAACAATATGCTAAGTATTTTTAAATGGTTGTTGCCCCACTCGTATAAGCAACACCTTGTTTGGGCAGTTTTTATTTTTGGGCAGATAAATAGCTTTTGCTCTGCTCAAAACAATATGCCAAACGCTTCTTCGGATACTCTAAAGCTAACACTTAAAGAAGCCATTGATTATGGTTTGCAACGCGATTTGGGTATCAAAAATAACCAATTAGATGTAACAAACACCCGCCATTTGTACAAACAATACCGCTCGGCGGGCTTGCCACAAATAAACGGGTCGTTGGGCTATCAGTATTTTTTAAAATTGCCCGCATCGTTGGTGCCAGCATCGGCTTTTGGCGGCCCCGAAGGCGAATTTACCAAACTTACCTTTGGCACAAAAAATAATCTGTCGGCAGGTATCGAGGTGGGACAACTTATTTTTAGCGGGCAGTATTTTGTTGCCCTCGAAGCATCGCGTAAGCTAACCGAACAAGCTACCGTTGAGGTAGAACTGACCGAAAAACAACTGCGCGACAATATAACCGAAGCCTACTTTGGTGGATTGGCAATACAAGAAAACATCAAGGCGTTTAAAAACAATATTAGCGTTCTCGAAAAGTTGCTTAACGAAACACAAATTATCCAAAAAGCGGGTTTTATCGAAGAGCTTGATGTAGATAGGCTTAAATTAGCACTCAAAAACTTAAATACACAGCTACAAACATTTTATCGCCAAGCCGATTATGCACACAATATCCTAAAAATGCTTATTAGTGCCGATTTAGAGCAGCCCATTAAGCTAACGCAAAAAATTAGCGATTTTGTAGACGTAAAAAAACCGCTCGATTTGGCAAGCCTAAACAGCTACAACCGCCTAGAATTTAAACGCCTTGATGTGGCTATGGGCTTAAACGAGCTAGATATCAAACAAATTAAGCAACAATATTATCCTACCGTAGCTGGATTTTTCTCGGCTAAAACTACTTTTCAAGCCAACGACCTCAACATTTTTAAAAAAGACCCGTGGATACCTACTTCTTTGGTAGGTTTTAATGTAAACATACCCATTTTTGACGGACAAAGCAAAAAATACCAATTAGAGCAACGTTATGTAAATGGTTTAAAAATACAAAATGGGCGTAGCCTTCAACAACGCGCCATTGAATTAGAGATTGCTCAAGCAAAAATTGGCTATCAAAATGCATGGGACAGACTACAGTCGCAGCAAGAAGCCATTGATTTGGCACAAAAAATTTACAACACCATTACCATAAAATACAAAGCCGGCATCGGGTCGAGCTTTGAGCTAACCGATGCCGAGCAAAAATTGTTCGAAAATCAAAACCTATACATCAACGCCCTTTACGATTTGCTAAAAGCACAACAAGCACTGCAAAAAGCATTGGGAAATTAGTTTTTTACGCCTCTGCTGCCAGCTATCCGTCTTCGGCTATGTGCATTAAGAGCATTCTACATCGTACTTCCTGAGGCTTGCAGCCTGTAGCCAACAGCAACCATTAAATAGCAAAAAGCGCTTGAGTACTCAATGATAAGCCTTTTATGGCTGCCTCTGCCGAGCAGATTTTTTCGTTGCTTACAATACTTACTGTTTCGGGCGATGTGTAACAATAGACACACTTTGCATCGGGAAAAATATGCCACACTACCAAAACACCTGCGGCAAAGTATTCGTTTTTTTTGTTTTCGGTGTTGACCACATTGTCTGTTTTCGAGATAATTTCGACTACAAAAGTAGGTATTACCTGTGTGCCTTTTGCAGCATCGTTAATTTGTTGTTCGGTGAAAAAAGCAATGTCGGGGATACGCATAATTTGTGCCGACAGAACACAGTTTACCTCTGCCACCAGCATACCGCCATTTTGATAGGCATCGGTTAACCTAAATTGCTTGTTTAGGTTTCTTAAGATATGCAACTCGGTTTGTTTTATCGCATCTTTTTTAATAATTTCGCCTTTATTGTACTCGTATTTTGTGTCGTGGCAACTATTCCAGTTTAAAAGGCTTTGAATGGTAATTTTTTTTCGCTGAACACTCGACAAACGTTCTGTCGGATTTAATTTTACTGTTTGTGTGGTCATAGCATTATTATTTAGGTACAAAGATACACCAAATTTTCTAAATCTCTTCATTTTATTTATTGTCAATCCATTTCGTTATGAAATTACTATATCCTTTGTTGTTTTCGGTGGTATTTTTAGCAGCTTGCCAGGGTACCCCCGACACAAACAACGACTTAACGGCGCTTAAAGAGCAGCAAAAACAAATCAACGACCGCATCAAAGAGCTTGAAAAAACAAGTGGTGGTGCTGCCAATACCCGGGCGGTAAAAGAAACAGCTGTTGAGGCAATACCTCTAAAAGCCGAAACTTTTACGCACGTATTAGAGGTGCAAGGCAAAGCCGATGCCACCGACAACGTAGCTGTTAGCCCACAACAACCCGGCATTGTGTCGCAGGTGTTGGTTGCCGAAGGGCAAAACGTAAAAAAAGGGCAACTTTTGGCTACCCTTAACAGCGATGTGTTTAACCAAAGTGTTGCCGAATTGCAAACGCAAATCGATTTGGCTAATATTTTGTATCAAAAGCAAAAATCGTTGTGGGACCAAAAGATTGGTACCGAAGTACAATATTTGCAAGCCAAAGCCAACAAAGATGCATTAGAACGCAAAACGGCTACTTTACGCCAACAAGCCGAGTTGTACAATATATACGCACCCATTAGCGGCACCCTCGAAGAGGTAAACGTTAAAGTGGGCGAAGGGGCAGGCGTAGGTTCGCCCATTCCGCCGTTTCGTATTATTAGCTTGGGCAACCTAAAAGTGCAGGCAGATGTGGCAGAAACATACGTCAACAAAATCAAAAAAGGCGACAATGTGTCCTTGTTTTTTCCGGATTTGAACAAAAGCCTAAGCGCTAAAATCACTAATATTAGCACCCTTATCAACAATATTGGTCGCACGTTTAGCATCGAGATGCGCATTCCGGCTACTACGGGTGTTAAACCTAATATGATTGCGATGATAAAAATAAACGATTACTCGGTAGCTAATGCCATTGTAATACCACTTAACACCGTGCAAAACTCCGAGGAAGGACAATACGTGTTTGTTGCCGATGAGCAAGCAGGTAAAAAAGTGGTTCGCAAACAAATCATCGAAACAGGTTTAACCAACGGCGACCGCATAGAGGTTAAAAAAGGTTTACGCTCGGGCGATATGCTTATCACCACAGGCTACCAAGATATAGCACCTGGGCAAGTAGTTACTTTTTAGGGCTTTCGGCTTTAGGTTATCTTATGCCGTTGTTTGTGTCTCACAAACAACAAGGCAACTTTCGCGAAACACTACTTAAAATAATGTTCGTATCTAAAACGACTTTTAACATAGTTAATCTTTATTTAGCCAATCTTGAATAGTATCCGAATTATAGCCTTTTTCTTCCCAAATTTCATCTGCTTGGTCAAAAGCTTTTTCGAACAGAAATTTAGCTATTACTTCTTTTAATTCTAACAAATGTTTATCCGAAATGCCCGTTTCGTATAGATGCAATAACTCTAACTGTAAATTAGATAATGGTTGTGAAGCCAATTTTAGCATGATACATTTTTTTAATAGTGCCAATATAAACGAAATTGTAGCACAAAATTACACAAAAAAAAGCAAATTTTGTGCTAAATGTGACTAAATATTGCTTCTAAACACAACTATTTCACAAAAATCCGTCATACATTAAGCAACATGAGTCATCAACATAAAGAATTTGGACCTACCAGTTGGTCTATCGACAACAAGACAAGTATTTATTTCATTACCATTCTTATCACTTTGTTTGGCATTAGCTTATACTTTAGCTTACCCAAAACAAATTTCCCCGATATTGTTATTCCAACCATTTATGTTAGCACCATCTACCCGGGTACATCGCCTGCCGACATGGAAAACTTGGTAACGCGCCCCATCGAAAAACAATGTAAATCGATACCGGGTGTTAAAAAAATCACCAGCAATTCTATCCAAGATTTTGCCAATGTAGTGGTGGAGTTTAACACCGATGTTGATGTGCCTGTTGCCAAACAGCGCGTAAAAGATGCAGTGGATAAAGCCCGTCAGGATTTGCCCAAAGACCTGCCCGCCGACCCCAATGTGATAGAGGTTGATTTTTCGGAGATACCCATCATGAATATCAACATATCGGGCGACTACGACCTAAACCGCCTGAAAACTTATGCCGAAGCCATACAAGACGAGGTAGAACAACTCAAAGAAATTACCCGAGCCGATATGGTAGGCGCTCTTGACCGCGAAATTCAGGTAAATGTGGATATGTACAAAATGCAAGCCGCTAACCTTACCTTTGGCGATATTGAACGCGCTATTGCCTACGAAAACATGACCATATCGGGCGGAGCCGTTGATGTGGGCAACATGAAACGAGCTTTGCGCGTAAAAGGCACCTTTACCAACCCCATGCAGTTGCAAAACATTGCCATCAAAAACTCGTCGGGTTTGCCTGTTTACCTAAAAGATGTAGCCGATGTAAAAGACTCTTTTAAAGAGCGCGAAAGCTACGCCCGATACAATGGCAAAAACGTAATTACGCTAAACGTAATTAAACGCAGCGGCGAAAACCTGATTAACGCATCGGACAAAATACACGCGCTAATCGAAAACATGGAAGTTGAAAAACTACCCAAAGACCTAAAAGTAGATATTACCGCCGACCAATCGGAGCAAACCCGCACCACCCTAAACGACCTAATCAACTCTATCATCATTGGGTTTATTTTAGTAACCATTGTGTTGATGTTTTTTATGGGCGTAACCAATGCGTTTTTTGTGGCTTTATCGGTTCCTTTATCTACCTTTATGGCTTTTATGCTAATGCCTTGGATTGGTTTTGAACTAAACATGATTGTATTGTTTGCTCTTTTGTTTGCATTGGGTATTGTGGTAGATGATGCTATTGTGGTGATAGAAAACACCTACCGCATTTTCGACAATGGCAAAGTACCCGTTGGCGAAGCAGCTAAAAAAGCAGCCGGCGAGATATTTGTACCCGTTTTTGCAGGCACACTAACCACTTTAGCACCCTTTGTACCCTTGGCATTTTGGCAAGGTATTGTAGGTAAGTTTATGTTTTATCTGCCCATTACCCTTATCATCACGCTTGTTGCATCGCTTATTGTGGCGTTTATCATCAACCCCGTTTTTGCGGTTACGTTTATGAGCATCGAAAACAAAAACCCAAGCGCCAAAGAAAAACGCGATACCTTAATCAAAAACGCAATAACCGTAGGTATAATGGCATTTTTTACGCTAATTGCCTATATCGCAATGCCCAAAGGCTATGGCAACTTTGCCGCTTTTGCCCTTATTATGTTTATTGCCTACAAACTGTTTATCAAACGCCTATTACATGGCTTTGAGTACGGCTTGTTACCCAAACTAATGGATGCCTACGAAAGTGTATTAACATTTTTGATGCGCGGCGTAAAACCTTATTTGGTATTGGCATTTACCATTGTATTGTTGTTCTTTTCGATATTTATGATAGGACAACGCCCACCTGCCGTTGAGTTTTTCCCGCAAGGCGACCCTAACTTTATCTATGCCTATCTAACCCTGCCCGTTGGTACAAACACTGCACACACCGACTCTATCACAGCAATGGTAGAGCAAAAGGTAGAAAAAGTAGTGGGTAAAAACAATCCTATCGTTGAATCTATTGGCAGTAATGTAGCCGTTGGAGCCGTTGACCCCAATGGCGGCGACCGAAGTACCGCCCCAAACAAAGGTAAAGTTACCGTAGCTTTTGTGAAATTTGCCGAACGAGGTGGTAAATCGACCCGCGAATATTTGGACAAAATACGAACCGAAGTAAGCAACCTACCCGGCGTGCAAGTAACCGTTGCCCAAGAGCAAGGCGGCCCACCAACAGGCGCACCTATTAACATAGAGGTAAGCGGCGAAAACATAGACGAACTAATAGCTATGGCAGGCAAACTAAAATATTATCTGCAAGACTCCCTCCAAATACCGGGTATCGAAGAGCTAAAATCGGACTTTGTGAACAACAACCCCGAAATTATCGTAAACGTAAACCGCGAAAAAGCCAACCGCGAGGGCGTAGCTACTGCCTTTATTGGTGGCGAATTACGTACAGCTGTTTTTGGCAAAGAAGTATCAAAATTTAAGGACAACGAAGACGAATTTCCTATCCAACTGCGCTACCAATTTGACCAACGTAATAGCGTTGATGCCCTACTAAATACCAAGCTAACCTTCCGCAACGAAATGGGACAGATGAAATCTATACCCCTATCTGCTGTTGCCGATGTACAATATACTAATACCTATGGTGGTATCAAACGCAAAAACTTAAAACGGGTTATCACACTTGCCTCTAACGTATTAAGTGGCTACAACGCCACCGAAATAAACGAACAAATAAAAGCCGCCGTAGCCCAATACAACCTGCCACGCGGCATAGAGGTTGACCTAACAGGCGAACAAGAAGAACAAGCCGAAACATCGGCATTTTTGGGTCGAGCTTTGTTAATTTCGTTAGGTTTAATCTTTTTGATACTTATCACACAATTTAACTCGGTTAGTAAAACCGTTATCATCTTATCCGAAATTGTGTTTAGTATCATTGGCGTATTATTGGGTTTTGCTTTCTTTCAGTTCAAAATATCTATTGTAATGGTAGGTATTGGTATTGTAGGATTGGCAGGTATTGTGGTTAAAAATGGGATATTAATTGTAGAATTTGCCGACGTACTACGCGAACAAGGTTACTCGGTTTTCGATGCCGTAGTACATGCAGGCAGAACCCGTATCAAACCTGTTTTACTAACTGCATCGGCAACAACCTTAGGTTTAATACCTTTGGCTTTGGGTATGAACATCAACTTTGTTACCCTTTTTACCGACCTCGACCCGCAGTTTTTCTTGGGCGGCGACAGCGTAGTGTTCTGGGGTCCATTATCATGGACAATCATCTTTGGGCTTACCTTTGCTACCTTCTTAACCCTAGTTGTAGTACCAGCCATGTACCTAATACGCTACACACTAGGCGAAAGATTTAGCAAAAAGAAAAACCTACCCGACAACCTTACCCTAAACACAAGCACACCAACAAACAACGAAGCCTAAAACCGCATCTAGCTTACATCACCAAAAACCCCACAAACAGCAATACGCCGTTTGTGGGGTTTTGTTTTTGGGTTTTGGGCAGATGCAGACCAAGCTCGATTTACACCAAATGTTTTTAAATTTACAACGGAGACACGTAGAACACAGAGTTTTTTTTGGGGCAGATGCTATGGCTTTTTTATTTGCTATTTTTTAGTTTGCAACCAGAGATACTAAAAAACATAAAGCCCCATTTCTCTGTGTTCTCTGTGTCTCTTGTTATTTTTTATTTTTTTAGCGCACAACAAATAATGCAGACCAAGCTATCACCTCATCGCCCAAAAATAAATTTGGTGTTTTGCAAAAAATGCTGTAACTTTGTGCTACTTTTACGCTGGAGCAACCTTTAATCGGCAATTTAACAATCTACTTTTACCCAAAACAACTAAAATGCTATTACAACAACAAATACTCCACGACATACAAAGCCTAACCGACCCCGTTGTGCTAAATCAATTGTACGGCTATGTTAGCTCATTAAAAAAAGCAAATGAACAACAAAAAAGTAACACATTGGCTGTGCTACAATTTTTAGGCACTATTAACAACCAAGAAGCCGCCGAAATAAGCACTTGTATTGACTTGGAATTTAATAAAATTGAGGGCGAGTGGTAAAATGCGAAAAATAGCCCTAGACACAAATTAGACAAACATTTTCAAAATGTTGCAGGTTTAACCATTTTATAACACCCCACCTCATCGCCCAAAAATAAATTTGGCACTTTGCAAAAAATAGTGTAACTTTGTGGTTCGTAAAAAACCTGATAGCAGTTATCAACTCACAATCATTAAAACCTAAACCGATGACCATTACTATCCCTGATAATGTATTAACAGATGCCCAAATTACCCCCGATGAATTACTCATCGATTTTGCAGCTTACCTATACAACAAACAAATCTTGTCTATAGGGCAAGCCAAAAAAATAGCTAAACTCGATTTAATTTCTTTTCAAAAAGAATTAGCTAAACGCAATATTTACCTGCATTTTGACGTAGAAGACCTCGAAAAAGACTTAAAAAACCTAAACCTATTGTGATGATTGTTGTTAGTGACACATCTGCCCTAAGTAACCTAATACAAGTGCAACAATTGCCAATATTGGCAGCATTGTTTAAACAAATTATTATCCCACAAGAAGTGTACAAAGAATTGTGCGAGATAACTACACAAAAACAACTAATAGACAATCAGAATTGGATACTTGTGCAACCCGCCACAAACCAAACAAAAATAACCGAGCTAAAACAAAACTTAGACGACGGAGAATCCGAAGCTATAGCCTTAGCCCTAGAAATAAATAGCGATTATCTGCTAATAGATGAATTGAAAGGCAGAAACATGGCAGAAAACCATGGTATAAAAATAGTTGGCTTGTTAGGCATCTTGATAAAAGCAAAGCAACAAGGTATTTTAACGGCAATAAAACCAATAATGGAACAGTTATTAACAATCGGTTTCCGAATAAAACCAACCCTTTTTGATAGAGTACTTGAAGAGGTAAACGAATAAAATGTAGTCTTTGACCTCCACAAACAGCAACACGCCGTTTGTGGGGTTTTGTTTTTGGGTTTTGGGCAGATGCAGACCAAGCTCGATTTACACCAAATGTTTTTAAATTTACAACGGAGACACGGAGAACACAGCGTTTTTTTGGGCAGATGCTATGGCTTTTTTATTTGCTATTTTTTAGTTTGCAACCAAAGATACTAAAAAACATAAAGCCCCATTTCTCTGTGTTCTCTGTGTCTCTTGTTGTTTTTTATTTTTTTAGCGCACAACAAATAATGCAGACAAACCTTTGCTTTAAGGCATCACCTCATCGCCCAAAAATAAATTTGGTGTTTTGCAAAAAATGCTGTAACTTTGTGCTACTTTTATAACCATTAAATCCAATAAATATGCCCATAGCCATTAAACAACCATTAACCAACGTTCAACTAGAACTATTAAAAACCTTTTCGCACCAACTGACCGACAACGATTTGCTAGAACTACGAAAAATTTTAGCCGCTTTTTTTGCTCAAAGACTGATAGAACAAGCCAACCAAGTTTGGGACGAACAACATTGGAACGATGAAAAAGTAGACGAAATACTAAACACTAAAATGCGCAAAATAACCAAGCAATAATGCAAAAGATAGTTTTAGATACCAACGTGCTTTTAGTATCCATCTCTGACCGTTCAAAACACCATTGGATATTTAAAAGTTTACTTGGCGGTGATTATACCCTTTGCGTAACCACCGATATTTTAACCGAATATGCCGAAATTATAGAACAACACATGGGGCATTGGGCAAGCGAAAATACTTTAGCCACCCTCGAAAATTTACCAAACATTGAGTTGGTAACAAGCTATTACAGGTTTGGGTTGCTAAAAGACCAAGATGATAATAAATTTGTAGATTGTGCTATTGCTTGTAACGCCAATTTTATTGTAAGTCACGACAACGATTTTAATATTTTGAAGCAAATAGATTTCCCCAAAGTAATAGTTATCAATACAGATAGCTTCCAGCAACTACTAAACAACACTATTTGACCTCATCATCTATCACCAAAAACCCCACAAACAGCAACACGCCGTTTGTGGGGTTTTGTTTTTGGGTTTTGGGCAGATGCAGACCAAGCTTTGCTTTACGGCATCACCTCATCGCCCAAAAATAAATTTGGTGTTTTGCAAAACATAAATGCTATTGAGTTAGCAAGTAAATCAATCTTCCGACAATTCAATATTCAACTCATCGTTTTTGATTAGTTCGTTTAGGCAAAATGAGTAGCCATCGATAAGCGTTACCGAGCGTTTCCAAGATACCAATTTCCAGTCCTCGTTTAGCGTAGCCACCAATATCATCTGCGAGTCGCTTAGTATCCAAATTACCTGTTCTACACCTGCCCTTAACAATAAGTTTGTTTTTTTTAAATAGTAATTGGGGTCTGTATAAAAATCGGCAACAGCTGCTTTTGTATCTACCTCTATCATTACACGCGGCATCAACTGCGCATATTCGGTGGTGTTATGGTCAATTTTTGAAAGTGCTAACCAATCAAAAATGAGTATATCGCCTGCTATATTATTGCCTTTCGATAAATGCAAGCCTGCTTCGTTAGTGGCTATGCGGTAGGTATTATCGGGCAAGGTTCGATATAACCACTTTAATAAAGTACCGATTAACAAAAACTGTAAAGTGCCACAACCCATAATATCGTCCATTTTTTTTTGTTGAGCCAACACCTCTTCGTAACCTTTATAGTAAATAGGTTTTCCGTTTATTTCTTCATAAACTAAATATTGCGGAATGGCAAATGAGGTTGTTGGTGTTGTTAATGTGTCCATGATGTGCTAAATTTTGAGCAAAGATAAGCATTTTTGAGCAATAGTTTAACTAATACTGTACAAAAAGTGTTTTTGTAAAAAAACACCCGCAAATGGCTACTGTTGTGTCCAAATATTATAACCCATACACCACCTATCTAATCCAACACCAACTCCCACCAAAAAGAGTTTTCGTTTGCCTTATAACACCTAAAACCGTTTTTTTCTAACACCCTAATCGAGGCTATATTAGTGCGGTTGGTTTCGGCAATAAGGCGTTTTATATTGGCATCTTGTGTTGCCCATTGCACCAAACAAGCCACTGCCCGCGTAGTATAGCCTTGCCCTTCGTAAACTATATTAACACCATATCCAAACTCAAGGCTACCTGTTTTGTCAATGCCGTGTTGCAAACACATATCGCAAACTATTGCCCCAAGGGCAGTATCTATCACCAACCAGCGCGTATAGTATTGCCATATTTGCGGATTTGCGGCTACTTCGGGTATTATTTCGTTGCGCAAAATAGTTACCCAATGCTCGGGGTTGTAGATATTTTGAGCAGGCAAACCCAACTGTTGCACCAACAAATTAGGCTCATCAACCGATTGTTGCAGATAAGACAAAGGCAAGGCAAGCAATTGCATGCCTTTATGCTCAAAAACAATAGTTTGCTCGGCTCTATACCGCATTAGGGCATCGCGAAGCACCACCGCCGTTTGCTCAACCGCTACCACATTGGCAGCAGCCCACGCACCCATCTCCGACGAGGCATACCATTTTACCTTATCGCGGTCGCGAAGGGGTGGGTAAAACTCTATGTGAAAATGATAATACGTAGCACTATCTGCATACTCGGTGCTGTTAACCGGTGTTTGATGAATGCACATCATATACGGAAAAGGGCGGTCGTAAATTTTATCGAATGCACCTGTCACCTCTTTCAACATCTTTGCCAAACTTTGTGCTGTGGCATCGTCAAATTGTGCAAACGAGCCAATATGTTGTTTAGCCACCACAAATACCCCAAACGGATAATCGGTAAAATGAGGTAGATATGCCACAAAATGGTTGTTTTGGGCAATTATTCTACGCCCGTCTTCCAACTCGGTGGTGTTCATGTCGCATAGCAAACAGCGGTGATGCTCGGCAAAATAGTGTCGGCAACTGTCTAACTCTGTCCTAATTTTTAACGGCACAAACGGATAAGCATACAATTGCCCATGTGGGTGTGGCATGGTTACGCCTACCTCTTCGCCGCGGTTTTCAAAGGGGTAAATGTATTTTACGCGCTCGTCTTGCCTATAATGTAAAAATCGGGTTTTCCATACATGCACTAATTTGGTGATATGCTCCACCGATAACTGATGTAAAGACGCGTTATGGTCTGATGAGTACAGTATAACCTCGCAATGCCCGTAGGCATCGGCTTGATGATAGGGTGTTGCTGCTGGGTGTTCTGTTAAACCTGCTGTGCCATAGTCGGGCGACAATACAGGGTAGTCGTTGTCGTAAACCAACACATCGTATTGGTCGGGCACACGCCCACTACCTATGCAAAACGGACACCAATCTTTGGGCATGTGTGGGCGGTTTTGCCTATTGGCAGCCACCATAGTATAGGTGCGTAAAAGCGGATTATAACGTAATTGAGACATGAAATGATGATGTTTCGGATGTGGCGAATGAGTGAAGTGGCGATGTGGCGATATGGTGATGTGGCGATGTGGCGATGTGGCGATGTGGCGATGTGGCGATGTGGCGATATGGCGATGTGGCGATGTGGCGATGTGGCGATGTGGCGATGTGGCGATATGGCGATGTAGCGATATGGTGATGTTTCGATGTTTCGATGTTTCGATGTAGTGGCTTGTTAATCAACAACTAAATAAGGTAAATGTTTTGCTAAAAGCAGCAATTTAGCAGTAATTTTTGAGGTTTTTAAAGTAATTTTAAGACTTGCTTTGGGGCTATAAACAACTGATAATCAGTTAGTTAGCTGTATAACAAACTTTTTTAAGACAGTAATTATAGCGTTTTTGTAGTTTGTACTAGGGGGTATTGCAATAGTATCTTTGCATCATCAAACACAACAAAATGGTGTTTGTGTAAATCGCTAACTCAAAAAATCTTACAGCTATGCAAAACGTATCATCAATCACCCAATTTTCTTTTCAATCATCTGCTAACAATTTTTTTTCAAACACTCAAATTTCATCTAACATGAAAACGCTTCAAATCATCTTCGCTCTTGTTGTTATCTTAACAACCTCTTTTATGGCTAATGCCCAAGACAGTTTCAATGGCATGAAAGCCAGCATCCTTCGCCCGACCGACCCGCAATTGGTGAGCTACGCCAAATTACACGAAGCTGCTAACCTACAACTTGATGTAAAAAATGTGCAAAAAATTATCATCAACGAAAACGCCAATATCGCTTGTTTGGTTTATCCAATTATTGGTGGCAAATACGAGGTGCCATCGGTATTGCGAAACAGCAAAAATACACTTAGCTTTTTTGCGGTGTATTACAATCCTCAAAATACTAAAAGCTACAAAACAGTGTTATTGCATACTGGCACAATAAACAGTGTTATTAACCACGAAGAACAATATGCTGTTATGGTTGATTTGACCGAAAAATTAACTACTTTGGTATCTTACGACAAGCAAAGTTTAACCCAACGAATTAATTTTGTAAATAATACCACAAACACCAACGTAACAACTTACTCGTATAGCTCTTGCGTTGATGGTAATTATAATGGCATTAAAGGCGTAGTAGCGGGTACTGCCGCCGGAAGTTGTGTGGCGGGCAATGTATTTGGCTGTGGATTTAGCGTAGGTTGGTTTTTAGGTACTGCTGCTGTTTGCGCTTTTAGTGCTACCTAAATTATTGAAAAACATAAGCTGTTTGTTTCAAAAACAGGAACAAACAGCTTATGTTTAAAATAAAGCAAATCACACACTCAATTTTTTTTGCAGATTTAGGTAACACATTGCACCAAATAGGTAATATACCCCTTGTTGCTGTCCTGCAATACGGCTCAAATCGCACACTCAATTTTTTTGCAGATTTAGGTAACACATTGCATCAAATAGGTAATATACCCCTTGTTGCTGTCCTGCAATACTGCTCCAATCACACACTCACTTTTTTTGCAGATTTAGGTAACACATCGCATCAAATAGGTAATATACCCCTTGTTGCTGTCCTGCAATACGGCTCCAATCACACACTCAATTTTTTTTGCAGATTTAGGTAACACATTGCATCAAATAGGTAATATACCCCTTGTTGCTGTCCTGCAATACAACTCAAATCACACACTCAATTTAGGGTACTTCAAATCCTCGTTTAACATTTTTTCAAACCAAAAATTCCTAACACCATGAAAAACTTAATAACTATCATCACATTTGTTTTCGGTTTGTTGTTTGCCAACAGCATCTTTGCCCAAAACCAAAAACACAGCACCGTTTCCAAAAATCAAACACAAGCGGTAGTACAAAACCAAGATGAGATTGTATTTTCCGATGGAGATATGATTGTTTACTGCTCTACTACGCCTGGCAAAGCTGATACGTATTATGCGCTAAACAAAAAAGGCAAGCATGTGGCTGTTAATGTTGATGGCAGTAAAGTTATCCCCGCATCAACAACTACCGCAACGGCAAAAAAAGGCACTTCTACTACTCCACCTACCAACCCCCACCCGCCAATGAAGTTGAAGTGTGTATGTGTGAAAAAATCTCCCATAGGGCTTTGTCAAGAGTACGACTGCACTTGGGTACCTGCTACAGCACAATAGCAATCCAATTCAATATCAGACAAAATGCCCCTTGTTGCTGTCCTGCAATACTGATCTAATCACACACTCACTTTTTTTTGCAGATTTAGGTAACACATTGCATCAAATAGGTAATATACCCCTTGTTGCTGCCATGCAATACTGCTCTAATCACACACTCACTTTTTTTTGCATCGTATCACACACACTATTTTCACTGCTCTCTCAACACTCATTTTTCACTTTATCCTTGTTTGCAAACGCCTTATTACTCCATTGCTGCTTCAAATCACACACTCACTTTTTTATCACATCACACACACAAAAAAGTTCAATCACACACTCAATCTCAAAAAATGAAAACTTTCAATCTCTCTCTTTGTTTAAGTTTGCTAGTAGGCACACTTTTTTCTTTCCAAGTATTTGCCCAAGATGGCAATCCCGAACCTAACAAAAAAAGCGACATTCCCGAATCTGTAAAACAGATAGACACCAAAGCTATGAATGTAGATGTAGAATTGGGCGATAAAGCTAAAAACGCAGGTGCAGGTGCAAAATCGGCGGGCATACAAATGACCGACGCACAACTAAAAGCCGAAAGTGCCAAAGAAGAGCCTACCAAAAAAATTGCAGGTAGCTTTATCTATATTTTTGACAAAGAAAAAGTAAAACCCTTTGCCGAAACCGCAGGTGCTAAAAATGCCAAAACACGCGAAGAAAAATTAGCTGCTTACAATGCCTACGAAGAAAAAGCCAAAGAAAAAATTAAAGAAATTGTACAAAAAAATGGCTTGAAAAAAGAAAACATCACTAACTATTACATTGGCGGTATCACAGGTTTTTCGATAACCGTAGATAAAGGCACCAAACTCGAATCGTTGAAAGCCAAAGCCAAATTAGTTGCCGAAGTAAAAGAGGTATTAGAAGATGCCGAAGTAAAACTAAGTAGCACCGAAGTGGCTACCGACATCTGCCAACCCGAAGCCACACAAGCCGAAGCCGATAACAACTGGGGAACAACCGTTTGCGGTACATCTGCCTATACGGGTTCTTATTGGGCTTGGGTTATTGACACAGGTATTGACTATGCACATAGCGACCTTAACGTAGCAACAGGCTGGGCACGTACTTACGTAGGCACTGCCAATGCCAACGACGACAACGGACACGGAACACACTGCGCAGGTATCATAGGTGCAAAAGCCAATGGTGTAGGTATGCAAGGTGTTGCTGCTGGTGCGTATGTGGTGCCTATAAAAGTACTAAATAGTGCAGGTTCGGGTGCTTGGTCAGGTATATTATCGGGCATTGCCTATGTATATGGTGTTGCTTGGAACGGCGATGTAGTAAATATGAGCTTGGGCGGATATGGTTCGTATCCCGACTTAGAAAACTACATTTACTGGTGCGGTTACTATGGTATTCGTGTAAGCATTGCTGCCGGTAACGATGGCGCTTACGCAGGCAACTACACACCTGCTCGTGCAAACGGACCTAATGTATACACCGTATCAGCTATCGACTGGAACTTAAACTTCCCTTGGTGGTCAAACTATGGCTCGAGCTATGCCGCCAACGGACCTGTTGATTATGCTGCACCAGGTGTTAGTATCTACTCGTGCTACAAAGGCAATACCTATGCTTATTTAAGTGGCACCTCGATGGCTGCCCCACACGTAGCTGGCGTATTACTTCGCCGAGGCGGTACAATAGGCACTTACTCTTGGACATTCCAACGCGGTCAGTGGTATCCAATTGCAACAAGCCGCTGGTAAAAAATGCTTTCCGATTGATTTTTGTTAGCTATGCTGGATAGCAAACTATTTTAACACCATTTTCTTCATCATCAAACAAAACACTTCAGCCCATATTGGTTGGAGTGTTTTGTGCTTAAACAACCTTATTTTATGAAAAAACAAACCGTATTTTCGTGTTTTTTGCTGTGTTTGTTGATAACTGTTTGGTTTGGCTGTGCCCAAAAACAAAAATCAACATCGAACAAAGAGGTGTCGTCGAGCAAACAAAACACCACTACTAACCAACAACGCCCCTTGCCACCTGTACGCCAAATGCCACCATCAATTGGCGGGCAACCGCCAAACGCACCGCCTACCACGCAACCTATACCCCGCGACCCTAATCAGCCGCCAC
Organism: Sphingobacteriales bacterium; assembly: GCA_016718845.1. Lineage (GTDB taxonomy): Bacteria > Bacteroidota > Bacteroidia > Chitinophagales > UBA2359 > JAEUUX01. Next base: position 26,133 of record JADKCK010000039.1, read on the forward strand.
CACCTAACACACAACCAATACGCCCTACACCGCCATCAATAGGCGGAACGCCACCAAGCGCGCCACCTACCATTATGCCGCCACCAACTACGCCGCCCAAAACTGGCAAAACCGATGGTTGTATTGACCCCTCGCGCAAAACACCCGATGTGATGTGTGCTGCTGTTTTTCAGCCGGTTTGTGGCTGCGACAAACATACCTATAGCAACGAGTGCGAAGCCCGAAAAAATGGCGTGCTAAAATGGACACGAGGCGAATGTAAATAGATTTCAGGCTGTTGTAGCAACAAATAAAAAGGACTTACCGTTGTGGTAAGTCCTTTTATTTTGGGCGATGATTAACGTTCTAAGCCTAAAACGCCAAACCAAACGTAAATACTGGGCTTACATCAAGGTTTTTTTAGTTTAATAGCGAGGGTTCGGTGGTTAAATTATCTAGTACTTGTTCTTTGAAATTGCTAAACCCAACATCGCCGCCAATACCTATCCGAATAATGCGAAATAATTTTAGGTTTAATCCGCCTGTAATACTAAAACCTGCCGATACCGAACCATCTTTTATTTGTTCGGTCGAGTTATCGAGTATGTCGGTAATTTTGTTGGTAGCGTTAAAGTTAATGGGCACAAACACGCCAATATATGGCTCCAGTATGCCTACCGAAAAATATTTCTCGACACCCAAATAGGCAGTCAAACTTTGTCTGATGGCATTGTAGTTGGTGTTTAACGAGTCGGTGGTAAAGTGGTATTCAAGGTTGTTTGCCCCAATACCTGCCCTAAAAGCAAACTGGTTTTTGTCGAAAACGCGCAAATTACCCGACAAAGAGGTAGCTCCTGTATAGGTAGCTTGGGTGCCATCTGCGCCCTCAACCTTATCTATCCCAAACGATTTAAAGTGCATAATAGCACTAAAACGTTGCTGTGCATAACTAAACTGACTAATACTTGCCAACAAGGTAACTAATAAAACGAGATTTTTCATAAAAATTGAATTAGGGGGTTATTGGGATTCAGGCTTTAGGCTATCGGCTTGCAGCGGACAGCCAACAAGCGGACAGCCAACAGCGGGCAGCCGCTTAACTTGTCCATTGCCCATGTATAACGCCAACTAGGTACCAATTATTGTCGGTATGTTGTTCAAAACTAAAGTTAAGCTACCCCAATCCATACCGCCATAATCGGGGTTTTGACCCGGCACATAATACTCAACGGCAACACCATTTGGGTAAGCCGTTTTTATGTTGTTGATGCTGTTGCCCGTACCAATGGCGCGGTTAAATCCGCGTTGTTTGGATAGTTTTTGGTAATCGTAATTATACACAAATTGCTGGTAATATTTAGCAAAAGTTAGGTTTATGGGTTCGCCGCTACCATCAAACTCGCCCCAAGTGTGGGTCTTTTTATCTTGTGTGGCATTGGCAACTTCGGTGGCTTTTAGTACGCGGTCGGTTTTTAGATTAACACCCGAGTAAGGCGAAAAACGCACCCCTTTTGTTGGATGTATGTATTTAGATAGTGCTGCCATATCTTTCTTAGCCATAGCATCAATCACTAATTTGGCACTTGGTTCGGCTACATTTTGTGCTTCGCGTGCCGACAACTTAGCCGCATTTTTTAGTGGTTCGGTTTTTACTGGTTGGGCAGTTGTTGCAGTACTATCGGGTTGGGTAGATGTGGGAGCAACCGAAACATGGGTACTATCTACCGATTTGTTAGATGGATTGTACACAATAGTGTCGTTGCTGTTAGAAGGTGGCGGTGTTGTTGTTGTTTGACGACACGATGTTGCCAATAATACAGTACCTAACAATAAAACAATTAATGTTTGACGCATAATTAGAGGTATTGATGTTTAGAAGTGGTGAAGAGAGTGAAGAGAGTGAAGAGAGTGAAGTGGTGAAGAGAGTGAAGAGAGTGAAGAGAGTGAAGAGAGTGAAGAGAGTGAAGAGAGTGAAGAAGAGAGTGAAGTGGTGAAGAGAGTGAAGTGGTGAAGAGAGTGAAGAGAGTGAAGTGGTGAAGAGAGTGAAGAGAGTGAAGTGAGTGAAGTGAGTGAAGTGAGTGAAGTGAGTGAAGTGGTGACGGTCGTTGAGCGAAGTCGAAACGAAGTGGCGAAGTGAAAACCTGTAGCCAACAGCGGACAGCCGACAGCCAACAGCGGATAGCCGACAGCCAACAGCATCAATTCAATTGGTATTCGGGTAGTTTTACTATGTGGTACAATAGTTGCCTTACTTGGTTTATGTATTCGTCCCAACCAATGTTCCATACGCCTTCGTCGAAATAATTTTGTGGTACGCTACCTTTAAAAACATCGGTGATTTGGTAATCTTGAGCGGTAGGTAAACCTTTAACCACCAAAAATCTACGATGGTGGCAGCAACCAAAGCGGGGTCTATAATATCATCTTCCGACAAGGCAGTACCAGCATTAGTGCTTAACACATCAACCACCATATCGCAGTTGATACCATACACTATACGGAAAATATTGAATCCAATAGCTAATTTGGTCCCAGCGTAGGGCAAGCGTAGTTTCGTTAATCCAAGCCCTATGTCCGGGCCAACCTGCCACGTTGGGTGGGTTAAACAAAGTTTGTCCTTCGTCTATTGACATATAAAACAAACCGGTAACACTGCCATCGTCGTAGGGCATAGATAAGGTATGTACAAACTGCACAAAATTTTCGATTGGACTTTTTATTAGGTGTCCAATGTTGTACTCGTCAAAAAAGTGTTCGCTTTTAAACAACTGTCGTAAAACGGGGGTAATTTCAAAATTGTTGCTAATAAATGTTTGTGCCATAGCATTTACAATATTGACATCAATTTCAGTTACAAATAAAAAGCGATACAGTTTGCCACAAATAAAATGGGCTATCTCGCTGTCCGAGCCGAAAAAATAAGGTCGATAGCGGTGTTGTAGGTGAAATTAGGCTGTTTGTCCAAAAATAGTTTTATTGGTATCATCAAACAAAGAAGCATCAAAAGTTGTTAATTGGCACGTATCCGACGAAGCCTGCCAACCTGTTAAGGCACGAGCCAACTGTTCAATATCCTCTTGTGTATAGCCATTGTCGCGCCCCATGGTAAATAGCTCCATTAGCTCGCGGGCGTAATTCTCGTTTGGCGATTCTTTGGTATTTACGTTACCATTTAGGTACACCAACATAGCGGGTGTTATACCGATTTGGTACACAAAATCTTTAAAATTACCGAAGGCATATTGCTGTAATATTTTGTGGTACTCGTACAAATACGACGAGCATTGATAATCCAACCAACCTGCCACAAAATGATTTTGCCAAAACAAAGTTAGTTTTTCGCGCAAGCCTTTGGTGAGCATATCATTTACCCACTGTACGCCCCATTGTTCGCGGTGTCCATAAATATCGCTATTAAAATCCGGATAGTTGTTAATAGGTTGCCGTGTCCAATTGTACCAAACGGGCGGAGCAGGCAAAGTTTGAGCTATTGCCGCATTAATTAACTGGTCAACTACTTGACTTGGCGTAAAAGTAAGTGCCGTTTTTATTTCTTGAGGCGTTGCCCCAAAAGTTAAACGCCTATACAAATGCGATGCACGCAGCCTATTCCATGGCATATCGCCCGAAGGTACGTAAGGATTAATGGTTCCGGTTGCACAACTCATGTTGATTATTTTGTTTTTTGAAGTTTTGAAATAGTCAAATTAGCAAACAAAGTAGCACAACTGCTTTGTTGCCAAAATTTTGTAGTGGCTAAAAATTCGTGTTATCCGTAATAAAGCTCACCTTGTTGCACAAACTTTATTTTGGGCAGATGAAATACTCGATAGGCGTACCAAATCAATAAAAACTATTTGGTAAAGAAACAAAAAGAACCACAATTATTACACCTAAACCCGAACACTTTTTATTACTATTTACGTATAATAGGCTAAAAAGATACTACAGCAACGTTTAGTTAAGTCCAAAACAGGCTCAAAACGCGTTTTTTACAAAACTTGTAGCCCTAAAGCGCCGAGTTTTCACTCAAAGGTACTAACTTTGTCCATTAGTACGGCGCACTATCACCATATTTTATTTTTTACAAAGCTTTTGTAAAGCATAAACAACCATAATTACCTTCTGCATTATCAAATCACAACATACATTATGATGATTCAATACTACACACCTCGTTTGGTAAAACACTTAATAACGGTATTTTGTTTTTGTGTTTCGGCAAATATCTTAGCCCAAAACCTAGATATTTTGTACGATTTTAACACCTGCACCCTGCCCCCAGCTTGGCTTAGCACTGGGCAAGGCACTGGCTTATGGGGCGTAGGCATACCCACTAATGCAGGCTCACAGGGCAGTAGCATTGATGGCACTTGCATGTTGTACTTCGACGACGACGGGGCAGGTAACAACACACCCACCTGGAACCGACAACTAACATCGCCCGCCTTTGATGCCACCGTTAATACCCACGTATACATAGATATGGACGTGCATTACCGCGACGGTGATTATGCCGCTAATTACCGACCACTGGTCATATCGGTGTTTGATGGCAATACCTATCAACCGCTAAAATATACAGCAAAGGACCTGACAACACAGGCACTTTGTTTAGCGACTTTGAACACCTACACATCAACGTATCGCAATACATTAACTCCAATATGCGCCTGCAAATACAGTTTTGGGACGGTAATATTTGGGGATGGTGGGCTGCCATAGATAACGTACATAACTGGATACGGCGAAGGCGAAAACATCTTTATCGAAAATTTTAACAACTGCACCATTCCAACAAACTGGACAACCTACGTAGAAAATGGCAACGACGACTGGCAATTTGGACAACACCAATCGGTACAATGGACGGAACCTGCTCGGCTTTTTCGACGACGATGGCATTGGACAAGATGCGAAGCACCCTCGCGCATTTTCCCGAGAAATGTCTTATGTTTGATGGCACCGATTTGCCAATATCACCCTCGAACTAGATGCCTTGTATCGGTATTATGGAAACGACTTTTTTTCGATAATGGTCTACGATGGCGTTAACTACAACACCGTAGCTACTTATGCAGGCGAAAACTTAGGGGCGAAAATTTCCCGACTACGAACACCTTACCTCGACTTGTCGCCCTACCGAAGCACACAATTCAAATCGTGTTTTGTACGACGATGCAGGCTCGTGGAACTGGTGGGGTGGGCATAGACAACATACAAGTAAGCGGCAATGGCGACATAAACGACCTTTGCACCAAAGCCGTACCGCTTACCCTTAATCAGCCTCGTGTTGCCGCATCTAACATAAACGCCCCTATTTGTGGGTCCCGATGCTATTCTTGTGCCCTCAACCCGACACGGTATATGGTTCTCGTTTCAGCCCACTACCAGCGTAGTTAAAATAACTACTACCGCCGATTTTAACGAATTGGTCAGTGATTTTCGGGCGGTTGCAACAGCCTTACTGCCATAAGTTGCCCGCATACCGATGAGTTTGGCTTTACCGGCGATCGTTTATTGTTAGCGGCTGTTAACGCCTTGCCACCTATTTTGTGCGCGTAAGTGGTGTGGTTGGTAGATTTGGCAAAGATCAAGGAACCGTTTGTATTAAAAAACAGCGGTGGCTCGCGCCTATTGCCCCCAACAACGATGTTTGTTCGGGTGCCATCGACCTTACCCTTAATGCCACCAACTGCACCAACGGTAGCAACCGCAATGCCAACATGGAAACGCCCATACCTACGCGCAACAACCGTTCAAGGTCGTCTATCTGGTACAAATTTGTTGCCCCTGCTGGCGGACGCGCCCTTATAGAAACCCAAGCCAACTTTGCCGATGTTATTGCCGTTTATAGCGGAAATTGCAACACCCTAACCGAAATTGCCAGCAACGATTACGGACAATCGTTGTTGCTTAACAACCTAACGGCAGGGCAAACCTACCGCACAACTAACGGGCTACTTTGCCACCGTAGAGGGCGGCACGTGCATGCTCGTAAGCACGCCACCCACAGCACCTATCTACGATGTATGCACCAATGCCCAAAATGTAACAGTAGGCGGCGAGTGTGTGCAGCAAACAACATAGCGCCCAATTTACAGGCGCGATAGCCGACTTACAAGTGCCTCTATCTGCCGAAGGCTATAGCAGTCAAACAAGTGGTAGGCGCGACTTTTATACGTCCCCAAGAAGGTAGCACTTGCTCCATGTCCGAAACAACTACCTACTACGAGGTGCTGCCCATATCGGTTAGCCAAACAGGTACATACAACATTACCAGCCAATACAGCCCTAACTACGACGGCTATTTGCAACTGTTTGCAGGTAGCTTTGACCCCAATAACCCTGCGCCATTTATGTAAATGGTGATGATGATTTACATCATCGAGTTTTCGCAGCTAATTGTTACGCTACAAGCAGGGCAAATGTACTACATTGTCACTAGCTCGTACAACAGCTACGAAAGTGGCGAGTATACCACCACCATTACAGGCGTGGGCAATGTTACCCGCTACTTGTTGGGTGCAAACATACATGGCATGAAAACCAACTGCGAACTGCTACCCACCGCCCCCATTTGGTTTAGCTTTGTAGCACCAGCATCGGGCATGATAAAAGTAAACAGCGGCGCCGATTTTGTACATACCGTATCGTTGTACGAGGGTATCTGTGGCGATTTGCAAGAAATGGATTGTGCCTTTAACCCTCGCTTACGACGAACCTGTTGTTTTTGGCGGATTAACACCCAACAAAACCTATTTTGTGCAAATTGCATCGGCACGAAGCGCCTTTGGCTACACCGAAGGCAATGTGTGCCTAAACATAAAAGATGCAGGTGTAGAGCCTGTAAAAGCAAAAATTAAACTGTTGCTACAAGGTGCTTACACCACCAACGGACAAATGCGCACCACCCTGCTCGACAACAACCTGCTACCCGCCGACCAACCTTATAACACCGCCCCTTGGAACTACAACGGGCGCGAGTGCTTAAATAACCTACCCAATAATATGGTAGATTGGGTATTGGTTGAGCTGCGCAGTGCGGCTAATCCTGCCACCATTGTTGAGCGAAAAGCAGCCTTATTACTCGCTAATGGCAGTGTAGTAAGTGCCAATGCCGATGGTGTATGGTTTGATAATGCCCTAGCCAACCAAAGCTACTATATCGTAGTGCGCCACCGCAACCACATTGCGCTAATGAGCAACAACCCTATTACCTTGCCCAACATAAATGCCTTTAATTTTGCAGCCAACCCAAGCAACATAATGGGTGGCAGCCTACAAGTAGCAAATATGGGCAGCGGCTATTATGCCCTAAAAGCCGGCGATTTAAACGGCAATGGCGTTATTACCGTCCACGATTTTAACTACTATGTTACCCAAAGCTCGGCACTAAACGTATACAACTCCGCCGATTGCACCCTCGACAAAGTAGTGTCTGTAGCCGATTTTAATACCTACCAACCTAATGCTAGCGCCACAGGGGTTAGCTATATAAGGTATTAGTACTAACACCTTGCTATAACAACAAAACAAAAGCGATTTGCCAATTAGGTAAATCGCTTTTGTTTGTGTAAAAGGGTAGATATATTTAGTGTACAATACTTACCTTACCCAATTGCAAAATTTGGTTTTGTGGGTTGATGATTTGGTAAAGATAAATGCCCGAAGGCAAATTTTCGGTTTTAACACTTGTGCTATTGACTAATTGCCTTGCCACCTCTTTACCAAACACATCGTACAAAACAAAAGTACCCGATAAAGGTTTTACACTGCTAATAGTTAGCTGTGTATTGGCAGGGTTGGGCAACAGTTGCATCACCCCCTCCTTCGGAGGGGGCAGGGGAGGCTTCTTCTCTGCCCACCGCCACCACCACCACCATTGTTCTGCCTATAAATTAGGGTATCCTCGCACACCACAGCCTGCAATTCAACGGTGTAGCTGCCCGATTGGGTGTAGGTGTGCATAGGGTTTTGCTCAACAGATGTTGCCCCATCGCCAAAGTTCCAGATAAAGCTACCTTGGTTTTCTACTACCCCTGTACTTTGGTTTATAAAGGTGGCTGTTAGGCTGTTGGTTTGGTAGCTAAACAAGGGTGCAAAACTTGGCGAACCTACACAAATAGTTTGGGTGTAGCGGCTGGTATCGTTGCAAACAACGGCTGTTAGGGTAATGTTGTATACGCCTGCCGCAGTGTAGGTGTGTGTGGGGTTTTGCTCGTTTGTGTTAAAACCATCGCCAAAATCCCAGAGGTAATGCCCACCGTCGAGGCTGTCGGGGTAAACATATTGCGATAGATTTTGGAACTCCATGATGTTGTCTGCTGGGTTTAGGTAGCTAAATTGGGCTTGTGGCTCGGTGAGCAAACCCATGCAGTTGGTTTTTAAAAAATAGACGTTGGCATTGCCCAAGGGTACGCCTAAGTCGGTACTCTCGGTGCGCCCGCACATAACATAACCGTCTTTGCCGGTACTGTTGTGGTTGTTGATGATAAGGTCGTAGATATATTCATGCCTATCTCCGCCATAAACGCGCTGCCAAAGTACATTGCCATTAACATCTAATTTAACGATACAGCCCTGAAAATAATTAAATCCTGTTGGGTAATAACTACCTGCAATTACATAGCTACTATCGGCTAATTGTACCATGCCAAATATAGCTCCTGCCTGAAAAATATCGTGGCGTGTCCACATTGTATCACCATTAGCGTTTAGTTTATAGAGATAGGAGATACCGTCTAACTCGTTATTAGTAGGGTAAGAGGATGCACTAAACAACAAACCGCCGTCGTTGGTGGGTATTAAACAGCGTGCCACATCGCGCCCACCAAGGTTGTACTCTTCTATGCTACTGGGTATGCCCGTGGCACTAAGGTGCAACAGGGCTATGTTGGCTTGTTGCCAATAGTCGTCTTTATGGTGGCTAATCCATAAAACTGCCATCGGTAGGGCTATTAGGTCTTCGTAGGTGTTGTTTTTAGTAAAATTGTAGTACGTTTGATGCCATTGTTCAACGCCTAATGAGTCTACTTTTATTAGGTGTAACTCAAAACTTATTGGATCGGTGTTTTCGTTAGTCATGTATCCGCCTACTAAAATTCCTCCATCAATGGTGTTAATACAAACATTTGCATCATTTTCTAAATCACTGTTAAGTATTTGTTGAGTGATATTGTTTTGTTGATCTATTTTGTAATAATAGCTATGAAAAGTGCCATTAGACAGTTCATTGTCTGTATAAAAACCAACACCTACAATAGCTCCCTCGTTAGTTAAGGTTATATCGCGAATAATGCTCCTAATAGGTTGATCACTATCACAAAAACTAGCTGCAACATTGCCATTTAAAACAACCTCTGATATACAAGAATGCCATTCGTTATTTGTATAAGCAAGTACTGTATTAGCTACATAATAATGATTATTGACGGATTGTAGTAGTGCCTGACCTTGGTTTAAATCTAAGTTAGCGAAGTTTGTTTGGTAGTATTTTGTTTGCGAAAAAACATTTAAACAACTAAGCCACAATACCATTGTTAAAATTTTTTGTTTCATAACGCTTGTTTTAGGGGTTATAAAACAGGTGATACTTGTGCTTTTTACTGCACAAATATCACCTGTTTTGTTGTTATTTAACAATGGTTAAACGGTTACGATAAATTACACCTTGATTATTACTAATAGTGTACAAATATAGCCCATTAGTAAAGGTATTGGTTTGTAAAGTGTAGGTGCCTGTGCCTTTAATAGTTGTTTGGTGCATTAACCTACCTGTTAAGTCGTATAAAGTAAGCTGTGCTGTTTGGTCATCATCTAAATTATAACCAAATGTAGTTTGGTCTTTGGCAGGGTTGGGGCTAATTGTCCAAACTTCTGGTTGGAAGTTTGGGTTTAAGCCCACCGCCACCACCACCACCGTTTGCCTATAAATTAAGGTATCGCTGCACACAATAGCCTGCAACTCAACGGCATAACTGCCCGATTGGGTGTAGGTATGCATAGGGTTTTGCTCAACAGATGTTGCCCCATCGCCAAAGTTCCAGATAAAGCTACCTTGGTTTTCTACTACCCCCCGTGCTTTGGTTTATATAGGTGGCTGTTAGGCTGTTGGTTTGGTAGCTAAACAAGGGTGCAAAACTTGGCGAACCTACACAAATAGTTTGGGTGTAGCGGCTGGTATCGTTGCAAACAATGGCTGTTAGGGTAATGTTGTATACGCCTGCCGCAGTGTAGGTGTGTGTGGGGTTTTGCTCGTTTGTGTTAAAACCATCGCCAAAATCCCAGAGGTAATGCCCACCGTCGAGGCTGTCGGTAAAACATATTGCGATAGATTTGGAACTCCATGATGTTGTCTGCTGGGTTTAGGTAGCTAAATTGGGCTTGTGGCTCCGGTGAGCAAACCCATGCAGTTGGTTTTTAAAAATAGACGTTGGCATTGCCCACGGGTACGCCTAAGTCGAGTTCTCGGTGCGACCGCACATAACATAACCGTCTTTGCCAGTGTTGTTGTGGTTGTTGATGATAAGGTCGTAGAGGTACTCATTACGGTCTCCGCCATAAGTGCGCCGCCATAAAACACTACCATTGGTATCTAATTTGGCAATAAAGGCATCGTAATAATCTTCGGTGGCATAAAAATTACCTGCTACCACATAGGTACTATCTGCTAACTGCACCATACTATGAACAACCGTAGCCTGAAAATCGGTGTTGTTTATCCATTGTGTTTCACCAGCACTGTTTAATTTGTACAGATAGTTAGTGCCATCTAAGCCGTTATTAGTGGGATACGATGTAGCACTAAACAGCAAGCCTCCGTCGTTTGTGGGTATTAAACAACGTGCCAAATCGCGCCCGCCAAGGTTGTACTCTTGTATGCTAATGGGTATGCCCGTAGCACTAAGGTGCAAAAGGGCAATGTTGGCTTGTTGCCAATAGTCGTCTTTTATGGTGGCTAAACCATAAAAAGTGCCATTGGGTAGGGCTATTATGTCTTCGTAGGTATTATTTTTGGTAAAATTGTAGTACGTTTGATGCCATTGCTCAACGCCTAGTGAGTTCACTTTTATTAGGTGTAACTCAAAACTTATTGGATCGGTGTTTTCGTTGACCATACTACCTGCCAATAAAATACTGTTATCATTTGATACGGTAGCATGGTAGGCAACGTTATCAAATGCAACATTTGGTGTTTCATAGAAAACATTTTCTGTTGTGACCATTCTAAAAAGATAGGTGTATGAATCATTTGGGGCAATTAAATCATGTTTTAATCCCGACGCTATGTAACCGTTAGGCAATACTACAATATCTCTTATAGCACTCTGCCAAGGTTGGGAAACATCGTTATGATTACTTAAAATAGTACCAGTAGAGTCTAATTCGACAATATGCGAGTTCCATTTGTTGTTAGCATTAGAAAATACTTCACAAGCCATTAGGTAATTACTGTTGTTTTTTTGCAATACTTTCCACCCATTGTGTATATTTAACCAACCTAAACTATGTTCGTAATATTTTTGTTGCCCTATGGCAAAGCAAGATGTACCTATTAGTAACAGCATTAAAAGTGTATTTTTCATAAACGGTTTGTTTTTTGAAGATTTACAAAAATAGCTTATTGAACAACAGCATAAAGCTGTTGCTCAATAAGCCTATTGTTTTTGTTACTTAATGATAGTTAATTTAGCACGAGTTTGTTCTGTACCGTTAATGCTAATGGTATAGATGTACATACCCGTTGACATTTGGCTCGTATTTAGTACATAAGTACCACTACCTGCCCATGCTGCTTGTTGTAACAATCGTCCGTTTAAGTCAAATACGCTTAGTTTTGCAGTTTCGTTTGTTTCTAGTTGGTAATTAAAACTTGTTTCGTTGGCTGTTGGGTTAGGTATTGCAAGACTTACTTTGTCCTGCAACGCAGTTGTTTCATCGTTTTTAAACACTGTATAATCACCCGCATCGGTAGGCAATAGTACAGGAAACTCAATACCACGCTCACATACAAACAAGTTTGGGCTTTAAAAGCCGTTTTTGTGCGGCTATTATTATGTCGGTTAATAGGCTTTGCTCGGCGGGGGTAATGTTTATTAGTTGCGGTGCGTGGTTTTTAGGTTGTTTAGCAGGGTATAAAAGCGCTTGTATTGATAGGTTTCTTCGGTATTGTCGGGTAGTTGTTGCAGTACTTGTTGTGCTTTGGTAGTGCTGTCGGCTACAATGTTTTGGGGTACTAAACGGCGCTGCATCACCAAACTATTTTGGTAATTGTAGATGAGTTGCAAAGCGGCGGTATAATCTTCGGCATCGAGGTATTTTACCAATAGCTCGCTTAATGCCTTATCGGTAATGCCACCGCTGCCTATTAAATTTGCAATATCGTCGATAGAAGTGTAACCTTGTCCAGAACAATATTGATCTAATGAAAAATCGGGTAAGTTACATCCAACCCCTGAATAACTTCCCCCTGCATCGGGATTTGAACTGTTCGACAGCAAATTAGCACCTACATCTTCGAGGGTAAAGGGGTTGGTGTTTGCCTCTAAGCGTATGGCAAAGGGGTTGCCTACTCCTGTTGCTGTAGTAAAAGTAAATGCAGCGGGTTGGTTTTCATCACACTTGCCTTGAATTCCTAAATCGCCGGGTTCGTTGTTTATTGACCATGGTCGTATTTGTATGCCAACCCCCCAACGGTTAATTAGGTGGTTGCAGCGTGTTGTAATGCCTGTGTTGTTGCCCTCGGCGGTAATATTGGTAAAGCAATTGTTTAGTACATTGCCTGCTAATAGGCTACCGTCGGCTTCGGTATCGGTTAGTATCATACCAAATTGAGTGCCGCCTATGCTATTGTTGCGTGCAATGGGGTTACTGCCGCGTGCATAAATACCTATTTTTCGGTCGGGGCTGGGTACGTTATAGCTTTCGTTTATGTGGTTGTCGCGTATGCTTAGGTTGTCGGTGCCGCTGGCTTGTATAGACATAACACATTGGGTGTAGGTGTTTTGGCGTATTTTATGAGCGAGCTGGCATCTTCAAAAATGTGCCACCGATGTGCCTACTTTGTTGCTGTCGAAACTACAATTTTCGATGGTTAGGTAGTTGATAAAGTTGGCTCTAATGCCAAATTTGGTGTAGTTAAAGGTGCGTGTTGTAATGGCAGTTAAAGCCCACGAGGTTGCCTATTTCGTCGATAGTACTACCGATTAGTGCAATACCTGCCCCGGCGGGTGTTGGGTGCATTAAAGGGTACAACAAACTACCTGTTTGTGGGCTATTAAAGGTACAACGGTCTATTTTGTTGAGTTTATGCCCGCGCCAACTTAGGTTAATACCCTGAAAACAGTTGGTAAAAGTAGTGTTTTGGGTATTAACTATGCCTCCTGCTTTTAGCATAGCATCGGTGGTCCATAAATAATCGTTTAAAAACAACGATGATAAACTGTAACCTCCAAAACTAGGCAAGGTTTCGTTGTAATTTAGTAAATGAGTAGCTATGTTGGCAATGGTTAAATTGGGCAATAGGGTTAGTTACGCCAATTACTGCGTTTTTTATTTCCGTACTGTTGTTGCTAAGCAAACTGCCTGGTTTACATAACGCGGTGGCAGCGGAGCTGTTGGAATAACACTTAAGCCATTACCCTCTACCTGTATGCCCAACCACATACCACTGCACAAACCATCTAGTACGCAGCCATTTAGGTTTAGCCGCCCGCCTTTTGAATGGTAATTTTGCTAGTGCTGCTAAAATTTAGGTTTAGGTTGTTAATGGTTAAAGTAACACCATTAGGCACTATAAAATTGGTGTTTAGGTTAAGTGCTGCTGTGGTGTTGCCAAAGGGGTTGCTGCCATTAGCCCATGTACCCGATGTAGCGGTGTAAGTGGGTGTGTTGATAGTATAGGTAAGCCGCTTGGCAGCAAGCAACAGTGTTGCCACCTGTTAGGGAGTAGGTAGCCGTTGAGCAAGCTGTGGCATTTGTTACTGTTACGGTATAAGTGCTCTCAGAGGTTGGTGCAATGCTTTGGGTAGTTTGCCCATTGCTCAAGCATAGCCGGTGCCACCTGCATTGGCATTAAGGGCAGTAACACACTCGCCTATTGTAGTTGGGCTTATGGTAGTTTTTGGCAGTGAATTGGTGGATAAACTATGTCTGAACAGTAGGCAGATTCCATTGAAGGACAACATGTAGCTCATAATTGCCCGATGATAGTGGCAGCGTAGTACTATACGGGGCATTAGCTAAGGCGGTATAGTTAAACGATTCGTGCCCCTTGACCAGATAAAAAGAAATAACTACCCTTACCTAACAGTGGCGATGCAATGTTTACTTGCCCCATACAATTGCTAGTATAGCTAACAGTAGTAGTAAATTGGTTAGGTATTTGGGTAGGCACTGTGTACGATGCTGTTGCGGTAGCTCCGTTTGCATCTGTAACGGTTACAACATAGTTATGCCCAGGTATACCCAATACAATCCCTGCAATGTTGTTGTTCGCATCTCTACCAATAATGATAGAACTTGACCAAACAAAGGCACTATTAGGTACTAAAGCTGGAGCTGTATTTGTTGTAACATCGAGCCAGTTTGCAGATGGGCGTTCCGAATTGATCGCAACGATAAATACCTTTCTGAATAGTGGTACTAAGTGCTGAGTTTGAGTTTAATGCTGTTGGAAAAGTTAAGGTTTTAACATCGCTAGAAGCCTCTGTAATATCTGTTTGGAGTAAGCTTGGAGCAACACCATTAAAATAATTAATTGCTACAACATAATGAGGTATAGCATCGGCTAAATTTACGACTAAGTTTGAAGAAACAACCACATTTTTACAGCACTATTGGTGCAAGGGCTTATTTGGTAATTGTTAATAAAATTACTACTTGTCCATGCCATTCCTATGTCGTTAGTAAAAAAACTTACAGGTAGTGTGGTTGTATAAAGGCTTGTTCCTGTAGCATCTTTGAAATCGAATGTTAAACGAGCAATTACCCTAATACCCTTGATGTGGAACAGAACCACCATTGTATGGATAGGTATTTTATACCTAAACCCACACCTAATGTAGGTTGTGTTGCGTTAGGTTGGGTAATATTAATAGCTAATTGCCCAAAAACTTTTTGCTCGCCTCCTACGGCAAACAAAACAAAAAAGAAAATCATCAGCAGTAACCATTTACTGTTTCTGCTCGGTTGCTGCTCTTCAGAAACTAGAAAGTTTTTCATTTTGTAATGAATTTGTTGTTGATTAAAAAAATGATTAATCCGAACTGTTCGGACGCTTTGTTACCAATGACGTAAAACAAGCTAAAATGGTTGCCTTGAGTGCAAAAAAAGTAAAAAAAACTTTCATTTACTTAGTTTAGTGCAAAGGTATACTAATTTATTGAACTTGGCGCGTTTGGGTAAGTTTATTCTGTAGTTTTATTATCCAAGCTCAAAAAATATTTTTACCCACAAAAGCAACCATTACACAACAAAATACGTCTATAGGCTGTTAATAATGGGTAAAAAGGCATTGTGCATTTAAATAAATTAAATTCATAACCCCAAAGCCCATTTTTAAGTCATTTTGTAAACTTCTTCAATGGTTTTGTAAACTTCTTCAATGGTTTTGTAAATTACAAGTTCATTTTAAAATGCGCTAAAATAAACTTACAAATTACAACTTCATTTTGTAAAATTTAAGACCATTTAAAAACATTACAAAACCGTTCAAAAACATTACAAAGTCATTTTGTAGTACTACAAAATGACTTTGTAATTTCAAAACCATTTTGTAGTACTACAAAATCATTCAGGAGAACTCAAAAATGGTTAGTGTAACCCTAAAATAAGGACGTAATTTTAATACCCACCCCTTGTAAGTTGCCAAAAATAAGGCTTACAACCCCTTTAACTAAAAGTAATTAAGCAAAAACAACTTGTCATCTTAACAAAAACGTACTAAAAACCGCACCCTACAAACAACAAGTTTGTACAATTTTGCTTAAATACCCCAAAACAGAACATAAATACTACAAAATACCCTCGAAAAACACACCTAACACAACAAAGCACACACCAATGTCGTTATAGGTTCGACGTTTAATTTTTTAACTCCCAAAAAAAGTTTTTTATAGTTGTATTCAGAGATTTCATTCCCACAAAGATGCCGACAAAACTTTGTGGTTAAACAATTTGGCTAATAAACTGCCTAACTATGCCACAAAATACGAAATTAGTGCGGACGATACCGCCGACATGGAAAAATCGGCATTGTATTTTGCGTACCTATTAAATCTGCGTCAGCAAAACGAAGATTACGGACTTAAGCTAACAGCTTACAAAGATGAGCTGCGCGATGGCAACACTACTAACGGCAACAGTAGTGTTTTACCAACAGCACCGGTTATCGAAAATCCAGCGGCGGCAGTTGCACCGGGTATTTTTGTGCGTGCAACAGCAATTGCACAGCGTATTAAAAAGCACCGCTTATACACCGACTCGGACGGTAAAGATTTGGGCTTGGTTGCCGATAAACAAAAACGAGATTTAAATAGTGTTAAACCAAATTTTACTGCTAGGCTAACAAAAGGCGGACAGGTAGAAATTGTGTGGCTTAAACAAGGTATGGACGGCATAGAAATTTATGCCGATTACAACAACAGCGGACATTTTGCTTTTGTTGATTTTAAACAACGCCCCAACAGCATAGACAAACACCCACTACCTGCCGCAAACGAGAGCGCTATTTGGCGTTACAGACTTATTTATCGCTACCACGACGAACAAGTAGGTTCGTTTTCGGACATTGTAAGCATTGCTGTGTCGGGTAATGTGTAAATTTTAAGTTTGATGCCAACACTAAAACATAGCAAATGGTGGCTCAATTTACATAATATCGTTTTTGGGTACTACAACAATAATTGTGAATAAAATGATAGGGCTATAATTATATCACACCTTTGAGGGTTTAAATCAGTATTTTAACCCCAAAGGTGTGGCATAATTATAGAAAATAGGTGATAGCTGTATTTTTAACCCCAAAGAGGTGGCATAGTAACGCAATGGAAATAAAGTACGAATTTGCCACTTTGCTATTTGCTCAAAAAACACAAAAAAATGTATCACCCCTTCGGGGTTTAACGCAAGGTATTTTAACCCCGAAGGGGTGGCATTGTTATAGAAAATAGGTAATGCCTGTGTTTTTAACCCCGAAGGGGTGATATTATAAAAAAAGCAAGTATTTAGTTGCCCATTAGATAGTCCACTTTTTGCTCAAAAAAAACGATAGCTATTTAACACAGACGGCTGTATAGATTGGTACGTTATTTAATCGTGATTACATAATAACCAATCAAACACCAATCGCTATGTCATTTGATAATTATAGGTAGCCCATTTTTCGCTCAAAAAAACAACGTTTATTTAACAAAATGGCTGTATAAATTAGGAGGTTATTTAATCGCGATTACTATATCATACCAAAAACTATAAAAATGCCTATTTGGAGTTAGCTATATGCTTGTTACCTATGTGACACAAGCAACAGCTACCCACACAATTTGTTGCAGTGCCAAAGCTAAACCATTCATCTAAACACAACATGAAAATAATTCTTGCTATTCTCGACGGTTGGGGCATAAACCATAACCCCAAAATAAGTGCCATTGAGGCAGCCAACACCCCTTATATGGACAGCCTGATGTAATTACCCAATGCCACCCTTGTTACACATGGCGAAGCGGTAGGTTTGCCCAACGGACAAATGGGTAACTCGGAGGTTGGACACTTAAACATTGGTGCCCCGGACGTATTGGGTACCAAGAGCCGTTGCGTATAAACATTGCTTTTCGCGACCATACCATCGACCAAACCAACCCTATTGGCAGCCCCCATCATGCTAAAACCCACCACAAAAAGGTGCATTTAATGGGTTTAGTGTCCGACGGCGGCGTACACTCGCACCTCGAACACCTAAAAGGCTTGTGCAACATCTGCCAACAACACAACTTGCCTAATGTGTTTATCCACGCCTTTACCGACGGGCGCGACACCGACCCACATAGCGGTTTAGGCTACCTAACCAACGTACAAAATCACCTTACCCAAACCCAAACACGCGCAAATAGCATCGGTTTGTGGCAGATACTATGCTATGGATAGAGATAAACGCTGGGAACGCATTAAATTAGCCTACGATTTGCTCACCAAAGGCACGGGCAATGCCACCCCAAATGCCCTCGATGCCATACAGCAATCGTACAAAGCAAATATCACCGACGAGTTTATGCTGCCCATTGTTTGCACCCACCCCAACGGTACACCCATTGCCACCATACAGCCCAATGATGTAGTTATCTCGTTTAATTTCAGAACCGACCGCTGCCGCCAAATTACCCGCGCACTTACCCAAACCAACATGCCCGAGCAAGGCATGCACACCCTACCCTTATATTATGTAACCATGACCAACTACGACGACACTTTTAAAGACATAAAGGTAATTTTTGAAACCGATAATCTACAAAACACCCTTGGCGAAGTATTACAGCAACACCAAAAACAACAAGTGCGCATTGCCGAAACCGAAAAGTATCTCGTCACTTTCTTTCTTCTCGGGTGGGCGGAAACCCTTTTTGAGGGCGAAGAGCGCATCATGATGCCCTCGCCAAAAGTGGCTACCTACGACCTACAACCCCAAATGAGCTTCCGAAATAACCGCCGCCCTATGCACTCAAATTACAACAACAAACCGCCGATTTTGTGTGCCTAAACTTTCAATACCGATATGGTAGGACACACAGGCGTGTTTGAAGCCGCCATAACCGCCGCACAAACCGTTGATAAGTGCCTACAACAGGTAATTGAAACGGGCTTGGCAAACGGTTATAGCACCATTGTAATAGCCGACCAGCAACTCGGACGTAATGGTCAACCCGGACGGCTCGCCCAATACCGCACACCTCGCTAGCCCCGTGCCCGTTATTTGGATACGCTGACAAACCCTATACCATAACCAACGGCAAACTTGCCGACCTTGCACCCACCATCTTACACCTAATGGGCATACCAATACCCAACCAAATGACGGGTAATGTGTTGATAAATCCCTAAAAATACCTTGCTTGCGCTTGCCCCGCTTGACGCGGAATCGGTCTTTTTTGGGGGTGATTATTGAGCCCACCTAATTGCACAGCAGTCGGTGAGCTTGTCGAACTACACCCCAAAGCACTGTTTAGCAGGCACTCAATCAAATAGTTTTCAATGGCTATCTCATGTTACGCACAAGAGGATACAGATTTCAGAAAATGATTTAATCTTGATTAAAAATCCAAATCTAAACAAAAAACATAGGGTAATGGCAATTAAGATAACAACGGTAGTTTACTTGTTTGTTGAACAATAGATTGTTTAATAAATGGGCTATTTTGCAAGTAGTAGCAAAATGTATTGTTATTAAAAATCCAATCAATCTAAAATAAACTTACCCGTATCATTAAATAAAAATCCATCTTAATCCGTATCTCATCCGTAAAATCTGTGTCCTAAATAACACTAAAATAGCATAGTGCGTAACATCACTGGCTATATCAAACTTTGGCAAGTACCCTATTTTAGCCGCAGCAACTTGTTTAAACAAGCTACTGCGGCTTTTTTTTGTGGCAGAAACACAATATTGGCTTGTTTTGCGTACCTTTGTAACCAATAACGACTATTGGTGCAATAGATAAACAACAAATCTTGAAGATTTTTTACCAACAAACCCGCTACTAAAATGAAAAACGCAATTTGGCTACTTATAAGTTTGGCGTGGGCAATGCCTAGCAAAGCCCAATCGGGAAATTTATTTAACGACAATATAGTGGCAAACATCTACCTAACACTCTCGCCCGACACCCTAATGGATATTTACGCCAATCCAACATCAACGGTTTACCGCTCGGCACAATTTGTTTTTGATGATGGTGTTAATCTGCCCGACACCTTGCCACAAGTAGGTTTTAGGTTAAGGGGTAATACATCGCGGTGGGCAGATAAAAAATCGTTTAAGGTAAGTTTCAACGAGTTTGTAACGGTGCAAACGTATCAGGGTGCAAAAAAGATTAACCTAAACGGCTCGCACAACGACCCTACCATGCTGCGCGAAAAAGTGTTTTACGACCTTTGGCAGCAAACAGGTTTGCCACAACGCCGTACTAGCTTTGTAAAAGTGTACATCAATGGCAGCTATTACGGCTTGTATACCAACCTCGAAGAGATAAACAAAGATTCTTGCAAGTGCATACGCCGAAAACAATGGCAACTTGTACAAATGTACTTATCCGGCAGATTTAGCCTACATAAATAGCAACCAACAGTCATACAAAAACATACAAAACAGCACTGCCACCGGCGGGCGTGCCTATGAGCTGCAAACCAATCAAGCCACCGACGACTATACCGACCTTGTGCAACTAATTACTACCCTAAACCAAACACCTAATGCCAGTTTTGTTACCCAAATAGAGCAGCAATTAAACGTTGAGGGCTACCTAAAAGCATTGGCTTTAGATGTAGCTACGGGCAATTGGGATAGTTATGCGTACAACAAAAACAACTACTTTTTGTACCACAACCTAAACACAGGCAAGTTTGAGTTTATTACCTACGATACCGACAATACGCTTGGCATTGATTGGCTAAACATTGATTGGGCAACGCGCAACTACCAAACATGGATACACCCCACCGAACCGCGCCCTTTGGCTGCCAAATTGTTGGCAATACCTGCCTATAAACAACGCTATACCACACTACTCGACAGCATTACGCGCTACATTACGCACCTCGATATACTTTCGCCGCGCCTTAATGCACTGCAAACCCTAATAGCCCCCGCTGCCACCACCGACCCCTTTGCAGATTTAGATTGGGGTTTTACCCCCACCGATTTTTACGACGGTATGACGCAAACCGTAATTGGTCATGCGCCTTATGGTATTAAACCATTTTTGGCAACACGCGCCCAAAATAGTTTTTTGCAAGGCGTAGGCATAGCTATTGTTGATGATAATTGGGCGATAACTGCCTTCCCAAATCCCATTAAACAAACCTTAACGCTATTGCGCACCCCCACCAACCAACCCTTTGATGCCACCGTTGAGTTATGCAATATAATGGGGCAAAGCATAAGCAAACAACAGTGGGTAAGCACACAAACAACCTTATCTGTTGCCGTTGAGCAGTTGCCAGCAGGTGTGTATGTGTTGCTTATTGAACAAAACAATGGCACTAAAACAAGTTTTAAGGTAGTTAAATAGTTGGGGGAAATATATAGGCTGTCGGCTGTCGGCTATCCGCTGTCGGCTTTTGGCTGTCCGCTTTCAAACTTCACTCCTTCACCACACACTATAAAGACGTAGCACTGCTACGTCTCTACAACACCACTTCACACTATAAAGACGTAGCACTGCTACGTCTCTACAACACCACTTCACTTCACCACATAGAAACGTAGCACTGCCACGTCCGCATCAACTTCACCACTCACCACATCAAGACATAGCACTTCGCCACGTCTCCACATCACCCACACTATAAAGACGTACCACTCGCCACTCCACAACTCACCACTTCACCACACTCTAAAGACGTAACTTGCCACTTCTCTACAACACCACTTCACCACACTATCAAACACTTAGCACTGCAGCGTCTCTACTTCCCCCACTATAAAGACACCACCACTCGACAACATCACTTCACCACTCCACATCATCCACACATCGAAATTAGCACTCGCCACTCTACCACTCACCCCCACCACATCGAAACAGCACCGTCTCTCCACAACACCACTTCACCCCTATCACCACACTCACCACTCGACCACTTCACCACTTCGCCACATCTAAAATATGCCACAAAAAACCTACCTTTAAACAAGCCTTAGTCTTTTGGCTTAAGCTAGGCTTTATTAGTTTTGGCGGACCTGCGGGCCAAATTGCTCTAATGCACGAATACCTTGTTGAACAAAAAAAATGGATAAGCAACAGTAAATTTCTTCATGCCTTAAACTATTGCATGATACTACCTGGTCCCGAAGCACAACAGTTGGCAACTTATATTGGTTGGCTGTTGCATGGTACTTGGGGCGGATTGGCAGCGGGGGTGTTGTTTGTGCTGCCCTCTATGTTTATTTTGTTGGGGCTTAGTGTGTTGTATGTATCGTTTGGCAGTATACCTATAGTATACGCCTTATTTACTGGCTTAAAACCTGCTATTATTGCTATTGTGTTGTTGGCATTGGTAAAAATTGCCAAAAAATCGCTGCATAATGGTTTGCATTATTTGATAGCAGCCGTGGCGTTTGTGTGTATCTTGTTCTTCCATGTTCCTTTTCCGTTTATTGTTTTAGGAGCAATTGTTTTGGGAGTACTTATTCGTGTGTTTTTGCCCAATTTGGTTGCATCAACAAGCAACACAAAGCAAACAAACACCAACAACAACGAAGATGCTTATTATCTAAATAGCCATTCGGTGATTGCACATACGGCTTTTAGCGCCCCAAGATTAGTTACACAAATTGGGGTAGCCATTTTACTTTGGGTATTACCATTTGTGGCGTTTTACCTATTTACCTCCGATTTTGTCTTTTGGAAAACGCTATCACTATTTTTTACCAAAGCTGCTTTGGTTACTTTTGGTGGTGCGTATGCCGTTTTGCCTTATGTGGCGCAAGTAAGCGTTGAGCAAATGGGTTGGTTAAACAAATTACAAATGATTGACGGCTTGGCACTTGGCGAAACAACACCCGGTCCGTTGATAATGGTGTTGGCTTTTGTTGGCTTTATGGCTGGGTATAATCATTATGGCGGCTCGGTGCTAATGGGCAGTGTTGGATTATTAACCACTACCTTTTTTACTTTTCTGCCTTGTTTTTTGTTTATTTTGCGGGCGCGCCGCTTATCGAAAAAAAACCACGCCAACAAACCTATCAAACAAACCCTTGAGTTGGTAACGGCTGCCGTTGTAGGCGTTGTGCTTAATTTGTGCATTTATTTGGGTATTGCCGTTATTTTTCCGTCGGGTATATCGCTTGCAGCTATCAATTATGTATCGTTGGTTTGGGTGCTGGTATCGGTAGTGGCAATGTATAGGCTTAAAATAGGTATGCTTACTTGGATACTTGTTAGCGCCTTGTTTGGGGTAGTTAGCTATTTAGCCTTGGGCTGATTTTGGGCTGTTGGCTGTCGGCTTTTGGCTGTTCGTTACAGGCTTTTGGCTACAGGCTACAGGCTCTTCACATCTCCACATCGCAACATCTCCACATCACAATATCTCCACATCGCCACTTCACCACTTCACCACATCACCACTTCACCACTTCACCACATATCCCCACTTCTTTATGTTGCACGATTTGTTTGCATTAAGTATGCTTGTTGTTCCGTTTATTATGGTGTCGCGACGGTTGCGGACTAATGCCGTGCTGCACGCCCCTACCGTACTTGCCGACCTACAATACTTGTTTTTGTTTGTGAGTGTGGTGTCGTATATGGCGCACCCTTACCGTTTGTTACATCGTGGGTTGTTTAATAGTGCCGTTAACGGCTTGAGTATAAATGCTATTACGGTAGTGTTTTTTTGGGTGTTATTGGGTATGTTTTTGTACTCGGGCAATATGTTTAGGCTACAACTAAGTGCAACAAACCGCATCACCCAAAAACAATTAGGGCATTTTGCTATTACATGGCTGCTGCCTGCTGTGGGTTTTGTGGTGTTTTATAGCTACATTTACTGGCAATTTACACACCTTAGTTTAGCACAACAACAATGGTGGATACAAACAATGGGGGGGTGAAAAGAGTGAAGGAGTGAAAAGAGCGAAGGTAGTGAAAGGAGTGAAAAAAGTAAAAAGCGTGAAATCCCCAAATAAATGCCCTGCAAACGACTTTAGTTGTTTGCAGGGCATTTGTTTTGAGGGTGTGCTATGTTGTTTTATAGTACGCAAATTAGTCCGAATTTTCAATTTGCGGGCTATTTTTACCAAATCATTCATCAACACTTTACTTTAAAAAGCCACTAATTGCAGTAGTGCCTCTTTAAAACGGGCTTCGGGCAGGTATTGTTTTTCGAGCGGGATAGAGAACGGGATAGGCGTATCTAAGGCTCCGCAGCGCACAATAGGTGCATCTAAGCTAGTAAAACAATGTTGGGCGATAAGTGCCGACAACTCGCCACCAATGCCGCCTGTTAAACTATCTTCGTGCAGTATCAGCACTTTACCTGTTTTGCGCACCGTTTCAAAAATGGCTTCGGTATCAAGGGGCAGCAAGGTGCGCAGGTCTAGTAGGTCGGCGCTTATTTCGGGGTGTTGGTCAAGGGTTTTTGTTGCCCAATGTACGCCCATGCCATAGGTAATAATGGATACATCGGTGCCTGTACGCACCAAATTTGCCTTGCCAATTGGCACCATATAAGGCTCGTCGGGTATATCGGCGGCAACATCGGCGCTGCGGTATAGGGCTTTATGCTCAAAGTACATAACGGGGTTGGGGTCGTCGATGGCAGCCATTAGCAAGCCTTTGGCATCGTAGGGGTTCGACGGATACACAACTTTTAGCCCCGGTGAGTGGAAAAACCAAGCTTCGTTGCTTTGCGAGTGAAAAGGACCCGCACCCGTACCGCCACCTGTTGGCATACGCACCACAACATCGGCGTTTTGCCCCCAACGCCAGTGGCTTTTGCTTAGGTTATTGATAATTTGGTTGAAGGCACATGTTACAAAATCGGCAAACTGCATCTCGACCACCGATTTGCATTTTTTGATAGATAAACCCAAGCCAATACCCACAATTGCCGACTCGCAGATGGGTGTGTTGCGTACCCTTTCTTTGCCAAATTGGTCAATAAAACCGTCGGTAATTTTAAAAGCTCCGCCATATTCGGCAATATCTTGCCCCATGATAAGCATATCGGGGTGTTGCTCCATAGATTGGCGCAGGGCATCGGATATGGCTTTTAGGTAGGTTTTATGGCTTGTTTGCGGGTTTTGCGGTGGGGTAATTTGGGGTAGATACGGGGCGTACACGTCTGCCAATTCGGTTTCGATGGGCAGATAAGCGGGCGGCTCGGAGTAGCCAATTTTTAGGTCGGCGTTTATGTGTTGTGTAAACTCGGCGGTAATTTGCTCGCGCAGTTCGGGGGTTAATATACCCTCGGCAAGCAAAAACTGCTCGAAATTGGTGAGGGGGTCTTTCATTTGCCATTCGTCGAACAAATGTTGGGGCACATATTTGGTACCCGATGCTTCTTCGTGTCCGCGCATTCTAAAGGTCATGGCTTCTATTAGCACGGGTCGTGGTTTTTTGCGCATCGATTCGGCTAATTTTTTGATGGTATCGTACACCTCTAAAATGTTGTTACCGTCGAGTTTTATGCCCTCGATGCCATAGCCCAAAGCCCTATCGACCAGGTTTTTGCAGGCGTATTGCTCGTTGGTGGGGGTAGATAAGCCATAGCCATTGTTTTCTATCACAAAAATAACAGGCAGGTTCCAGACCGATGCCACATTGAGTGCTTCGTGAAAATCGCCTTCGGAGGTTGCCCCTTCGCCGGTAAACGCTACGGTTATTTTGGGGTTGTTACGCAGTTTATCGGCTAAAGCAATACCGCCTGCTACTGCCATTTGGGGTCCAAGGTGCGATATCATGCCTACGATGTGGTAGTCGTTGGTACCAAAGTGAAACGAGCGGTCGCGCCCTTTGGTAAAGCCGCCCAATGTGCCTTGCCACTGTTTAAACAGTTGATGAAACGGTATTTTGCGCGATGTAAACACGCCCAAATTGCGGTGCATGGGCAGTATGTACTCGTCGGGTTCAAGGGCTTCGGTTATGCCAACGGCTATTGCCTCTTGCCCAATGCCCGAAAACCATTTGCTAATTTTGTTCATCCGCAATTGGTTAAGCATTTTTTCTTCTATCAAACGCGGAAACAATAAGGCGCGATATAGGTGCAATAAAAGGCTGGGGGTGTGGTGTTTTTTGCGTTTGTAATTAATCTGTTGCATGACTAATGATTGGGTATCAAGGTAAAGTACATTATTTTGCCGCAAAGGTACGGATTTATTTTGGGTTGCAGGGTACATGGTTATTTATTTGGGTAAAGGGTTTTTTGGAGAAATGAGGGTGAAAGAGATTTATTTTGTTAGTAAGATAGATTCTGGAAAAAAGTTGTACCTTTGCATGCCAAACAACATTTATCAAACGCTATTGACCGTAAATATTTTGTAAAAAAGCCTTTAATTATGCGAAATCTGGAAGATTTAGAAAAAAATGCACTGCGTTTTTGGCCGAGTAATATAACCGAAATAGAGCGCGGTTTAAGTATTATCCCTAGGTTACTTGAAACCCAAGATAAATTTATTAGCGTACTAAATCTTGCCGATGCTTCGCCGACAGCTTGGAAAATGGCACTTCAAACATCGGAAACAATGCCTGCTAATTTGTTTTTAAAACACTTGATAGTTTTATCAGATGTAGGAGGAGAAAGATTAATGCGCTTTAAAAAAGAACTTGCTTTAATTTTGATTGAGCAAAAAATGACGTTTGTTTGGAAAGGAAAGCAATGGGACTATGTGTTTCAAACTTTAGAAAATAAAAAAAACTGGACTAATACGCAGTTAAAAGTTGATGGAGAAAATCTGTTAAATGCCGCCTCATTAACTGATTTTATCGAAGATGTAATCATGCTTCTTCTTTTTGGCGGTGCTGCTTTGGTGTCTGGATTACCTAGCGAGGTTGAAGAAAAATGTGTACTAGGTCATTTGATTGGTCAGACTAATGAATTAGATACTTTTGTAAAACAACGTTACATTTGGGTAAGCCGAATAACAAGCGGGGCAACTTCCAATTCTTTGGGTAATTTAATACAGCAATATGTACTTGATTATCTAAAAGTAAAATTACCTACTTGGGATTTTTCACAAAAACGCATTATCGACATTACTCAAAATACTCGTACCTTAACATCATTTGACCTTGTAGCTGTGTCTCCTACAAAAAAGTGTTGTGCCATTGAAGCAAGTTTTCAGGTGACAACCAATAGTGTTATCGAAAGAAAAGCAGGACAGGCACAAGAAAGACAACAACAATTACATAAACTAGGGCATAAAATAGCCTATATAATCGATGGGGCAGGCAATTTTCAGCGCCAATCTGCCTTAAAAACCATTTGTCAACACAGCGATTGCACAGTTACATTCAAAGACAGTGAACTAAATACCCTTGTTGAATTTTTAATCAAGTTCGAAAATACTAAAAATCATTAAATATGGCTCATTTAAGCGAAAATACACTAAAACTACAGTATAACTTAAACAGCACTTTAACATCGGGTGATATAACCCCCGATGTGACATTGCTAATACTGCCTTATTTTAATAGTTTGGAAGAATGAAGATAAAGTAACTTTATACGAAGAGTTAAACCTTTTTATTAATCAAACAAATCCTCGTTCTGTTATTGCCATACTAACATCGCCCGTTGTAGCGGCAGATTTTTGCACTTCTGCCACCAATAAAGCTCACCTCAAATTATGGATTGCAGTAAAAACAACCATTAATAAATCAATAGAAGGCAAGCTAAATCAATCACACGCATCTCTTTTTACTATTTACTCGTTACC
This sequence comes from Sphingobacteriales bacterium, assembly GCA_016718845.1. Classification (GTDB taxonomy): domain Bacteria; phylum Bacteroidota; class Bacteroidia; order Chitinophagales; family UBA2359; genus JAEUUX01. The sequence goes on from JADKCK010000039.1 coordinate 53,763, forward strand.
CAAATGCTTAATCATACAAAAACAAGAATTGCTTATTCGTATTGCCCTGCCTGCGACCGTACAACAAAAAAAAGACTATGGGGGCAAAAACACCTTTATCACGAATATGGAACGTTGATGTCCAGATATTTTACGTGATATAGCCGTTGGATTTTAACGAATTACCTTAAATATTATCGATAGATTGCAAGACCTTTTTGGTTTACCCGAGTATAAGTGTAAATGTTTATGATTTGAGGAGTAAGTACCCCTGCAATAATCGCCAATAAATTGTTTTGTAAATACAATTCAACCACTGGACCGCATTACCCTCAATCGGTTTTATTAAACGGTGATTGTTTAGAAGAATTAAAGAAAATCCCTGAAACAGTATCGATTTTGTTTTGCCGACCGACGTATAACATCAAAAAAAGTACGAAAACTGGAACGATGGTGCATCGACATTCAAACCTACTTTTGAATGGTGTGATAATATGTTTCGGAAAAGCAAGATACTAAAACCCGTTGTACGCTTGCGGTGCTAAACATTCCACAGTGGTGCATTCGCCATTTTAAACACTTAAACACTATTCTTGATTATCAAGATTGGATTGTATGGGAGGCTTGAGTCTACCTGTAAGAATGATTATGCCTGCACATTACTCAATTCTTTGCTCTAAAGGAAAACCAAGAGCATTACTGGATTAATCCGCAAAACCTCTTCATTGTTAGAAAAATCCAAGTATGGAAACTATCAAAGAAAATTTTGTTGTGAGCAAGTTGCATAAGTAAAAGAAGAAAACAAAAGAACAACGACTCAGAAGTAATCTCTAACCTTTGGTGGGACATACATAGACTAAAACATAATAGCCGCAGAGTAGACCATCCGTGTCAATTACCTCCTGCTTTTATGTATCGCTTAATCTCGCTTTTTACCAACGAAAATGAATTTGTTTTAGACCCCTTTAATGGAGTAGGTAGTACAACTTTGACTGCACAACAACTAAAACGTAATTTTGTTGGAATTGAGCTTTCTGCCTATTACCATAATATTACTTGTACTCGCCATCAAGAATTGACCGACGGGATTGACCCTTTCAGAAAAAACAACGATGAAACACCCAAAACTAAAAATAGTCATGTAAAACGGTTAGAAAAACAAGATTATTTAGTTAGCAAAAAACAACTACAACTAGAAGTAAAACAAATTGCGCTACAAATCGGAAGAAAACCTACCAAAGAAGACATTGCAGCATTAAGCCAATATCCAATAGCTTATTACGAAAACTATTTTACATCGTGGGGAGAAGTAACCGCCGCCGCACGAACTACAGAGTGTATGACCGAATATAAAAACAACATTTTACAAGAAGATGGGCAATTACGCTTGTTTGAAGAAAAAAAAGGAAAGTACAAAAAACAAGCAAACTAAAACCAAGTAAAAACGCAATTATCTTGTCGATTTAACTTTTAAAACTGCTTTCTATATTTTGGAGAGCAGTTTTTTTTGCATTAATACCTTTGGTTTAATAAAAAAAAACACCACCTATTAGGCAATTGATTATTGCCTAATAATTTTATAAAAACAGGCAGAAAGACAGAAAAACCCCACTATCAACAAATTTTAGCTTGTTAGTGGTGGGGGTTGTGGATTACTTTTGTTTTTTTTGCAATTCATAGATTAGGCACAAGGCACATACTACTACGAACACATAGCCCCATTTGGCATCTTTTTTTGTTGCTTCAACATAATCGTTTGGGGTAAAGTAGGTTAAGTTATTGGTTCTAATGCCATAAATATTGCCTATTTGGTTGTAAGAGTTGTGTTTCATCCAAAATGTTAAAGGCGTTTCTTTGCTTAGTTTTTGCTCGTACTCGTTTTTGTTGATTGTTAGGTAGATTGTTTCGTTTGCTGTTGTGTTGCTAACAAAATAGTCAGCATCTATCCCATTAACTAAAAAAGTAAATTTGGGGTATTCTTTGGTGTTCAATAATAGGCGACTGTTGTTACTTTTACTCTTTTTTTGTATTTGGGGATTTGCGGATAATGTTACAGTTATTTCGGACTTAGGTTGTTAGGTTTAGGGTAAAATAGTTGCTTTGATAATAAGCATAACCACAAATACCTGTAATCTATTAGTAATAAAACGATAATAAACGTTTTACCGACAACATTATTGGTTTCGTTACCGTTTTCGCCCTATTTTATAAATAAGCTCGCTTTGTATTGTAATGTAATTGGGTATAAAACCAGTTTCTAATTTTGTGTGTTTTTGTTCTTGGTGACAATAACTATGTCTTCACCATCTATATAATACCCTCTTACATCGTTTAAATGTAGCGATTGTCTAAAAAACCCTCCTAGGCGAGATAACTCAATGCGACTTTTATACACCGTTATATTTTTATAGCCACAGATAAGGTATGCTATACAAAGTAACCCTGGTAATCCAAATAGAAAAGCTATTAATGTTGCTGTTAAATCCCAATAATCATATTGTCCATTAGTTGGTAAAATTATGCAATAACTAAATCCACCAAAAAATAAGAAACCTAACAACATACACCAATAAACAACTTATCTACCCTCGATTCTACAAGCGGCTTTTCCATTTGGTAATTATTTTTGAGTACAAAGATACACTATTTTCTGCAATAGTTGCCTAAAAATAACCCCACCATCAACAAATTTTAGCTTGTTAGTGGTGGGGTTGGTGGATTAAAACCAAAGTTTAGGGCTATTTAAAATACCGCTTTACATCTACCTCAACATCAAGGGGTTGTTGGTGGATTAGATGATTAACAAAATGTTGGGCAAAATACGGAGCCAAAGTTATGCCTTTGGTGCCCATGCCATTAAAAATACCTACTTGTGGGCATGCGCGGATTAAAGCCCACAAATGGTCGTACGGTGTAAGGTGGCGCGCACGCCTGCCCAATGATCAATAATTTGGTAGGGTACGGTTAATAGGTCTTGTAGATTTTGTTCAAACTGTTGCCTAATTTGCGGGCTTGGTTGATGATTGGAGCTGCCCAATGTTTCGTAGTTCGAGCCAACCCAACACATCGTCGTGCAAAAGGCACTAAAAACACCCCGATTTTAACAACCTATCTGTAACCCCCTAAATCAGAGGACTGCACCAATAACACCTCTCGCCTTTTACGGGTGCAAAAGGTAGGTTGCCAAAGTGGGGATTTTTGTTGGGCGATGTATCCCCGTAAAAAAACCACAAAATCGGCGGTAATATCTTGCCATTTAATGCCCTTTGGGGTTAGTTGCAGTTGGTTAATATCAAAATGGGCATCGATAAGGCAGTTTTTTTGGGTTAGATAAGTGCGATAATCGGCAATAAAACGGGCAATGGCTACATCGCCACCATTAATTTCTACACGCCCACTACATGGGGCGTAAGGGGGAGGTCGAGGGGTCGGTGGTAATGATTTTGATGAAATGTTCGGTTTTGTTTTTCAACAAACGCTGGCAATCGTCGGCTAATGTTGGTTGTTGATGAGCCAACAGATGGGTCGTTGGAACAAATATTGGTTTACTAAAAAGGGTTTCCAGGTGTTGGTATTGCTCGAAGGCAAAGGGCAGTAGTTGGTCGGCAAGCCACGTTTGGGTCATGTATTTGCCTGTTATGGGGTTAATAACCCCCGATGCTACCCTCGATGCTGCCATAGCTTGGTACTCATCAACCACTAAAACACTTTGTTGGGCTTGTAATAAATAATGCGATAGCCAAGTGCCTGTTAAGCCTTGTCCGACAATTAAAAACGAGTGTGCATTTTTGTAACAATAAGGTGATAGCCCTGCAGTGGGTTTGTATGTTTGTGCAAAGGTAGTGTTTTTATGTGGGTGTTGGCAAATTTTGGGGTTAAATTTTGAAAGGATTGCCAATTTTGATGCGTGCTAAAAAGCAGTTAATCTATTTGTTGATAAAACGCAGGCATCAGCTACTCAATTTACGCCAGCTTGTTTTTTTTAAATTTACAACGGAGACACAGAGAACACGGAGTTTTTTGGAATAGCCAGCCACTAAACCACCTCCTTTCACTAAAGCTAACTACTTTTCACTGTCGTTATAAAAATGCCGCTGTATATCGGCACTACCAGATTTAATTTGTATCTTTGCGCCATGAAAAAACAAATTGTAATTGCCATCGATGGCTACGCATCGTGCGGTAAAAGCACCATTGCCAAACAGTTAGCCAAACGTTTGGGCTATATCTACATCGACTCGGGGGCAATGTACCGAGCCGTAACCCTTTACTTTTTGCAAAACAACACTGGTTGGATAACACCACCCAAATAGAAAAACAGATTATAAACATCAACATTGATTTTAGGTGGAACGAAAGAGCCAGGATTTGCCCACACCTACCTAAATAAACCAAGACATAGAACAAGCCACGCAGTAAAGAAGTTACCCAAAACGAGCAAAATAAGAGATAAGCCCAAGTACGCCACTTTTTTGTGTAACAACAACAACTTATCGGCAAAAATAAAGGTATTGTAATGGACGGGCGATATTACTCGGTTGTTTTCCGACAGCCGAACTAAAGTATTTATGACTGCCGACATAAAACGTGCGAGCCAAACGCCGCTTTGCCGAGTTACAAACCAAAGGCATTGAGATAGTCGTTTGAGGAGATTAAAATTAACTGTTGAGCGCGACCACCTCGACTCGACCCGAACCGAAAGCCCGCTGCGAAAAGCCGACGATGCCATTGTAATAGACAACTCGGAACTCTGCCCAACCGAACAACTCGATATTGCGGTATTATTGGCAGAAAACAGAAATAAATAGCCTTAGTGTGTACATTTTTGACAATTTTACCTTAAATTTGCCCATTAAACCGCCTTCATAGTAATAAACTTGTGTTACGCACAAGAAGGACACAGATTTTATGGATTGAACACGGATTTTAAAAAATGATTACCTAATGTATTGCTATTAAAAACCAAATCAATCTAAAATTAACCTCCTTGTATCATCATAATACAAATGAAAAATCCATTTTAACCCGTGTCTAATCCGTTTTAATCCGTGTGTCCTAAATAAACACACTAAAATAGAACGCTGCGTAACATCAATTACTAATTTTCAACGCTTTAAACAACAAACTATGTCGAACATTAAACAAAGATTGACGAATGGGAAGTCCGAGACCTAGAAGATAACGGCTTACTACGCATTTATGTAGAGCATAACACCGAAATGGGCAACCGAGGCGTGCCGGGTATTCAGGTGTGGTACACTATTGCTGGCGGCACAAGTATTGTAAACTACGAGCCCCTACATGTTGAGCGTTGGGCATATCAAGCCCGTAAGCAACAAACCGATGAGTATTTGATAACCGACCACTCGTGGATAAACCACGAAGACACCTACATCAAAAATTACTTGGTACTTGGCGACAACTAAAAAGCAAAAAGTAGCAGTAAAAGTACGCGATAAGCCAAAGTTATTACCAAAGAATACGACCTACCCTTCACCCTCGACGAATAAACCTTTAGCATGACCAACTTTTTACTATGCAGCACTCTTTATCAACAGTTTTTTGGCAGTCGAGTATTTTTATCAAACTGTATCTAATTTTATAATGTGTTTGCGCGATAAAGAGCTACACCACCACATACCTTATATTGTGTTACCCTATTTGTTGCTAACCATTATTTTTGGCAGCATTGTGGCAGGTGCTTTTTATGCCAAACAATATGGCAACAACACAAAAACGGCTATCAGTATCCTCCTTTTGCCTTTTGCAATAGTAACCATAGCGGGCATATTAGCAACTATGTTTAGCGTTTTATTAAAACAAAACCAATAAATTTAGCATACCCTAACCTATTTACTTACGCTATGAACAACTTTTATTGTTTTTCACTCTCTATTAGTGGTTTGTAGGCATTTTTTTTTGCGTCAAACCATTGTTTGTTTAGTTGTTCTGCTTCTAATGGATTGTGTGGTTGTGCCTAAAACCGTTCATAGAAGCAAAAACGAGCATATTTTGTAACCAATTATTACTGTATCGATGAGCATTGAGTTGTTCTGCTCTTGATAATTGGTTTTTATTTTTATATTTTGATGTTCGGGCACAAAAAGGTCTAAAGTTATATAATATTGCCCAAGCTCTTAATTTATTTTCAGTTGTTTGTAAATGTCCATGAAAAGATTGCCTATGAAATAAACAACGATCTAATACATTCATTGGTCTATCAACGGTGTTGCTTGTTCTGTAACCATCCTTGTAAACATATCCATTAGCAAAATTACCAACCTTGCCAACAACCTTGTCAATTGCACCAACTATCTTGGTATTGGATACATTTTTTTTAGCCCAATCCTGTAAATCAAACAAAGTGTCGCAAAAGGCTACTTCGTTATCTGCACGATAAGCCTCCCACATCTGCGAAACAATTTGGTCAACGTGAGCATCTTTCTTGGTGGCAATATTCCGTATCTTTAGTACGCTATGCAAAAAACAAAGAATTAAAATAATAGATTGAAACATGTCTTTCCATACCTTGCAAGTTGCTGCCCAAGCATCGGTATTAACACTCTTGGGAGCAAAATTGGCATCTACTTGTTGAGTTTCTTCTTTAAATACGCCATATGCCGACATTAAACCATCGGCATCGGCTGTTTTTGATACCGATATGCCAAATATACACTCCTCTGAGGCAGTCATGGCTACATATACTCTTTGGTCATTCCATTGAGTGTGTTTCTCATCGGCAGCATAATGTTCAGGTAAGGAAGAGGCATTTCTTACCGTTGTGCCAACAATAGAGTTACGACCTAGACTACATTCTATTCGTTCCCAATAACTATCATTTTTTCCACATAGCTTCGTCACTAACCAATACGGCACTCCACAGCTCAACAACAACAAGGCATTTGACACCGTTTCATCTGCTTTCCCTACTAAATAGGGCAATACAAAAGATGGATAAATGCCATATACAGCACCTGTTTTTTTGATGTAAATTCGACGGATAGTAGGTTCATTTTTTACTTATATCCCTATCATGAAGTTTATATAACCTCCTGTGATAGCACAAAGAAATAATCTCAGGATATTCATACTATACTACTAAAAATACGAAACTTCGTCCATCTTCTATCACAGATAGATATTCCGATTCACTAACCGGAAGATAAATGCTATGTTTACCGCGATGCGAACAGGCTGTTTTTTCCACTCCTATTGTTCTGCTTTTTTTCTGTTGAGATAGGCTTGTTTCTGTAATTGGAGGCATTCTCGTTGTTTTTGCCGCAAATATACCTACTTTTGGGTAACTTTGCAATCCAAACCACACAATCCGTTAGAAGCAGTAGT
>JADKCK010000040.1 GCA_016718845.1 Sphingobacteriales bacterium
TTTGTACCAATTGCGTGTAGCCGAAATAAGCGGTTTAGACAACAATCCCGAACCGCAAATTGCAGGCATGGCACTTTTTACCCCATGTACTCGACCGGAAAGGTAAAATTGGTTCACCTCGACGATGTAGTTGTTCCAAGAAAATACCGCCGCTATGGCATAGGAGCCTTCCTAATGAACACCGTAATAGATTATGCCCGCAACCCAAAATGCCGCCCAAGTACGTTGGCATCAACATGGATTGAACCCCCGCCATACGATTCTACGAAAAATGCAAGTACGCCTCGAACCCGAGTGGATAACCTGCAAAATGGACAAAGAACTATTGTTTGCCCCAAAAATAACTAAATTTATAACCTACTTGTTATTTTAGCAAATAGCACTTAACTTTGCCTCTGAAAATTACACAACAATCAATCAACACATGAAAAAGCACTTTAGCAATCATCTTTTGCCGCCCTTTCTGTAACAATGGCTTGTAAAACACCCCCCAACGAAGCCATCGAAAAAAAGCCGTTGCCGCCTATCAAGAGTCGTCGAAGGCAACAGGTATGCCTAGCAAAGGCAAAGCCGACACCTTGTTACAAGCCTACCAAAGCTATGAACCAAAACCCAAACGATGCCCAAACACCCGAATATTTGTTTAAAATGGGCGAAATTTACCAATTTCATCAACAATACGATAAAGGCATTGCCACTTATCAAACTATTGTAGATAGCACTCAAACTACGAAAAACACCACAAGCTATGTTTTAATGGCTTTGCCCACGAAAACTACCTAAAGATACCGAAAAGTGAAACAAGCATACGAGGCTTTCTTGAAAAAAACCCACGAAAACCAATTAGCCTGAGATGCTAAATTTCGTTGGACAATTTAGGCAAAAGCCCGGAAGAAGTAATGGACATGATTTGAAAAAAATAAAACCGCTACCGCCGATAAGCGCTGCCCAAACCCAAAACTAAATAATAGCTATATCTGCCAAAAAAAAAGCACCTGCCAATTTGGTGGGTGCTTTTGTGTAAAAAAATTTTATCTAAAACATTCTTTTGTTCATTACTAAGCAGTTTATTATAAAAATACATATTCGGGACAATAAAAAAAAAGCACTCATCGTTTTTGTAGTACTTTTGCTGGGGCGTAAACACACACTTTAATGTCAAACCAAACTATGTCCGAAATATTTCAAAACTTAAACGAATAACTTATCAAGGCGTTATCGCCTCAAGCGGTGCCGTAGGCGATAAACTCCACAACACACACTTGGGTATAGAAATGAACTTTTATATCCAAACTAAAGTTGTATCACTAAACAAGCAAACAATTGACACATCAATACGAGCGCAAAGTCGGCAATTTCGCCTAAAATTTGCGTGCTCATTCATGGGCTTACCCACAGCAGAAACCGCTTGGGAGTTTGCCAACAAAAGCGATTATGGTACCATGTTACAACACGACCTGCAATATACGCCTTTTTATTCGCTACAACACAGGTTTGCATATCTCGGACAATGGCAAGGCATTTGCCGCTATCTTAGAAAAACTACATCAAAATTATCCCATCGAAATACAAGAAATTTGCATTATTGCCCATAGTATGGGTGGTTTGGTTACGCATAGCGCCTGCCATTATGCACAAGAAAATAAATTTGAATGGACAAAAAAGTAAAAATATTTTTTATTAGCCACCTCATTTAGGTTCTTTTCGAGAATTGCCAACGTAACCACTACTATTCTCGAAAATGTACCTAATGGCAAACCCGATTGTGTGGGCAAGGCAATAAATTTAAGGAGTGCCGGTATTAAAGATTTGCGTTATGGGTATCTGACCGAAAACGATTGGAAAGACAAAAACCCTGACCAATTTTATCAAACAATAAAATCCATACCCAAAACTTCCGGTGTTTCTTATTATGCCATTTCCGGAAGGCTTACACAAGAAAAAAAACATTGGGTAAATCATCTTTTTGGCGATATTTTGGTGCGTACCGAAAGTGTCACTGCTCGCTCTGACAACCCTGCCGAGTTTAATTTTTGCCTGAAAAACCACCACGAGTTTGCCCAAACCAACCATTTTAAACTTACTACTATGATAGAGGTTTATGAAAAAAATAAAAGAGTGGATAAACTCACCACTCTAAACAATTTCTAAAGCCCTTTGTACTATTTGCTTGTACAATTAGTTTAGGTCTTTTTGCTTTAATGTTTAATAAAAACCGCTAAAATGACAAAAGAAGAAAAAGCCCAGTTTGATGCTGCTGTTAAAACAGAAGTCGAAAAAATTATTGTTGCCCATCAACAGCAGTTTGCTCAAACGTTACAAACCGTCATGAAGGATGCTCTTGATAACGTTGATAAAACCAACGAAACCCTTATAGCAGCACGCAATGCCGTAGCAAAAGAGTTAGATGCGGCTAAAGAAGAACGGACAAAAGCCGAGAAAGAAGGCGAAAAAATGGCACAAGCTTATTTCGAAGACAAACAAAAACAGTTTATCGAAGACCAACTTATAATACACAAAGCTAAATATGCAACCAATATGCCACAACGAGTATACCTAGCAGGCAACCCCAAATTGCGTTATGTAGATATGGGGCGAGGCGGTACTGTTTATTTTGAAAACCAAGAAATAACTTTTGACATGTGGTGGGAAATGGCAGGCGGTGACGCCCTCGTTATTTTGGATATACCCACCAAAGAACAATGGGAAACCCGAACTAAATTGCCCCAGAACGACGCACCCAAACCCCTTACATTTATTGCCGAGCAAATCGGACGACCAAATATCTGGTAATGGCTCGTTCGTTATTGGGCAAAATGTAATTACATTTTATGCAGCTAACAAAAGGTAATAAACAATTTTGATGCCGACTTAAGTAAATAGTAATCGCCTATTTCATATCAGTTGTTTAAATAAATATGCCTGCCCCGCTTGACGCGGAATCGGTCTTTTTGGGGTGATTATTGGCTTACCCTATTTGCACAGCATAGGGCACCCCAAAGCAAAGCAAGCAAGCACCCAAGCAGACTTTTCCATGTCTGTATCAAATTGTTTTTATAAAAATCCCCCAACAACCTTAGCAGTTATTGGGGGATTTTGTATTAAAGGCTCCGATTAGCGAGGTTTGCGGTCGCTTTTCGATTCTTTTTTACTGTTGTTGTTATTTTGAGGTTCGCGTGTTCTGGCAGGTTGTGTAGCTTTACTACCACTACCGCTACTTTTGTTGCTTTTGCTACCGCTATCAAAATTAACTTTGGGGCGGCTTTCGCTGCGGTTAGGTTTATCCATTTTAGGAGCTTTGTCTTTTTTAGATTTTTCGTTTGATTGAAAATCGTTGTTTTTAGGGCTGTTCGATTTAGGTTTTACTTGTTGCTCTAACTTAGGTTGGTCGTTGTTTTTAGGTTCAAAGTTATTTTGTTTGGGTGGCGCTGTTTCTAGGTTTTTATTGTCTTTCACCTCGTTGTTTTGCTTGGGCGTACTATTTCTTCGGTAGGTTTTGTAGTAGGCGTAAAGGTGTTGTTGGGGTTCGTTTTCACTGGGCGGTCGGGTTACATCGGCTGGTTGGTTGGTGTTGGGTGTAAAATTGTTATCGTTGTTTTTAGGTGTTTTAATACCTACACCGTCGTTTTTCACATCGCGGTCGGGGCGGGTTGTAACGTTGCCGCGCGGTGTCGAAATGCCAATGTTGTCGGTTTTACCGCCTTGCGGTGGCGTAGTACTTGGGCGGTCGGGGCGAACACCGTTGTTGTTACCTATCTGATAAACGCCGTAGTTGTTGTTGTTGCTGGCATTGGTATTACCATAGGTATCTTTACCTTGGCGTGGCCCATACGATTTTCCGCCATAAGTGTCGTTGTTATCGCCTGTGTAGTAGGGTCCGTAGTTGTTAATTACGGTTATGTTATTGCCATAGCCGTAACCATTGCCGTAGCCATAGCCGTTCCATGGGTTATATGGGTTTGCACAGTAGTTGTTACCCCAACCGTTACCCCAACCGTTACCCCAACCGTTACCCCAACCGTTACCCCAACCGTTATTCCAACCATTACCCCAGCCGTTATTCCAGCCACCATAAGGGTTGCCATAAAACATTTGTGGTTGGTTCCAGCCCCATGCCCACCATGGGCGCGGACGCATAAATATAACAGGCGAGTAGAAATACGAAACGGCGAAGGGGTCGTAGTAAATAGTTTGTCCCCAGAAAAACGGATTGGGGTCGTACCAATACCTATCTACATAATAGCCACTATAATAGCTGTTACCGTATACGGGGTTATGGAAACGACGAATGCGCGACGAGTAGTAATATTCGTATTCGTCGTCGTTGGCAAATACGTATTGTTCATCGTTATGTCGTCGTCATCGTAGTAATTATTAGTTACATACGTATCGCCACCACTTTGTGTGGTACTAGTTGATTGAGGTTGTGTATAGTCATACACATCATCTTGAGAAAAACCACTGTTGGCAATAATGCTGCCAATAACCAAATAGTTAAATAATGAATTGTTTTCATAGCCAAAATAAATTGGTTTAAGAGGATAAAATGGTCTAATAATTGTACTAGGTTAGACACAAAGATAAGGCAAATAGTTTATTGTACGAGTACTTTTTTTTAAAAAAAAGTGGTTTTTAGGTTATTTTTGGCTACAAATTTTGCTAAATGGGTTAATGTTTGCTAAAATCACCGCAATACCCTATCATAGTGTCCTTATAATTGCGTATCTTTGCCCAATTGTTACAGCGTATATCATCTTAAACAAACAAAATTTATTTTATTGCATGAAAAACCTAACGCTACTCATTTGCTGTTTTATGATAAGTATTTGCAATGCACAAGCACAATTGCCTAATGGCAGCATTGCTCCCGATTTTACCCCTTACCGACATAAATGGCAACACACACCATTTGTACGATTATCTGAATCAAGGCAAAGGGGTGTTAATAGTTTTTTCGGCAACGTGGTGTAACCCCTGCTGGAACTTTCACAGCACACACGTTCTAGAGAATACCTACGAGCAATATGGTCCTGATGGAACCAACGAGCTAATGGTGTTTTTTATAGAAAGCGACCCAGGCACTACCTTAGCCCAACTACAAGGCATTGGTTCAACACAAGGTAACTGGACAGCAGGAACTACTTTCCCCATGTTTAATCCTAGTAATTCGGCGGTTATAGATGCTTATGCCATAGATGGTGTTCCTACCTTATATAGAATTTGCCCAAACCGAACTATTGAGGAAGTACCTGCTAGTTTATCACTTACCACCTCGTATTTGCGCAGCCGAGTTGTTGCTTGCCCACAAGCAGCAACAGGCAACGACCCCGCCTTGCTTGCCTATACCGGCGAGGCTACGTTTTGTAGCCAAGTAGAGCCTATTGTAATGCTACAAAACAACGGCACTTTGCCCCTTACCCAAGCCACCATTACGGCTATGGCAGGCACCCAACAACTAGCATCGGTTAACTGGACAGGCAATTTGGCTACCTACAATACCGTAAATGTATCGTTGGGCAACATACCATTAAGTACCGCCACCACCGTACAATTTATAGTTACATCGGCAAGTGGTAATATCATCACCTCAAACGACCAATTATCAAAACTGCTACTGCCCGCCACCACTACCAACGGTACTATAGTGGTAGATATGTATAGCGACAACTGGACATTAGACGACCAAACACGCTTTTTTATCGAAGATGGAAACGGCAATACCGTACCTGGCACGCTTACCACCAATATACCCGAATTACAAACACTTAGCTATACCTTTAGTATACCGCCAGCTGCCAATTGCTACCGTTTTGTTATCCAAGATGGCTATGGCGATGGAATGACCTATTCTAGTGGGTCTATTACTGTACATGATAGCAACGGAGTAAGCATTTTTAACAATGCCAACTTTGGCTCCGAAGGCGATTCTTATTTTAATGTACCCTTGCAAACACCTACCGTTAGGTTAAAAGCCTACTTAGAGGGCACTTACAACCCAAGTAATGCCAACATGAACACCACCGCCAGCAGTCTTTTACCGCTACAGCAACCCTACAATACTGCCCCTTGGAATTACAACGGCACCCCACCTGTTACCACCATACCCACAGGTGCCGTAGATTGGGTGTTGATAGAAGCCCGCGATGCCAACAACCCAAGTATAGTAGTTGACCAAGCGGCTGCATGGTTGTTAAACAATGGGAATATTGTAGACTATCAAAACACGACTACAGGGGTGCGTTTTAACGACTTAGATAATGGCAGCAGTTATTTGTTTGTAGTACGGCACCGCAACCATTTGGCAGTAATGAGCCGCCTACCCATTACCGTTACTAGTGCACCACACACCACCATAGATTACGATTTTACCAATGCCGTAACTCAAGCTATTGGCGGTAATCAGTTAAAATTGGTTGGCACTAACGCCTACGCACTATTTGCTGGCGATGTAGATGGTAATGGCATTATCAATGCCTTTAACGATTATAATACCTACGTAAACACCAGCAACACAGGCTACAAACTTGCAGACATTAACCTAAACGGCTTGCCCGATAACGGCGATGTTAATCTTTTTAAAAATAATGTAGGTAGATTAGGTATTGTTGAATTGCGGTACTAAATAAGCCTTAGTACATATTGGTCTATAATCAATAATTAACAATCAATAATTGCAAAAAATGCACCTAATACTACTGACCGATGTAGGCACGCTTAACCCCGATGCCTACCAAGCAACACCCACTAATATGCTCTTTTTTTGGGCAATTGGTTTTATAGTAGGCATGGGCTTGCTATTTGCCGCCTATTGGGTACGCCGTAGAGATAAAAAATAACGATGTAATTTTAGCACGTAAAAATTACCACAAAACACTTTCTTGCCTGATGATATAGCCTGTAGTGCTTGTAGATATTACCTCAACAAAAAATGGAGGTAGTAAATACAAGAACTACAGGCTTTTTGTAAAAATGCAATAAATAATCCGAATTGTGTAACGAGTACTATTCAGGTTGTATCTACCTTTGCACTAAGAAAAGAGGTGTATCAATATAACCCAAACAATAACAACAAAATGAAGTATCTAATTCTTGCATCTTTAGTGTTTTTCAACTTAATAAGTTGCAGCAGTAGCAAATCTATTCCATCGAGCGCCCAAACCGAAACATTTAAAGTGTGGGGTAACTGTGGTATGTGCAAAAAAACCATTGAAGGTGCGTTGCAAACAAAAGGCATTTATAAAGCCAACTGGAACAAAGACACCAAACTGATAACCGTAAGTTTTGACAGTACCACAAATATAGATGCCATACAGCAAAAAATTGCAAGCGTTGGCTACGACACCGAAAAATATAGCGGCGATGATAATGCCTACAAACAGCTACCCCAATGCTGTAAATACGACCGCAAACCTATTGACAACAACGAACTTAAAACCCAAACTACAACCACCCAAACCTATCAAACAACTACCGTTGTGACAAGCCCAATAGTTAACAACAATAAACCAGCACCTGCCAAAACTACAGCTAGCACGCCAATAGCTACCCCAAGCACCACATCTACCCAAACCTCTTCTAGCACAACAACTACCGTAATCCAAACCCAAACATACGACCTAAAAAGCAAAATTGCGGCTATCTTAAACGCCTATTATACCGTAAAAGATGCCTTAGTAGCCACCGATGGCAATACAGCCAACCAAAAAGCTACCAATTTATTAAGCGTACTCAACGACTTAGACATAACTAAACTGCCTGCCGAACAACAAAAAACAATAACATCCTTGCTCGACAATATAAAATCGGACACCAAAATAATTAGCCAGACCAAAAACGTAGCAAAACAACGCGACCACTTTAACACACTATCTAACAACCTATGGCAATTGGTAAAAACCAACAATGCTAACCCTCAACCTGCGTATCAACAATATTGCCCAATGAAAAAAACCTATTGGATTAGTGATAAAGATGTGGTAGAAAACCCTTATTATGGCGACGAAATGTTGAACTGTGGTAAAGTTACCGAAATCTTAAAATAACGAAAGCAAATGAAATACCTAAAATGGCTTTTCAAAAAAATATTCCTAAAAAAATGCTGTCAATAATAGCATTTTTGTGGTGTTCCTCGTCTATCTTCGCCCAAAATACAGTTCGCTACGACCTATATATTAACGATACAATAGTAAAATATACAGGCAAAAAAATAAAAGCGCTATGTGCCAATGGTCAAATACCCATGCCCACCCTCAACTTCACCGAAGGCGATAGCGCCCTTATTTATGTGCATAATACCCTAAATCAACCTACTTCTATACATTGGCATGGCATCATTTTGCCTAATCGATACGATGGCGTACCTTACCTTACTACTGCCCCTATCTTGCCTAACGAAACCAAATTATTTGCGTTTCGTATTGTGCAAAATGGCACATATTGGTACCACAGCCACACCAAATTGCAAGAGCAAAAGGTATGTATGGCGCATTAATCATCCATAAAAAAGAAAACGCACCCACTGTTAATCAATTTGATACACTACCCGAAATACCCATTGTTTTAAGCGATTGGACAGACGAAAATCCTTACCAAATACATCGAAGCTTGCACAATGCTACCGATTGGTACAGCATCAAAAAAGGTAGCACCCAAAACTACTTATCTGCCATAAAAGAACGACATTTAGGCACCAAATTACTAAACGAATGGAAACGAATGTTGCCAATGGACGTTGCCGATGTGTACTACAACCGCTTTTTAATAAATGGACAAAGCACACAAAAGCAAACACAATTTAAAATAGGCGACAAAGTACGCTTGCGCATTGCCAATGGTGCCGCCTCGTCGTATTTTTGGTTGCAATATGCAGGTGGCAAAATAACCGTAGTTGCCAGCGATGGTAAAGATGTAACACCCCTTGAGGTAGATAGATTGATTATCGGCGTTTCCGAAACCTACGACATTGTAGTAACTATTCCCGACAATAATAGCTACGAACTAAAAGCAACACCCGAAGATAGAACCCAGTTTGCCTCTTTGTTTTTGGGCGATGGTGCAGAAATAAGTGTCCCAGAAATGCCCAAACTCAAATATTTCGAGGGCATGAAAATGATGAACGGCATGATGCGAATGAATGGCAGCATGGACGATATGGGCATGAACATGAGCAACCAAACCATGGATATGAACAACGTAATGTATCCCGAAATTACGGGTCTAAGCAAACGCCAAAAGAAACAAAAAGCCCATATAGACGGTATGAAAAGCCACAATGCTACAACTGCTCCTTCGGAACAACCTAAGCAACGGCTCGTTACCCTAAACTATGCCATGTTGCAAAGCACCCAAAAAACAACTTTACCCGCTGTAGAACCAGCAAATTTTAAAGAGTTGCGTTTTGAACTAACCGGTAATATGAACCGCTATGTATGGACACTCGACAACAAAACAATTTCGGAGAGCGATAAAATTTTGATAAAAAAAGATGAAAATGTCCGTATTGTTTTATATAACAACTCGATGATGCGCCACCCAATGCACCTACACGGGCATTTTTTTAGGGTACTAAACGGACAGGGCGAGTACGCACCACTCAAAAAACGTGCTGGATATTATGCCAATGGAAACCGACACCATAGAGTTTGCCGCAACCGAATTAGGCGGCGATTGGTATTTTCATTGCCACATTTTATACCACATGATGAGCGGCATGGGACGCATTTTTAGCTACCAAAACTCGCCTCCAAACCCCGAACTACCCAACCCCAAAAAAGCACAACGCAAATTATACAACGACGACCGACAGTTTCACCCCATGGCACGTATTGGTTTAGAAACCAACGGCAGCGATGGCGAACTGATGTTTGCCAATACCCGATGGCTATTGCAAACCGAATGGCGATTGGGCTTACACGACCGTCACGGCTATGAAACAGAAAGCCACATAGGACGTTATATAGGCAAAATGCAATTTTTACTGCCCTATGTAGGTTGGGATTATCGCTATCGCACACAAAACACCAACGAAACAAACCTTTGGGAACAAAACAATACCAAAAACAAACGACAAGTATTTTGCGCAGGAGTTAGATATACCCTTCCGCTTTTTATTATTGCCGATGCCCGAATTGACCACACCGGAAAAATACGTCTGCAGCTTGGCAGAGAAGACATAGCACTTACCAACCGTTTACGGCTAAATTGGTATGCCAATAGCGATAAAGAGTATATGCTGGGCGCACGATACATCATCATCAAATATTTTTCGCTATCTACACACTACGACAGCGACATGGTTTTAAGCAGGATTAACCATAACTTACTAACCAACTCAATGTTATTAACTATGAAAACCATACTAAACTTTTTGCTATTTGCATTGCTTTTACCTAGCATTGCATTGGCACAAACACCCATCAATATTCCGCCAATTGTTTCGGGACAAAACATTGACTTGACCTTGCAAAACGGTACAACCGAATTTTATACAGGCTTTAACACCACCACCAATGGCTACAACGGCAGCTATTTAGGACCTACCATTTTGCTACAAAAAGGACAAAACGTAACGTTAAATGTTACCAACAACCTTGGCGATACTACTACCACCCACTGGCACGGCTTGCATGTAGCCCCAATAAACGATGGTAGCCCCCACAATTTGATATTAAACGGTGCAACATGGTCGCCTAGTTTTACCGTAATGGACAATGCCGCTACGTATTGGTATCATCCACATTTACACGGCAAAACAATTTCGCAAGTGCTAAAAGGAGCCGCAGGTTTAATTATTGTGCAAGATACCACCGAAAACGCCTTAACATTACCCCGAACTTATGGCGTAGATGATATCCCGTTAGTATTTCAGTTTTTAACCATTAACAATGCCACCAAACAAATTGCCATCAACGACGAACTAGACAATACCGTTTTGGTTAATGGTAGCCTTACAGCTAATGCTTTACTAAATGTACCTGCCCAAATGGTTCGGTTTCGATTGCTAAACGCATCGAGCCACCGCTTTTTTGACTTTGGATTTAACGATAACCGCACTTTTAGCCAAATCACCTCCGACGACGGCTTATTGAATGCCCCCGTATCGCTAACAAAATTGGTGTTAGCCCCAGGCGAAAGAGCCGAAATTTTGGTGAATTTTGCCAACCAACAAGGCAGCACTTTTTACCTCAAACAATATGGCACACAACTGCCTAGTAACTACCCTGGTGGTCCGCAAGGAATGATGGGCATGGCTTTGGGTCCGTTAGATAACACCAATTTTAACCTATTGCAAATAAATGTTGTAGCACCAACTGCTAATCCAATAACTACCCTGCCAAATACACTAACAAACAATATCGTTTGGTCGCAAGTTGGGGCAAGCACCCGAAACATAGCTATCACAGCTTCGCCGATGATGAGCATGACCAACTTTTTAATGAACGGCGTAAAATACAACCACGACCTCATTAATTTTACAACACAGCAAGAAAACGTAGAAATTTGGAACATCACCAATCAATCGATGATGCCACATCCATTTCACATACACGGCAACCACTTTTACATATTGGACATAAATGGAGTAACTCCGCCAGCTAACATGCAAGGACGCAAAGATGTGGTGACGATACCACCCATGAACGGAACTGTACGAATTATTACCAAATACCAAGATTTTAGCGACTCAACGATGCCTTATATGTACCATTGCCACATATTAAGCCACGAAGATGCAGGCATGATGGGGCAGTTTATTGTCAATGGGGCAGCAAACGGAACCAACGAAATAAGCGAAAATAATGCACTATTCATCTATCCAAACCCCATTAACTCAAACACCGACGTACTAACGGTTCAATCAGAAAACAACATCAACAACATTGCAATTTTTGATGTTTTGGGCAGACAAATAAGCACACAAAAAATAAACGGTAAACAAATCACACTTGCTGTGCCTATTGCCAATGGGTTTTACATAGTACAAGTAAAAACCGACCAAACAACCTTATCGCAAAAAATTGTGGTAACCCATTAAATCTAAAATAACAATACAAATATTAGTAAACATATCTTATCGTCTTAAATTTATCTAAAATGAAACTCTTTTCTTTACTTTTTGCTTTTATGTTTGTCGCTACTATTTCAAAAGCACAAACTACCGCCATGGATTTTATGGCAAACGATTGTAACGGCGTACCACAACACCTTTTTGCCGACCTTGACGAGGGCAATGCCGTAATTATCGAGTTTTTCATGCTAAATTGCGGCTCATGCCCCGTAGCAGGTCACAAATTAGAAACCATGAAGGCAACACTTATGACACAGTATCCAGGCAAAGTTAAATCTTATGCAATAGGATTTTCGAACTCGTATACCTGCACACAAATAAGCAATTGGGTAACTACCAATGGCTTTACTTCTATCCCGATGAGTGGCGGTGGAGCCCAAGTTGCCCACTATGGCGGTATGGGTATGCCTACCGTTGTAATATTAGGCGGTGGAGCCGAACACCTAGTTTTAGGAGAACCTTATATAGGTCTTTCGACAAGCGATACCACTACTATTGCTAACGACATCAGAGAATTTCTTGATGTATCAACCGCTGTAAATGCGCCCAAAACACCCGAATCCAACTTTGCCGTTTATCCAAATCCTGCCAATGATTTAATCAATTTGAGCTTCGACTTAAAAACAGCAGGCAATGTTGCTATTAACATCATAGATGTAACCGGAAAAAAAGTAGCCACAATAATGAACGAAGAAGTAAGTTCGGGCAAACACACAAAATTGTTTAGTACCGCGAGTTTACAAAACGGTATTTATTATGTGCAGATAACCGAAGGAACAGCAATTAGCGCTCACAAATTAACCATCATTCGTTAAGATGATCTCAAAAAAACAAAAAAATACATTGGTAGCCATCATATTATTGATGGCTACCAATGCTTGTTTTGCTCAAAATCCATTGCTAATACCCGATACATTAAGCGGAACAACATTTAACCTGAGCGTTCAGCAGGGTACAAGCGTTTTTTGATGGACACAATACGCCAACCTATGGCTATAATGGCAATTTTTTAGGACCTACTTTGTTTATTAACAAACAAGATAGTATTACCCTTAATGTAACCAACCATTTACCAGTTGCAACTACTGTTCATTGGCATGGTTTTCATGTTGCGCCTTTCAACGACGGAGGTCCTCATCAAATAATAGCACCCGGAGCAACATGGAGTCCGTCGTTCAAAATGCGAAACAATGCTTCTACTTATTGGTATCACCCACACGGCGAAGGCAAAACAGAAATTCAGGTGTCGAAAGGTTTGGCAGGATTAATAATTGTTAGGGATAGCTTAGAGGCAAGCTATACACTGCCCCGAAAATACGGCATCGACGATTTCCCGATTATTCTATCTACAAGGTCGTTCGATGTGCTGTATCAGATAGCTACCGCTACCCATTCTGATTCGGTGATGATGGTAAATGGCACACTCAATCCGTACTTAACAGTACCCAAACAAGTGGTGCGATTGCGATTGTTAAACGGAAGTGCCGACAGAACCTATAATTTGGGTTTAAGTGATAATAGCCCGTTTTATCTTATTGCCACCGACGGCGGAATGTTGTCGCAGCCTTTTGCAACAACCTGGCTGCGTATGTCGCCCGGAGAACGAGCCGAAATACTTATCAATTTTGATGCTTATGATATTGACCAACAAATTTATTTAAAAAGTTACGCATCCGAATTGCAAAAAGGCATTATTGGTGCCGATAGTGTTGGCACATCAACGCTTATAATTGGCGAAGAATATTATACCAATTTATTAAACGGAACCGATTTTGACATACTCCGTTTTGATGTAACAACAAGCACCGCCAATCCAGTTACTACAATCCCTACCGCCTTTGCCCCGTTAATACCCATGGATACTTTGGGCGTAAACACCCACAGGCATTTGCATTTTTCGCCCGATACTTTGCTGTTTGGTGCGCAGGCTTATGTCGATGGTCCTTTTTTTATCAACAACGAAGCTTTTAACATAAACAACACAAATATAATTACGCACATCAACGATAAAGAAATATGGACTTTAACCAACAGTACCTTAGTGGCGCATCCTTTTCATATTCACGATATACAATTTTTTGTGCTTGATATAAATGGTAATCCACCACCGCCACAATATAGCGGTTTAAAAGATGTAATTTTGGTTAAACCCCAAGATACGGTTCGTTTTATCACAAAGTTCGAAACCTTTGCCGACGAAACAATGCCTTATATGTATCACTGTCATCTTTTGCACCACGAAGACGAAGGTATGATGGGCTCGTTTTTGGTTAAACCAAATGCCATTGGCATAAACCAATTACCCCCAAACAATGGCATAAAAGTTTACCCTAACCCGCTAAATGCCCAACAAACGCTTACTATTCAGTCCGAAAACAACATCAATAATATTGCCATTTTTGATGTTTTGGGCAGACAAATAAGTACGCAAAAAACAAGCGGTAAACAAATTACCCTCGTAATGCCCACCGACAAGGGTGTTTATATGTTACAAATAAAAACTGACCAAACAACCTTATCGCAAAAAATTGTGGTAGCTTACTAAATGTTTATTTTAGGCATCAATTGTAGACAAAAAAAACCGTTGTTAGATAGCCTACTATCCAACAACGGTTTTATTATAACGAAAAAAAATGGGAATTGCTATTTCACCGCATCAACTACTGCTTTAAAAGCAGCAGGGTGGTGCATTGCCAAATCGGCAAGTGCTTTGCGATTAAGGGTTAAGCCCGCTTTGTGGACTTTACCCATAAATTGTGAGTAGCTTATACCTTCGGGACGGCAAGCAGCATTAATACGTACAATCCAAAGACTGCGGTATTGGCGTTTTTTGAGCTTGCGACCTACGTAGGCAAATTGTAAACCGCGTTCGTGAGCGTTTTTGGCAACGGTCCAAACATTTTTGCGGCGACCCCAATAACCTCGCGTTTGTTTTAGCACCTTTTTACGGCGTGCGCGCGAGGCAACATGATTGACTGACCTTGGCATGTTGTGAAACTTTTTAAAATTAACGACCCGACATAAGCGTGTATTATGCAGGTAAATCTGCTTGTGCTACTTTAGTTGGCAGATTTTTTGACTGATGGGTCACGAAAGGTGAAAAAAAATAGCTTTTGGCTATAAACCATTGGCTAAAACAAAACAATTACACTTGGCTTGCAAAGCAATTTCTGGCACATCTTAGATGCAAAGCAACAATCTTACACGAGCTATGTCGCACGGTTTAACAACCGCTGAGCGACCTAGTCGACGTTTTTGTGATTTGCTTTTGTGTGTCAAAAGGTGACGTTTGCAAGATTTGTGTCGTTTAACTTTTCCGCTGCCTGTAAGCCTTAAACGCTTTTTAGCAGCCGAATGTGTTTTCATTTTGGGCATAACACAAACAATTTTATCTTTGCTTTATACAAACAAAGAACTTTGATGATGAATACTGTTCTTAAACGGCGTGCAAAGGTACAGCTTTGTTGCTGTATAACAACTTTTTTCCAAAATAATTTGTCTTTTTTTAAGCCAACCTTATTATTTGGTGTTAAAACAAGCCTTCTATCGACAAATAACGCTCGCCGGTGTCGTAGTTAAAGGTTAAAATGCGGCTACCTGCGGGTATTTCGGGTATTTTTTTAGCCACTGCAGCCAACGATGCCCCCGACGAGATGCCAATAAACAAACCCTCTTCGCGGGCAGCGCGGGTGGTATATTCAAAGGCTTCTTCTTTGGTAATGGTAATCATACCATCTAGTACTTCGCGGTGTAAGTTGTTAGGTATAAAACCTGCACCAATGCCTTGTATGGGGTGTGGCGAGGGGCTGCCACCGCTAATAACAGGCGATGCAGCAGGCTCAACACCAAACACTTTTAAATTAGGAAAATGTTTTTTTAATATTTCGGCACAGCCGGTAATGTGTCCGCCCGTGCCAATACCCGTAATTAGGTAATCTATCCCTTCCGGAAAATCGGCAAGAATTTCGAGGGCAGTTGTACGATGATGCACTGCAATATTAGCAGGATTATCGAACTGTTGCGGCATCCAGGCATTGGGCGTAGTTTGGGTAAGTTCGGTGGCTTTTTCTATGGCTCCTTTCATACCTTTTTCGCGGGGCGTAAGCACAAACTCGGCTCCATAGGCAGCCATCAATCGGCGGCGCTCTATCGACATAGACTCGGGCATCACCAATATTAAACGGTAGCCTTTAACGGCGGCAACCATTGCCAAACCAATACCCGTATTGCCCGACGTAGGCTCGATAATTATGCTACCTGCTTTTAATACGCCGCGTTGTTCGGCATCTTCTATCATAGATAAAGCAATGCGGTCTTTTATGCTACCGCCCGGATTAGCGCGCTCTAACTTAATCCACACCTCGCTGCTGCCGTCAAACAAGCAGTTAATGCGAACATGAGGCGTAGCTCCGATTGTTTCAAGAACATTGTTAAATTTCATGTGTTACTGGTATTTTAATTTTGTGAACAACTAAATTGGTACAAAGTTTATTTTTGAGGCACAAAGGTACAAAATCTGCCCTAATGTTTCATATTTTTTCGTAACTTTGCCCTTTACAAAAAAATCGAAAATTTTTAAAGTAATTTACACCGCTCGTCGTCTACCTCATTAAATGAAATTATAGCCAATGGATGATCATTTAGTAACACAACCAGCCAGCATCGTTGATACAATAAGGCAATATAGCAAACAATTGTTTGGCTTTATTAGGGGCAAAGTGCCTAGCAACGAAGATGCCGAAGATATTTCGCAAGAGGTGTGGTATCAGTTGAGTAAAGTGGTAGATTTAGACGAAATAGAAAGCGTATCGGGGTGGTTGTATAGGGTGGCACGAAACAAAATTACCGATAGGTTTCGGAAAAAAAACGCCGAAGCCTTAGCCGATTTTATTTACCAAGACGAAGACGGCGACTTCAATTTTAGGGATATTTTATTGCCCGACACATCGGCAACACCCGAAGATATTTTTTTTAAAGAGCTGTTCTGGGAGGAACTATTGAGTGCCTTAAACGAACTACCCGAAAACCAACGCAACGTATTTATCTGGAACGAGTTAGAAGACCTAACCCTCCAAGAAATTGCCAACAAAACCAACGAAAACCTCAAAACTATTATCTCGCGAAAAGGCTATGCGGTAAAACATCTGCGAAAACGCCTCCAAAATTTGTATAACGAACTAAACAACCTTTAAACACCATGCAACACAATTATAAAAAAGGCGCTAGGTTTTTCCCTTTGTTTGCACTCCTTTTCTTTGCTTTGGCATCGTTGGCAGTGCAATTGTTGTGGAACTGGATAATAGCGCCTACTTTTTCGCTAACATCGTTTAGCTATTGGCAAGCAATGGGTTTGCTTGTTCTTTGTCGTATTTTATTTGGGCATCCTAGCTTTGGTAGACACCACAACCGCCCACCTTTTAGCGAACAACCCGCATCGCAACGCCAAAAATGGATAAACATGACCGAAGAAGAACGCCTACAGTTTAAAAACGAATGGAAAAAACGCTGCGAAAAACGAGAAAACTAAGCTAATTTGATGCAGACATTGGAAAGTCGTAATTTTCAATATACGCCCGTCATGCAAACAGTTTGCGCCCGCCCCGCTTGACGCGGTAAATGTCTTTTTTGGGGGTGATGCTTAGCACTCCCTAACTCGACTAGTTGGTGGCACCCCCGAAATCCAGTAAGCGCAGACAGACAATCAACCACCTTTTAATGTCGGTATCAAAATCGTTCCTCAAAATCATTACTCCATCTGGCAAAAACCACCAAACTGTGCCAAATATTACCTCAAATCTGCCCAAAATACTATTTATTGGCTTTTTTTTATGTATTGTCTACATTTGTTGTTCATCAAACAACAAACAAATACCTATCAACAAACAGGCTACTGTTGATGTTGTTGCCTTGTCGCAAGATTTACTATTGGCAGCCCGCACCAACGAGTGGCAAACCGCCGATAGCCTTTGGCAACAATTAGCCTTATTAAACCAACCATTGCTAAACCAACAACTAAACACCGATGCCCATAAAAAAGCTTTTTGGCTTAATTTGTACAATGCCACGGTGCAATATCAGTTAAAGCAGCACGCCGATTTGTACAAAAATCGCAGTCGTTTTTATGCCACCCCTTTTGTGCAAATAGCACAGCAGCAGTTGTCGCTTGATGCTATAGAGCATGGCATTTTGCGGCGTTCTAAAATAAAACTTAGCTTAGGTTATTTAAACAAATGGTTTGTTGGGCATTTCGAGCAGCAAATGCGTGTAGCTAAACTCGACCCACGCATTCATTTTGCCCTTAATTGCGGAGCCAAAAGTTGCCCTGCCATAGCCTATTACTCGCCCGAAAAAATAGATGAACAACTCGAAACAGCCACAAAAGTATACCTTAGCAACGAGTGCGAATTGGTAGCTAATGATGCCTTACAAATACCCATATTATTTAGTTGGTTTAGAGCCGATTTTGGCGGAACCAAAGGTATTTACCAATTTTTGCAACACTACCAAATTATTAGCAACAACGATAAACCCAAATTAATCTACAAAAACTACAACTGGAATTTAGAATTAGATAATTATAGGTAAAAAAATATAAAAATCGGCACCTTCTTTATGTCTATTGTGCCTCAAAACCCTTAACTTTGCTGGAAACAAATGCTTATGTTATTACCGCCTCGTTTGCAAAAAGGTGATATAATTGGTTTTTTTTCGCCATCTAACCCTGCCACCCACACCGCGCCCACACGTTTCGAAAGAGCAAAAACTTTTTTACAAACCAAAGGATTTAAGCTAATAGCAGGCAAGCTAACCAGCAAATCCGACAATTATAGGTCGGGTAGCATTGCCCAACGTGCCGATGAGCTAAACGAGCTTATTTATCATCCACAAGTAAAATGTATTATATCTACCATTGGTGGAAATAATTCAAACTCCATATTACCTTATATAGATTACGAAGCCATTCGCAAACAGCCCAAAATATTTATTGGCTACTCTGATGTTACTGCCATTTTACACGCCATTTATGCCCAAACAGGCTTAATTACCTTTTATGGTCCGGCATTAGTGGCATCGTTTGGCGAGTTACCCCCTTTTGTAGACATTACCTACAGCTACTTTGCCGATACCCTATTGCAAAACCCGCACTTGCCCTATTTATTGCCAACACCACCTATCACCACCCAAGAAACAATACCTTGGGAAACCCAAACACGCAGCAAAATACCCGAAACCAATAAATTACATACCATTATTGGCGGGCAAGCGGTTGGCAGATTGATAGCAGGCAACCTTAATACCATGTGGGGCTTTGCCAATAGCCCATACAGTATTTCTATCCAACAAGGTGATATTTTATTAATTGAAGATAGCCTGAAAGACATTGCTACCATAGAGCGGCTTTTTTCGATGTTGTTACTTAACGGAACTCTCGATAAAATAGGAGGCATTGTGCTAGGTAAACACGAAAAATTTGATGCCCAAAACACCCAAAGGCAGCCCAGCGATGTGCTATTAGAGGTATTGAAAGACAGAAAAATGCCCATTTTAGCCAATTTCGATTGCTCGCATACACACCCCATGCTTACCGTACCAATTGGTATAAAAGCCCAACTCAATGCCACCAACCAAACATTAACCTTGCTACAAAACTGGGTTTGCTAGTTTTTAATGTGCCTATCATCAAAAAAAAATTAAAGTGTTTTTTAACAATACATTTACCCCAAACACATAAAGCTAGTGCTAAAAAAAGCAAAAAAAGTAAAACAACCACATTTACCTACAGTGCTACTTCGTGGTGTGGTGAAAATTGCCAACTTCTTATAGCTGCAAACTGTTAGGTGAATGGGTAGCGAACGACAAAATAATTACATAAACAAAAAAAGAACAATGCTTAAACCTACCATGAAAGCGGTTATATGTACGAAATATGGCCCGCCAGAAGTATTAAAAGTTGAATTGGTTGAAAAACCTATTCCTAACGACAACGAAATTTTAGTTAAGATTATTGCTTCGGCAGTTAACTCTGGTGATGTAAGAGTTAGAGGGCTTGTTGTTGAAGGCTTTATGAAAATAGTAATGCGTTTTGTTCTTGGTTTTTCCAAACCTCGTAAACCTATTTTGGGAACTGTGTTTTCGGGCATTGTAGAGCAAGTAGGGAAAAATGTAACTAATTTTAAAATCGCTGACGAAGTATTTGGTATTACAGGTTTTAAATTTGGAACCTATGCAGCATATATAGCGGTATCGGGTAAAAGTACTGTTGTTAAAAAGCCATTCAATGCAACATTTGAAGAGGCCGCAGCAATTTGTTTTGGTGGTCAGACAGCCTATTACTTCTTAAAAAAAGCAAAAATTTCAGAAAAATCAAACTTAAAAGTATTGATTTATGGGGCCACAGGGTCGGTAGGAACAGCAGCTATACAAATAGCTAAATACTATAATGCCGAAGTTACTGCGGTTTGCAGCGAACAAGGTAAAGAACTTGCAAAAGAACTTGGTGCTGATAAAATTATCTTATACACCAAAGAAGACTATACAAAAATTCCTGAAAAGTTTGATATTATTTTTGATACAGTCGGCAAAATTACCAAAAAACAATGTGCTCATTTGTTAAACGATGGAGGTATTTTTAAGTCAGTTGAAGGTTTAGAAGTAGCATCAGATGAAATAGAACAATTGACGTTTTTACGTGAGTTATTTGAAAAAGGGAAATACAAAGCAACTATTGATAAAACATACTCAATAGATGAAGTTATAGCAGCTCACAGATATGTGGACACCGGTAGAAAGAAAGGAAATGTTGTGCTAAGAATTGCAGAATAACATAAATGCCCGACAATATTGTCGGGCATTTTGTTTTTAATATTCATAAATGGGTTCCCTATATTAAACAACAGCCATTAGGCTTCGTCGGTAAAAAAAACTTTATAAAAAAACATTTTACGTTCTTCGTCGTAGCCACGTATAATATAGGGGTCGGCAGCTTCGCCGCTTAGTTTTAACTCAATACCTGTATCTAGTTGTATTTGGTTTTTAAATTTTCGTTTCATCTGTTTCACCATCGGCTGCGAAATCTGAAAAAGATCGGGTTGTTCCAATCCATTTTCTGCTTCGTATTGTTCTTTAAACTTTTTAAACTCTACAATACGGCTACCTTCTTCTAGCACTGTTTCGGCAAAATCTTCTACGTCAAAATTATCGTGTTCGGCAAAGTAGTTTATTGATTTGCTCATAAACAATACCTCTTCTTTTTTGCCTTCCATTTCGGGGCTTATCTCGTCGCAAAATGCACTACACAATTGTATGTAGTTTTGGGTAGTAAAAGCTCGGTCGTGTACGCGCTCGGTGTGCAAAAAATCGTCGCGCCAATATTGGGCTTCGCTGCTACCTTTACTTTGCTTATCCACCACCAACATACGGTAGCCTTCGGTGGCGGCAGTATTAAAAATTAGGCAACCTTTGTCTAACTTTCGTACATTAATACCACTTTCGTAGTTAATGGTCACCTCGTTGTTGCGTTCTATGGGCTTTAAATACGTATCTTTGTTCTCCGATTTAAAGATACCAATAGCATCAACAATTTCATCGTCCAGCACACAATCCGAAAAATAAGCCACATAAAACTCGCCGCTACGCACTTTGGGGTGTGTAGATTGGTTGTATAGGTGTTTTGATATATTAACCGATTGAGCAAACAAGCTACTTGCATCAGTAAATATTTGTTGACAATAATTATATACTTCGTTTAGTTCTAACTTAGCATCGTGGCTAAACTTAAAAAAATTTGGGTAAAATTGAGCATCAGAAAATTTTTTAGGAAAATGGTACAAATTTGGCGCAAAGATAGTACCTTGCAGGGCAATTCATAGCAGACGTTAAACAAACGCAAAATTAAAGTTGCAACCACAA
>JADKCK010000041.1 GCA_016718845.1 Sphingobacteriales bacterium
CTGCAACAATATAACTCCCATCGGCAGTTTGTTGAATACAGGTAGCTTTATCAGTATTGCTCCCTCCATAAGTTTTTTCCCATTCTATGTCGGCATTGCTGTTTAGTTTTGCTATCCAATAATCACTATCGTTTTGAGTATTTTTTTTATACCCTGCCAAAATATAGCCTCCGTCGGTGGTTTTTTGCACATCGTCAATAGTAACTGTATCATTATTGCCAATAGTTTTTTGCCATTGTATTGTTGGTACATTGGCGGTGTTGCACTCGCCATCATCTTTTTTGCAAGTGGAGAAAAGAACTAGGATAAGAGAAAGAGCAACAAAGAAACTTGTTTGTTTGTTTAGTGTAGTGTACATGGTATTTTTGTTGTTTTTTTGGGTGATAATTTACTTATTGGTATTGTTGCAAGGTGTTTTTTTATATCCACAAACACTATTCTTTTTCTTTCAACTCAAGCGATACATCTTTGGGATAACTTATTTCGTATTCGGCGTTTAGGGTATGTGGTCTTTGTGGTTTTGCGCTTAGCTGCCACGTCAAAAAGCCAGTTTCGGCATTAAGGGTGGCACCCGACAGTTGAGTAGGCGTTACTGTTACATCAACGGTTTGGCTGATAGGTATGCGGTCGGTTATAGTTAATTGAATTTCTTTTTTGCGGTTGTTTATCACCCGTACTTTGTACGAACAAGCTACGGTGTGTTTGTTGCCACGGGCGTCGGTTTGTTTAAAATCGTCGGTGCTTGCCGAGCGTTCTACATATACCCCATCAACTTTACCTACAGGCAAGAATACCTCTTCGGACGAGGAAGACGATGGCGAAAAATTAATTTTTTGAGCAAAAAATCCGTCCAAATAAATATCCAATGCACCAGGCGGCAGTTGGTGTTGTTGCCAATTTTTGAGGTAAGCATTTAGGTAAACATTTTGACTATTGCGCGAATTAGCAAAAAATTCGTAGCGGGTAGGTATCGTATCTATTTGCGAAATGGGATATTTAACCGTAGTGCCTTGTTTAAGGCTAATGGGTTTATCTAAACGTCGGCGCGACTCTAAAAATGTTTGCTGCAAGCTATATGTTTTTTCCATCACCCATATTTTGCATTTTTCGGGGTCTTCGTTTAAGCAACTTCTATCCGATTTCCCTTTAGTAAATTTCCACGATTCTACAAAAATAGGTGGCACACCTTTGGGTACAGCTCCGCGGTCACTAATGTTAACCATCAGAGGTTTCATTCTAGGGATTTCATCGGCAGGCAACGATAAACTTCCTAGAGGTCGGCTAACGAGTGTTACGGGTACATTTTTCCAATCTATGCCTGTATTTTGCTGTATTTGTGCAAAAAGTTGGATATTAGTAGGGCGGTCAATATCGCTTATGTGTGCTTCGTACAGGGGTGTCCATTTGGCGCTATCAAAATACTCAATGTGCAACGAATCGTTAACCGCTTTATTACACACCACATTAAGCACTATCAAAAATTGGTTAACAACGGGTTTGCTTATGCTAGTATCGGCAAGTGCCCTAATTTGTTGCTGTAGCTCTGCTTTTTGTTGGTCGAGTTTGGTAACATAACGAAGTGTTTGTTCATCAAATTGAGCAAGCGAACTATAAGTAGTCTCAAGTGTATTGGCATTGAGGGCAGCTGCTGGCATAAGCGACCATTTGTCCAGTACCATTTCGTAGGCTTTTTTGCGTTGAGCTACGTAAGTGCTACGCGTAGTGCTTAACGAGTCGATTTGTTTTTGTAAGCGATCTACTTTCGGCAATGGTATGGTAGCACTCGCCAAACGTTTCGAAAACAAATCGTTGCTATACATTTTTTGCACACTCTCTATTTTTAAACCATCAATGTAGTTAAATTGCAATGTATTAGCATCTGTGTTGTCGGGTAATTGGCGCAAACAAAGCAAATGCGAGCCTTGGGGCAGATTTATTTTAGCAGACCTTGTTATCTGCCCAGCATTAAAATACAAAACAGCTTGTGTTAGCTGCGTATCAACAAATAAAGTGTCGGTGGGCTTGCTGTCGGTGTTTTGAGCAATTAGCGGACAACAGAAAAACAGTGCAAGCCAAATGTGTAGTTTCATAGATAATTGTATTTAAAAAGTTTAAAGCAACCGAAATAAGCAGTAAAAACCAAAGTTATTAGGTACGCAAATAGCTTGCGCTTGCCCCGCTTGTTTATGTTGAGCGTAGCCGAAACACGGTAAATGTCTTTTTTGGGGGTGATGATTAGCACTCCCTGATTCGACAAGTAGGTGGCACCCCCTTTAGCAAAGCAAGAGCAGGCAATCCGTCGTTCAATACTATACAACTGCATCAATAGGTAAAAAAAACAAAAAGCAAAAACCTAGTAATTGTTTTATTATATGTAACCTCCTTGTTTCTAAGGACATACAAATCTATAAAACATAAAAACTAATAGGTTTTTGCTTTTTTTGCTGTGTGGTATGTTAATTATTGTACTTGCCTACATACCCGCGCGTCGTCGTATATCTTCGAGTTTGCCTTCGGGTATAGCGGCAATTAGTTTCTTGGTATATTCGCGTTGTGGATTATTGTATACATCATCGGCAGCGCCCATTTCTTCTATTTTGCCTTTGTTCATCACCACCATTCTGTCCGACATAAATTTAACCACCGATAAATCGTGCGAGATAAAGATGTAGGTAAATTTGTATTTTTCGCGCAGTTCAATCAACAAGTTTAGCACCTGTGCCTGCACCGATACATCGAGTGCCGACACCGACTCGTCGCAGATAATAAATTTAGGTTCAAGTGCCAAAGCTCGTGCAATACAAATACGTTGTCGTTGCCCACCCGAAAACTCGTGCGGATAACGGTTCAAATGGTCGGGCGACATGCTAACGGTGGTTAGTAGGTCGGCGGCGCGTTCAAGGCGTTGTTTGTCGTTGGCAAGTATGTTGTGTATTTTTAGCGGCTCAATAATGGCATCGCCAATAGTCATACGCGGGTTAAGCGACGAGTAGGGGTCTTGGAAGATGATTTGCATATTGCGGCGCATGGCTTTCATGTCGGTTTTGTTGAGGTCAAATATCGACTTGCCATCGTATACCACTTTGCCTTCGGTGGCGGGTGCCAAGCGCAACAAAGTGCGTCCAAGGGTTGTTTTGCCGCAGCCCGATTCGCCTACCAAACCCAGTGTTTCGCCCGGATAAATATCAAAACTTACATCATCAACCGCTTTTACCCAATTTAGCACTTTACCAAAAAAGTTTTTTTGCGTTGGGAAATACGTTTTTAGGTTTTGTACCACCAAAATAGGCTCTTGTTTTTTGAGTTCAACAAGGCGTTGTTGGGTTTGCTCGGGGCTAATTTCAACGGCTTTTAGTGCTTCGTCAACCGAGGCTATTTTGTTATACATTTTGCCATTTTCGTCAAAGCCCATAAAATCGCTAACAATAGGTAGTTTGCTTAGGCGTTTGCCAAGTGGTGGTCGGCAAGCCATCAAGCCTTTGGTATAGGGGTGTTGTGGGTTGCTAAATATCTCCAAAACGGTTCCTTCTTCCACAATTTTGCCTTTGTACATTACAATTACGCGGTCGGCAATTTCGGCAATTACGCCCAAGTCGTGGGTAATAAACAACATCGACATGCCCATGCTGCGTTGCAGGTCGCGCATCAGTTCCAAAATGGTTTTTTGCACGGTAACATCTAAGGCGGTTGTAGGCTCGTCGGCAACCAATATTTGGGGTTTGCATGCCATTGCCATAGCTATCATTACGCGTTGTTTTTGCCCGCCCGACAGTTGATGCGGATACGAGTCGTACATGCGTTCGGGGCTAGGCAATTGTACTTGCTCAAAAAGGCTTAATGTTCGAGCTTTTGCTTCGGCATCGGTGGTTTTTTGGTGTAGTTTTATCACCTCGTCTACTTGGTAGCCGCAAGTAAAAACGGGGTTGAGCGAGGTCATGGGCTCTTGAAAAATCATCGAGATTTTATTACCTCGATATTTTCGCATATCGTCGATAGACAATTTGAGCAAGTCAACGGCTCCTTTTTCGGGGTCGTGATAGATGATTTCGCCACCTGCAATGTTGCCCGGCGGGTTGGGTATTAGGCGCATAACAGATAGGCAGCTAACCGATTTCCCCGAGCCAGATTCGCCTACAATACCTACGGTTTCGCCTCTGCGCAGCGTAAAACTTACATCGTCGACGGCTTTTACCTCACCACTTTCGGTGTTAAAGTAGGTTTTGAGGTTTTTAACTTCTAACAGTAATTCGTTTTTGTTTTCGTTATTGTTGTTCATGTAAAAAGGACGTGCTTTTAGTAGCTATTGCTATGCCAGATACCTGAATTAGCAGTAATGGTTTATTTTTTGTGCAAATGTACAACTTAATTTTTTTATAGCCAAATACATTTTTAAAGAATTATCAGTTGGCTACAAAATTGTTGTTTTACACCTAGTATAAGGCACATTAAGCACCTATTGTGTTGTTGATGTAGTAGAATTATTTTTTTTGAGCTGATGATAATATGGATAGAGCTACTACCCACATATCTTACAACGTTTTTTGCGCTGCAAAGATAGGTAAATTTTGATAGTTGCAAACAATTTTTGAAAAACAGCAGAAATGGTGAAGGGGTGAAGGAGTGAAGGAGTGACGCTCGTTGAGCGAAGTCGAAACGAAACATGGTGTTTTTTACATCAGCACGTTTCATCTACGCTCAACAGCCATTTTACTCTTTTCACTCTTTTCACTCTTTTCGCCATTTCACTCCTTCACTCTTTTCACTCCTTCGGTCCTTCGCTCTTTTCAAGCGTAACGATAACCGATTTTGAGCAGGGTGTTTTACTGGTATGTGCATAGTTATCAACAGGCACCAAACTGTTAGCCTCGGGGAAATAAGTGGCTACGCATTGTTGTGGAATAGCATAAGGCACTACCAAAAACTTACGTGCCTCGCGGGTTCTGCCGTTAAAGGTGCTGTACAAATTAACCACACTTAGCTTTGTTAAGCCTGCTGTTTTCATGTCATTTTCGTTCATCATCACTATGCGGCGCTCGTTGTAGATACCTCGGTAGCGGTCGTCTAAACCATAGATGGTGGTATTAAATTGGTCGTGGCTACGTATGGTCATCATCAAAAACTCGTTGGGTTTTAGTTCAAGGGTCGATAATTTATTGACCGTAAAATGTGCTTTGCCATCGGGGGTATTAAATTTACCTTCGCGGGCGGCGTTTGGCAGATAAAACCCTTCTTTGATGCGCACTTTGTAGTTGTAATCGGTAAAGCCCGGAATGGTTTTTTCGATAGCAAGGCGTATGTGGTCGTTGTGTTGGGCGTACAATGCCCAATTAACGGGGCTTTGATTGCCAAAAGTGGCTTGTGCCAAACGGATAACAATCTCGGTTTCGCTTAACAAATGGGGCGAGCAGGGTTCAAGCACTCCTTTTGATTGATGCACGATGCCCATTGAGTTTTCGACGCTCACAAACTGTTCGGTGTTGTTTCGGAGATCTTTTTCGGTGCGCCCCAAACAAGGCAATATAAGGGCGCGTTTGCCCGTAATTAAGTGCGACCGATTTAGTTTGGTGGATACTTGTACGGTTAAATTGGTTTTTTGGAGGGCTTGCGCGGTAAATTCGGTGTCGGGAGTGGCAGATAAAAAGTTACCGCCCATAGCAAAAAACACTTTTAGCTGTTGTTTGTCCATGGCAGTTATGGCATCAACAACCGAGTAGCCATGATGTTGAGGAGGCACAAAACCAAAGTTTTTTTGGATAGAGTCTAAGAAACTTTGCGGTGGCTCTTCCCAAATGCCCATAGTGCGGTCGCCTTGCACATTGCTATGCCCCCTAACAGGACATGTACCTGCGCCCGGTTTGCCAATTGCGCCTTTTAGCAGTAGCAAATTAACTACTTCACGGATATTATCAACGGCGTTTTCGTGTTGGGTTAAACCCATTGCCCAGCACACAATAATTTTGTGGGTGTATTTTAGCATATCGGCAACCTGCCTAATTTGGGCTTGGGTTAAACCGCATTGACGATAACAAAAAGCTTTATCCAACTGTTTAAGGTTGGCTAAAAACGCATCGAAGCCGGTTGTTTTTTGGGCGATAAAATCCCAGTCGAATATTTTGTTGGGTTCGTTTTGTTCATCTTCGTAGAGCATACTAAGTAGTAGCTTTAAGAAAGCCACATCGCCATTTATTTTAATGGGCAAAAACAAATCGCTTAGTTTGGTGCCGCCGCGTAGTATTTTGGTGGGGCTTTGCGGATTAACAAAGTTGGTTAAACCTGCCTCTGCCAAAGGGTTAACGGATACAATTTTACCGCCGTTTTCTTTACATTTTTCTAATGCCGACAACATACGCGGGTGATTGGTGCCGGGGTTTTGCCCAATGATAAGCAACACATCGGCATGGTGTATGTCGTTGAGTGTTACCGAGCCTTTGCCTATGCCTAGTGTTTGCGATAGGGCTTTACCGCTCGATTCGTGGCACATGTTCGAGCAGTCGGGTAGGTTGTTGGTGCCAAATTGGCGGGCAAATAGTTGGTACAAAAAAGCGGCTTCGTTGCTGGTGCGTCCCGATGTGTAAAAAGCGGCTTCGTCGGGCGATGCTAAATTGTTCAACTCTTGGGCTATTATTTCAAAGGCATTGTCCCAAGATATGGGTTTGTAGTGTGTGGCGTTGTGGTCTAAAAACATAGGTTGAGCAATGCGTCCTTTTTTACCAATCTGAAAATCGGAGAGGGTAGATAGCTCGGCAAGGCTGTATTTTTCGAAAAAGCTGGGGTATAGCACATTTTTAGCGGCTTCTTCGGCAATGGCTTTCATGCCGTTTTCGCAATATTCGCCCAACGATGAGCGGTCGTCGTCGGGGTCGGGCCAGGCACAGCCCGGGCAATCGAAACCGCCTTTTTGGTTGATGTTTAGCATGGTTTTTAGCACATCGGCAGGGTTCATGTACATTTTAGCATGGTTCAACGACGACACAATGGCGGGTATGCCTACAGCACTTTTTTTAGATTTGCCTAATTTTATGCCCGTAAATTTTTCGGGCGTTAATGATTGTGGGGGGCGTTTGTCTTTCATTTTTTGATGGTTGGTTTTGTGGGGTTATATCGGTGGACGTGTTGATGCTATCTGCGTAAAACAATTTTTTGCAGTATCAACATAAACAGAATAAATGGGCTATTACTTGTACTTTTTAGCCAATTTAAGGGCTTTGGCGTAGGCTTTGTCGTAATCATCAGATGCTTTGGACGTAATACTATCATCGTCAGAGTATGGATAACCGGTAGTTGCTTTGTTCAATTTAATGAGTTTGTAGTTTGATAATTTGTAAAAGTCATACTCGGCTGATGAATTTGTAAGACCTGTACTAATGATGATTCTATTAGAGTCAATCTGCGGAGCTACTACATAGTCAAATCCCATTATTTGCCTAAATGTTTTGTTTTTAACATCCGTTGCATATAGAGTGTAATAGGAATTAGACCCTCTTGCCCCACTATAATTGTACACTAAGATATCTTTATACCCATCATCGTTATAATCTTCAAATCTAACATCGTCCCACTGGCTATACAACGAATCGCGAACTACCTGTTTTTTATCGCTTTGCCTTGTTATTATTAATAGGGCGTTATCCCCTTTCCTAGTATACCACCATAATTCGTTTTTTAACAAAGTAACTTTGTAGGTTTCTTTATAGTAGTGCAATAGTGTATCGAAAGCAACAGATGTTGTAGTGTCAGGCATCTCTTCGACTACAGGTTTTTTAATGGGCAAAGTATGGAGCAAAGGTTCGAGGCTGTCGATTACTGCTTGTGGTGGTGTTGGCGCGTTATTGGTTTGAGGTTTACAGGCAGGCAAATATAGGCATAAGGTTATCAGCAAAAGCCAAAAACAAGTTAGGGTGTGGGGTGTTTGTGCCATTGTTTTTTGTTTGGAAAAATTGGTGTCAGTGCAGTTTGTGGAGGGGTATTGTTTGAGGTATCTTTGGGGAGATACTATGTTTTTTTCGTCCGATACAAGTATCGGAGCTACCAGCTTAAAACTTGGATTAATGCTTACCAGCAATCCTATCAAAACCAGTATACACATTTGCTCGGTTGTGTTTCAAAAAACCTACGAGAGTAGTGCCATAATTTTCTGCAAGCTCAACGGCAAGGCTCGAGGGTGCGCCAATGGCTGCAACAATGGGTATGCCTGCAACAATGGCTTTTTGCATCATCTCGAAACTTGCCCTGCCACTTAGCACCAATATATGGTTAGATAGGGGCAGTAGCTTGTGTTTCAAAGCCTGCCCAATTAGTTTGTCTAAGGCGTTGTGTCTGCCAACATCTTCTGCCCACAAAATGGCATCTCCATTGGTGTTGCACAATAGGCAAGCGTGTATGCCACCGGTTTTGCCAAAATCGGTTTGTGTTTGTTGTAGTTTTTGGGGTAGATTATACAGCACCGATGTGGCTATTTGGGGGTATCCGTTGGTAAGTACAAAACAAGCGTGGTTAAGGGCTTGGTCTATGGAGGTTTTGCCACACACGCCACACGACGAAGTGGTATAAAAATGGCGGTTTAGTTTCTCCAAATCTACCATTAACTGTGGGTGTAGTTCAATAACGATAGATTGTTGCGTGGTTTCGGTGTTGGTAGAGGTGCCTAAAAACTGAAACGATAGCACATCGGCATAGCTGTTAATGATGCCCTCGGTGAACAAAAAGCCTAATGCCAACTCGTAATCCATGCCCGGCGTGCGCATAGTAACCGACAGGGGTTTGGCAATGCGATGATGGGTTGAGCCGTATCGCAAAATAATTTCTAAGGGTTGTTCTACCGTTAGGGCATCATCAACAGTATGTTGGTTTTGTTGCTCAAGTTTTACTATTGGGCGCGTAACTACCGATACAAAAGCTTGGTTTAACATGCTTTGCCTGCGTTTGGGTTTGGGAAATTATCTGTTTCGTCCTCGTAGGGGCGGTCGTCGAGGCACTGAAAATCTTTTTCTATCAGCACAAACAATTGTTGGTTGTTGGCAATGTTTAGGTGTTCGTGAAAACCTACCCGCTCGGTTGTTGTCCATTGTTGGGCAAGGGCATGGGGCACAAAAACGGTTAAATGGTTGTTGATAAACTCCACGTTTACTTTTTCGTTGGGGTATGTTACCAACGAGTAGTAAAGGGTATTGTTTGGGTCGAGGCTAAAATTAACCGATTCGGTGATTTTACCTTCGGTGGCAAACTGTTTTAGGTTGCTTTGCGATAAGCGTATGCGTATGCTGTTGTGGTTGGTGCGTAGTTTCATTTGCTGGTTTTTCGGGTAAATATTGCCACAATAGCCGTTGTTACTAAACCCATTATGGGTGCGCCAATTAAACCCTCAACGATGTAGTTTTTGAGGTTAAAAAAGTCGTTGGCTTCTTGTTGTGTCATTTTTTGGGCATCAACGGCATATTTTATAACGTTAGGGAAGTATTGGGGTGCGATGATAGTAGTGGTGATGTACTGGGTTAGCGGACTAAATGCGGTAACTATTAGGGTAATTATCAAACCGCTGATAAACCCTTGTTTGTAGCTCATGGTGCCGCCATAAAAATTTTTGCGTTTGTCGAGCAGAGCAAACACATAAATGGCAATGGCAGGTAGGGCAATAAAATTGGTGTAAATTTCGTGTTTGTCTATGTGTTGGTTATACAAACCCGATAGGCGTTCGAGCAGCATCCAGCCTAAGGTCATAAGCACAAAGGCAATTGCCCATTTAATTTCGATGTTGTACTGTTTCATGATTTGTTTTTTAGTTGTGACTCGTAAGTGTTTATCCAATCCTCAACGCTCATCTTACCCACTAATTGGGCAATTAGTGGATACGGAATTTGGTCGGGTTTTTTAAACCTAATGCAGCTTTTGCCCATGTCGAGTTTGGCTTTGCTGTGGTTAGGGTACTCGGTCACAAACCACTCCATAAGTTGGGGGTTGACATAAATGCCCATGTGGTAAAGCGACACAAAGTTTTTTTGCGATGCAATGCTGATAAAAGGTAGTGCTTGTTTGGGGTTGCAATGGTAGCCGCTTGGGTAAAGCGTATGCGGCACTACATAGGTTATCATGCCGTAGCTCATGGTTTCGGCGAAGCCTGTGGGTAGGTTGTCGAGCATTAGTTGTCGTAATTGCGCTACTACAACTTTTCGGTCGTTGGGCAGTTCGGCTAAGTATTCGTTGGGGGTGTTAGCTGTTGATTGCATGTGTTGTTAATTGTTAATTGTAGGGGTGGGTAAATTATTGTTGATGAATGTTTTTGGAGATAAAGGTACTCAAAACAACAAAAACGAGCTTAGTAGTGCAAACAGACCAAAAGCAAGTACCACAAATGGGTATAGTATCGAAAAAATGAATACCTTTACAATGCTTTTTATCCAGCTTTGGTCGTACATTTTTCGGGTGGCGAGTAATAGGTATAACAGCAGCGAGCCAAGCAATAGCACATTGCAGTTAACTGTTTGGTATCGGCAAAGCAACATATAGGCAGCTAATAAAAAATAGAGGAAAGCATGAAAATGGAGGGCAAAAACCAAATGCTCTACGTAATATCGTTTGCTGCCGATGTGTAGCAACCAAAGAATGAATGCAAAAGCAGGGGTCATTAAAAACACCACTAAGGGCAACAAACCAAGCAAGTAATTTAAAAAATCGACGCCGCTATTTTTTGCTACTTTAAGTGCTTGCAACGTAAAAAATGTTGAAATGCTGTTTTGTGTCAATTGGCTTTTGTTTGCCTTAAGCGAGTCTATAACTACTTGGGCGGGATATTGTTTGAGTAAACGAAGGGCAGTTTTAGTATCTTTTGAGAACTGGTTGTTGTTGAATGATACAGCAATACTATCGTTTTGCTTATTAGAGGGGATTTTTGTGTGTACGAAAACCGTATCGGGCAGGTCTTGGGTTAGGGTATCTAAGGAGGGTAGGTGAATATTTCGGGTAATTTGCTCGGGGGCGTACCAAAAAGAGAAAAGAGCGAAGTATAAAAAACTTGCCACAAAATAAAGCCGAATGGGCGACAAATAGGGTTGTAATTTACCTATCGCAAACTCGGTGGTAAGAAAACCGGGTTTTGTGACGAGCAACCTAATACTGCGAACATATTTGGCATCTATGGCGATATAGTTGCTTATCCATTCGCGGAGCAATGCCCCAAACGATATATTGTGGTTGTTGTTTTCT
Organism: Sphingobacteriales bacterium; assembly: GCA_016718845.1. Taxonomy (GTDB): domain Bacteria; phylum Bacteroidota; class Bacteroidia; order Chitinophagales; family UBA2359; genus JAEUUX01. The sequence continues at coordinate 11,200 of JADKCK010000041.1, forward strand.
TGCCCGCAATTAGGGCAGTAGTTGTTTTGTTGTTCTTTACCAAAAACATGGTAACAGTTGCGGCAATAGGCACTTTTGTGGCGTTTTGTTGACATTGATAAAGTAAACTTGATAGTGCGTGAGGTAAGTAGTTAAGGCACAAAGATAAGCGTAAAAATTGATTTTTGGTGTTGTAAAGTTATTTTTTGTAAGATACCCCAAAACAAAACCCCACCTAAATGGTTATTTATTAACCATTTGGGTGGGGTGGGTGTGGTCCCAGAAGGGTTCGAACCTCCAACCATCAGAGTCGAAATCTGATATTCTATCCAGTTGAACTATGAGACCTTTTTCACTATCGCATTATTACGGTGCAAAGATACAGTTTTTTGTTAGGCAGTGCAAATATTTTGCCACTATTTTTTTTGTGAGATGCAAATTTGCAAAAATTTGTCTTCATAGTCTTTATTTTTGCCAACTTATTATTACCTTTGAGCCGTCAAAGAGGGGTATGTATTATGGTTTCGGTCATACAGTACCCAAACCTTCATCATCTAATTTATTATTAAACTGTGCTGATTAACAAAACACCTTCCGAGTCGATAACCATCATGACCGAAATGGTTATGCCCAATGATACTAACCCCCTGCACAACCTTATGGGGGGCAATTTATTGCGTTGGATGGATGTAGCAGGTGGCATTTGCTCGCGTCGTCACTCGGGCTGTATTTGCGTTACGGCTTCGGTCGATACCGTTTCTTTTCATAGCCCTATTCGTATGGGCGAAATTGTAACTATTACAGCAAGTGTTACGCGGGTATTTAATACCTCCTTAGAGGTGTTTATTCAGGTAGAGGCAGAGGGCGGCGATGTAAAAACACGCCGTAAATGCAACGAAGCCTACTATACTTTTGTGGGATTAGACGAGTGGGGTAATAAATTATCGTTGCCACAAATAATACCACAAACCACCGAAGAAAACCGACAATTTGACGGAGCTTTGCGCCGCCGCGAAATGCGCCTTATATTGGCAGGCAAACTAAAACCCGAAGACGCAACTCAACTAAAACTGCTTTTTAATAAAGATTGATTTTGGCTTTGGAAGAGGCTACAGGCTTTTGGCTGCTGGCTTTTAGCTTTGGGCTGTGCTGGCTTTTGGCTTTGGGATACAAGTTACAACTGGACAGCCGACAGCGGATAGCCAACAGCCACATTCATTCATTGCTTTTCAAAACTCATTTATGCAAAAACAAACACCTTTACAAACACTTAACCAAAAAATAGCCGAAGCCAAATTAGGTGGCGGTCAGGCTCGTATTGACAAGCAACACAAAACGGGCAAACTAACAGCCCGCGAGCGCCTCGATTTATTACTCGACAAAAACAGCTTTGAAGAAATTGGCATGTTTGTAGAACACCGATGCCGCGATTTTGACATGGAAAAACAGCAGTTTCTGGGCGATGGCGTAGTAACAGGCTATGGCACTATCAACGGCAGGTTGGTGTATGTCTACTCGCAAGATTTTACTGTTTTTGGTGGCTCGTTATCCGAAACACACGCCGAAAAAATCTGCAAAATAATGGATATGGCAATGAAAAACGGAGCGCCTGTTATTGGCTTAAACGACTCGGGCGGGGCACGTATCCAAGAGGGCGTGCAATCGTTGGGGGGCTATGCCGATATTTTTTACCGCAACACCCTTGCGTCGGGCGTAGTGCCGCAACTTTCGGCAATTATGGGTCCAACAGCGGGCGGCGCCGTATACTCGCCTGCCCTCACCGATTTTATATTGATGGTCGAAAACACCTCGTACATGTACGTAACGGGTCCAAGTGTGGTAAAAAGCGTAACCCACGAAGATGTAACCCACGAAGAACTTGGCGGAGCAACGGCACATGCCACCAAATCGGGGGTGACACATTTTGCCTGCGAAAACGAAGTGGCGTGTATTCAACACCTCAAACAATTGTTGAGCTATATCCCCCAAAATTGCGAAGAAGATGCACCCGTATATGCCTACGAAACCAAAGACGATGAAAGCCGCCCCGAATTGGGCAACATTATGCCACAAAATGCCAATCAGCCCTACGACATGCGCCGTGTAATAGAGGGCATTGTAGACGAAAAATCGTTTTTTGAGGTACATAAAGATTATGCCGAAAACATAGTGGTAGGTTTTGCATTTATTGGCGGACGTAGTATTGGCGTAGTTGCCAATCAGCCTGCCTATTTAGCGGGTGTGTTAGATATTAATGCCTCGGTAAAAGCTGCCCGTTTTGTGCGCTTTTGCGATGCCTTTAATGTACCCTTACTGGTTTTAGTTGATGTTCCGGGCTTTTTACCCGGCACCGACCAAGAATGGAAAGGCATTATCACCAACGGAGCCAAATTATTGTACGCTTTTTGCGAGGCTACTGTGCCTAAAATTACCCTTATTACCCGCAAAGCATACGGCGGAGCCTACGATGTGATGAACTCGAAACACATTGGAGCCGACCTAAACTTTGCTTGGCCATCGGCAGAAATAGCAGTAGTAGGTGGCAAAGCCGCTGCCGAAATCATCTTTAAACACGAAATTGATGCCGCAGATGATAAAGCCGCTAAACTGCAAGAAAAAGTGGATAACTACAACGACACCTTTGCCAACCCTTACAAAGCCGCCGCACGCGGTTTTATAGACGAAGTAATTAACCCAACCGACACTCGCCGCAAACTAATAAAAGGTTTTACCATGCTCGAAAACAAAACAATGGCTATGCCACGTAAAAAACACAGCAATATGCCTTTGTAATGATAAACAACCAGCTTAAAAAGCTATAACTAACAAACCCAAAATAAAAAGTGGCTGCCTCGTATTTGCGAGATAGCCACTTTTTATTTATTATGCCCGATGTGCAAAATTACTGCACAACCAATTTTTGTATTTCGTTTTCGAGGGTTTTTAAAGGCACGCCACCCGACTGTCGCCACTTAACTTCGCCGTTCTGAAACAGCAAAAAGGTAGGTACTGCACGTACCTGAAAATGAGCAGCCGTTTGCTCGTTTTTGTCAATATCTACCTTAATAATGCGGGCATTGTCGCCTACTTTTGCAGCCAATTGTTGTAAAACCGGAGCCATAGCATGGCAAGGACCACACCAAGTAGCATGAAAATCGACCAAAGTAGGGACGCTTGAATTGATTAGTTCTTGAAATTTACTCATGGTATTTTTGTTTTAAAGGGTTAATGAGGTAATCTAGGACGCAAATAGCCATATACCCACGTGCCAGCAATAGCCGATAAAAGGGTAATAAAAACTACGCCAAAGCCACTGCCAATTTGGGTAAATAACGGACCCGGGCAAGCACCTGTAATTGCCCAACCAATACCAAAAATCAATCCACCATAAATTTGCCCCTTGTTAAATGTTTTGTTATCTAGGGTAATAGTCTCGCCATGTATTGATTTGATGTTGTATTTTTTGATAATAGCCACCGATAACATACCTACTAAAACCGCCGTGCCAATTACGCCATACATATGAAATGAGGTTAATTGAAACATCTCTTGGATACGAAACCAACTAACAATTTCGGCTTTTACAAACGTAATACCAAAAAACAAGCCAATTGCTAAATATTTTAGGTTGTACCACCAAGGGTGTACCAAATGGCTTTCGTTTGTACACATCATATCCTGATGCCTTATTTGCTCTTGTTCGGCTGTCTCTTGGTTTATTTGTGGTGCATTAACATCAACAAAAAAAGTGTTCATGCTTAGAATAGTTTAAAGATGAAAGGTAAAATAAGATTAGCCGACACAAAACCACCTATCATAAAGCAACAAGTAGCAATAAGCGAGGGTATTTGTAGATTTGATAAACCCATAATGGCATGACCCGATGTGCAGCCGCCAGCGTAGCGAGCTCCAAATCCGACCAAAAAACCGCCAATTACAAAAAATACCAAACCTTGTAAGGTAAATAAATTGCTCCAAGCAAAAATATCGTGGGGCATTAGGTTGCTAAAATCGGTGATGCCGTAGCTTATTAGGCGTTGTTTGGTGGCATCGGCAATGACTAAATCGTTGGGGTTTTGCAAATACTGGCTGGCAATAATGGCACCTAAGGTAATGCCAACGACAAAAAATAAGTTCCAGATTTCTTTGCGCCAATCGTACTTAAAAAAATCAATATCGGCAGGAAAACACATGGCACAAACATGTCGTAAGGACGACGAAATGCCAAATTTTTTGTTGCCTAATAGTAGCAAGATAGGCACAGTTAAGCCAATAGCAATGCCCGCTACCGACCAATGCCAAGGTTGTTTAATGAGTTCTAACATGTTTTTAAAGAAAAAAAATGGATGTTAATATTTAATTGAAATAATTAACTAATGTTACACAAAAGGGGACACGGATTTTACGGATTGGACACGGATTTTAAAAATGATTATCTACCTATTGATTTAAAATCCAAATTTAAACAAAAAGCATAGGATAATGGTAATTTAAGATAACAATGGTAGTTTGTTTCTTTGTTGATCACTATATTGTTCAATAATAATGCAGCATGAAATAAACTGTCCTGTATCACTAAAAATCCATCTTAATCTGTATCCAATCCGTAAAATCTGTATCCTAAATAACACTAAAATATTGTAGTGGGTAACATCAGGTACTATGTTAAAAAAACAGGTTTTATGCTTTTCGCAAGGTAGTTGGGCAAACAAAATCGGTGCGTGGCACATTGGTTTTTGCAATGGCTGAAAAACCACCTGCTACATCTATAAAATTATCCCAACCTCGGGCTTTTAAAATAGATGCGGCAATAATGCTGCGGTAGCCACCTGCACAATGTATAATAAAAGGTTGGTCTTTCGGAAACTCGGCTAAATCTTCGTTGATATAGTCGAGCGGAATGTTTTTTGCTCCATCTACATGTTCGGCGGCAAATTCGGTGGGTTTGCGCACATCAATAACAATGGGCGATTGAGCAAATTGTGTAGCAAACTCGTCGGCACTCATTCGGCTTATCGAGTCGGTTTCCATGCCAGCTTCTTTCCACGCCTCGAAACCACCTTTTAGGTAGCCAATCACAAAATCGTAGCCCACACGTGCAAGGCGCGTAATGGTTTCTTCTTCTTTACCCACATCGGTAATCAGCAAAATTTGTTGTTTTATGTCGGGTATTAAAGCGCCAACCCATGGGGCAAACTGCCCGTCTAAACCAATATTGATGCTGTTTGGCACAAAGCCCTCCGAAAACGTTTGGGCGTTGCGCGTATCCAACATTAAAGCGCCTGTTGCCTCTACGGTTAGTTCAAACTCGGTGGGTGTAAGTGCATGTAAACCGCGTTGCATAACCTCGCTAATGCTGTCGTAGCCGTGTTTGTTCATGCCCACATTAAGCGGAAAATAAGCAGGCGGTGGCAATAAACCATCGGTTACTTCTTTCACAAACTCGGCTTCGGTCATGTTGGCACGCAAGGCGTAGTTAAGTTGCTTTTGCAAGCCAATGGTCGAGGTAGTTTCTTTCGACATATTTTTGCCACAAGCCGAGCCTGCACCATGTGCCGGATAAACAACTACCTCGTTGGGCAGTGTCATAATTTTATCGCGCAGCGAGTGATACAATTGAGCAGCAAGTTGCTCTTGAGTTAAATTGGCGGCTTTTTGTGCCAAGTCGGGTCTGCCCACATCGCCAATAAAAAGGGTATCGCCTGTAAAAACGGCTACTTCTTTATCGGTTTCGTCTAACAGTAAAAAACAGCTACTTTCCATGGTATGCCCTGGTGTGTGTAGTACTTTAAACGATACGTCGCCCACCTTAAATACTTCGCCGTCGGTGGCAATGTGTGCATCAAAACTGGGGTTTGCTGTGGGACCGTATACTATGGTAGCACCTGTGGCTTTTGCCAAATCGATGTGTCCCGACACAAAATCGGCATGAAAATGCGTTTCGAACACGTACTTAATTTGTACGCCATCTTTGGCAGCCCTGTCAAGGTAAGGCTTAATTTCGCGAAGTGGGTCTATGATAACCGCTTCGTTGTTGCTGCTGATGTAGTAAGCACCTTGTGCTAAACAGCCGGTATAAATTTGCTCTATTTTCATGATAATTAATGTATTTTTTAGATTGGATTTAGATGAAATTTGGAATTTGGATTTGGGTTTGGTTTGGTTGGATTTGGTTTGGTTTGGTTGGGTTTGGATTAATATAGAAATGCCTCTATCGCGTTACCTTGCCTGTCCAGCCCGATATGCCGCCCGATAAGTTAAACAAGTGAGTAAAACCGTTTTCTGCCATAATGCCGCAAGCCTTAGCCGAGCGCATACCACTACGACAATACACCAAATAGTTTTTTTGTGGGTCGAGTTTGGCAATTTGGGTATTAAAACCGCCGCCCGTTACATCAATATTGATGGCTTTAGGAATACGACCACTGGCAAACTCGCCCGGTGTGCGCACATCTAAAATAACCGTATCGGCTTGTGTCATTTGCTCGGCAAACTGATTGCTGTCTAGGTTTTGGTAGCTACTTGAGCCGCCTGTAAAAAGGTTTTTTAAGAAATCGAACATGATTGTGTTTTTTATTTTTATTGTTGATTTTTTTTGAAAATTTATAGAGATGAGTGCATCACAAAAACAACTCTTTGGCAATAATGTAAATGCCCATTATAAGCACAAACCAACCAAAAGCAGTTTTAAGTTTTGCCCCCGAAAAGAAGCGACTTAGGTAGTTGCCCACAAAAATACCCACCACCGATGCCGCCGTAAAAGTGAGTAACAAATGCCAATCCATGATTTGGTCGCCTTGTAAATCGCCCATAAAACCAAACAACGATTTTGCTGCAATGATAAACAAAGACGTGCCGACTGCCAATTGCATGGGCAAGCGTGCCAGTAAAACCAAAGCCGGAATGATAAGAAAACCACCGCCAGCACCCACTAAACCCGTTAGTACACCCACTACAATGCCCTCGAGCAGTATCAATGGATAATTGTATCTAATTTCGGCATGGGTAGTTTCTTCGTGTTTTTTGCCCGACCGTATCATGGATATAGAAGCTAAAACCATAAACACCGCAAACAACAACATCAACCCAATATTTTTGGTTAGCTCAAAGTTGCCAATATGTATTAATGTTTTGGGGATGATAGGCATCAACCAAAGCCTTGTAGCATAAACCGCCGCAATAGACGGAATGCCAAAGATGATAGCCGTTTTAAAATCCACCTTTTTTTGGTAGATGTTTTGAAAACCGCCCACCAAAGCCGTCGAGCCAACAATAAACAACGAGTAGGCAGTGGCTAAAACAGGGCTAACACCCATTACATACACCAAAATAGGTACTGTAAGTATAGACCCTCCGCTGCCAATTAGCCCTAACGAAATGCCTACTAAAGAGGCTAAAACAATTCCGAGTACAAACATTAAAAATTAGTTATTGCCCATCAAAATGAAAGAGCTATGTTTGAAAAGATTGGGTTACTTAGATGCAAAAGATGTATTTAGTAGCACCAATAATTAGGTTTAAAATAATTTACAACTATCCATGCAATCAAAAATGTGCAAAATATGGCGGTCAGAAAGCCTATAATACACGTTCATGCCTCGTTTTTCGCAACTTAAAATGCCTCGGTCTTTCATTTTAATTAAATGATGCGATAACATAGATTGCTCGGTTGTGATGCTAATACGCTGTTGAATCTCGCTGACGCACAAAGGTTCTTCTTGCTCTAATAGCTCTAACACTTGCAGCCTTACCGGATGCCCGATTGTTTTTAACACCTCGGCTATCCGATTCACTTTTTCAATATCAATAGAACGATTGGTAAGTATCATGGTAATGGGTGTTTAAGTAATTAGTAAATGAACATCTACTCATATAGTGGTGCAAAGGTACAACCATAATAAAGGCTGTTGTTAGGACAAAAAATACTTTTTGTGGTACTTTTTACGGATTGATGAAAATTTGGCGTTTTTAACACCATTAAGTAACACTATTGTTTCGTTTAAAACTGCAAAACGTAAAACTTTGTGTGGTATCAAAAGGTGTTTTGTGCTCAACCGAAGCACATTGAACTTTATCGAAAGACAGTTTAAATTTGTTACATAAAGCCTCCTCCGAATATTGTTGAATGTTGATGCCGCTGCATTTTTTAGGTCCTTGCTCCGAAAAAGTGCCAACTACCAAAATACCCTGTGGCTCAATACATTGCGTAACGGTATTGATGTATTGTTCAATATCTTGTTCGGCAACTAAAAAATGGAAGGCAGCTCGATCGTGCCAAAAGTTGTATTTTTCGGTTGGTTTAAAATCGGCAACATCTGCAACAATCCATTTTACTTGTTTGGCTCGTTCGCCAAGTCGTTGTTTAGCCCGCTCAAGGGCAGTTGCCGAAATATCCAATACTGTAAGGTCGGTATAGCCTAAATCTAGCAAATTATCCACCAAAAAACTATCTCCACCACCAATGTCTATAATTTTTGCGTCTGTTGCCACATCAAACAGCTCAAAAAAGCCAAGCGATGTACTCGGTTTGGGCTGATACCAACTTACTTCGGTAAGTTTTTTGGTTTGATAAATGGTCTCCCAGTGTTCTTTCCGATTAAAATTTTCCACTTTTTAGTTTATTTTAGTGCTACTTTAGCAATTGGATAAATCTTGGTTTATTACTAAATGAGCATTTGTTCATATAGTGGTGCAAAGGTACAGCCATAACAAAGGCTGTTGTTAGGACAAAAAATGCTTTTTGTGGTACTTTTTACGGATTGATTAAAAAATCTCCAAAAAAAATACAACACCACGCCTTATAATGGTGTGGTGTTGTATTGTTTTGCTACAAAGCAGCCGTTTTACGAAAAGAATCGGGTGTTTGGGCGGTGTATTTTTTAAAGAAACGGCTAAAATAAGCATTGTCTTCGAACTGTAACGAGTAGGCTACCTCGGCAATACTTTGATTAGAGAAAAGCAATAGGCGTTTAGCCTCTAACAAAATGCGCTCGCGGATAAGCTCGCCGGCTGTTTTGCCAATGGTATTTTTGCACACTTCGTTTAGGTGATTGGGGGTAATGTTGAGCAAAGGTGCATAATCTTTTGGGTGATGCTTGGTGGCATAATGTTTATCAACAAGTGTTTCAAACTCACGAACTAACAACAATTGAGCGGGCGATTGTTGAATATGGGCATGATGATAATACAAACGCGAAAAACGCACTAACAAATTATTGAGCAAATAAATCAACATTTCGGCACGATACCTTTCGTTGCGTTTTTGTTCGTCCATCATCTCCAAAAAAAGAGCAGTTAAGGCTGGTAAATGGCTATCGTCAATGGGCAACAATGGGCTATTGTTTAACGAATGAAAAAACGGATAATTGTACAGATTAAAGCCATTGCAAAACAAGGTGTTAAACAAACCATTGTTAAACGACAACAAATAGCCACTTATATCGTCCGACATTTGCCACTCGTGTACTTGCCCCGGCGACAGAAAAAACACACAAGGGGCATTGATAGGGTAGGTAACAAAATCTATGGTGTGGCTGCCTGTGCCGTGTGTAACGTATAGTATTTGGTAAAAATCGTGGCGATGCGGATAATGCAATTTGCTATGTAATATAGCTTTGTAGTATTCAATCTCTACTAACAAAAAGTTTTTGCTGGTATCGTCGCTGCAAGTTGCCAAGCTACATATATTGTATACGGGTAGTTGAAGAACCATTTTTTAGGGTTGTTGATAAAATAAATGCTTTGATGGTGCTTTTTTAGCCCAAAATTTGTGTGGCATGGTCGCTGCTTTTTACTTGGCTTATAATTTGGGCAATGTTACCCGCTTCGTCAATCACAAAAGTGGTGCGCACAATGCCCATATACTCTTTGCCCATCATCTTTTTAAGTTGCCAAACGCCATACTGTTGGGCAATTTGTGCATCGGTATCTACCAAAAGTGTAAACGGTAATTGGTGTTTGGCAATAAATTTGGTGTGCGATTTCTCTGAGTCGGGGCTAATGCCTAATACTACATAACCCTTGGCTAAAAAGGCATTGTAATTGTCGCGCAGGTTGCAGGCTTGTGTGGTGCAGGTTGGCGTGTTGTCTTTGGGATAAAAATACAACACCACTTTTTGCCCTTTAAAGTTGGCAAGCGATACCGCGTTGCCATCTTGGTTGGTGGTGCTAAACAAAGGAGCCGATGAACCGATAGAAAGCATTTTGATTTTAAATTAGAAAAAATGAAGGAACATTGTTAATAGCAGCCATTCGTCAAGTGCTATTGCTATTCGTCGGGCTGTGGGTGCTGTTGGTCAATAAGTGTTTGGTGGCTGTATAAAACTGCCGTACCTTTGCATCATCAAACAAACAGCAACAGTAAAAAAATAAAACAAGTAGCTGTAACTTTTGTTCGGTACAAAACGATTTACTATGGAGGGTGCAGTTAAAACAACACTAAAAGCACCAATCTAGTACAAACATCAAAAAAAATTAGAACTATGAAAGCTCGAATGACTGCAAACACGTTTTTTACTTTGGTAATGGTTTTATTGTCTACTTTTTCGCTTAATGCTGGCAATACTAACACCGCAGATTCTTGCAACAACAGCCAATGTATTCATGCTTCGGCAATTGCTACTTCGGTACAATCAACCCAAAAACAAGTGCTTACGCTTAACTTTGGCACCCAACTTAACAATGCCGAGCTAAACATTTGCAATACACTTGGCGAAGTAGTAAAAACAGTTTCGCACATCAATGGTCAAGAAGCATACATTGACCGCAGCGAACTAAGCAACGAAACGTACTATTTCCAATTGTCGCAAACCAACCAACCAACTATTATCGGAAAGTTGATTGTGCAGTAATCCACTTCCGCCCAAAAACAAAACAGGTATAGAATTTAGATAGAGCTAATTGTTTAGTAGCAGCCCTTGCAACATTTGTTTGCAAGGGTTTTGCTTTTGGGGCTGATACTGGTGAGGTAGACCTAATCCCCCTCTAACTCCCCCTTCGAGGGGGAGAATTAAGTCGACCTAACAAAAAGAGCCGTCAACTTACCCCAAAGGGTAGGTTGACCTAACAAAAAGAGCCGTCAACTTACCCCAAAGGATAGCTCGACCTAACAAAAAGAGAGGTCGACTTATCCAAACAGATAGCTCGACCTCTCAAAAAGACTGTTTTTATTGCTTGTGAGACACAAGTAATGGCTGGTTTAGCTATAAAGCGTAGTGTTAGTTAATGTATTTAAAGTTATGGTTAGCTTCAATTTTTTGGATGCTGTAATAAATAAGTTTGATAACTTGCTCCACATCTTTTTTATGCACCATCTCGACGGTTGTGTGCATATAGCGCAGCGGCAACGATATAAGTGCCGACACTACGCCACCACTTGAATAAGCAAAGGCATCGGTATCGGTGCCTGTACCGCGCGAACTGGCTTCGCGCTGAAAAGCAATGTCGTTTTGGCGGGCGGCATCAATAATCAAATCTAAAAACTTATTGTGTACCGATGGGGCATAAGTAAGCACAGGACCATTGCCAGACTTAAAGTCGCCATTTTTAATTTTGTTAATCATGGGGGTATTGGTGTCGTGTCCAACATCGGTTACTAATGCCACATGTGGTTTTATGGTTTGTGTAATCATTTCGGCGCCACGCAAACCCACTTCTTCTTGTACCGAGTTAACGATGTATAAGCCAAAGGGTAGTTTTATGTTGTTTTCTTTTAGCAATCGGGCAACTTGTGCTATCATAAAGCCGCCTACTCGGTTGTCTAAGGCTCTGCCTACATAATAGCGGTCGTTTAGCACCATAAATTGGTCTTCGTAGGTAATTACGCAGCCTGCATGTATGCCTAATGCTTCTACCTCTTCGCGGTTGGTGCAGCCGCAATCCAAAAAAATGTTTTCGAGTTTGGGTGTTGTGTCGCCTTCTTTGCGCAGGTGTATGGCGGGCCAACCAAATACGGCTTTTATCATTTTGCCGTCGCGGGTGTGTATGTTTACGCGTTTCGAGGGGGCAATAACGGCATCAGAGCCACCATTGCGCACTACATAAATAAAACCATCATCGCTAATATAGTGTACAAACCACGATATTTCGTCGGCGTGGGCTTCGATAACTACTTTGTATTTGGCTTTGGGGTTGATAACACCGTAGGCGGTGCCATAGTTGTCGGTGTGGTATTCGTCGATATAGGGTTTTATATAGTCGAGCCATACTTGCTGCCCGCGCCATTCAAAGCCTGTTGGCGAGGGGGTATTAAGGTAAGTTTCGAGAAAAGCCTCCGCCTGGGGAGTGATGATATTGGCTAGTTCGGACATAGCTATTTAAATTGATACTTGAAGATTAATGATTGATTATCGAAAAATACTCACGTTATGCACAAGAGGACACGGATTTTATGGATTGGACACGGATTTTTAAAAATGATTATCTAATCTTGATTTATTTCCTTTGGGTTGATAAAACGTTTTAGGTTGAATAACGATTAACAATTGCGATATTTACACCAACTTGTGTTTTAAATTTACAACGGAGACACGCAGAACACGGCGTTTTTTTTTGGTGTATGCTATGGCTTTTTTAATTGTTATTTTTTAGTTTGCAATCCAGACAAAGGGAAACATAAACTCGTTTTTCTCTGTGTTCTCTGTGTCTCTTGTTGTTTTTTATTTTTTTAGCCCTCAACAAATAAGGCACTAATAGCGAGTTTGCCATAGTTCGACAAGCTCACTATGACCCCGCCTTATGAATAAAGCGGACTATTTTTCAAGGTCTTTATCAAAATAAATACCCTAAAATGGGGCTTTGCATAATACACGTTAAAAAGCGCTATTTCAATAAATTGGGTCGGCGCTGTTGGGTACGTTCAAGGGCTTGTTCGTAGCGCCATTTTTCTATGTTGGCGGTATGCCCCGACAGTAACACTTCGGGCACGTGCCAGCCGTTATATTCGGCGGGGCGGGTGTATACGGGTGGGGCAATTAGGTTGTCCTGAAACGAGTCTTCTAGTGCCGACATTTCGTTGTTCAACACGCCCGGTATTAGTCTGCCAACGGCATCAACTACTACGGCGGCGGCTAGTTCGCCTCCCGATAGTACATAATCGCCAATAGAAATTTCGCGAGTTATTAGGTGTTCTCGTATTCGCTCGTCGATACCTTTATAATGTCCGCACAAAATAATGAGGTTTTGATATAGCGATAAGCGGTTGGCTAACTTTTGGGTTAGTAGTTCGCCGTCGGGGCTCATATAAATTACCTCGTCGTAGGTACGTTGTGTTTTTAGGTTGTTTATGCAGCGGTCAATGGGTTCTATCATCATCACCATACCTGCGCCTCCACCAAATTGGTAATCGTCTACTTGTTTTTGTTTTTGTACCGAGTAATCGCGCAAATTATGTACTACTACTTCGAGCAAGCCTTTTTCTGCTGCTCGTTTCATTATCGAGTGGCTAAATGGGCTTTCTAATAGTTCGGGTAATACGGTAATAATGTCGATGCGCATATTGTGATGTGGGGATGTGGGGATGTGGTGAAGTGGGGATGTGGTGAAGTGGCGAAAGAGTGAAGTGGCGAAATGGTGATATGTAGAGACGTAGCACTGCTACGTCTTTATGCGATGTTGCTGTTGCGAAAGCGTGAAGTGGTGATGTTGCGTTGTGGTGATATGTAGAGCTTGCGATGTTGCTGTTGCGAAAGAGTGAAGTGGTGATGTTGCGTTGTGGTGATATGTAGAGACGTAGCACTGCTACGTCTTTATGCGATGTTGCTGTTGCGAAAGAGTGAAGTGGTGATGTTGCGTTGTGGTGATATGTAGAGACGTAGCACTGCTACGTCTTTATCGGATGTTGCGAAAGAGTGAAGTGGCGAATGGTTGTTGAGTGTAGTCGAAACGTGTTTTTTGCGCCGCAAAGGTACAAAAATTAGTAAAATGTAGCACGATTTAATGTTTATTTGGCATTATAAATGCACAAAAAGATAAAGGTCTTTGATAATTTGTTTATCAAAGACCTTTACGGTGGTTTATTGGCACGGCCCCGGAGGCATTGCTGCAATCCATTGACGGACAAGGGTAACGCCGGCTGTGTCTATGGTGGTACGCAGTAACTCGGGCATGGCTACATCAACGGCAAGGCTTGCCATTCGGTAGGGCATGATAGAGCGCTCGGGGTGGGCGGGTACAATGTCGTAGTTAAACGTACCCGAACCTGCACCTGCTGCTACTGGCGATTTGCAAACACCATACTCAACGGGGTTTGTTTGGGTGTAGCTAAGGTCTAAACCCGAGTTGTTGGCGGCTGCTTTGGGATTGTGGCAGCCTGCGCAATTTACATCTAGATACCCTCGGGCGCGTTGGTTTAGGTCGGCGGTGGTGTCCATAAAATTAGGTATCGATGGTATTTGGCTTAGGTCGGTGGGGGCGTTGCTTAGTTTTTGGGTACTTACCAAATAGGCTAATTGGTTTAGTTCGGAGCCATTGTTGTCAATCATTTTGTTCATATTACGTGCATTAGGACCTAACGGAACTATCAAATTGTCGGCACTATGGCAGCCTTTACATTCGTTTTTATTGGGTATAATGTAGTTGATGTTTTGGGTGATGCCATTATCATCTATCCACGAAACGGGTATTTGTTTGCCAATAACCGAAAAAACGGCATCTGTTCCTTCTTCGTTCCATAGGTACGAAAAGGTTTGCCATTCGGTAGCAAATTTTACCAACAAGCGGGTTTCGATGTTGTAATTGGGCGAGTTGGGGTTTCGTAAATCGGTTTTGTAATAAAAATGTTTGATGATAACGGTTCCTTCTGGAAAGTCGAATACCTCATCGTTTTTGTAGGTGGCGGTGGTATTGGGTGGCAGATAAAGGTAGCGCAATTTTTGGGCATAGTTGGCAAACAAGCCGGTGCTAAGGTCGTAGTAAATTACGCCTTGGTTGGGTACAAAATTGGCAGTGGTACTGGTAAAAAACTGATAATCGGACAGGTTAGTATAAGGCATTTTTGCCAAATCAACATAAGGTTTGTCGTCGGGTGGGTTTATTTCGTTGGGGTTAGGGTTGTCGTCTTTATTACAAGCTGTTTGAAATAATAATCCTGCAAAAATTAGTGATAAAAAGTAGATGATGTTGCGCATAGTAAATGTTTTTTTTGGGGTGGATAAAATATAGCTAGCTGTACAAGGGCGTAAAATTAGGTAATTTGGTTTGTTTTTTTTGCTTCTTTTTACAAAAAAAAATGCTGTGTCTGTTAAAGATAGTAGCCGATGATGCAATTTTTCTTTTTTTGTAGAAAAATCTATACAAATGTCCTTTTTTTTGAGTAACTTTGTGTTTTGTAATGGTACAATGGCTATATGGCTTGTTTAGGGAGATAAAGTTACATAGGCATTAACCGCAACTAAACTTACCTCAACACAACCTTCATCTTTAAAATCGTTTCAAACATGCGTACACTTTATTTACTATGTTTTGCATTTTTGCTAATAGTTAGCTATCATGCTGCCGCACAACAGTCGGGCTTACCTTTTATTCCAAACCTCCTATGGTGGTGACCCGAAATGGAAGCAGCAAACACTGTCCATCATCCAACGTCTGGGGGCCGCAGGGCATCATCGCAGCAGCGATTGTGTAACCTTATCGCCAATGCGTGCAGAAGGTACCGATTACTCCAGCAGGTGAAAAAAACCCAAGCCGAAATAGTTAACCCCGGTAACGATTATGCTTGTTTAGGTAGTACACCTAATCCGGCATGGTACTATTTTAAAATAGGCGAAAGTACGCCAAATTTATCGCTAAGTATTAGTAACACAATGAGCGTGGATATTGATTTTATTGTATGGGGTCCTTTTGATGATTTACAAGCTGCCACAAATAACTGTGGTAGTTATACCTCATCGCAAGTAGAAGATTGTAGCTACTCGGCAAGTGCTACCGAATCATTAGACATCAACAACCCCCAAGTAGGTCAGGTTTATGTGTTTCTTATCACCAATTTTTCCAATATGCCTACCAATATTATTGTATCGGGCGGCGGTAGTGGTATACTCGATTGCTCAATACTTAATATGGTTACTGGCTCGGTACATACCGATGCCAATGCCGATTGTGACATAAGCGGCACCGATGCCCCAATGCCCAACCGACTAATAACAGGCGGCGGACATTGGGCAATGACCAACGCCCAAGGCAATTACACTTTGTTGTTGAGCGAAGTAGGCAGTTATCCCATTATGCAGGTAAACGACAACCCGTTAGTTGCTCAAACAGCTTGCACACCTAGCTACGAAGCTAACTTTAGTGCATTAGGGCAAGAGGTATCTAATTTTGATTTTTACAACGAAGTTATACCATGTCCGTATCTTACCGTAGATGTAGGCAGTAATATGCGCCGCCGTTGTGCTACTAATAATACCGTTGTTGAATATTGCAATATAGGTTTTGCCGATGCCGAAGCTGTGGTGGTGTACGTTGATTTTCCGGAATATGTAAGTTTGGTAAGTGCCCAGTATCCTTATACCGTAACTGCCGATGGTAACTATGCCTTTAATATAGGTAGTGTAGCAGCAGGCGAATGCGGTACTATATATATGGTAGACAGTGTAGCTTGCCTTACCGATATTACAGGTTTAATGCAATGTACCGAAGCATGGATAACACCCAACAATACCTGTGCCCAAAATGCCAACCCCAACCTCGATGATTGGGACGGCAGTAATATAAGCCTATCGGGGGTTTGTAACGACAACAGTAGTATTAGCTTTACCATAAGCAATACCAGCGATGCAACTGGCAATATGGCTGATAGTAGCCAATATCGTATTTTTGCCGATGGAGATTTAGTTTATGACAACAATTTTAAACTTGATGGTGGCACTAGTTTAACCCTACAGTTAGTTGCCGATGGACGTACTTATAGGTTAGAAGCCGACCAACGACCCAATCACCCAAACAACGACCACCCTACGCTAAACATAGAAAATTGTGGCGGGAGTAGCAATTGGAACATTAATGCTTTGCCCAACAACGATATAGATGCAGCTACAGAAATAGATTGTTTGCCGATTATAGATAGCTACGACCCCAACGATAAACAAGTTAGCCCAAGTGGAGTAGGTAACGAACATTTTGTGCAACCCAACACCTTGTTCGATTATCAAATTAGGTTTCAGAATACAGGCAGTGCGTCAGCACTAAAAGTAGTAGTAGTAGACACCTTACCTGCACAACTCGACCCCGCTACTTTGCAGTTGGGTGCCTCATCGCACAACTACAACCTAAGTATAGATGGCTATAATGGCAGATTAATGCTAATTTTTACTTTCAACGGCATTAACCTACCCGATAGTAGCAGCAATTTATTGGGCAGTCAAGGATTTTTGAAATTTAAAATAGCCGCTAAAGCCGATGTGCCACTAGAAACTACCATATCGAACAACGCCTACATTTATTTTGACTATAACGAACCCGTTATTACCAACAATGCTTGGGTGACAATCCACTATTTTAAAATAGACGACCCTATTGCTGTAACCGTAACCCCTACGGCTACGCCCGTCATCTCAATACCTAATGATTTTAAATTATATCCCAACCCAAGTAAACAACACAGCTTGCTCGATTTGGGTAAAACTTACGAAAACATACAAGTAAAGATAGAAACTATCAATGGGCAAGTGGTTTACAATCAACAATTTTTACAAAAAAACCAAGTGTTATTAAACGCCGAACAGCTAGATGCTGGTATTTATTTTGTGCGTATTATCACCCAAAACCAAAATGCGGTATTGAAATGGATAAAACAATAAAGGTATTTTTGCACAAAGAGGCATAAAAAACAAAAAAAACTCCTTACCATTTAAGTAAGGAGTTTTTTCTTTAGATTATTTAGTGATAAAAATAATGCAATTGATAGTTTTGTTCAATTAAAAACTATTAATTGTTGATTAGTAATTATCTACTAGCAATCTATCGTTTAGACAATAAGTCGCGGATTTCGCCCAATAAGGTTTCTTCTTTGGTTGGTGCTGGAGGCGGAGCTGGTGCTTCGGCTTCGGCTTTGCGGGCGTTGTTCATTGCTTTTACAATCATGAACATCACTAATGCCACAATTAAGAAGTTAATAATAGTGCTAATAAAGGCACCGTAGCTAATGGCTACCTCGGGGGTAGTTATTTTGCCTGCTGCATCGGTTACTGCTTCTTGTAGGATAATTTTCATAGCAGAAAAATCCTGACCGCCTGTAAGCATACCTACTGCTGGCATAACCATACCATCAATAAATGCCGATGATACTTTGCCGAATGCACCACCCATTACAAATGCGATAGCCGTTTCGACCATATTGCCTTTTATGGCAAAATCTTTAAATTCTTGAATAAAGCCCATTTTTTTGTATTTTTTAAAATGATTGAATGAATTATAGTTATAGACTTATATGTAGGTTATAAGTCACATTTGTAGTGTATTTTTTTAAACTTATTTTAGCGAAAGTTATCAGAACAAAATACGTACAATTGTTTGCTGTATTAGCTTTGACAGTAAAATGAGCCGTAAGTCACAAAATATTGCAATTTAGTGGCATAATGTTTTGCTTTTTGATAAAACATCAAAAATGTGTTGCATTAAACCTCATTGTTTGTCAAAGGTGTAAGATAGACACAGTAAGCCATAAGTCACATTAAAGCAGCTTAGTTGGGTATAAAAAGCCAATTTTGTTGGTTTTGAAACAAACTTTTTACAAAACCAACAAAATTGCCCTATGTTAAGGCTGTTTAGTGCTAAATGTAATGTAGCAGTTTAATCAATAAACATGCCAATAAGTGCATAGCGCTAAAAAACACACAAGGCAATTTTACCGTGTGTGTTTTTTATATAAATTTATTCAAACAAAACCTTATATAGCTAGGCGTATTTAGCAACGGCTACTGATTAGCTTTTTTTACCTTCTTTGTCGATGCGTTTTTCTAGTTCGGTTACGTATTTTTTAAATTGGGCATCGGTTTGGCTTAAATCTGCCACTACTTGGCAGGCGTGTATAACGGTGCTGTGGTCGCGGTTGCCAAAGGCAGAGCCTATTGATTTAAGGGGTATTTCCATGTATTTTTTAATAAGGTACATGGCTAATTGCCGCGATTGTACAATTTCGCGCTTGCGCGACGAGCCTATCATAGCCTCTATCGGAATGTTGAAATACTCGGCAGTTATTTGCTGAATACCCTCGATGGTAAATCCTTGTTGCTCGTTTTTTATTTTAATAATAGACCGCACAATACTTTCGGTTAGTGGCAAGTCAATTTCGCGTTTGGCAAGTAGAGCTTGTGCTATCAACGAGTTAACAACGCCTTCCATTTCGCGAATGTTGGTTTGTACACTGTGGGCAATATACTCTACTATTTCGCGCGATAATTCAACGCCATTCGAGTATAGTTTTTTTTCTAATATAGCTACCCTTGTTTCAAAATCGGGTAATTTTATGTCGGCAGTTAAACCCCATTTAAACCTCGACAAGAGGCGTTCTTCCATGCCTGTTAAGTCGCTTGGTGGTTTATCGCAGGTTAGCACAATTTGTTTGCCCGATTGATGAAGTTGGTTAAAGGTATGAAAAAAGATGTCTTGGGTTTTATCTTTACTGGCAAAAAACTGTACATCATCAACAATTAATACATCAACCAAATTAAAAAAGTTAACAAAATCCGTCACAGAGCCGTTTCGCACTGCATCAATAAATTGGTTAGTAAACTGGTCCGACGAGATATAGTACACTGCCTTATCTTTGTAGGTTTGTCGTACATAATTGCCAATAGCTTGTGCCAAATGGGTTTTGCCTAAACCCGAATCGCCATATAAAACTAATGGATTAAAAGCTGTTTTACCGGGGTTTTTAGCTACAGCAATGCCCGCCGAGCGTGCCAACTGATTGGCGTCTCCCTCAACGTAGGTATCAAAAGTATATGCGGGATTTAAAGACGAATCGAGGATTCTGTCTTTAATGCCCGGTAGTATAAATGGGTTTTTGGGATGATTACCCGTTTTGTTATCTGGTGTTTTGGGTGGTGGATTGTTTATACCTAAACCCGCATTATTAGCAGGTAGGTTTATGGTATAAGGCACATTACCTGCGGCGTTTCGGTCTACCACAATTTGGTATTCTAACCTGCCTGCTTCGCCCATTTCTTGTGTAATAGCTTGTCGTAGCAAAGTAACGTATCTATCCTCGAGCCATTCGTAAAAAAATTGGCTCGGAACCTGTATCGTTAACACGTTTGCTTCGATTTTTACGGGTTTGATAGGCTCAAACCATGTTTTAAAGCTTTGTTCGTTAACATGCTGCCGCATATATTGCAAGCAGTTATTCCAAATAGTGTCGAGGGATTTCATCATGGTATTCATATTAGTGGGAGATATAATGGGTTAAAAAGCAATCGGTAGGCTGTAAATGTAAGATAATGTGTTTTTTAAATGGGATAAAAAATCAAAAATTTCATATCATAAGCCGAAAAGACTTTACCTATCCCTGTATTTAAGCATTACAGAAATAAGCAAATTAATGTAGTAGTATTGCGTTTAAAGTGTTGTGTTATTGGTTTACTTATAAAGTAATAGAGGTTGAAGAAAACCAGTAACACCATTGAGCTAGAATTGGGCTGCAAAGATGCACTATATTTACCGATTTCCCAAAATAAATGAAACATTTAACACAATACTTGCACTAAAAAAGGTTTTTTTTTATGTCTTTATATTTTGTTTTTTATTTAGTATAAAAACAATGGTAAAAAGGTAAAGGTTAGGTAAAATAAAATATTCAAATAGTGATTTATGTGCATTTGTTTTTGCTTCTAATTGTATAATAATAAAAAATACATGTAAATGCTATGCAAAGCCATGCTACCCCAAACGGGTTAATAGGATAGCTATTTCTGCCAAAAAAAGTTTTTTCTGTCGTTTTTTTAAAAATTTTCCAATTTTTACGTACCTTTGTTTGTTGTTTGCTTAATAAGTGCAAATAATTAAATGTGTAATAAACAGTAATTTGTTTATTTTCTTTAAATTAAAAGCTTTCTACTAAATTTCTAACATAATAGTTAATAAAAAAAATATGGCAATCACCAAAGTATTTAATCAACCACCACCACCACCTAACCCTAATCGAAACAACAATAACGAACCATATCAAAATAATTTACCACAACCCAAAAAACCTAAAACCGGTTTTTTAGCCAATAAACCCAATCTTAGACTTATTTTGGTAACGTTTGGTTTTTTAACCATATTGGGTGCATTGGCACTTGGCGGTTTGTTTTTTGCTGTGTTGGGCGGTACTTTTGGCGATGTACCTACCCGAACCGACCTTCTGCACATTCAAAATCCACTTGCCTCAGAAGTATACGCCAACGACGGCTCGGTTTTGGGCAAATTTTATTTTCAAAATAGGTCGTATGTGCCATATAAGCAAATATCGCCACATATTGTAAATGCCCTTATTGCCACCGAAGACGAGCGCTTTTTTCAGCACAAAGGCGTTGATGTAGTTAGCTTAGGGCGCGTATTAATCAAATCTATTTTATTAGGCGGCGAGGGCGGCGGCGGTAGCACCATTAGCCAACAAGTAATCAAAAACTTGTTCCCGCGCGAAAATCATGGTGCATTAACCATGCCAGTTAACAAAATGCGCGAAGCAATAATTGCCTATCGCCTCGAAAATACGTATAGCAAAGAACAAGTACTAAGCTTATATCTAAACACCGTGCCTTTTGGCGAAAATATGTTTGGTATTGGCTCTGCATCGCAGCGCTTTTTTGGCAAAAAACCTGCCGACATAAAACCCGAAGAAGCCGCCGTTTTAGTAGGCATGTTAAAAGCCAATACCAGCTACAACCCGCGTCTAAATCCCGCAAAATCGTTGCAGCGCCGAAACGTAGTATTAGAGCAAATGCGTAAAAACAAATACCTTAAAGACCAACAAGCCGCCGACCTCAAAAAACTACCCCTAACGCTAAACTATCGCCGCGAGTCGACCGACGATGGTTTGGCTCCGCACCTGCGCGAACGCTTACGACAAGAAGTGCAAGCTTATCTAAAACAACACCCCAAAACCGATGGTACTGTATACAATGTATACACCGACGGTTTGAAGATAGAAACTACCATAGACGCACGCATGCAACAATACGCCGAAGAAGCCGTTGCCGAACACATGAAAACCCTACAGAAAAAATTTGACGAACACTGGAAAAGTCAAAAACCATGGGGAACCGCCAACGATATTATCGTAAGCTCCAAAAAGCAATCCGAACGCTACCTAAACATGAAACGAAACAAAGCCTCGGAAGCAGCCATTGATAAAGCTTTTAGAACAAAAGTACCCATGAAAGTGTTCTCTTGGCAGGGCGAGGTCGAAAAAAACATGACACCCATCGACTCTATAGCCTATTACCTAATGTTCTTAAACACAGGCTTTATTGCCTCCGACCCCTACACAGGCGAAGTAAAAGCCTATGTAGGTAGTATTAGTCACCAATATTTTAAATACGATTATGCCAACACCCGCCGACAAGTAGGCTCTACCTTTAAACCCATCGTGTACGCCACCGCCATAGACCAAGGCATTGAGCCATGCAAGTTTTACCCCAACGAGCTGCGCACCTACACCAATTACCAAAACTGGACACCCAAAAACTCGGAAGACGAATACGGCGGCTATTACTCTATGAAGGGAGCATTGGCAAAATCAGTCAATACCGTATCGGTCGAAATTTTATTTGAAGCAGGCTTAGAAAACGTAGTATTGATGGCAGAAAAAATAGGCATAAAAAGCCAAATCCCTCAAATGCCCTCTATTGCTTTGGGTACCGCCGAAATATCCTTAAACAATATGGTAAGCGCCTATAGCGCCTTCGACAATGGCGGCTACTATACACCCCTCGTTTACCTAAAAAGTATTAAAGATAAAAATGGCAAACTAATCGCCGATTTTAAACCACAAAATTACCGCTATCGAGGGCAAGTAATGAAAACCAATACCGCCCGCGATATCACCGACATTATGACCGAAGTAGTAAACAATGGAACCGCCCGCCGACTACGCACCGAGTATAAACTAACCAACGACATTGCAGGCAAAACAGGCACCACACAGTCTCAGGGCGATGGCTGGTTTTTGGGTTATACCCCCACCTTAGTAGCCGGAGCATGGGTAGGTGGCTTTGACCAACGCATACGGTTTCGTACCATTGGGCAAGGACAAGGCGCCGCCATGGCACTGCCTATTTGGGGCATTTTTATGAGCAAAGTAAGCAAAGATACTAAATATTGGCAAGATATGTACAAAAAATTTACACCTCTTACCACCGAACAACAACAACAATTAGAGTGCGAAACCTTCGCCGAATACATACAAGATGTATACCAAGACAATGAAATTGCCGCCCAAGACCAAGAAAGCATCGTAGAAGTGGTAGACGAAAACAATAATCCCGTTCCTCAACCACCTATCAACCAAATGCCGCGTACCTTTAAACCCGGCACACCAAACTCGTCTAACCGAATGGAACAACCCGCCGCAAGCCCATCTTCATCGCCCGATAAACCCGTGCGCGTAAAAGTAAAACCACAAGGCAGCAGCCCAACCGCCCAAAAACCCACCAACGAACCCCAACAAAAAGGCAACTTCTTTGATAAACTACGAAGCGTTTTTGAAAAAAAATAACACTAACAGTAAATGCTGTTTATCAACCTTAAAACCAAAATAATAAAAGCTTGCGCCCGCCCCGCTTGACGCGGTAAATGTCTTTTTTGGGGGTGATGATTGGCTTACCCTATTTGCACAGCCTATGGCACCCCCATAGCAAAGCAAGCACAACCCCAACAAAAACACACACAAACTAACGATAGGTGTAATAAAAAACATATAACTATCCAAATTACAGTCTATAATTAACAATTTATAATTAATAATTGCACTCCATGTCCAACGGATTTTTCAAAATTCCTTATCCCAAAAACGAACCCGTTTTAAACTACGCCCCCGGCTCGGCAGAACGCAAAGCACTACAAGATGCCATTGCCGAACTAAAAAGCCAAACCGCCGACCTACC
This sequence comes from Sphingobacteriales bacterium, assembly GCA_016718845.1. Taxonomy (GTDB): domain Bacteria; phylum Bacteroidota; class Bacteroidia; order Chitinophagales; family UBA2359; genus JAEUUX01. The sequence goes on from JADKCK010000041.1 coordinate 35,262, forward strand.
CATGATTATCAACGGGCAAGAAGTGCGAACCGATAACCACGTTGCCATGCACCCACCGCACCAACTAAGCCACCATTTAGGTGTGTTTCACAAGGGCGATGTGTCGCACGTAAACCAAGCCATTGATGCCGCCTTAGCCGCCAAACCACTTTGGGAGGCTATGTCGTGGGAACACCGAGCTGCCATATTTATGAAAGCCGCCGAGTTGTTGGCAGGTCCTTATCGCTACAAAATGAACGCCGCCACCATGTTGGCACAATCCAAAAACGCCTATCAAGCCGAAATAGACGCCGCTTGCGAAATGATAGACTTTTTTAGATTCAACGCCTATTATATGGCACAAATATACGCAGGTCAACCCGATTCGCTGCCCGGCATCTGGAACCGCTCCGAGTATCGCCCACTCGAGGGCTTTGTCGTAGCCATCACCCCTTTCAATTTTACATCTATTGCAGGTAACTTATGCGCCGCACCCGCCCTAATGGGTAATGTGGTAGTATGGAAACCCGCCGAAACCCAAATCTATTCGGCACATGTTATCATGGAGATTTTCCAAAAAGCAGGCTTGCCCGATGGTGTAATTAATTTAGTACACGTAAGTGGTCCCGTTTTGGGCAATACCGTTTTCTCGCATCCACAGTTTGCGGGTATCCACTTTACAGGCTCAACAGGTACATTTAACTATATGTGGAAAACCATCGGCGAAAACATTGCCAAATACAAAAGTTATCCGCGTATAGTGGGCGAAACAGGGGGTAAAGATTTTGTAATGGCACACAACAGCGCCGACCCCGCCGAAGTTGCCGTAGCCCTATCGCGTGGTGCATTTGAGTACCAAGGACAAAAATGCTCGGCTGCATCAAGGGCGTATATACCACAAAGTTTATGGAAAACCATATCCGAACGCTTAGTAACAGATGTAAAATCGTTTAAAATGGGCATTGCCGATGATTTTAGCAACTTTATAAATGCCGTAATCGACGAAAAATCTTTCGACAAAATTACTTCGTATATTGCCCAAGCCAAAACCGATGCCGATGCCCAAATTATTGTAGGCGGAAACTACGACAAAACAGAAGGCTATTTCATTGAGCCTACTGTTATTGTAACCACTAACCCGCAATATGTTACCTTAACCGAAGAGCTTTTTGGTCCCGTTTTGACCATCTACGTATACCAAGACCAAGACTTTGAAGCAACCCTCGACCTCGTCGACCAAACATCGCCCTATGCCTTAACAGGCGCGTTTTTTGCCCGAGACCGAGCCGTTATTCAGTTAGCAAGCGACCGCCTCCGACATGCCGCAGGTAATTTTTACATAAACGATAAACCTACCGGAGCTGTTGTGAACCAACAACCCTTTGGCGGCGGCAGAGCTTCGGGCACCAACGACAAAGCTGGCTCGTACCTTAACCTTACACGTTGGGTTTCGGCAAGGTCAATCAAAGAAACATTTGTACCCGCCACCGATTACCGTTACTCGTTTTTAGGCGAATAGGCTTTGGTGCTGCAAACTACAGGCTGTTTGCTTTTGTGTTTCTGCGTTTAGCATACGCATCATAGCCAAAGCCTGTAGCCAACAGCTAAAATCCACATCAACATCAATAACAACAAAAACCCAACAAAATGGAAAATAAAGAACCATTCGAATTGCGCTTTTCGGCTAGCCGATTAGGCGACCCTATTACCCCCGACGAGGTAGTGCTAACCGAAAAAGGTGTAGCTTTTGTTATCAAAGAAATATTTAACCAACAAGATAGCTTTGTATTTTACGAAGATATTTCGGGCGTAGAAATTGAAAGCGGCATTATTCTGTCTAACATACGCATTATGATGCGCGCCCGCCCACCGATGACCATCGAAAATTTTTCGAACGATGATGCCCGCCAAATTAAAGAACTAATTTTGCAAAGGGTGTAAATGTTAGGTAAATAAATTAGTCAAATAATTTAATTATAAAAATAACTTAATTGTTATATTGCTATATAAAGCCTACAAAAATAATTATCCGCCTTTTATCACTTATTGATAAAAGGCGGATAATTGTTTGGTAGCTAATTTGTGTTAGTAGAGCAAGGTTACATTGCCTTTTTTCGAGCGTTTGGTTCCGTCATTAAATTCAATGTTTATACTGTAGGCATATATCCCCATTTCTTGCAATGTACCTTTAAACATGCCATTCCACGAGTCGTTGATATTGTTAGATTCAAATACTTTTTGTCCCCAGCGATTATAAACAATACAGTCGAATGTTTTTACATCTTTGGTTGTTATCCTAAAATAATCGTTATGGTTATCGTTGTTTGGCGAAAAAGCATTGGGTACAGCAATAGGATACAAAGTTTCTTTGGTGATAGCTATTGATGCAATGCCGGTACAACCGCTTTGGTTTGTTACCGTAACAGTATAAGTGCCTGCTTGTGTAATTTGTATGATTGATGTTCCGCCACCACTCGACCAATTATAAACGGCATAACCGCTACCTGCATCGAGCTGGGTATAGCCCAACTCACCAATAACTACATCGCCAACAATGCTAGGTGTAGGCAAAGCATTTACGGCTACCGTTGCCGTCGTACTGCCCAAGCAACCATTGGCATTGCTTACCGTAACCGTATAAGTGCCTGCACTTATTACCTCAATATCTTGTGCAATATCTCCGGTTGACCATTGGTACGTATTAAAATAATCGGTTGATAGCGTAGTTGTTTCGCCTTCGCAAATGCTTAAATTGCCGCTAATTTGTGGTTCCAAGCTGTTACTTATCACCACATTTGCGTTGGCTACGCCTGTACAGCCATTGGCATCTGTTACGGTAACAAATACATCGCCGCTGGTGTTTATGGTGTTGTTAGCGTTTGTGGTTCCGTTACTCCATATATATTGTGTGTAGGGTTGGTTGGTAGATAGGGTAGTTGCACCACCATTGCAAATACTTAAATTGCCTATAATAGTAGGTGTTGGTGGCTCATTAATGCTAATGCTTATCTCGTCGGTGGCAGGGCAGCCTCCATCACCAAAAACAGTTACTGTGTAGGTTCCCGCCTGATTAACCGAAATGGTTTGGCTTGTTTCGCCCGTCGACCATTGATAAAAGAAAAACGAACCCGCATCTAACAAACTTGTTTCGCCCTCGCAAAGTGTATCATCGCCTATTATAGTGGTACTTGGATTACCTACATTAACCACTATTGTGTCGGACAATGTTTGACAACCTTGTACATAAGTAACCACATAGGTAGTGGTGGTAGTGGGTGTTGCTAATGGGTTTTGTATGTTTGGGTTGTTTAAAGTGGCAGCAGGTGTCCATTGGTAATTACTGCCCGAGGGTGCGTTTAGCTGTGCCGAACTACCCGCACAAATACTAATGTTGGGCGTAACCTCAAAAAACGAAGCATCTAACAAACAAATACTTTGCTCGTTGAACAAGGCACCAGTGGCAGCCGTAAATCCCCAAAAAACATTGCCATCTCCACCAAAAATACTGTTAACAATGTCGTCCGTATAGCTAAGGCGCAACACACAATCGAAATAAACCGATAGGGTAGTAGTGGCTGCGTCCCAAATTACGCGCACCAAATGGTCGTTGCAATCCTCGATGTTGGCATTGCTGGAGCTTGCTTGTATGGGACCCGCTAAGTTATTGGGCGATGAATGATTAAGCACCCCATTGCTCATGATAGCCACATGGTCGTAGAAAGGGTCGTTGTTGGGGTTGCCGTTTTGGTACGTATCAAACTCAATACCTACCGAGGGAGCGATGCCCTCGAAGCCTAAACCACCCCCAAGCGTACCAACATTAGTACTAACTGGCTGAAACCCAAACACCAAGCCATCGGCTCCATTATCATCAATACAACCCAAGTTTACGCTAATAGTTACATCAAACGAGTTGTTTAGGTCAATTTGGTCTAAACACCAAATCGAGCCACTTTGCGACATTTGTTGGTTGGTAAGCCGATAACACAAATCGTTTAATTGAGTAGCATTGCCATTAACCTGAAACTGGGGTATTTGGTTTTGGGCAGATGCTGTGCAAAAAGCAATGCACAAGCTAATAAATAATAAGTATAATTTTTTCATAGTGAATAAAGATTTTGTTTTTCAGGTATAAAGATGTAAAAGTAAGAAAGATTTGGGGTTTATCCAAACCGAAACAAATTTTTAATAGTAATAGCTGCTATCGCCCAAAATAAGTGCAAAAAAATAAGCATAAAGTAGTTACTTTTTAAGCCATTTAGCGTCTTATTGTCACGATAAAGTCAAGTAATAGCTTTGATAGAGCTACCCATGAAAAAAAAAATGTCTATTTTGGAATAAATACCAACAACTTGTTGCTATAGTCACCACAATAGTTTGTACCTTTGCGGCAAGATTTTGAAGGTACCACTTCTCTATTAAGTATTTAAAAAAGATTATTCGTAAATAATCTAACCCATTCCTTCTTATCTAATTTGTGACCCATTTGCCTGCTTTGTACAAATCACTATCAAATGTACTCATTGGTTCACCTAAAAAGTAATTTATGCGAAAAGCTCTACTTATTCTTTTTGTAATTGTTGCGGTTGTTGCTGGTTTTTGGATGAAAAAAGGTCGAGTATCTTTGGCAAACCTAAAACAAGAAATAGGCAATAAAGTTGTTTTTGCCAATAACAAAAATACTAACACCACCAGAAATACAGATACCTTACTTGCCGAAAGTTGCCCCGACATGCTTGGGACAGATACCGATTCTACTTTTATTGCCCAACTTATAAAAATAGATAATCAAGGCTTGTCCGAAGAAGACAAACTTCGATTTAAAACATTGGCTCCTTTGTTCGAAAAAACAATGCCCAATAGCCAATTTTTTGTAGCCAAAGCCGATAAAGTAATTATGCTGAAAGGCAAAAATGGTACCAAACTAACTATTCCAAAGCAAACATTTGTTACTACCGACAACCAAACACCCACAGGTGAGATACAAATTGAGCTAAAAGAATTGTACGACGTATCGGGTTTGTTGTTGGCTAGTTTACCTACTTTGTCCGATCATGGTATATTGGCAGCCGAAGGTACCTTTTACTTGAATGCCACCGCCGATGGAAAAACACTAAAAATAAACAAAGGCATCACCGTCGAAATTCCAACCGCCCGAAAAGAAACTAATCGCGGTTTGTTTTACGGCAACCAAACAGCAAATGGTGTTTGGCGTTGGATAGCCTCGTTGGATAACTATAGTAACGACTATAACACAGAACAACCAACCGACGACACCGAAACAACCATCGAATCGGGTAATATTATGTTAGGCGGAGCATCTACCGAAACCCTTTGGATAGGTGTTGAGTACTGCTTGGATAGCGCCGAAAAAATGGGCATCAATACCCAAATTATTTCGCAATATATCAACCTATTTCAACAATCAAGTTATAATTGGTGGGGTATTGATAATACCGAAACCGAAACCGAAACCGAATTGCCCGACAACTCATCATCGGATAGCTACTCAACCGAACCTACAACTACTCGTAAGTATAAATCTAAATTGCCACGTATGGGCAATGTTTTTACGGCTACCCAAATGGGTTGGATAAGCGTTAACCGCAATCAACCTTTTTACACACCTAAAAAACACCTAACAGCACGTATTAACGCTCCACAAAATACTTCGGTATCGGCATTTTTGGTGCTTAAAAATATGTCTGTTGTTATATCTGCCACCCGCGATGCCGAAGGTAACTATATCTTTGACAAAGTACCACGCGGAATGAAAGGCTATTTAGTAGCCATGACCTACAAACAAGACCAGCCTTATATTGATATATTAACAATAAACACCGGCGAAAACCCCATCGAAACCTTAACCTTGCGCCCAACTACCGTTGACCAACTTAAGTATCAAGTGATGCAATTAAAATAAATACAATTAAAATAGTTTGTTATTTTGCCTTATTAGCCCTAATTTCTGGCTAATAAGGCATTTTTTTTGTCATTTCAAAGTAATACTAAAACTTTTGTTGCCCCAATTTGTATACCTATACATTACCTAAATACACCGTAATATGAAAACAAATTTTTTAGTACTTGTATCGTGCAGCACCCTATTGCTGTATTTGATAAGTGGATGTTCAAAGAAAACAGAAACCGATGCCATGCTGTACGACTTGTCGAAAGAAACGACAGATTTTGTGTGGTACAAAAACTCGGACGAAATTTTGGAATCAAGCAGCGGGTCGGGGCATACAGAACCCAAATTTAGAACCCGTTACAACACCCTTGCCGCCACACAACTAAATGCCGAAGGTAAAGTAGTAGACAATGCCGTTTTTCCGGAGGGTTCGTTGATTGTTAAAGACCTATTTAACAATAAAGATAATTTTTGTACTTATGCCATTATGTACAAAGACTCGGACAACGAAGATGCCGACGCTGATGGCTGGGTGTGGGCTACCTACAAAGAAAACGGAGGGGTAAAAAAATCGGTAACCAAAATGGGCGATGGCTGCAATAGCTGCCATAGTGGAGGTCTCGACTTTACTTTGATGAATACTTATTTTCCGTAATGATTTTTATGACTGAAAACGCCGCTCAATAGCCAATTTGAGCGGCGTTTTTTTTATCTGCAAAAATAAAAACAAAAATAACTTTACATTTAGCAAATAAATCGTACATTAGCGGCTTAAAACCGTAATAAACCTCAATATTTATCAATTATGAAACTGCGTATTTTACATACTGCCGACTGGCATTTAGGGCAGCGCTTTTTTGACCGCAATAGACAAGACAAAGACCAAGACGGGAACGAAATAAACGAACATCAGGCATTTTTAGATTGGCTATTGTTGCAACTTAGCCAAACCCAAGCCGATGCCTTATTGGTGTCGGGCGATGTGTTTGATGTACGTATGCCACCAAGTTATGCCCTTGAACAATATTATAACTTTTTGCGCCAAGCTGCCAATATCTGCCCAAATATTATTATTACAGGTGGCAACCACGACTCGGCTCAAATGCTAAATGCACCAAGTAATTTGCTGCGCTATTTTGCTAAGATACGGGTATTAGGTGGTGCATCTGACAATCTAACCGACCATATTGTGGAACTACACGACCGCCAAAATAATTTGCTGGGCGCCGTAGCAGCCGTGCCTTTTTTGCACGACAACGATTTGTACACTTACTCGGCAGATGATATGCACCAAGACAGAAGCCAGAAAATTAAAAATGGTATTAAAGCATGTTTTCACGAACTTGGCGAACTAATGGAAACCTACCAAAAACAAAACCTGCCCGTTATAGCTATGGCACACCTTTTTGCCGCAGGTACCGCTGACGAGCCTTTGTACGAAGGAGAACGAAATACATCGGAAAAAGAAATTTACTTGGGCAAGATAAATACAGCTAAAGATAGTGATTTTAAGATAGGTAATTTGGGCGTTGTAGGTAGCGAGGCTTTTCCAGATACGTTTGGATATGTGGCATTAGGCCATATCCATAAACCCATGATTGTGAACAAAAAACAACATATTCGTTATTGCGGCTCGCCTATTGCGTTGAGTTTTAGCGAGCGCGACGAGAAAAAACAAGTGCTATTAGTAGAGTTCGAAAATGCACAATTGGTTAATATTCAGCCTTTATTTATGCCCGTTACGCGTAGGTTGGTGCGCTTTAAAGGTAGTTTAGATAAAATAAAATCGGATTTAAGTGCTTTTATCCCAAACAAAGACGAATTGCCTACTTGGGCAGAATTTGAGGTACTGACGGATACTTATATCAGTCATTTAGATGAAGAAATTAAACCTTATTTGCCTGTTAATTTTGTGCCTATCAACATTAAACAATCAAGAAAAAACAAGATAAACAACCTAACTACTAACGCAAGTATAGATAATAGAGTAGAAGATATGACCCCAGAAAAAGTGTTTCTGCAACGTTGTGCTTTGGAAAAAATTAGCGTTTCGGACGAGGTGTTAGAAACTTTTGGGCAACTTATCCGCGAAATGAACGAATTGGGCGAGCTGTAAATTTTATTATCTTGCCAAATTTACAGACTATATTGCAAAAAATAACGGCTACCTTTGAGCGAGGTAGCCGTTTTGTTTGGAGTGTATAAAGGGGAAAAGATGATGCAATTATCGTCCTACACGCAATCCGTCTTGGTAAGTAATAACATAAGCTTCTCCAAAACCTTCTTTTTTTACTTTGGAAAGCATGGCATCTGCCGATTCTTTGTCCTTAAAGGTACCCAATATAACACGTTGCGAGCCACTTTCGGTTGGTTCGGTTTCTATGGTACCTACATCGGTTAGTACGTTAAATTTACTCAAATCGGGCGAGCGAAACGAACCTATGTGTATTTTATACTCCATTCCTACACCTGTACCCGTATTAGTAGATTCGGCGGCGGCTTTGTCGTAGTAAGTAGGGGCGTTACCACCTTTGGGGGTAAATTGGTTAGAGGTATCTACCGACGGAGCGGCGGTTTGGGTTTTGGCAGATGAGCTTGGTGTTGAAGACATGCTTGCGCTACCCGACGGTTTGTAGGTACTTGTTGGTACGCTCGACGAGCTGCTACTGTTACTGCCCGAACCTTTTTTATAGTAATTTTTGCCTTGGTGATAATCATCGCGGTAGTAATAACGCGGTGCGCTACGGATAGCTCCGTTGGCGTTATAGCCAATTACCACAAACTCGGTGCGGCGGTTTTCTTGGTGTTTGGCATTTGCACAAGGTACGCCGTCAACACATTCGTTTACGGGTTGTGTTTCGCCATAGCCTTTGGGTCTAACATCGTTGGCAACATTAACATTTGCACCACCACGGCTAACAATAAAATCGTAGGCAGATTTAGCACGGCGTTCGGCAAGGGCTGTGTTGTATTCGTCGGTGCCGCGGCTGTCGGTATGCGAGCGTAATTCGATTTGCAAACCTGGGTTTTCGTACATTAATTTCACTACTTTGTCTAACTCTGGTTTAGCATCTTCGCGAATAACATCTTGGTCAAAATCGTAGTAAATGTGGTTAAGTACAAAACCGTCAGGAAAATAATTATTTCCTTTACTATCATCTCCAATAGAGCCAAATTCGGTAACGGGTTTTCCGTCCACTGGTATTTAGGATTGGCATCAACTCTGCCCATCGAAAAATCGGAGCTCATTACACTTTCGGCTTGCACGTTACAGTCTTTGCCTTTGGTGCTAATAGTTTTGCTTTCGGTAAAAAAGTATTGTTTGGTGGCATGAACCACGTAATCCAAATCTTTGTCTAATTTTATTTCGTACAAACCATTTGCATCGGTGGTGGCATTTCGTTCGTCGCGCGTTTCGAGGTTGGTAATAGTTACCAATGCTCCTTCTACGGGTTTGTTGCTATTACGGTCAAGTACTTTACCCGATAAGGTGAAGGTACAAGGTCCGTTTTTGGTACTATCGTTTTCCATATTTTCGGGGCATAGTGGTATTTTGAGTTTAATTTGTGTGCTGCTAATACCTACCGTTGATATGGTTTGTGCTTCGGTTTTATAGCCATCTTTCGAGGCAGTAACAACAACTTCTTTGTCGGGCGATACCGGAAATGCGAAAGTGCCATTGGCAACAGTTTGGCGTTTCTGGATTACTTTGCCATTTTCACTTAATTCAACATCGGCACCTTCAATGGGTTCTTGTGTTTTACAATCTACCACAATACCGCTCATTACGGTGTTTAGGCGGGTGTAGCTATAAATATCATCGTTGCCTTTTCCACCTGTTCTGTTTGATGAGAAATAACCTTTTTCGTTTTTAGGGTCGATGATAAACGAAAAGTCGTCGGAGTTGGTGTTAATCGGATAGCGGAGGTTTTCGGGTGCGCTCCATGTGCCATCGCCCATTAATTTTGACGAGAAGATGTCGAGACCGCCTAAACCGGGTAAAGCATCGGACGAGAAATACAGGGTGCCATCGGCGCTCATAAACGGAAACATTTCGTTGCCTTCGGTGTTAATTTCGGGACCAAGGTTTTCGGGTTGTCCCCAGCTATCGCCATTTTTATAGCTTACATATACATCGGTGCCGCCATAACCGCCGGGCATGTCCGATATAAAGTACAAAGCCTGTCCGTCTTGGCTCAACGAGGGGTGTCCAACCGAGTAGCTTTCGTTGTTAAATGGTAACGATTTTACACTTCCCCATTTTTCACCATCGGCTTTGGCTTCGTAAATTTGTAGTTTAACGGTTTTGAGTATTTCTTCGCTATCAAATTGCAATTTACCGTCTATGTAGGCATTTCGGGTAAAGTACATGGTTTGTTGATCTTCGGTAAAGGTTACGGTGCCTTCGTGCAACATGGTGTTTACTTTACCTTTAAAGTTTTCGGGTTTGCCTAATGCAGTTGGGTTGTCGCCCTCTTGTTTGGCATACATTAGGTCGAGGAAAGGGGCATCTGTCCAACGATAAATTTCTTCTTTATTTTTTACGCCTGTTTCGGAGGCATAAACGATACCGTCTTTGTAAAATGCGGGACCAAAGTCGGATTTTTCGGAGTTGACACTTGCTGCCAAGAAAGGTTGGTAGATACCTGGGTCGGTCATAAAGTAGTTTGCTTGTTCGCAGGCTTCTACTTGACGCAAGCCGCGTGTATCGGCAGGCACTAATTGGGCGTACTGCAAAAACATTTCTTTTGCTTCTTCAAATTTACCGTTGGCTTTAAGTGCCATTGCATAATAGTACTTGTGTATGGGTTCGCTTTCGGGCAGGTCAACCACTTGTTGGTACCAATATTCGGCTTCGATGGGCATATTCATAAAACGATATGCTTCGGCAATTTTTATCTTTGCCTGCGGGATGTTGTCGTCCTTTGCCAATATTTTTTTGTAGGCTTCGGCTGCGTCGGGATACGCAAATTGATTGAATAAATCGTCGGCTTTTTTCAAACGATTATCATCTTGGGCAGATAATTGTGTGCTAAAGCTAAGCAACACAGAAAGTAAAAACAATACACGTAGGGATAGTATATTTTTCATGCGATAACAATATTTTTCAGTAGTTTAAATAGTTAGAATAGATGTAAGGATTATTATGCTTGCAGTGATAGGCAAACAAAAAAAAATAACGGTTTAGAATGAAACATTTTGTGTGTAGAAACAATGCTATACAAACAAACAAAAACAGTACCAAATAAATACAAAAAAGCTCAATTTTGGTTTTTTTGTTGTTTTTAAGGTTTATTGCATAATAATGCCGTTTTTTTACTACCAATAATGTAGCCAAAGTTGTTAAAATGCCTAGTAATTGGGCACTATCGTTATTTTTTGACAAAATTATGATAATTCTCTGACAACAAAAAATTTTTTGTTGTTTTTTTTCGCTTTGGGCAAAAAAAAGTGGCATAACCTTGATGAGTTATACCACTTTTAAATAATTGATTGTAATTTGTAGTTATACAAATTAGATGCTGTATTTTGATACAGACATGGAAAAGTTTTGATTGGGTGTTTGCGCTTGCTTTGCTTTGGGGGTGCCATAGACTGTGCAAATAGGGTAAGCCAATAATCACCCCCAAAAAAGACATCTTCCGCGTCAAGCGGGGCAGAGGCATTGGGTGTTTTAATAACTAATATGAAACAAACGGCTATTGCTTATTTGAGTCTGGCATCAAACTTCTAATTCCTCCAATATATCTTCCAGTTGTTCTTCGTTTAGTACATCGGCTTCTATAATTAAATTGTCGATGATGAAGTCTTGGCGGTCGGGGGTATTTTTGCCCATATAATAAGAAAGTAGCTTAAGTAGGGCTGTTTCTTTGTTTAGGGTAACGGGGTCGAGCAGTATATCTTTGCCAATAAAGCGGGCAAATTCGTCGGGTGATATTTCGCCTAAGCCTTTGAAGCGGGTGATTTCGGGTTTGCCTTTTAGCTGTTTTATGGCTTTTTGTTTTTCTGTTTCGCTGTAACAGTAAAAGGTTTTTTGTTTGTCGCGCACCCTAAATAGGGGTGTTTGTAAGATATAAACATGCCCGTTGCGCACCAAATCGGGGAAAAAGTGCAAGAAAAAGGTCATCAATAGCAACCTAATGTGCATACCATCTACGTCGGCATCGGTGGCAATTACAATTTTGTTGTATCGCAAACCTTCCATGCCGTCTTCAATGTTTAAGGCGTGCTGTAATAAGTTAAACTCTTCGTTTTCGTACACAATTTTTTTGCTTAACCCAAAGCAATTAAGGGGTTTGCCGCGCAAGCTAAATACGGCTTGTGTTTGCACATCGCGGGCTTTTGTTATCGAGCCACTTGCCGAGTCGCCCTCGGTAATAAACAAGGTGCTTTCGAGGCGGTTGTTGTCTTTACCTTCGTTAAAATGTAGGCGGCAATCGCGCAATTTTTTGTTGTGGAGGTTGGCTTTTTTGGCGCGCTGATTGGCTAACTTTTTGATACCTGCAATTTCTTTTCTTTCGCGCTCCGACTGTAAAATGCGTTTTAGTAAGGCATCGGCTATGGCAGGATTTTTGTGCAGATAATCGTCGAGCTGCTTTTTCAAAAAGTCGGTGATAAAAGCTTTTACCGTAGGGCCATCGGGGGCAATAGATTGCGAACCTAATTTTGTTTTGGTTTGCGACTCAAAAACGGGTTCTTGTACACGTATACTAATAGCTGCCACAATAGAGCCTCTTATGTCGGGCGTATCAAATTGTTTGTTGTAAAATTCGCGGACGACTTTTACGATGGCTTCGCGAAACGCATTTAGGTGTGTGCCTCCAAGTGGCGTATATTGTCCGTTTACAAACGAATAATATTCTTCGCCATATTGTTCGCCATGTGTTAGGGCTACCTCAATATCGTATCCTTTTAGGTGTATGATTGGGTATCGTGCCGAGTTTTCGTCTACTTTATTTTTTAGTAAATCGAGCAAGCCATCTTTCGAGTAGTAGCGTTGTCCGTTTAGGTAAATGTTTAAACCTGCGTTTAGGTAGGCGTAGTTCCAAAGTTGGTTTTCGATAAACTCGGTTTGAAACTGATAATTTTGAAAGATATTGTTATCGGGTTCAAAAATAATTTGCGTGCCATTGGTTTCGGTTGTTTTTTCGATGGGGTGTTCTTTTATAAGTTGTCCTTCCGAGAACTCCACTTTTTTCATTTCGCCTTCGCGCACGGCTTTTACCAAAAAATGGCTTGACAGGGCATTAACAGCTTTGGTACCAACGCCATTTAGCCCCACCGATTTTTTAAATGCCTGCGAGTCGTATTTGCCGCCTGTATTTATTTTAGATACGCAATCAATAACTTTGCCAAGCGGTATGCCACGCCCATAATCGCGTACTTCTACGCGGCTTTGGTTAAGTGTAATGTCTACTTTTTTACCGTAGCCCATTACATACTCGTCAATACAGTTATCTACTACTTCTTTTATTAAAATGTATATGCCATCATCGGCGGCGCTTCCGTCGCCTAGTTTACCTATATACATACCCGGACGCAGGCGTATATGCTCGCGCCAATCCAACGATTTTATGCTGTCTTCGGTATAAACGGCATCAACTTGAGCTGGTGTTAGGGCATCTTGTATTTCTTCTTTTTTCATTTATGCTGTTTTTTTACGCAAAATGCTGTATTTTTTAGCAAAGGTACAATAAAAGTGCGAAAGTTGGCACTTTTGTGAAAAATATTTTTACTTAGTATTGATAGTTATTGTATTTTTAAGCAAATATTTTGTTTATTTCTATTTCAAAGCCTTTTACTACTTGGGCTTTAAGCGTACCTTGTTTGCTTAGTTTTTGGTGTAGATAATATTCGTTATCTGTTAGCAAATATTGTTCCACAGTTTCTTGGTCGGGGTCAATAATCCAGTATTCGGGTATGCCATGTGCGGCATAATCTGCCATTTTTAGGGTATAATCTCGTTCGCGGGTGCTATCAGACAGTATCTCGACGGCTAAATCGGGGGCAGGAAAAAGTAGTTGTGTAGGCGTGAAATGTTGCGATTTTTCGGTCGTAAAAAATACAATATCTGGCTCGTAGTCGTTGCGGGTCAATCTAATCATTACTTTTTCGGTGCCAACTCTACCTAAATTATTAATTAAAACATAATAATTTAAGAAAGTAGTTAAGTTGGTACAAGACCTCCAATGCCGTTCCATGACGGGCGAGTGCATGACAATTTCGCCGTTTATAAATTCGGCATTTAGGTTTTCGTGAACCAAATTGTAGAAAGCTTGTCTACGTTTTTGTTCGTCTTTTAATTCATCGCTTAACCGATTGATTAACAATGCGGCTTGTGGCATTGCTTTTAGTTGCAAATAGATGGTGTCTAGCTGGTTCATAGGTGTAGTTTTTTGTTACAAAGATAACGCATTTTGGGTGTTAAAAATTACTTTATGCCCAATTTTTGGTCAATTTTTTCGAGCAACCACGATTTACTCACCAAACCTTTTGCTTTTTCTACCTCTTGTTTTATGTCGAGCAATGCTTTTTTGTTGGTTTTAGGCAAGCGGTGCAACTGACTTAATAGTCGAATAAATTGGGTGTAACGAGCTTTTTTATCGGCAGTAATTAATTTATTGCGTTTTAGATAGGTCGAAAACGAAATACACAATGATTCGAAGGCATCGTGTTCGTTTAGTTCGTAGTAAATGTTTAGTTGCAATAGTTTAGCGCTAATGCTGTAAATTACATCATCAAAAATTACTTCGTTTAGCAACTTTAAGGTTTTGTCGTAATGTTTTTGATGAAAATAAAGGTAGGCTAAATTGTAATAAAAAGCGTTTTTGCGAAACTGTGGAGCAAGATGTTTTTGGTATTGATGAATAAAATTGTTGGTCCATTCGTAATCTTTGTTACGCGTGCCAATTGTTACAATATTAATATATGTCCATGGCGATAAATAGCCGCTATTGTCAAAAGCAATGTTCTTTTCGAGCATCATTTTGTACAAATTGAGTAATTCGTTAAGGTATTTTATGTTTCCTATATTAACTTTACCTATGCAGTAATTAGCGGCATAAAGGTACATATCACGTGCTTCCTCAATAGTAAAAAAATTAATGTATTTGTTTAGGTTTTCTATGAGTTGATTATAATATTCTTCTTTATCGTTTTCCATCATACAGCGCAAAATGCTGGCATAAATAGCTACAACGGGTACATCATCATGTGGGTTTTTTTGTAGATAATTTAAAATTTCGTTTAATAGTATGATGTTATATTCGGATATAACTAATCGTTTGCGATTAAACATTTCGCAGCTATATTTAAGCTTAAGTGCCAGATAGTAAAGGTCGAAATTATCAATGGCTTTTTGGAGACTATTGTCAAATAGGTGTTTTTTTTGTTTATCAAAAAAAATATTTTCTTGCGAATGGATAAAATATTGGTCGAAATAGTAGTGATAATCGCGTTTTGTGTTTTTTTCTTGGTACTTTTGTGCTGCCCTAAGCACATGATGAAAAGGTTTCTCTACTGTCCACTCCTGATAAATTTCGAGCAACAACCGATATTGATTCATTTCGTTCTGCGAGTCGCGCTCAATGGCTAAAAAACGCTCAATTAAGGCAAATAGGTCGCTCATTAAATAGCCCATTTGTTTTTCGTTGTACGGGTCATCAAGTCCGTAGATGCCTGCATAAGCCGCTTCTTTTTGCACTTTTGCGCCTTTAAAGTCGGGTGACGATTGAAGCAAATGCTCGTAAAACAACACAATTTCGCGCCGCTTATTAAAATAAGGCGAGGCTACAAAATCGTGCAACGATTGAAGTTGCTTGTTATCAAAACATCGTAAAACACTCAATAGTTTGCTATTTTCCATACATCGGGTTGCTTTATTGGCACAAAATGATGCACAAATGTACACATTTTTTAGCATTTTAATCGGAAACTTGAAAAAAAAAAGGATTTTGGAATAACAAAATAAAACGTAACTAACTGATTATCAGTATTGTTTGCTAAATTCTTTTTTTTATCTGCCCAAAATAACCTTCGGAAAATGTCGGAAAAAAAAGAAAATTGTATTTCCTTACTGTTTTTTATTGTGCTATATTTACACCACCAAACCGAATGCCATTTTTTTACAAAGGAGTATCCAATAGCTTCCTGCCCAATCAATCACTAATCTACTTCGTTATTAACTTATACGTATCATGAAAAAACAACAACTACTTTTTTGGGGTCAAATACTACTTTTTATTTTTTTTCAACAGGTATTAGGGCAATCAACAAGCTATGCCCAAAACCTGATGGCGCAAAACGATACCATCTTTATCTCGTCTGATGCTTTGCAAAATCAACAGACTGTTCCTATATCTATATTTAACAACGACCAAATTGATAGCCTTTCATTTGAGTTTATAGATGTTACTATCTTTAATACGCCTATCGGTTATTTATACTACGATGCTTGTTTTTGTGATATAACCTATACTAATTTATTTATGCCTTCGGGTCTTTTTTCCGATTCGTTCACCTATCAAATTATGGGTTATGCTGGCGGTAATTATTATTACTCATCGGTTGCTACTGTTTTGCTTTTAGAAGATTGCACCAATAATTGCGTTTTCCCGGGCGATACTGATAATAACGGAGTTGTAAATATATTAGATATGCTACCTATTGGTTTGGCAAATGGCACAACAGGGCAGCCACGCGCATATACTTTATTGCCTTACGATACGTTATTGGCACAACTACCGCAAACTGCCCTACCATGGACAGATGCTTTGAGTATGGATATGAATTTTAGTAATGGGGTAAATTACAAATATGCCGACTGTAATGGCGACGGAATTATTAACACCACCGATACTCTTTTTGTGGTACTTAACTACGGACAAATAAATCCAAATGCGTCCAATACTTTTACCCCTGCATTGTGTAGTAACGAATACGAAATTCATCTTGACATACTCAACACCTCCGTAGCTATTGGCGATACTATTGTGGCAGATATTATGTTAGGCAACACCTCGGTGGATATTTACGGAATGGCTTTTTCCATAACCCACAATGTAGTCGACTCGGGAACTATGAAAGTGAATTTTCCTAACTCGTTTTTAAACGACGATGGGCAAATAATGTTTATGCAGCGCCGCAACACCCCCGATGCAGTAGAGGCAGTTGTTACCCGAACAAACCAGCAAACTAGGTTTGGACAAGGCAAGGTGGGTACAATAAGTTTTATTATGGAAGATGTTTTGGAAGGAAAAACAGAGTCGGAAATGCTACAATTGACCATTGAAAATGTAACACTTATTGGCGAAAATAACACCTATTTGAGCGTGCCAGACATATTGCTAAACGGCGATGAAGCGCAAATTACAGGTGTTAAACCATCTACAAAACCCAAAGCCAATGTTAGTATCTACCCAAACCCCGCCAGCAATTATTGTATTGTTGATTGGAAAAACGAACAACAATTAGTGCAAAAAATTGTATTGACCGACATAAACGGCAAACAACTGCAAACTTATCTACCCCAAAACAATGCACAAAGTGTATTTATTGATACCAATAATTTATCTTCGGGTATCTATTCGCTACAAATATATACCAACAAAGGTTTGCAAATAAGCCAATTAATGATAACTAATTTTAGATAAAAATAAATATAAAAATCATTCGTTTAAATATATTTTATGAAAAACGCGTACTTCTTATTTTTCTTTCTGTTTTGTTTTGGCACTGCTGCGGCTGCACAAAACTGTGCCGATTTAATACCCATTGTTGTTGAAGTACTACCCGACCAATGGAACGCCGAAGAAACCGATTGGCAACTGCTCGACGATATTGGCACCGTGTTGGCAAGTGGCTCGGTGGCTGGCGATACCGTATGTGTAGAACCTACGGGCTGCTTTAATTTTGTAATTAATGATACCTATGGCGATGGAATTGTTCAGGATGGATATTGTAAAGTATATTACAACGGAGATATGATTGTTGAGTATGGCAATTTTGGACATTATGCCCACATCGAGTTTGGCGCATGTCCGGCTGGCTCGTCGTGCTTTTTTGCCGAACCAATAACTACTGCCGATTTTAATATCGTACAAACGGCTTCGCTCGACAACACTTGGTACTCGTTTGTACCCGACTCAACAGGCACTTACAAAATAACTGCCTGCGACCTAGGCAATACCTGCCAACCTACTATTTGGGTATACGACCACTGCTCAAATTTAATTTGGGACGATACCCAAATTGCCTCTATTTATGTAATTAACGACAACTGCGACATACAACCCACCCTAATAACCAACTTAGTAGCCAACGAAACTTATTATATTAGAATTGGCGGCGTGGGCGATGCTTGTGCAGGGCAAAATATTGCTTGGCAGATGTGGTTTGGAGGTCCTATTACGGGCTGCATGAACGTAGCCGCCTGTAACTATAACCCATTAGCAACCGTTGATGCTCCCGAAACTTGCCTATTTGCTGGCGACCCCGAATGCAACGACTTTTTACCCGACCTAATGGTAGTGCCCGAGGCTATTGCCAACTCTTTGCACCTCGATCATTTAACCAACAACGACGAATGTTTGGTTGCCGAAGGTTGTGTAAATGGGTATCAAGACCGCGAAATTTTGCGTTTTACTACACACATTAAAAACATCGGAAACCGCGACTACTATATTGGTGCGGTACCTAGCAACGTAGCAACACCTAGCACACAGTTCGAGTGGTCGCCTTGCCACAACCATTGGCACTATGGCGGTTATGCCGAGTATTTGTTGTATGATATGGACAATAACGAAATTCCGGCAGGTTTTAAAAATGGTTTTTGTGTGATGGATTTAGAATGTAGCGATGGTGGCGAAGCTAAATATGGCTGTAATATTATGGGTATTAGCGCGGGTTGTGGCGATATTTACGACTCGGGCTTGGGCTGCCAATGGATTGATATTACCGATGTGCCTGCTGGTATCTATACCTTAGTAGTGCGTGTCAACTGGGACAATAGCCCCGATAATTTGGGTTACTACGAATCTAATCACGTTAATAACTGGGCGCAAGTTTGTATAAATATTGTACGAAACGAAGCCGGAGCTGCAACGGCTGTTACGCTTGTCGAAGATTGCTCGCCTTATGTTGATTGCGCAGGCGAAATATACGGCAATGCACAAACCGATTGCACAGGCACTTGTGGCGGAACCACCAAAGCGGGCGATTTAGACCAAAACGGCATTTATCATAGCGATGATATTTTGGCTTATTTGCAAGGTATATTGGGCAGCACTATAACCGCCACGCCTTGCAACGATGTAAATGCCGACGGGCAAATAACCGTATCCGATGCCTCGATGGTAAAAGCCTGCATGTTACAATCGGCAGGGCAACACACCGAGCCACAAGGCAGCACACCTCATACGCATTGTAATTTGCCAAGTGCCATTGTCACTAATCCAAACGATACCGCCTTTTTGAGCATCACCAATATTAACACCACCGATAAATATTTTGATGTAACCATACGTAACCCCTTGGCATACATCTACGATTATCAGTTTTATGTTAGTGGCGTAAATTTGGCAGGTGCCTTAAGTATTGTGGCACAAGAGGGCTATAATGTGGATTTATTTAACAACTTAAATGGTGTAATAGGGCTTACACCCACCGAAACCCCACTTAGCCGTTACACAACAGCTACCGCATTTTTGCGTGTTTATTACACCAACATAACCGCCTCCGAAATTTGTTTGATGCCCGTTGAGGTTATCAACACCAACTACGAGCGGGTTGTAGTAATAGTAGAAAACAATTGTTTGGCAGCTTATCAATTTACAGGTATCAACACAACAGCCAACAACAATGCTTTACAGGTTGCAGTAGTGCCTAACCCATTCGATAAAACAGCTATTTTACACTTCAACAACCCCAAACAGCAAGCCTACCAACTCACTATCACTAACACAAATGGGCAAGTAGTGCGTACCTACAACCAAATTACCACCAACCAAGTGTTAATTAACAAAAACGAACTACCCGCAGGCATCTATATTTACCATTTAACGGGCAAAGAAACCCAAACAGGTAAGTTAATTTTGGTGGATTAAGATATAATTATTATTCGTTATGGATATAAAAATTGGCTGCCTCGTATTTGCGAGACAGCCAATTTTTGTTTTTAATAATAGTCTACCATAATATTCCTATCCACCCAAAACCACTCGTTTTTGCTCGTCCAATTGTAGTTGTTCGTTTTCCAGCATCCACCTAATTACCTTAAGGGCATCGTCTTGTTTATATTTTCCTAGTCGGCGCACTAGGTGTTCAACGGTCATTTTTTCGGCGTTTACGGTTTCTGTAATTTGTTGTTGCAGTACTTGGGTAAGTTCTTCTTCGGTTTGGGCTTGTTTTTTTTGTGCCAAACACACATCACAAACACCGCAAGGCTCGGTGTTTAGCTCGTTAAAATAGCGCACTAATTGCAAGGTGCGGCACAAATGCGGGTTAGTTACATAACTAATCACCGAATTAACGTTTTGTTCGTGTATTTGTTTTCTAAAAGCCAACAATTGCGTATCTATAAATAGGCGGTCGGTGGCAACGCGGGCTTGCAAAAACGTAATGCTTGGCTCGTTAAGAGCGGGTTGATAATCGGCAGCACCTGTTTTTTGTAGATATAAAAGGGCATTTTTTACATGTTCGGCAGGTACGTTCATATTTCGGGCAATATCGGTTTCTCGTATCACCACATAATCGTCGTATACACCGCCATAGGTACGCAAAATAGTTTTTATGTATGGTTCTAATCGGCGATTTGCTACCTGTAGTCGGTAAATTTCTTCGTGACTGGTGGTAAAAAGCAACTTCGAGCCTTCTTGTAATGCATCGTTGGCTATTAAATAGTCGTTTTGTTGCAAAACAGCTAGGCTATTTGCTACATCTAAAGCTTTTAGCTTATACGATTTGCAAAATTCGCTAATATCAAATACAAAACTTTGTCCTTCGCCTGCTTCGGTAGCTACTTTGCAATAGTTGCCAATAGCACCATATACTTGTTTTAGCAGGTCTATTTCCGGAAACTTCAAAGTGCTGCTTTGTTCCAACGATTTTATGTCGGCATCATCGTACAGAGCAACGGCATAAGCTTTTTTGCCATCGCGTCCGCCTCGTCCAGCCTCTTGGTAATAAGCCTCAAGGCTTTCGGTTAGGTCAATATGCACAACGGTGCGCACATCGGGTTTGTCTATACCCATGCCAAAAGCGTTGGTACAAACCATCACGCGTGTTTTATTTTTTATCCATTCGTCTTGTTTTCGTGAGCGCGTTTTGGGGTCTAAACCCGCATGATAAAAATCGGATTTGATGCCATTGTTGCTTAAAAATTCGGCAGTATCTTTGGCTTTTCGGCGGCTACGTACATAAACAATGCCAGTTCCAGCTACTTTTTTGAATATGTCGAGCATCTTGCCCAATTTATTATCTGTTTTAAAAACCGAGTATGATAAATTGGCACGTTTAAAACTTTGTTGAAATACTTGGGCATTTTTTTCAAATTGTAGTTTTTCCTGAATATCTTCTTTTACTCGTTCTGTGGCGGTAGCGGTAAGTGCCAACAACGAAACTTTGGGCAATAACTGCCTAATATCGGCAATTTTCAGGTACGAGGGTCTAAAATCGTAGCCCCACTGCGAAATACAATGTGCCTCATCAATGGCAATCAACGACACTTTCATGCGCAAAAGTTGCTCTCTGAAAGCAGCCGTTTGTAACCTTTCGGGTGATATATACAAAAACTTAACCTTTTTTTGTACACAATTATTCAAAATTCGTTCGGTTTCGAGGCGGCTCATGCCCGTAAAGATAGCTTCGGCGGTAATGTTGTGTCGTTTTAGATTAAAAACTTGGTCTTTCATCAGAGCAATAAGTGGCGAAATAACAATACACATGCCCTCGAGTGCCAATGCAGGCACCTGAAAACAGATAGATTTACCCCCGCCAGTGGGCAGCAATGCCAAGGTATCGTTGCCCAACAACACCGATTGTATAATGTCTTCTTGCAACGGGCGAAAGGCGGTATGCCCCCAATGCGTCTCTAATATTTGGTGAATAGTCATCGGTGTAATTAATAAATCGTGTTTAGTTGTAGGTTTATCGGCTGTTGGCTACAAGCCCCGCTTGACGCGGAAAAGGTTTTTTTTAGGGGGTGATGATTGGCACTCCCTAAAGGCACGGTTGGTGGCACCCCCTTAGAAAAGTAAGCACCTGCCAACATAGCTGCAAAGATAATGCTTGCTAACCTATTTACAAAGAAAGAAATGACTTTTATTTTCGGTGGTTCATCATACAAAAAAATCCTCTTACTAAATTAAAGCAAGAGGATTTTTTTACTTATGGCTAAAAACAGCAGTTATTTAAACGGATTTTCTTTGGTACTATCAATTATTTCCGATTCGTCTTCATCAAAATTTATTTGCGAAGTCCCGTAGTCGGTATCTTTAAATTTGTTTAACAACTCTTGACTTATTTTTGCTTCGCCACAATCATCGCAATCTTTTATTTTTTGAGAAACGGGTAAGTTTTCGGTTGGCGATTGATAACCCGGTTTGTTGCTTTCAAAAAATACGGTTTCTTGTGCCGACCGATAGCTAAACACCCGATAACCCATTTGCAATAATTCGGTAGATAGGTTTCGGTGATGCAAAGATTGCACAATACTGCCATCAAGTGGGGTAATAATTTTTATGCTTTTATCAACCGAGTGCGTTTGACATGCCCATACTTTATCTTTATTCAAAAAATAGAGCATTAGTGCGTCGGCATCGTTTTGCGTAAATTCTTCGAGGCGCATATTGCTGTTTACTTTCTGAAAAATGTAAAAAATAATATTGACATCAGTGGGTTGATAGGGTAGATTTTTTACTGCTTCGTTTTCAACATATTTTAATTTTCCGCTATTTGATTGGGCTACCACTAAGGTTGTAAAAAAACAAAAAAACAAGAAAGGGAATAACTTTTTCATACAAACTTTAAATTTCGGGAATGTGGAGATAAAGGTACTACCTTTAGGTACACTGACCAAAAATGATGGTCATAATTTTGTAATTTTTGAGCTATTGCATCAAAAAAAACTTACTTAGCTTTTGAATTTTACGAATCTATTGTTTGGCATGTTACAATTTTTGCATAACTTGACTATTTGCTCAATTATTTTTTTGTTTTTTATTATTTAAAAAAAATACAAAGGCAGTTTTTAGGTGTGTAAATTATTTTTGGGCTTTTTCCCATGTGTTATAAGGTGCCCACAAGGCATCTAATTCGGTGCGCATTTTTATGAGCCAAGCATTTTTTTGTTCTTTTGATTGATAGCACGGAGCCAAGCTACGGGCTGCTGTTCCTGTCAATAATACTTCGTCGTCGGTTGTGCGTGTGCTAGCGGTTATTTTGTCTATGCTGTTATCGGCAAATATTTTCGACCAATTTTCGTTGCCATTGCTATTTTGTAAACTGTTTATTATAAACAAGTTATTTTGTTGTTTAGGGTCGGTAACATTTACAATTACTTGCAAATCGCCCGATGTATTTTGCTCTACACTCTCGGCAGTTTCGTAGTCGTTTCCGGCTAATGTTTTTTCCCAAGCTATATCGCCTGTGTTGCTTACTTTCACAATCCAGGCATCGCCGCTTGGGCTTTGGTCAAAGGTATTACCCACAGCAACTATATTGCCATCGTTGGTAGCAATAGCGTTTTTAAAGCTGTTTAATTTTTTACCGCCTATAAATTTGCTCCATTGTTGTTCGCCCGTCGAGTTAGTTTTTATCAACCATCCGTCCATACTTTTATCTTTTACCAACGTATTAGCTGCTACTACCAAGTCGCCTCCGGGTAGTTCAACAACAGATTGTGCTACATTATAATTAAGGTTTGCAAAGGTTTTGTCCCAAAGCAAGCCCCCTTTAGTATCCAATTTGGCTAACCAAACCGATTGTTGTACCTTTTTAGTTCCGTTTAAGGCATTGCTTTGTTCCACATAAGTAGTGCCAACAATTACTAAATTGCCGTCTTTTGTTTGTATAATACTTGCACCTTCATCGGGTTGTGGGCTGCCAAAGGTTTTGTCCCAAAGCAACGAACCTTTGTTGCTAATGCACACTACCCAAATATCGCCTTTCCCAAATCCCTTCGATTTGTTGGTACCAACCAATACATAGTTGCCCTCGGTGGTTTCAACAATGCTACGGGCTGTCTCCGATTCATTGTCGCCCATGGTATATTCCCATTGAACATTGCCATAGGTTCCGGTTTTTAATACCCATAAATCTTCGGTACGTATATCGCCTTTAAACGATAGTATATGCCCAGCGGCAACACTACCTCCATCGGCAGTAGCCGTTAGGGTATTGGGCATAACAGTGGCATCATCGCCATACGATTTTTGCCATTCGACGGTTAAAAAAGAAGTTTCGCTAGCTTGCACAAAAACAAGTGCAGCCAGAAACGCAATGCTAATCAAGTATTGTTTTTTCATCAGAAATGAGCAGTTTAGTCAAAACAGGGGTAAGCAGATATACATTGGTGTTGTCATAAATACCTACGTATTTACGATGCTCAAAGTTACACTTTTTTTTTGAAATTTACAAATTTTCTGACATTTTTGTGATTTTTCTTGAAATTTTTTTTTCAAAACCTCCATTACGGTCAAAAAATGGAAATTATATAGGCAAAAAATACTAAATTTGTGGCATACTTAAGGTTTATGCTGTTTTATTACTTAAATACCCTTTTTACCAACAATAATCTTTGATTTTTATAATTTGTGCATGGTTTTTCCTTCTTTGAGGAGGGATTTTTAACCTTTAATTGTGCTTATTTATTGCCTGATACTTTGCCAATAAATGTGTTTTTAGGCGGATAATAGGTGTTATTTGCCGTAAATTTAGCAATTATGATTAACTTTGCACCTTACTTGGTGTGCAATGAGCCTTAATTAAATTACAAATTAAAAAAAATGCAACAATCTTTTAGTACTAAACTATTCCGCTTTGCCGATTTATCGCCTTTTGATTTGTACGAGATAATGATTTTGCGCCAAACCGTTTTTATTGTCGAACAAAATTGCCCGTACTTAGATGCCGATGGTTTGGATTATCGGGCGTGGCACTTATTGGTATATGATTTGAACAAACAACTTGTTGCCTATACCCGCTTATTACCCATTGATGTGCCATACACAGGTTACGCATCAATAGGGCGGGTTGTTAATTTACCCGCTATGCGCGGTACTGGATTAGGGCGTTTTTTGATGCAGCAATCCATAGCAACATGCAATACTTTGTTTGGCAATGTACCTGTAAAAATTGGGGCGCAATCGTATCTTATCCGTTTTTACGAGTCGTTTGGTTTTTGTTCAACAGGCGAAAACTATTTGGAAGATGGCATACCGCATACCAAAATGATACTCGACCTAAGATAGTACATAAAAAAAACATGCTCGTAGGTTTTTAATCCACGAGCATGTGCCATTTTGTAGGTAATATGGAGATAAGACAAAAAAAATAACCTCCACAGATGCAAGCATCTGCAGAGGCATTTCTATTAACCAAACCCGTTGGTCCGCCAGGTTTCGAACCTGGACTCTTCTGAACCAAAATCAGACGTGTTGCCAGTTACACCACGGACCAATCTGCAACAATAAGGCATTACCCCTTCAATTGCGATGCAAAGGTACAACGAGTTTTTGAAACTACCAATACTTTGCTGTTTTTTTTGTAAATTTTTTTTTCCTTAAACTATTAATAAGCCTAATTTATTTCGTTTGGGGGCAAATCCGTCGGAATAATTAGCGAATCGGGGTGTAGTTCGTCGTTGGCTTCAACTATTTGTTCATTTGATTGTTTGGGTTGTATTGTTTCTGGAAAATTAACCGATTGTTGCACCCGCAAGGCTTGTTGATAGTGTCGTTGTTCGTGAATGGTGATAATTGCCATTGCATCAGCCAAATTATAAGTAACAAACGATGCTACGGGCGATGTAAGTATTATTTTTGTGTGTGCTACCTCGTTCATTTGCCCAACATAGTTTATTAGTTGTTGTTGATGTGCCAAAAACTGCTCGATTATATCGCCGCTTAAAGCACTGCTGCTAGGCAACATTTGCTCAACGGTTTTGTATTTTTGGGTGTTGCTTGGTTGTAGTTGTTTGATGAGCATCTTACCAAAAAAAGAAGGTAAAACAGGCAACGACTCCCAGAACGAGAACTCTTTTTCGTCTTTTACAATCTTATCAAAGGTGTCAAAGTAAGCTTTGTTGATGATGATAAGGTGTTCTAAGCATTGAGCAATGCTCCAAGTGTCGGTATTAGGTTTCCAGTTGAGTTGTTCGGTGCTTAATGTGCCAAATTGTTTAGCAACCTCATCGCTTATGGTTTGCAAATCGGCGGCAAAGGCTTGCCAATAGGCAGGCGGCGGGGATAGGAGATGGGCTTACAGCAATATTTGATTCGTTGGACATAGCAAAATGGTTTTGTGACTGCAAAGGTACAACAAAAACAACAAATAAACGTGGAATGAAGGGAAGAAAAGTTGGGAAATACGAGGGGGTAGTTGCTTTGGCAGGGGTGTACTAAAGGCTGGTTGACTTTGGTTGGGGTGTTTTTTGTGTTATGTGGGCAAAATGGGTTGGCGAGTTGGAGGCGATAGAACACGTTTAAGGTCGGCGGTCGATTTAAACGGAAACACTTTCCTAAATTTATTTGTGAATGACGATTGTTGAAGGAAACAACGTTTGTTTTCGTTTTTGCGTTGCCACCGCCGGCGTTGTAGAAGTCTTGCCAACGGTATCGTAATTAATGTGGGTGTGCGGTTTTGAATGAACTTGTCTGCTATTGGAAGATTACCAAACAACCCTGTGAGCTTGGGGGATTTAGCAGTTGCGAAATATGTTAAACCATACTTGTTACAAATGGTCTGCAAGCTTTAGGGTAAATTTTGCTGGCTGTGGTTGGGCGGCCTTTTACCTTCTGTAAAAAATGCTACATAACGCAAACCTGCATTTAAGCTAAGATTTGGGTGTATTGTCCAGTCGTCTTCAATAAAAGTGGCAATTTCGTTGGCTTGTGCTGTACTCTGTCGTTCTTGGCTATAGTTAGGTTCAGCAAGGGATCGCTGACGGGTAAATCTACTTGGTCCTATGGTGTGTAGCCTGTGATGTGATGTTGGGGAGAACACCAACAGCTGTTGATTGTTAGTTGGGTTTGTTCACTGTGCTGTTAAAAGTTTGTTGAGTAAATAAGGCAATTTGTTGTGCCAAAGTTTTAACATTGGATTTATTATTCGGTTATACCGCATAGTTAAGGTGGTATTACCCCAATCGAGGGTAAATTTATCACCTTTAGTGTCCGACCAACCAATTTTGTTGAGCTGATTATCGTGTCCGTTGTAAAAACTAACAAACAGCCTGTTTTTTTCATCAAACTTGTAATTTATTTTTGCATTTACATCGTAAAACTGATAGTTGTTGTACAACTCGCGTTTGCCTTGCTCAAACAAGCGTTTTTGGGTTAATAAAACTAAGCCAATATACGATGCACGCGCCGATGCAATAAACGATAATTTGTCTTTGTACAAAGGTCCCTCGATAAGGGCATGTGCCGATGTTAAACCCAAACCTACCTTACCCGTTATTTTTTGATTGTTGCCTTCTTTCATCGTAACATCTAAAACCGACGACAACCTACCACCATAACGCGACGGAAATCCACCTTTTAGCAATTCGACATGGTTAATGGCATCGGTATTAAATACCGACAAAAAACCATACAAATGCGATACATTATAAACATGGCATCGTCAACAAAATCAAATTTGGTGGCACTACCACCACGTACTAAGGCGGGCCTTCCCACGGTGTGTAGCTAATACCTTTATAATATCGCTCTCGCCGCCAATTGTAGGCACTCTTTCCAGCTGCTTTATAGGTATGTCAATAACACTCATTTGCGTTTTGCGTTGCCAAAGGTCTGCTTCGTTAGCTGTTATTACTACTTCTTTAAGTACTACGCTATGTAAGCTAATATTTAGTGTGGTGTCTTTTGTGGTGTTTACAGAAACATAAGGTAGGAGCGGCTACTTTCCCTGCCCACCAAACTAAAAACCATAATCGTTGGCTATGTGCCTAGGGCGTCGAAACCCCGCCCCAATTATGTACTCGCCTGTTTGAGAGTCGGTGATAGTACCGCTAATGCTATTGTTTTGTGCCAAACAAATGTTTGTCGAACAAAATGAGTAAGAACTAAGAAAAAATTTTGCTTATTTTTGATGATAATCATTTTTTTAAGAAATAAAACAAGGTAATACTACAACAATAAATTAGGGATAAATCACCAACTCGTTAACCGATGATGCCGTTACGTGTCCATAACCGTTTTGTATGTTGCTGTACGTATTATAGGGTTCACGAAAAAGGACATCTTCTACTAAAAAAGGTTGGTCTACGTAGGTTTCGTAAAACCGATATTTTGTAAGATGGGTATAGAGTTTGATGCAAATAGGCGGCATCGAGGTTAAATTACCGACCAGGGTATGTTAATTTGCGCTGTTTGCCCGTTAAAACACTCATCGTTGAAATAGGGACCCATATCACCCGTTTTACACCCCATTACTGGGGAGCTATAATCCCCATCTGCTTGTAAGCATGCCCTACAAGATAGTAGTTTTTTCATGGCGGGTCGTTAAAACTAAAACTAAGCGATGATTATTTGGTAATGGTCGCATCGCTGATATTTAGACTGGGGAGGCTGGGGTGTATGTAGATAGTCTAACTCTGCCGATCAAGTATTGCCTGTGGTTTTTTCCTGGATTTCAAACTGTCGTTCGGTTACAGCTAGATCAAATAATAAACTATTCAACTTTTAGGAATAACGTCGGAGCCTCGTACCCCATTTAGATAATTGGACGCAATTATGGTGTGGTCAAGATAACTATAATCTAATTTAGGGCTTTGTGGGTAGCTTTTTTGTGGAGTAGCTAGGTTAAAAGTATTTTTTTGTTGGGATTTTGCGTTTGGTTGTTTTTGGTATTGCGGTTAGGAATTTGCCGAGTAATGCTGCCAGTGCTGGTGACCGTAGGTATTTCAGTTTCCAGGTGGTTTGGGTATTATCAATGGGCCGTAGTCGAAAACCATTTACCGTGTCGTACCCCACTCCCCCCCCGCGCTTTTTCCACTTTTTTTAACGGTTTACTTCCCCACAGCAATTACCAATAACTTGAAACCCAAAACACCCAACCCAAATAAAAAATGCTGAACTAACTTTATCAAACCAAAACAATATTTTGGGTGTAGTATTATCAAATCCCCAAAAAATACCTAACTTTGCAAATCATTTTAAAGCATTAACACCACAATTTACAATTGATAATTTACAATTTACAATTTATGAAAAAGCACTACTTTCTTCTCTGCCTCTTTGCAATACTTTGTTACTCAAAAGTATCTGCCCAAGTTGTTGGCGATACCACTTGGGTAAACACCTTTAACTATGCCATGCCCAACCCACCGGGCGGCTATGGCGGCGGCGACCAATACAAAGGCTCGTTTCAGTTTCCCGACGGAACCGAGCAGTACCAAAAAGTGCTGATGTATTATAGCCTTAAGTGCGATGCCGCTACTAATCAAGATGCTTATCCTTGTGGCGAGTGGGATTACCTATCTTATACCCACCTCATCGACTCAACGGGCTTGTACGACTCTACTCGCCGCACCCAAGTTAATTTTATTGCCAAAGGCACTACCCCTAACTCGTTGCCCTACACCAACACACCTACCTACAATACCTACAACTCTTGGCAATACAACCTAAACGTAAGTAACACCTTATCGCTAACCACTGCACAAGTTGGTACTGGAACCACCACATCCGATTATCCACTTGGCACATCGGACAACAGCCGCTCGCAATACATCTGGACGGCTGCCGAACTCTCTGCCGCCGGATTAACTGCTGGCAACATTACCGCCTTGCGCCTTAACTTAACCGAAGGGGCTAATAGCTTAACTAACCTAAGCATTAAACTAAAAGCTACCACCCAAAACAACTTCGACGCATCGGTATTGCCACTAAACGGCTTTACCAAAGTGTACGAACTAAACACCAGCTTGACAGGCAGCGGTTGGCATACCTTTTACTTTACTACCCCCTTTGTCTGGGACGGCACAAGCAATGTTTGCGCCGATTTTTCGTACAACAGCCAAACCGACGGATTGCCTATTGTAGTTCAAACAACGGCATCTATCAACAGCACAGGTATTCACTCGGGTAGCAACGACGGCTACCTCGAATTTCACGACGGCGACTACATAGAAGTACCCGCCACTGGCATGGGCAACATCACCAACGAAGTAACCGTTATGTTCTGGTCGTATGGCGACCCCGACGAACTACCTACCCAAACCTACGCTTTTGAAGCCGTAGATAACCAAAACCGCCGCGTGCTAAATGTGCATCACCCATGGAGCGACGGAACCGTTTACTGGGATGCAGGCAATGGTGGTACATCGGGCTACGACCGTATCCAAAAAAGCGCCACAGGCATCTACGAGGGTAGCTGGCACCATTGGGCGTTTGTAAAAAATGCCACTACAGGCACTATGCAAATTTATTTAGATGGCGTACTTTGGCACTCGGGCGCAGGTAAAGTACTTAGCATGGCAGGCATCACCAAGTTTAGAATTGCACGTGGACTAAACGAAGCTTGGATGCACTATCACGGCTTTTTAGACGAATTTGCCGTCTTCAACAAAGCCCTAAACGCCGCTACTATTGCCGACTGGAAAGATAAACAACTAAACGCATCGCACCCAAACTATAGCAACTTGCTACTGTATTACCCCTTTAACGAAGCTGGACAACCGCTAACCGTAACCGACCAATCGGGTAACAACTACAACGGAACTATGATGGGCTACCCCAGCCGACACACCCGCAAAGCTGCCGATGCCGTTTTTGATTTTAACGCCCTTAACGAGCGCCCAAATACCATCTTTGAGCAAGGTACTTATACCGCCGCCCTCGACTCAACACTCGTTACCGAGCAAATCCAAAACGCACCCATTAGTGTTATCCTCTACCAAAACCCCGCTAATAACAACATTATTGCCGATAACGCACCCAATCACCCAAGCATACCCACCGATACCATCTCGGTATGGAACGCAGGCGTGTATACGTATACGTATACCAATGGCATAAAAACCGACTCAAGCCTTGTGGCAACTGCCAACACCATAACCCGCAACGATTTGGTGTATTATAGCCCCGTAGTGCGTTTCGAAATTGGCAGATTTATTACCCCCTACGGCATACAACTCGATTTGGGCGCCAATGGCTTTACCTGGATTTACGACGTAACCGATTATGCCCCCATCTTGCGCGGAACCAAACACCTACGCTCGGGCAACGCCCAAGAACTACACGATTTGCGTTTTGCTTTTATAAAAGGCATACCGCCACGCAATGTAACAGGCATACACAACCTCTGGAACGGCGAATTTAACTATTCCGACATCCAAAACAACACTACCTGCACCCCCTTAGAGCTACAACTACCCGCAGGCTCGCAAACTGCCCGCCTAAAAATGCGTACCACCGGACACGGAGGCGAACCCTACGAAAACTGCGGCGAATTTTGCTTTAAAAATCACCAAATAAAAGTGAACGGAACCACCCGTTTCTCGCAATTACTAAAACGCGAATGTGCCGACAACCCCGTTTATCCGCAAGGCGGCACCTGGATTTACGACCGAGCAGGCTGGTGCCCCGGCGATGTAGTACCTACCTTCGACGTAGAACTTACGCCCTACATCACCCCAACAAGTCCCTTTACCGTAGATTATGCCATATCTAACTCGGCACAACCACAAGGACGCTGGGTTATCGAAACCCAACTTGTATCGTATGGCGCACCCAATTTTAACAACGATGTAGCCATTGATGATATCATCTCGCCAAGCCAAACACAATACCACTCGCGCCGAAACCCCATTTGCGATGGCCCCGTAGTGCGTATCAAAAACACCGGAGCTAATTTACTAACAAGTTGCACCATTTATTACGGCGTAGAAGATGGTTTGGGCTTTGGCACGTTCCCAGCTTGTTACACATGGTTTGGTAGCCTCGATTTTATGGAAAGCGAAGAGGTAAAACTACCCCCCATGAACTGGGCAAACTACGACACCAGCAATCCCGTATTTTTTGTAGAGGTAGCCGCCCCCAATAGCCAAGCCGACGAATACGGCGGCAACAACCGAGCAACCAGCCGCTTTGTATCGCCACCCCGTTACAACTCGGGTTTGGTGTTTAACTTTAAAGGCAACAACCGCAGCCTCTACCAAAACTCTTACACCCTAAAAGATATGTATGGCGTAACCGTTGAACAACGCGCCACCATAAGCAACAACGCTACCTACAACGATACCTTTGTACTAGAACCCGGTTGCTATACCTTAGAGTTTTTAGACAACGAAGAAACCAACGGCAACGGCAATAATGGACTAAGCTGGTGGGCTGCCAGTGGCGATGGAGTAGGTTTTGCTAAACTAAAATCGCCTACAGGCACGGTTTACACCACCTTCGACCCCGACTTTGGCGCCCGAATCTATCACCAATTTTTAATTGGCTACGACCTGCAAAATATGCCCTACAACGCCGAACTTGCTTGCGAGCCAGTAGGTGTTAGCACCCCACAAGGAGCCAACGGCGTAGTAAGCGTATACCCAAGCCCCACCAACGGAAACGCTTTTGTAGAGTTAAACTTTACCCTACCTCAAACGGTTTTTGTTAGGGTATACGATGTAACAGGCAAAACCATCTCCGAGCATACGCTAAACAACATTAGCTATCAAAAACTACCCATTACACTGCCCGATGCCACCGGCTTATACTACATAAGCGTTACAACCCCTACCCAAACCTTTACGCGCACAGTTGTTAAAACCAATTAATTTGGGGTAGATGTAGTAAAACTACTCCCTGATAAGTACGAAATACCATAAAAATACAGCCCCGCAAATAGCCTATAAGCAAGGCGTTTGCGGGGCTGTATTTTTGTTTTGGGCGATGATAAGTAACCAACAAACAAAACCAATTATCTACCCAAAACCTGCTACGTATTGTTTGTTTTTGGTAAAATAAACAGCCGTTGATAACCCACAAATGGCAGACAGCTAAAAAAAAACTTTATTTAAGACACTATACTACCCCTTAAATAATTAACAATGGACATAACATAGCAATGTTTATTTTGTAATAGTAGTAAATAACCATATTAGCTCGTTGAAGTATTAAATTACACCCTTAAATAGCTACTTTACCCCATTGAAGCACTCTGTAGCCTCGTTGAATTACTTTGCAGTGCCATTGAACTACTTAGTTACCTCGTTGAAGCACTCTGTAGTGCCGTTGAAGCACTCTGTAGTGCCGTTGAAGCACTCTGTAGTGCCGTTGAAGCACTCTGTAGTGCCGTTGAAGCACTCTGTAGTGCCGTTGAAGCACTCTGTAGTGCCGTTGAAGCACTCTGTAGTGCCATTGAAGCACTCTGTAGTGCCGTTGAAGCACTCTGTAGTGCCAGTGTAGCGCAATTTTGCAAATATGTACGTGATTTTGGCACAACTAAGTACTATTTTGGCACAACAAAGTAAATCGGTGATACAACAAAGTAAATCGGTGATACAACAAAGTAAATCGGTGATACAACAAAGTAAATCGGTGATACAACAAAGTAAATCGGTGATACAACAAAGTAAATCGGTGATACAACAAAGTAAATCGGTGGTATAACAAAGTAAATCGGTGGTATAACAAAGTAAATCGGTGGTACAACAAAGTAAATCGGTGATACAACAAAGTAAATCGGTGATACAACAAAGTAAATCGGTGATACAACAAAGTAAATCGGTGGTATAACAAACTACCTCAACAAAGCAAAAAATAAGTTCGGTGGCTAAACGAAGTAAAAAAATGAAGCAAAAAAGGTACAAAATGCAGCTAAAAATTATTTAGGCAGATAAAAAACAACACTTATTTTTAGCAAAAGCAAAAAAAATAGTGTAGCTTATTGTACCTTTGCATCATCAAAAATAAAAAAGTACTTATTTGTCAATGATGCTAAAAATAAAAGGTATCATCAATTAATCCAAAACTAATTAACTACCATGACCAATAACAACACCCTTTTAATAGAGTTACAATATATAGGCTCGATTGAATATTATGCACAACTGTTGCACTACCCCAACATCATCATCGAGCAACACGAACATTTTGAACGCTCTACTTTGCGCAACCGCACCTACATTGCCACCTCGAACAATGTGTTTGCCCTTGCCGTACCCCTCGAACACGGACGACAGCAGCGCTGCTCAGTAAAAAATGTGCGCATTTCGTATAGCTACGCATGGCAGCGTCAACAATGGCACAGTTTAGAAGCAGCCTATAGGTCGTCGCCATTTTTTGAGTATTTCGAAGATTATTTCAAGCCTTTTTACGAAAAAAACTACACCTTTTTGTGGGATTATAACCACGATTTGTTGCAAACCATTTTGCGCATCATGCAATTAAAACTAAACATTAACTACACCACCGAGTACCACAAAGATTATGCGTTAATAGACCCACAAACGGTAGATTATCGCTCAAAATGTTACTCAAAAATTCCGTATCAAAATCTAAACACTGCCTATACGCCCCCCATCTACCACCAAGTATTTGCCGATATTTACCCCTTTACGCCCAACCTTAGTATCGCCGATTTGTTGTTTAATACTGGTACAGATGCCGTTAGCTTACTAAAACAAAGCGTGAAAGGGTAGGAGAGGAGCAACAGGAAAGCGGAGAGGTAAAAGAGGGCTATTTAACGTTAATAAAAAAACAAGTGCTATTTTTTTGAACAGGTATTGAATGTGGGCAAAAAAACGAGTATCTTTGCGGCATTAAAAACCAACTCTGTTTACGCACAAAATATGCAAAAAATCACTTTTTTGTTTTGGAACATGAACAAAAACGCTTCTAAGCAACTCATTAACATGGTTAAGGCATACAATGTTGATGTTATTTTATTGTGCGATTTACCCAAAGTGGGTTTTCTACCTCAGCTTTTTAATGAACAGTTAAACGCTAAACAAAACCACACTTTTTACGAAAATTATGCTTTGTTAGATACTCACCGCCGCATGAGTGTGTTTAGTAAGTTTGATAACACGAGGTTTAAAGTGGTAGATAGATACCAATTTACGCAAAGTAAGAGTTGGGCATTAAGCCAATTAGCTTATTTTGAGTTGGTATTGCCTAATAAATTGGAATC
>JADKCK010000042.1 GCA_016718845.1 Sphingobacteriales bacterium
AGCCCCATGGTGGAAAGTATTGGTTTCAATCGCGCTTTAACTGGGTTGAACTGCAACGCACCCGCATGCGTGTTCGTGAAGCTGATCAGGCACTACAAATGGAATAGTTCGTAATGTGGTGCTCATTTGGTGAGGTAGAAGATTATAACATTACCATTACTGGCGGTGTAGATGCTAATATCGCATGAGCCTCAAAGAGTTTAACCCCTGATGCCACTAGTGCATCGGTTACAACGCCTGGCTTAAGTGCCATTACCCACCTATACCGTAACCGTTACAAACGCAGCTGGCTATAATACAGGCAGTGTAACTGGTAACTGCAGCACTTTAGCGGTTGCACCAACGGCTAATTTAGCTACTATTTTCCGTGCGGGTGCATCAAGCACATTAAGCTAGCCGCAGGTGGCGGTGCCCCTCATACTTATGTATGGAATGATGGCGGTAAGCGATTTCTCAACAGTCGCAAGTCCGTCTGTGTCGCCCGCTACCACTAACGAGGTGTGACCGTTACCGATAGTTGCTCGCCCTCAGGAACAGCCACAGGTACTGTTACTCATGAAGTAGTTAACCCCACGCCAACAGCAAGTGCAGGTAACAGCAGCCCTGTTTGCGTAGGCTCGGCATTAAACCTAACATCAACTACCGATATAGGTACAACCTTTGCTTGGGTATAATCAAACACCTTTAGTTCTACCTCCTCCAAAACCCAACTGAGGTATCAGCAACTACCGTGCAGCAGGTACTTACACCGTTACGGTAACTCGGTACTTGTCGGCAAATGTTTTTTAATACTTCGTGTGGTGCTAAACCCGTATTTTTAACAGGGTGCCACCGCACCTCATCATTGTGGTGTGTGCTAATGGTACATCTACGCTCAACGTTAGTGCAGGTAATACCACTAAGCTTACAGCGTAAGTAGTACCACCTTTGACTGCGGCGGTACTGGGGTACTACCGCTGTAACTGGCGATGATGGGTAAGACGGCGGTCACCCTTCCTTTCGCATTCAACTCTTCGGTACTACCCTACACCACTATATTCCCTTACCTAATGGCTTTTGAGGCAATTAGGAACCATCTGAACAGTACGGGCAATTTATGGTGCTACTATTCCACTCAGCAGTTGAGCCTCTGCAAAACTATTAATATAGCTGGTTTGCAAAACGACCCGAATGTAACGGGCGCGGAAAATTTGCCTAATTTTACCGTAGCGGTGCCCCAACCGCGTATTTGTAGTAAGCTGAAACAACGTGAAGTCCTACAATACTGCTGCCATTAACGGCAATGCCACCTTCCAGATACAATTGTTTGAAAGCGATTTGTACGCAGAAGTGCATATGGCCAAGCCACCCGACCCGGTAGCCAGTTCCAAGTAGGTGGTGTTGAAAACCAAGCTGGGCGATTAGGGCTATAACCAGTTGGACGCAACTTTGTCACTTTCGATATAGCATCTACCTCTCCGCGCCGGGCATGGGCTTTCCGTCCTAGTGGTGGAACATACACATACGCATGGGATCCTTCTGCTGATGTGGTGTCGCCCAATGCTGCTAGCACAGCCACTAATGCTATTGCTGCAACTACTACCTATACCGTAACCATAACCGATTCGGCTACAGGTTGTACTGCCACCTCTACAGTTACTGTAAACGTTCCTACCATTACAGCCGCCAACAATGGTCCGGTTTGTGTAGGCAGCCCAATCAACTTTACAGCTACACCAGCAGGGGCAACTTCTTACGCATGGGCAGGTCAAGCGTTACACCAACAAACGGCAACAGCAGCCCCATCAATAGCAGTGCATTGTAGGCGATGCAGGCGTGTTCCGTTACTGTAACAAGTGCTGCAACACCCATAACAGGTTGTACCGCTACTACTACTGTGGTAGTTAATGCCGACTTATTGCCAACCTTAGCAGGTACCACTTATTGTGTAGGCTCAACAGCTACCGCCCTAGATGCCACTACAACAGGTGCAACGGGTTATTTGTGGAGTGATGGCAGCACCAATGCTACCTTAACGCCATCAACGGCAAGTGCAGGTACAACTACCTACACCGTTACAGTAACGGCTCCAACGGGCTGATACCGATGCAACACTACTGCTACCATAGTGGTACCACCTATCACGGCACCAACCTTAACAGGTGCGGACTATTGTAGGCTCAACAGCCACCAATTTAGATGCTACTACAAGGAGCTTTGGGCTATTTGTGGAACGATCTTAGCACCAATGCTACCTTAACACCATCAACAGCAAGTGCAGGAACAACTACCTACACTGTTACCGTAACGGCTCCAACGGGCTGTACCGATGTAACAGCAACAGCAACAGTAATTATTTACGACCCAATTGTTGCACCAACCTATCGGTGCCACCTATTTGTAGGCTCAACAGCCACCGCCTTAAATGCTACTTGCAGGTGCAACGGGCTATTTGTGGAGCGATAACAGTACTGCTGCACTTACTCCATCAACAGCAAGTGCAGGTAGCACTACTTATACCGTAACGGTATCTGCCCCAGCTAACTGTCCGTCCAGTAACCGCATCGGCAACGGTGTTGGTTAATACACCTATCACCTGCACCAACCCTATCAGGCGCTACCTATTGTGTAGGTGCTACGGCTACAGCCTTAGATGCCACTACTACTGGAGCAGTAGGCTATTTGTGGAGCGATAACAGTACTACTGCAACACTTACTCCTTCTACCGCTACTGCAGGAAGCACTACCTATACCGTAACTGTTACTGCCCCAACAGGCTGTACCGATGTAACCGCATCGGCTACTGTAGTAGTTAATGCACCTATTACAGCACCTACTTTAACGGGTGCCACCTATTGTGTAGGCTCAACAGCCACCGCCTTAGATGCCACTACAACAGGTGCAACGGGCTATTTGTGGAACGATCTTAGCACCAATGCCACATTAACACCATCAACAGCAAGTGCAGGTACAACTACCTACACTGTTACCGTAACGGCTCCAACGGGCTGTACCGATGTAACGGCAACAGCTGCTGTTGTTGTTAATGCGTTACCTACAATAGCCTCTATCACCAATACGCCAACAGGTTGTTCAAGCCCATCGGGTACGGCAACTGTTACGCCAACAGGTGGTACGCCAAGTTATACCTATTTATGGTCCGACGGAGCCGCACAAACCAATGCTACGGCAACAGGTTTAGCAGTGAGCAACTACGCCGTAACCGTCAGCGACGCTAACCTTTGTACTACAACAGGCACTACTACCATATCGGCGGCAGGCACCTATTGCTACTGCCACGCCAGCACCCTTCTCTAACCATCTGCCAAGGCGGAACAATTAGTGTAGCATTCAATGTAACAAATGCTTTGCCAGGCGAAAAATTTGCTGTTTCGTTCAACATCGTATCTACAGCGGGTGCTATACCTTATGGTACATTAAATAACAATGCCTCTTTTACCGTAGGTCCGTTTACCGAAGGTGCTATATTTGCAGGCAACGTAACGCTACAAAATATTGTAATCACCAGCCAAACATCTAACTGTTCGGTGGCATTATCTGATATCAGCTTTACAGTTAATCCTAAACCCGTAGTAAGTATTCCTACTACTACTGTTTGCTTTGGTGCTACAAATGGTACTTTAACTGCCAACGTAACAAGTGCAGCAACGCCATTTACGTATTTGTGGAGCAATACCCAAACTACTAACCCTGTTACTGGTTTAGCTGCGGGTACTTATACGGTAACTGTTACCAATGCCAACGGTTGTACCGGTACGGCTTCTGGCACAGTAACACAACCTGCTGCTGCCTTAGCTGCCGCACCTACTACTACTAGCACAAGTTGCAGTGGTAGCACAGGTACAGCAACGGCTAACGCAACAGGTGGTACAAGCCCATATACGTATGCTTGGAGTAATGGTCAAACTACAGCTACTGCTACTGCTTTAGCAGCAGCTACCTATATACCGTAACTGTAACCGATAACAATGGTTGTACTACCTCGGCAACAGCCACTGTTGCTAGTAGCACTACACCGCCAGTGGCAACAGCCACCCCATCGGCAACAGCTATTTGTGCAGGTGGCAGCTTTAACGTTACCTTTACCTCCGACCAAAACTTTAACGTATCTATGACGTTAAATTCAAGTGCTGGTTCGTTCTTATATGGTGCCAATAACAAAGCATCTGGCTTTACTACTCCTAACTTTACCGAAGGTGTATTGTTTGATGGAACCGTAACTATTACAGGTATTACCATTACCAGTGTATCAACAGGTTGTGTAACCACACTTGCCGATATTACCGTAACCGTTAATCCTAAACCAACAGCTACTGTAACAGCTACACCTACTTGTTTTGGTGGCAGCAATGGTACTGCAACTGCTAACCCAGTTGGTGGCACATCGCCCTACAGCTATTTGTGGAACACCACAGGCACTACACAAACCATTACGGCATTAGCACCTGCTACCTATTTTGTAACCGTTAGTGATGCTAATGGCTGCTCGGCAACTGCCAATGGTAACGTAATACAAGGAGCCAGCCTAACGGCTACTTCTTCTACAACCAATGTAAGCTGTTTTGGTGGCAACAATGGTAGTGGAACCGTAACACCAACAGGTGGTATTACACCATATACTTACCTTTGGAGTAGCGGACAAACTACTGACGCAGCTACTGGTTTAACCGCAGGTAGCTACTTAATAACAGTAACAGACGCAGCTACTTGTTCGGCTGTTGTAAATCTATCCGTAGGACAACCTACCTCAGCCTTATCTGCTGGTACACCTACTAGCACCCCACGTACTTGTGCGGCTGCCAATGGTACCGCTACCGTAACACCAACAGGTGGCACAAGCCCATATACTTACCTATGGACAGGCGGACAAACCACTGCTACTGCTACTGGTTTAACCAACACCAACTACAACGTAACCGTAACCGATGCCAACGGTTGTACTGCTGTGACCTTTGTTACAGTTGGTATCACACCTAACCCAACACCAGGGGCAGGCAACACCAGCCCTGTTTGTGCAGGTATTGATATTGACTTGACCGCAACAGGTGGAACATCTTATGCATGGAGCGGTCCAAGTGGCTATACAGCAAGTGGTAGTCCAGCTACTATCACTAATCCAACAGCCGCCATGAACAACAACATCTATACCGTTACGGTAACAGATGCTAATGGTTGTACAGCAACTACTACTACACAAATTACGGTGTATCCGCTTCCTGTTGCCACGGCTGCCAATAGCGGTGTAGTGTGCCCAGGTAGTGATATTACCTTAACCGCAACAGGCGGAACCAACTATGCTTGGAGTGGACCTAACGGCTATACTGCAACAGGTACTCCAGCTACCATTAGTGCTGTAACTTTTGCACAAAATGGCGAAGTATATACCGTAACCGTAACCGATGGTAATAGCTGTACAAGAACAGCTACAACAACTATTGCGGTTAACCCACAACCTGCTGCACCAATTGTCACCGACCGTGCCATTTGCTTAAACGAAGTATTAGGAGCAGGACAAGGCTTAACTGCCTCGTCGCCCGGCTTAACCTTCACTACTTCTACGGGTAGTATTACAGCTACAGGTACTGGTGGTGCTTCGTTTGGTACTGTTTATGGCGCACCAAACGTGCCAATGAGTATCACCGTTCCAGCCGCAGGTGCCGTTGGCGGTATACCCGTTGGAGCTACAGTAACAGGTGTAACAGTAGGTATTACTTACACATCAATTAATGGCTCGTTTAGGAGTGAATTGCGCACTCGTGTAACACCACCAGTTGGTTACAATGCTCAAGTAACCGATATTCAGCCTAAAACAGCTACTAACGTAGCGCCTGCAGGTAGTGGCGGTACTTTTACAGGTTTAATTGACCCTAACAGTAACCCAACTACAGCTCCGGCTTGGCCCAATGCCAACCCTGCGGGTACTTGGTTATTTGAATTCCGCGAAACATTTAATGATGGTGGAGATGCGGTACAAGATGCCACCATTGATAACATAACCATTACCGTCAACTATTCGCAAACCGCCAACGCAAGCCTTACTTGGTGGGATGCCCCAACAGGCGGCACACAAATAGGTACAGGCACGCCATTTAACCCCACTACTATTCCAGTAGCATCGGGTGGTGTAGATATTAGCGTTATTGGCTCAACAACCTACTACGCACAAATTACTAGTTTGGCAACAGGTTGCGTGAGCGACCGCGTTGCTGCTGTATTCACCGTCGACCCACCTGCTTCGGCAGATGCTGGTGCAGACATCGTTTGTGTTGATGGTACATTGCCTATCAGCGTATCGGGCATATTTGGCGGAACCGCCAGCTCGGGTACTTGGAGTACAGCAGGTACAGGCATATTTAGTAATGTAGTAACAACAGGTACTACCGTAACAGCCGACTACACACCAGGTGCAGCCGACATTAACGCTACTTCTGTTAGCCTAATTTTTACCACCGACGACCCAATAGGTGGTTGTGTATCGGCAACTGATAACTTAACTGTTAGCTTTATACCCGCTGCGCCTATTACTAACAGCTACACTACTTGCCCATTTGTGTCTCCACCAACTGGCGAAGGTTTAGCAGCAAGTTGTCCATCAAGTTTGCCTGCTATTCCAGGCTCGTCAACCGTGGTTGCCAATGGACCGATAGATGTAGAAACAGCAAGTAATATATTCTCTACCACCACACTTAGCATACCCGTAACGGCTGCTTCGGTGCCTGCTAATGCCACCGTAACAGGGGTAGTAGCCCGTGTTAGTTATACGGCATTTACTGCTTCTTGGACAGCTGACTTAACCGTGCGGGTAACTCCACCCGCTGCCACAGGTGCTGCTCGAACAAGCACCTCTATCACAGGCGAAACTACTGGTGCAGGCACCTTAACCGATGCTCCTATTAACTTAGGTGCAGGAACATGGACACTAACACCTAGTAATGTACAAGGAAACTGGTTGTTTGAGTTTACAGACGAATTTAACGACACTGTAATCCCTGATGAAACGGTTGCCAACGTAAGTTTGGTGTTTAGCTACACCACACCCGCTATTACCCCAACTTGGTGGACTGCCTCAACAGGTGGCACGCAAGTAGGTACAGGTGGCATATTCGACCCAACTGCCGTTGCTCTACCCGACGGAGCCGATGTAACACAAGTAGGTACAACTACCTATTATGTACAATGTACATCGCCAAATGGTTGTAACAGCATACGCACTGCCGCCGACTTTATCGTAGAAAGTGGCTTAGTGGTAGATGCAGGTGCCGACCAAAACTGCTTGCCAGACAATACCACCTCTGTATCATTAACTGGTACTGTAAGTGGCTTAGGTGTAACAACAGGTACATGGAGTGGTGGTTTGGGTACATTTACTGATCCCACAAACTTAACTACTACCTACAACCCAACACCCGTCGAAGTACAAAATGGTTATGTAACACTTACCTTAACATCAGGCGACCCCGTTGGTCCTTGTGGTCCAGTAAGCGACCAAATTGTTATCACCTTACAACCACCCGTACCAACTGCCACCGATTATACCATCTGTCAGTTTGACGCAGTACCTGCCGGCGAAGGTTTAGATGCAAGTTGTTTCTCTCGTCCGCCAACACCTGCAGTTAGCGATAGTGTTTATTTAACAGGTTCAGGTGGTACATCAAGTTCTACAACTTACTTTGGAGCACTTAATACCCCTATCAGTATCACCTTCCCAAGCGGAAGCATACCAGCCGGGGCAAACGTAACTGCCGTTAGAGTAAGAACAACATATACCGCATTAGGTGGCTCATTCCAAAGCGAGTTGCGCATACGTGCAACGCCTCCTGCTCAGTTTGGTGCCCTTCAAAACGACATCCAACTAAGTACAAACAGTTTTGCTGGTACTGTTACAAATGCTTTAACAGGTACTTGGGGAGCATTTGACCCCGCTGGTACTTGGACATTTGACTTCCGCGAAACATTTGACGATACAAATGCAGGTTCTCTAGGGATAGATGCCACCATTGATAACATACGTATTACCGCCGATTACACCATTCCTGCCGATGCAGGTATTACTTACCAAGTTAATTGGTGGGATGCTGCAACAGGTGGTAATTTAGTAGCATCAAACGTTGATCCATTCAATGCAACAGCTATTCCTATTGTATCGGGTGGTATAGATAATACCGTTCCGGGTACTAAAACCTATTATGCCGAGTGTTATAACGTAACAGGTAATTGTGGTAGCCCACGTGCTGCGGCTGTATTTACGGTTAATCCATTACCAGTTGTAGATGCAGGTCCTGCTACACTTAATGCGTGTGTGGGTAATGATATTACCTTAACTGGCACGGTAACTATTGGTGGTATTCCTGCTAATGGTACATGGACAAGCACAGGTACTGGTACATTTGCCGATGCAACAGCATTAAACACTACCTATACCCCAAGTCCCGCCGATTATTTGGCAGGTACAGTAACCCTTACCTTAACCTCCGAAGACCCTGCTGGTCCTTGTGGTACAGTAACCGACAATATTGTGGTAACATTTGGTCAAGTAACCATTACCACAAGCGCCGTTGATGCAGTATGCTTTGGTGGAACAGGTACGGTAAGCGTA
Source organism: Sphingobacteriales bacterium (assembly GCA_016718845.1). GTDB lineage: Bacteria > Bacteroidota > Bacteroidia > Chitinophagales > UBA2359 > JAEUUX01. Next base: position 8,597 of record JADKCK010000042.1, read on the forward strand.
ACAGTAAACACAGGTGCTTCGCCCTATGGTTATTTGTGGAGCAACAATGCAACTACTGCCAGCTGCTGCTGTTGCAGGTACATACAGTGTAACAGTAACAGATGCCAATGGTTGTAGTACAATTGGTCTACAACTATCAACGAACCAACACAATTAACGGCTTCTGCCGTAGCAACCGATGCTTTATGTAATGGTGGCAATGGTAGTGTAGCTTTAACCGTTGGTGGTGGTACAGCAGGATATACTTATTTGTGGGACGATACCGCTGCCTCAACAACCGAAGATTTAGCAAGCGTTGTTGCTAGTACCTATAATGTAACAGTCACCGATGCCAACGGATGTTCTACTGTAGCCAGTGCAACCGTATCAGAGCCAACACTATTAACTGCTTCTGCCGTAGCAACCGATGCTTTATGTAATGGTGGCAATGGTAGCGTAGTAGTAACTGCAAGTGGTGGTACATCACCATACACTGGCGAAGGTACATTTACTGAAACAGCAGGTACTTACACCTACACTGTAACGGATGACAACGGATGTAGTGCAACCGCAAGTGCAACCGTATCAGAGCCAACACTATTAACTGCTTCTGCCGTAGCAACCGATGCTTTATGTAATGGTGGCAATGGTAGCGTAGTAGTAACTGCAAGTGGTGGTACATCACCATACACTGGCGAAGGTACATTTACTGAAACAGCAGGTACTTACACCTACACTGTAACGGATGACAACGGATGTAGTGCAACCGCAAGTGCAACCGTTGGCGAACCAAGTGGATTACTAGTTTCTGCCGTAGCAACCGATGCTTTATGCAATGGTGGTACAGGTAGCGTAGTAGTAACTGCAAGTGGTGGCACCTCACCATACACTGGCGAAGGTACATTTACTGAAACAGCAGGTACTTACACCTACACCGTAACCGATAACAACGGATGTAGTACAACCGCAAGTGCAACCGTATCAGAGCCAACACTATTAACTGCTTCTGCCGTAGCAACCGATGCTTTGTGCAATGGTGGCAATGGTAGTGTAGTAGTAACTGCAAGTGGTGGCACCTCACCATACACTGGCGAAGGTACATTTACTGAAACAGCAGGTACTTACACCTACACTGTAACGGATGACAACGGATGTAGTGCAACCGCAAGTGCAACCGTATCAGAGCCAACACTATTAACAGCTTCTGCCGTAGCAACCGATGCTTTATGTAATGGTGGCAATGGTAGCGTAGTAGTAACTGCAAGTGGTGGTACAAGCCCCTACACTGGCGAAGGTACCTTTACCGAAACAGCAGGTACTTACACTTATACTGTAACGGATGACAATGGATGTAGTGCAACCGCAAGTGCAACCGTTGGCGAACCAAGTGCATTACTAGTTTCTGCCGTAGCAACCGATGCTTTATGCAATGGTGGTACAGGTAGCGTAGTAGTAACTGCAAGTGGTGGTACATCACCATACACTGGCGAAGGTACCTTTACCGAAACAGCAGGTACTTACACTTATACGGTAACGGATGACAACGGATGTAGTGCAACAGCAAGTGCAACCGTTGGCGAACCAAGTGCATTACTAGTTTCTGCCGTAGCAACCGATGCCGGTTGTAATGGTGGTACAGGTAGCGTAGTAGTAACTGCAAGTGGTGGTACATCACCATACACTGGCGAAGGCACCTTTACCGAAGTAGCAGGCACCTATACCTACACAGTAACCGATGACAACGGATGCAGCGCAACCGCAAGTGCAACCGTTGGACAAGCAGGTGGCTTGGTGGTTTCTGCCGTAGCAACCGATGCTTTGTGCAACGGTGGCAATGGTAGTGTAGTAGTAACTGCAAGTGGCGGTACAAGTCCTTACACTGGCGAAGGTACATTTAGCGAATTAGCAGGTACATACACTTATACGGTAACGGATGACAACGGATGTAGCAACCCCCAATAGTTTCTGCCGTAGCACCGACAGGTTGTAATGGTGGCAGGTAGTGTAGTTGTTAGTGCAAGTGGTGCACCTCACCATACACTGGCGAAGCACCTTTCCGAAACAGCGGACTACACTACACCACCGACGACAACGGAGGGCACCGCAGTGCACCGTTGGCAAGCAGGTAGTTTGGTGGTTTCGCCGTAGCAACCGAGCTTTGTGCAAGGTGGCAATGGTAGTGTAGTAGTAACTGCAAGTGGTGGACAAGCCCCACTGGCGAAGCTTACCGAAACAGCAGGTACTTACACTTATACTGTAACGGATGACAATGGATGTAGTGCAACAGCAAGTGCAACCGTTGGCGAACCAAGTGCATTACTAGTTTCTGCCGTAGCAACCGATGCAGGTTGTAATGGTGGTACGGGTAGTGTAGTTGTTAGTGCAAGTGGTGGTACAAGCCCCTATAATGGCGAAGGCACATTCACCGAAACAGCAGGTACTTACACTTACACCGTAACCGACGACAACGGATGTAGTGCAACCGCAAGTGCAACCGTTGGACAAGCAGGTAGCTTGGTGGTTTCTGCCGTAGCAACCGATGCTTTATGCAATGGTGGTACGGGTAGTGTAGTAGTAACTGCAAGTGGTGGTACATCACCATACACTGGCGAAGGTACCTTTACCGAAACAGCAGGTACTTACACTTATACCGTAACCGATAACAATGGATGTAGTGCAACAGCAAGTGCAACCGTTGGCGAACCAAGTGCATTACTAGTTTCTGCCGTAGCAACCGATGCCGGTTGTAATGGTGGTACGGGTAGTGTAGTAGTAAGTGCAAGTGGTGGTACATCACCATACACTGGCGAAGGTACATTTACCGAAACAGCAGGTACTTACACTTACACCGTAACCGACGACAATGGATGTAGTGCAACAGCAAGTGCAACCGTTGGACAAGCAGGTAGTTTGGTGGTTTCTGCCGTAGCAACCGATGCTTTGTGCAATGGTGGCAATGGTAGTGTAGTAGTAACTGCAAGTGGTGGCACCTCACCATACACTGGCGAAGGCACATTTACCGAAACAGCAGGTACTTACACTTATACTGTAACGGATGACAATGGATGTAGTGCAACAGCAAGTGCAACCGTTGGCGAACCAAGTGCATTACTAGTTTCTGCCGTAGCAACCGATGCTTTGTGCAATGGTGGCAATGGTAGTGTAGTAGTAACTGCAAGTGGTGGTACAAGCCCCTATAATGGCGAAGGTACATTCACCGAAACAGCAGGTACATACACTTATACTGTAACGGATGACAATGGATGTAGTGCAAGCGCAAGTGCAACCGTTGGCGAACCAAGTGCATTACTAGTTTCTGCCGTAGCAACCGATGCATGTTGCAATGGTGGCAATGGTAGTGTATTAGTAAGTGCAAGTGGTGGTACAAGCCCTTACACAGGTACAGGCACATTCACCGAAACAGCAGGTACTTACACTTACACCGTAACCGATAACAATGGATGTAGTGCAACAGCAAGTGCAACCGTTGGCGAACCAAGTGCATTACTAGTTTCTGCCGTAGCAACCGATGCTTTGTGCAATGGTGGCAATGGTAGTGTAGTTGTTAGTGCAAGTGGTGGTACAAGCCCCTATAATGGCGAAGGTACATTTAGTGAAGTAGCAGGTACTTACACTTATACCGTAACCGACGACAATGGATGTAGTGCAACAGCAAGTGCAACCGTTGGCGAACCAAGTGCATTAATAGTTTCTGCCGTAGCAACAGATGCAGGTTGCAGTGGTGGCAATGGTAGTGTATTAGTAAGTGCAAGTGGTGGTACAAGCCCTTACACAGGTACAGGCACATTCACCGAAACAGCAGGTACTTATACCTATACCGTAACCGATGACAACGGATGTAGTGCAACCGCAAGTGCAACGGTAAGCCAATCTGCCAGTTTAATTGTAACCGCAACAGGTGTTGATGCCCGTTGTAATGGAGATAATGGTTCTGTAAATGCAACAGTTATTGGTGGTACATCGCCTTATACGTATGCATGGAGCAATAGCGAAACAACCGAAGATTTATCGGCTGTTGTTGCAGGTACTTATACCATCACAGTAACTGATTTTAATGGATGCTCGGGTGTAGCTACTGCAATAGTAGCCGAACCTGCTACCTTATCGGCTACCTCAACGATTAGTAGTATAAACTGTAGTGGTGGTAGTAATGGCGGCGTAAATGTAACAACCACAGGCGGAACAAGCCCCTATATTTATGCTTGGAGCAATGGTGCAACAACCGAAGACCTATCGGCATTAACTGTGGGTACTTATGTTGTTACAGTAACAGATGACAATGGTTGTACTACGGTTTTATCGGCTACGGTAAATCAAGCACCACCATTCAATGTTAATACTTCTGTAACAGATGCAACTTGCGCCAATAATAATGGCTCTATTAACCTAAGTGTATTTGGAGCTACTCCGGAATATAGCTACAACTGGAGCAATGGAAATGGTTCGCAAGACCTTAGTGGTTTGTCAGCTGGTACCTACACGGTTACTATTACCGACTTTAATGGTTGTGTAACTACTGCTTCTGCTACTGTAACAGCTCCGGCTGTACCTACTATTAGCTCGGCAAATGTAGTATGTGCAATAAGTGGCGGTACTATTACGGTAACAGCTTCGGGTACTGGTTTAACGTATAACATTGGTGCTGGCGCACAAGCTAGCAATGTGTTTAATAACGTAGCAAACGGTACTTATACCGTAACAGTAACAAATGCTGCTGGCTGTACTGCCACAACAAGTGTAACGGTAAGTTGTGTAACATGTCCTACACCTGTTGCTAGCAATAATGGACCTGTTTGTGCTGGTTTGGCTGTTAATCTAAGTGTTAATCCTAACTTAAGTGGCTTAACAGCTACTTATTCATGGAATGGTCCTGGTGGTTCATCAACACAGCAAAACCCAACGGCATAACTAACATGACCCCTGCCAAAGCAGGTGTGTATACCGTAACGGTAACATACAGCAATGGATGTACAGCAACAGCTACTACAACTGTAGTAGTGAATGCTAAACCAACAGTTACAGCAGTAGCTAGTTGTGTATCGGGAGTTGGACGTATTACGGTAACAGCTTCGGGTACTGGTTTAACGTATAACATTGGTACTGGCTCACAAGCTAGCAATGTGTTTAACAACGTAGCAAACGGCAACTATACAGTAACAGTAACAAATGCTGCGGGCTGTACAGGTACTGCCAATTTAACGGTAAATTGTACTACTTGCCCTACACCAGTGGCTACCAACAATGGTCCTGTTTGTACTGGTTCGGCTATTAACCTAAGTGTTAATCCAAACTTGGTTAGTGGTGTAACAGCTACTTATGCATGGAGTGGTCCTGCTGGAACATCTACCCAACAAAGCCCAGTTATTGCCAACGCTACACCAGCCAAAGCGGGTACTTACACGGTAACAGTAACATACAGCAACGGATGTACGGCAACAGCAAGTACAACTTAGTAGTAAATGCTAAACCAACAGTTACAGCAGTAGCTAGTTGTGTATCGGGAGTTGGACGTATTACGGTAACAGCTTCGGGTACTGGTTTAACGTATAACATTGGTACTGGTAACAAGCTAGCAATGTGTTTAACAACGTAGCAAACGGCACATATACCGTAACGGTAACAAATGCTGCTGGTTGTACGGGTACTGCCAATGTAACCGTAAACTGTGTAACTTGTGCAACGCCTGTTGCTAGTAACAACGGACCTGTATGTGTTGGTTCGGCAATTAACTTAAGCGTTAATCCTAACTTGACAACTGGTGTAACGGCAACCTACGCATGGAGTGGTCCTACTAATACATCTACACTACAAAACCCTGTTCTTGCCAATGCCACACCAGCCAAAGCAGGTGTTTATACGGTAACGGTAACATACAGCAACGGCTGTGTAGCAACAGCAAGTACAACTGTGGTGGTTAATGCATTACCAACAGCAAGCATTACCGCCAATGGTCCATTAACTTTCTGTGGTGGTGGTTCGGTAACTTTAATTGCTAGCGGCGGAGGTACATATACTTGGAGTAACGGAACCGCGACAGCATCTGCGGTTATTACCACAGCGGGTACTTATACGGTAACTGTAACAAGTGCAGGCGGTTGTACAGCAACAGCCTCAACAACTGTAACAGTAGAAAACTGCTGTAATGCCAACGGTGGTAGCGTAGTTGTAACAACAGCCTGCCCAGGCGAGCCATTAGTGGCAACCGCATCGGGTTATAACACTGCTGCCGACTATGCGTTCTATTATTTATTGGTTGATGCAAGTGGCAATATAGTAGCAGTTAATACCACTGGTACGTTTGCTACTACATTGCTTACTGTAGGTGCAAGTTATACAGTATATGGTTACAGCGTAAAAACCACTACACCTGTTGGCGGACCTAACCCACCAGCAGTAGGCACTAATGTGGGCAGTATCACAGGTAGTTGCTTTGCATTATCTAATCCGCCAAGCAACTCGGTGACAATAGCTAATCCAATAGTTGTTCCTGTATCAGGTAATAGCTCAGAAGGCTCAACTAATGGCACCTCGCCATTTACCTACAACACTACTACTATCGAAATTGTAGGCGGCACAGCCCCTTATAATTTTGATTGGACTATAAATGGCTATGTACGTTATGATATAATATACACCGAAACAGGTGCTACCATAACCGTATATTACAGCGATGATGCAAGTTGGTCAGTAACTGTATCCGACAGCAATACTTGTAGCAGCAGCTCGGCTGTGTTTAGCAATGTATTGGGCAACGTTAATACCTTGTTAGATATTGACAGCTATGCCGTAATACCAACCAATTTAGGCGATGATGGTTCGATAAACCTAGTTGTAAGCGGTGGCGATTTATCGTGTGGTACTTACCAATACGAATGGAGCGGACCCAACACCTGGGCAGGCTCTTATGCCACAACAGGTACAGGTATTTATACATTAAGTGACTTGCCAAGTGGTTGGTACTCGGTAATTATTACCGACTGTGCAGGCAATTTCACTCAAGGTTGGTACTGGGTGCCAGAAGGCTCTCGCGGACGTACAAAAGCTGTAGAAACATTGAGCGTAATGCCTAATCCGTTTGCGGATAAAGCTATCGTTGAATTTACCGTAAATGTTAGTGGCAACACTACCGTAAATGATACAGCATTGATGGCAAACAAGTGGCAACACTCTACAACGCAACTACCCAAGCAGGCGAAACTTACCAAGTAACTTTGGACGGAGCTAACCTACCAAGTGGTATGTATTTTGTGAAAATGACTAACGCAAACGGCGAAACAATGCTACAAAAAGCAATGATTAACCGTTAGTAAGGTTTGATTGAATGAAAAAAGCGGCAGCACTCGAAAGGGTGCTGCCGCTTTTTTTTTGGGGTGTGTTTACTAACAATACTTGAATTAAAATAAAACCATCTACAACTAATATTTTGTAAGTTGTAGATGGTTTTTACTATAATGTATTGTATTTGAAATATTTTTTGCCAAAAAAATGTCACAAAACGCATTTTTTGTCACTTAGTATAAATACGAATTATTGTTACTTTGCTAAAATTTAGGGATAAAAAAATGTATAATTTTTTGCCAAAAATTGTCACAAAACGCATTTTTTGTCACTTAGTATAAATACGAATTATTGTTACTTTGCTAAAATTTAGGGATAAAAAAATGTATAATTTTTTGCCAAAAATTGTCACAAAACGCATTTTTTGTCACTTAGTATAAATACAGATTATTGTTGCCTTACTAAAAATTAAGAATAAAAAAATGTATAATTTTTTGCCAAAAAAATGTCACAAAACGCATTTTTTGTCACTTAGTATAAATACAGATTATTGTTACCTTACTAAAAATTAAGAATAAAAAATGTATAATTTTTGCCAAAAAATGTCACAAAACGCATTTTTGTCACTTAGTATAAATACAGATTATTGTTACCTTACTAAAAATTAAGAATAAAAAAATGTATAATTTTTGCCAAAAAAATGTCACAAAACGCATTTTTTGTCACTTAGTATAAATACAGATTATTGTTGCCTTACTAAAAATTAAGAATAAGAAAATGTGTAATTTTTTGCCAAAAAAATGTCACAAAACGCATTTTTTGTCACTACAATAACAATAAATTACTTGCCTAAACTATTGTGCTATAATTACAGCATTTAATTGTAAAATACATTGAACTTTTTTGTAATAAAAAATATATATAAACACACACATCTTAATTATTTAAAAATGATTATTAAATTTCAATCCCTTATCTATCAGCAACAACCATATATTAGGTTGTTGGCTATTTTTCTTTTCTGGATAGGCATATTGCACAACCAAAATGCAGTAGCAGCCACAGAAACCGTTCCTGTTGGTTCTTTCATAGTTAATATGGGAGTTGTACCACAAACTGTTGCCAATGGTTTAAAACCCTATGGTATGCTTCATCAACTTTTGCGCGAGCAAAATGTACCCATCAAATGGGTTATTAACCCCACCAAAAGTAAAGATGGTGTAGACTTTACCTACAACGGCACAGCATTTAAAGGTGGCCCGTTTATTATTTATGCCAATTACCGCACCCCAGCCGTAAATGCAATTATTGCATCGTGGCAGGCACAAGGCGTAGTTGGTGTAACAACCACCAGCCCAGTTGATGTTCCAGTATATAATACAATCAATTATTATATGAACTGGACATTAAACAGCACAAACTCGTCAATTGCTCAAGCTTTCTTGCAAAATGCAGGTATCCCTTCGAGCAACTGGAACTTTGTAGCACCTAGTGAGCTTACTTGCTGCAACGATATTTTTGTAATGCCCCACGCCGACCCTACTTGGGCTACTCACCAACGCTTATTGTCTTGGAACGACGAATGCGATGGTGCTATTTGGGCAGGTTGTCACGCTGTTAGTGTGTTAGAAAATATCATCAACCCCAGCAACCCAGCACAAACCATGAACTTTTTGATGTCCAACGGGGCAACACCCGGACAAGCAGCCGTGCTTTTTGGTGACCACGATGATGGTTCTCCGCCATACCAATATGGACATTCTGCTCAGCCAGTTATGCAGTTTATGGGTACTATTGATGCAGCTACCCAAAATGGTTCGGAACAAATATACCTACCACAAGTGTCTTGGCGACCAACTACCATGGTTGGTGTTTGGGATGATAGCCAAGCCGATGTACCTTCGGTTTCTCCGGGAGTTGCTGCTGTACTCGCTTTTGGACAAGGTTTGGGCGACGACAATCGCGGACGTGTTATGTACGAGGGCGGACACAATATTGGCGGTACTAGCGCCGCTAGTGTGGCTGCTCAAAGGGCTTTCTTTAACTTCAGCTTTTGGGCATCGCAAAGCAAAGCCATTAACGTAGCTATTAACGTACCTAGCAGCATGAGTGTGGGCACTGCCTATACGGTTTCTGCCACAGCTACTGGCGGTGCAGGTGCCCCTTACATCTACGAATGGATCAGCACTTGCGGAGGTACATTTGCCAACCCTACTGCTGCTACTACTACTTTTACACCCAATGCATCTAGTACAGGTTGTATAATTTCGTGTAAAGTGCGCGACAATTGCGGTTCTCGTGTAGGCTTTGGTTCGCAATCGGTATCTAGCCCACAACCTCCGGTAGCTAACAACGACAACGCTACCATTGGCACACAGTGCGGACAAGGCGGTAGTACTACTATAAATATCCTTTCTAACGACTCGGATGGCGATACCCCATTAGGCGATTTAACCATTACCTTATCAGGTAATGGTGCAAATGGCACCTTTGTACTTAACCCCAATGGTACCGTAACCTACACCGCCAATGTAAACTTTTCGGGTACCGACCAAGTACAATACCAAATATGCGACCCCACAGGGTTTTGCGATAATGCACTTATTAGCGTTACAGTAGGTGCTGCCGACATTAATGGTTGCTTGCCAAACCAAACCTATGCTATTGCCTCTTCGGGTGCTGCCGATTCCTTACATACAACTACTAGTGTAACGGGTACTTTAACTGATGTATTAGACCAACCCGATGGTTTAACAGTAGAAATGGATAATAACGGCGATGTATTGATATTGGGTTTCCCCGAAACAATTAATGCAGGCGATACCCTTACGCTTTACTTAAAGCGGGGCGATAATACAAACCCTACTACCCTTACCATAGAAAGCAGCCTCAATGGAACTTCTGGATTTAGCACTCCGACAACTATTGGCATTACTACTACTGGCGTGCTACCCTACATTTATATTGTACCATCGGGTGGTTTAAATTTTGTGCGGCTTAAACGCACCGCTGGAAAACCCAATATAGATGCTATTACCTATGAAATATGGGATTGTGTGAATGCCGCGCCAACCCTTGGCAACGACCAAGGTTTGGCATTAGAAGACTTTCCGGTGCAAATACAGGTATTGGGCAACGACCAAGACCCACTCGGGCAAGCCTTGTCTATAAGCCGCATTATTACGCAACCTACCAACGGTTTGGTTAGTTTAAATCCTAATGGCACTATAGATTACCAACCCAATAACGACTACAGCGGCACCGATAGTTTTGTGTACGAAGCTTGTAATACATCGGGTCTATGCTCGCAGGCTACCGTAAATATTCAAATAACCGACGATGGTTGCCCAGCAGGTCAAACTCGCCCTTCTACTGGTACCGAAGTAAGCACCACATTAACCATAGCCGATGATTCGTATATCCAAAAAGATAAAGCTACTACCAACTACGGTAATGTCAATAAATTTGTTGTTGGTGAAAAAGATAATAATATCCGCAGGTCCTTGATACGTTTCGATTTGAGTACTATCCCATCAGGAGCCATTATCACTAGCGCCCAGCTAAAACTTAACCGCATTACGGGTACCAAGGCACAAGTTATTGATGTACATGCACTTACTGAGTCTTGGACAGAAAGCCTAGTGACTTGGAACAAAAAAGATGCGGCTAACTGGACAACAGCGGGCGGTAGTTATAACCCTACAGCGGCGGCATCGGTAAATATGGGTACTACCACCGGCTTTAAATATTGGGGGATAACCTCTTTGGTGCAAAGTTGGGTTAATACACCCGCCAATAATTTTGGTGTATTACTTAAAAGACAAGCAGAAACGAATAAAGATAAACACGAGTTTGCCTCGTCGGAAAACACAACTGTTGCCAACAGACCAGCATTAGTAGTAACTTATTTGCAATTGGCACCTTGTGAGGCAATAGGTAACCGCCCACCTTTGGCACAACCCGATTTTGCTACTACCAATTCGGTAACACCCACTACCATTACGGTTAAAGCCAATGATACCGACCCCGACAACAATACACTTACTGTAACCAGCCTAATTAGCCCACCTTCGTCGGGTACTGCAGTGCTTACGGGTTCGCAAACATTTACTTATACGCCAACATCGGGTTTTAATGGCAAAACTTCGTTTACCTATCGTATTTGCGACAATGGTTCGCCTATTAAATGCGATACTGCCAAAGTAACTATTACCGTTACTAATGCCCCACCTACAGCAGTAAATGATAATGGATTAACGCTAAATGCCAATTCAGATATCACTGTAAATGTACAAGGTAACGACAGCGACCCCGAAGGTCAGGCACTAACTACCACTATCGTAACTCAGCCATTAAATGGCTCGGCTGTATTGGTGGGTAACTCCATAAAATATATCCCCAACCCTGGCTTTAGCGGAGCTGATGTATTAACGTATAGTATCTGCGAACCAGCATCGGGGGGCTGTAATGCAACTACATTGTGTAGTACAGCATTGGTTAATCTGACAGTAAATAACCAACCACCCATTGCCAACAACGATACAAAAAATGTAAACGCATGCCAACCAACATATATTGATGTATTAGTGAACGACTCTGACCCCGAAAACGGACCCCTCACCGTATCGGTGCTAACACAGCCCGTCCATGGTACAGCAACTGTAGTGGGTGCTCAGATACTATACACACCTACGCCCGGATATGCTGGTCCAACAGATGGCTTTACCTATCAAATTTGCGATGATGCTTCTCCTTCTCTTTGCACACCAGCTACGGTATCTATTACTTTCAACACTACTCCAGTAAACAACACACCCGTTGCTACCGATGACATAGACCACACCGTAGCAAATGTAACTGCCTTTGTTCAAGTATTAAGCAACGACAACGATCCTGATGGCGATGAATTAGCTGTAACCGTAGGTGGTTCTTTGTTAGCACCAACAAATGGTACTGTAAGCGTATTGCCTAACAAACAAATAGCGTATGTACCTGCTTCGGGCTTTACAGGTACCGATGTATTTGAGTATCAAATTTGCGATGTACACGATAATAATGCACTTTGTGTGCCGATACCCTCATTGTGTGATATCGCGCAAGTAACAATAACGGTAGAAAACCAACCTCCCGTTGCCGTTGACGACCAAGCTTTTACGGGTATCAATATACCTGTGTTTATACCCGTATTGCCCAACGATTTTGACCCCGAAGGCAATACCATTAGCGTTACAAGTGGCGGTACCAACGGTACTAATCTACAAACCACCCAAGGCGGTACCATTACCATTAGCGGCAATGGATTTAATTACACACCACCAACAGGTTATACAGGTACGGATGTTTTTCAATATGTTATATGCGATAATGGTAATCCATCAGAATGTGCAACTGCACAAGTAACTATTTATATCACTCCACCCATTGACTTGGAAGTAACTAAAACCGTTTCTCCGGCAAATGCAACAGCAGGAAGTAATGTAGTTTTTACTATTACCGTAAACAACACAAGTACTACCAATGCTACTGGTGTTGTGGTCAAGGATTTACTACCTAGCAGTTATACCTATGTATCTGACAATGGAGCTGGTTTTTATAATTCAGCCACAGGTATTTGGTTTATTGGCAATCTAAATGCCAGTGCTACCCGAACGCTTAATATTACCGCTACAGTGGTTGATTATGCCAATGCAAATGTAGCAGAGGTATCTGATGCCGACCAATACGACATCGACTCATCACCCAATAACTACAACGGATTGCCCAATGAGGACGATGAAGGTACCGCAAAAGTTAATTGTGTTGCTTTAAGTATAACTCCTACACCCAATAATCCCAATTGTGTAGCTTCTAATGGCTATATTACTCTTTCTATCAGCAATGGGGTATCTCCATTCTCTTTCGAGTGGACTAGTGGTACAAATAGCGGTATCGGTACGGGTACTACTGTTGGTGGCCTGGAGCGGGAGATTACAGCATTACGGTCACCGATAATTTGGGATGCATAGGTACTACAACAGCTACCTTAAGTTTGCCAGCAGGACCATCATCCACAAGCAGCACTACGGCTGTTAAATGCTTTGGTGGCAGCGATGGCGGCGTTGATTTAAGTCCAACTGGCGGCACACCTGGCTACACCTATTTGTGGAGCAACAATGCTACTACCCAAGATTTGAGTAATGTATCATCGGGTACATATAGTGTAACTATCACGGATGCGAACAATTGCCAAACGACAGTTAGTGCAACTGTTAGCCAACCTACTACGGCACTTGGTGCATCAAGCAGCACTACGGCTGTTAGCTGCTTTGGTGGCAGCGATGGCGGCGTTGATTTAAGTCCAACTGGCGGCACGCCTGGCTACACCTATTTGTGGAGCAACAATGCTACTACCCAAGATTTGAGTAATGTATCATCGGATACTTATAGTGTAACTATCACGGATGCGAACAATTGCCAAACGACAGTTAGTGCAACTGTTAGCCAACCTACTACGGCACTTGGTGCATCAAGCAGCACTACGGCTGTTAAATGCTTTGGTGGCAGCGATGGCGGCGTTGATTTAAGTCCAACTGGCGGCACGCCTGGCTACACCTATTTGTGGAGCAACAATGCTACTACCCAAGATTTGAGCAATGTAGCAACAGGTACATATAGTGTAACTATCACGGATGCGAACAATTGCCAAACGACAGTTAGTGCAACTGTTAGCCAACCTGCATTGGCATTGGATGCTTCGAGCAGTACTACTGCTGTTAGCTGCTTTGGTGGCAGCGATGGCGGCGTTGATTTAAGTCCAACTGGCGGCACGCCTGGCTACACCTATTTGTGGAGCAACAATGCTACTACCCAAGATTTGAGCAATGTAGCAACAGGTACATATAGTGTAACTATCACGGATGCGAACAATTGCCAAACGACAGTTAGTGCAACTGTTAGCCAACCTACTACGGCACTTGGTGCATCAAGCAGCACTACGGCTGTTAAATGCTTTGGTGGCAGCGATGGCGGCGTTGATTTAAGTCCAACTGGCGGCACGCCTGGCTACACCTATTTGTGGGAGCAACAATGCTACTACCCAAGATTTGAGTAATGTATCATCGGATACTTATAGTGTAACTATCACGGATGCGAACAATTGCCAAACGACAGTTAGTGCAACTGTTAGCCAACCTGCATCGGCACTTGGTGCATCAAGCAGCACTACGGCTGTTAGCTGCTTTGGTGGCAGCGATGGCGGCGTTGATTTAAGTCCAACTGGCGGCACGCCTGGCTACACCTATTTGTGGAGCAACAATGCTACTACCCAAGATTTGAGCAATGTAGCAACAGGTACATATAGTGTAACTATCACGGATGCGAACAATTGCCAAACGACAGTTAGTGCAACTGTTAGCCAACCTACTACGGCACTTGGTGCATCAAGCAGCACTACGGCTGTTAAATGCTTTGGTGGCAGCGATGGCGGCGTTGATTTAAGTCCAACTGGCGGCACGCCTGGCTACACCTATTTGTGGGGCAACGATATTACTACCCAAGATTTGAGTAATGTATCAACGGTACTTATAGTGTAACTATCACGGATGCGAACAATTGCCAAACGACAGTTAGTGCAACTGTTAGCCAACCTGCTATGGCACTTGGTGCATCAAGCAGCACTACGGCTGTTAAATGCTTTGGTGGCAGCGATGGCGGCGTTGATTTAAGTCCAACTGGCGGCACGCCTGGCTACACCTATTTGTGGGGCAACAATGCTACTACCCAAGATTTGAGCAATGTATCATCGGATACTTATAGTGTAACTATCACGGATGCGAACAATTGCCAAACGACAGTTAGTGCCTCTGTTAGCCAACCTGCATCGGCATTGGATGCATCAAGCAGCACTACGGCTGTTAGCTGCTTTGGTGGCAGCAATGGTGGCGTGGATTTAAGTCCATCTGGCGGCACACCTGGCTACACCTATTTGTGGAGCAACAATGCTACTACCCAAGATTTGAGTAATGTATCATCGGAAACGGTCCTGCATTGCAAACAGCGAGTGCAACTGTTAGCCAACACGGCAGAGCACGCGTTAATGCTCGCTGTTAGCTTTGGTGGCAGCGATGGCGGCGTTGATTTAAGTCCAACTGGCGGCACGCCTGGCTACACCTATTTGTGGAGCAACAATGCTACCCAAGATTTGAGTAATGTAGCAACTGGTACTTATAGTGTAACTATCACGGATGCGAACAATTGCCAAACGACAGTTAGTGCAACTGTTAGCCAACCTACTACGGCACTTGGTGCATCAAGCAGCACTACGGCTGTTAAATGCTTTGGTGGCAGCGATGGCGGCGTTGATTTAAGTCCAACTGGCGGCACGCCTGGCTACACCTATTTGTGGAGCAACGGTATTACTACCCAAGATTTGAGTAATGTATCATCGGATACTTACAATGTAACCGTAACGGATGCGAACAATTGCCAAACGACAGTTAGTGCAACTGTTAGCCAACCTACTACGGCACTTGGTGCATCAAGCAGCACTACGGCTGTTAAATGCTTTGGTGGCAGCGATGGCGGCGTTGATTTAAGTCCAACTGGCGGCACGCCTGGCTACACCTATTTGTGGGACAACGGTATTACTACCCAAGATTTGAGTAATGTATCATCGGATACTTATAGTGTAACTATCACGGATGCGAACAATTGCCAAACGACAGTTAGTGCAACTGTTAGCCAACCTACTACGGCACTTGGTGCATCAAGCAGCACTACGGCTGTTAAATGCTTTGGTGGCAGCGATGGCGGCGTTGATTTAAGTCCAACTGGCGGCACGCCTGGCTACACCTATTTGTGGGGCAACGGTATTACTACCCAAGATTTGAGCAATGTAGCAACAGGTACATATAGTGTAACTATCACGGATGCGAACAATTGCCAAACGACAGTTAGTGCAACTGTTAGCCAACCTACTACGGCACTTGGTGCATCAAGCAGCACTACTGCTGTTAAATGCTTTGGTGGCAGCGATGGCGGCGTTGATTTAAGTCCAACTGGCGGCACGCCTGGCTACACCTATTTGTGGGGCAACAATGCTACTACCCAAGATTTGAGCAATGTATCATCAGATACATATAGTGTAACTATCACGGATGCGAATGGATGTACAAACGACGGTTAGTGCAACTGTTAGCCAACCTGCATTGGCTTTAACAGTAATTTGCACTACTACACCTAATACTGCATCAGTAACAGCGTCAGGTGGCACATCACCATACGATTATTTGTGGAGTAATGGCAGTACTAATTCTAGCATATCGGGTCTTACTGGGGCTAATTACAGCGTAACAGTAACCGATTTTAACGGTTGCACAGCTATATGTGGCTCTTATGTTCCCAACTTTAACCCTGACTTTGGAGCGACTCAAGTAAATGTACCCCTAACGGGCGATGTGAGCACCAACGACAATCAAACACCCGGCAGTACTTATGGCAACCCACCGGTTAATCCGAGCAACCCAAGTGGCTGTGCTCCGATAGTTGCGAGCAATGGTACTTATAGTTTTGTTTGCGATACTCCTGGCGAATACACCTTCTTGGTACCTGTATGCGAACCAAGTCCATCGACTGTTTGCACCGATGTACCATTAATCATCACGGTTATTGACCCTACAATAGTGACCAATGCACCAATAGCCAACCCCGATTACAATACGACGCTACAAGACAATCCAGTAACATCGGTGGTGTTAAGCAACGACCAATGCCAAAACGGACCTACTTGTACATTAAGTAACCCGACCATTGTAACTGGACCAAGTGTAATTGGAGCTACTGCGGTAGTTAATCCAGACGGAACGATTACGTACAACCCTGCCCCTGGTTTTGTGGGTGTAGATTCGGTGGGCGTCGCATCTGCGATAACCAAGCACCGCCTAAATGCGACGAAGAATGGTTATATATTACGGTATTACCGATAGGTTCGCCAAATAGCACCAATGCGATGGACGACTATGCCCAAACACCGTTTAACACGGCAGTGAGTGGCAATGTTTCGACAAACGACACCGACCCCGAAGGCGATAACCAAACGGTAGTAGCCCAAACGACTACGGTGCTGAGGCAGCGGTACTTTGGTACTAAATACCGACGGAAGCTACACTTTTACACCGGTAAATGGATTTAGCGGTCCGGTAGATTTCCCCTACACCACCTGCGACGATGGCACACCAGTGGATTGTTCGGATGCTACTTTGCATGTATTGGTAGATCCACAAGCACCCGACTTTAACCCTGACTTTGGAGCGACTCAAGTAAATGTACCCCTAACGGGCGATGTGAGCACCAACGACAATCAAACACCCGGCAGTACTTATGGCAACCCACCGGTTAATCCGAGCAACCCAAGTGGCTGTGCTCCGATAGTTGCGAGCAATGGTACTTATAGTTTTGTTTGCGATACTCCTGGCGAATACACCTTCTTGGTACTGTATGCGAACCAAGTCCATCGACTGTTTGCACCGATGTACCATTAATCATCACGGTTATTGACCCTACAATAGTGACCAATGCACCAATAGCCAACCCCGATTACAATACGACGCTACAAGACAATCCAGTAACATCGGTGGTGTTAAGCAACGACCAATGCCAAAACGGACCTACTTGTACATTAAGTAACCCGACCATTGTAACTGGACCAAGTGTAATTGGAGCTACTGCGGTAGTTAATCCAGACGGAACGATTACGTACAACCCTGCCCCTGGTTTTGTGGGTGTAGATTCGGTGTTGTGCCTCGCATCTGCGATAACCAAGCACCGCCTAAATGCGACGAAGAATGGTTATACATTACGGTATTACCGATAGGTTCGCCAAATAGCACCAATGCGATGGACGACTATGCCCAAACACCGTTTAACACGGCAGTGAGTGGCAATGTTTCGACAAACGACACCGACCCCGAAGGCGATAACCAAACGGTAGTAGCCCAAACGACTACGGTGCCAGGCAGCGGTACTTTGGTACTAAATACCGACGGAAGCTACACTTTTACACCGGTAAATGGATTTAGCGGTCCGGTAGATTTCCCCTACACCACCTGCGACGATGGCACACCAGTGGATTGTTCGGATGCTACTTTGCATGTATTGGTAGATCCACAAGCACCCAACTTTAACCCTGACTTTGGAGCGACTCAAGTAAATGTACCCTAACGGGCGATGTGAGCACCAACGACAATCAAACACCCGGCAGTACTTATGGCAACCCACCGGTTAATCCGAGCAACCCAAGTGGCTGTGCTCCGATAGTTGCGAGCAATGGTACTTATAGTTTTGTTTGCGATACTCCTGGCGAATACACCTTCTTGGTACTGTATGCGAACCAAGTCCATCGACTGTTTGCACCGATGTACCATTAATCATCACGGTTATTGACCCTACAATAGTGACCAATGCACCAATAGCCAACCCCGATTACAATACGACGCTACAAGACAATCCAGTAACATCGGTGGTGTTAAGCAACGACCAATGCCAAAACGGACCTACTTGTACATTAAGTAACCCGACCATTGTAACTGGACCAAGTGTAATTGGAGCTACTGCGGTAGTTAATCCAGACGGAACGATTACGTACAACCCTGCCCCTGGTTTTGTGGGTGTAGATTCGGTGTTGTATAGCATCTGCGATAACCAAGCACCGCCTAAATGCGACGAAGAATGGTTATACATTACGGTATTACCGATAGGTTCGCCAAATAGCACCAATGCGATGGACGACTATGCCCAAACACCGTTTAACACGGCAGTGAGTGGCAATGTTTCGACAAACGACACCGACCCCGAAGGCGATAACCAAACGGTAGTAGCCCAAACGACTACGGTGCCAGGCAGCGGTACTTTGGTACTAAATACCGACGGAAGCTACACTTTTACACCGGTAAATGGATTTAGCGGTCCGGTAGATTTCCCCTACACCACCTGCGACGATGGCACACCAGTGGATTGTTCGGATGCTACTTTGCATGTATTGGTAGATCCACAAGCACCCGACTTTAACCCTGACTTTGGAACGACTCAAGTAAATGTACCCCTAACGGGCGATGTAAGCACCAACGACAATCAAACACCTGGCAGTACTTATGGCAACCCACCGGTTAATCCGAGCAACCCAAGTGGCTGTGCTCCGATAGTTGCGAGCAATGGTACTTATAGTTTTGTTTGCGATACTCCTGGCGAATACACCTTCTTGGTACCTGTATGCGAACCAAGTCCATCGACTGTTTGCACCGATGTACCATTAATCATCACGGTTATTGACCCTACAATAGTGACCAATGCACCAATAGCCAACCCCGATTACAATACGACGCTACAAGACAATCCAGTAACATCGGTGGTGTTAAGCAACGACCAATGCCAAAACGGACCTACTTGTACATTAAGTAACCCGACCATTGTAACTGGACCAAGTGTAATTGGAGCTACTGCGGTAGTTAATCCAGACGGAACGATTACGTACAACCCTGCCCCTGGTTTTGTGGGTGTAGATTCGGTGTTGTATAGCATCTGCGATAACCAAGCACCGCCTAAATGCGACGAAGAATGGTTATATATTACGGTATTACCGATAGGTTCGCCAAATAGCACCAATGCGATGGACGACTATGCCCAAACACCGTTTAACACGGCAGTGAGTGGCAATGTTTCGACAAACGACACCGACCCCGAAGGCGATAACCAAACGGTAGTAGCCCAAACGACTACGGTGCCAGGCAGCGGCACTTTGGTACTAAATACCGACGGAAGCTACACTTTACACCGGTAAATGGATTTAGCGGTCCGGTAGATTTCCCCTACACCACCTGCGACGATGGCACACCAGTGGATTGTTCGGATGCTACTTTGCATGTATTGGTAGATCCACAAGCACCCGACTTTAACCCTGACTTTGGAACGACTCAAGTAAATGTCCCCTAACGGGCGATGTAAGCACCAACGACAATCAAACACCCGGCAGTACTTATGGCAACCCACCGGTTAATCCGAGCAACCCAAGTGGCTGTGCTCCGATAGTTGCGAGCAATGGTACTTATAGTTTTGTTTGCGATACTCCTGGCGAATACACCTTCTTGGTACCTGTATGCGAACCAAGTCCATCGACTGTTTGCACCGATGTACCATTAATCATCACGGTTATTGACCCTACAATAGTGACCAATGCACCAATAGCCAACCCCGATTACAATACGACGCTACAAGACAATCCAGTAACATCGGTGGTGTTAAGCAACGACCAATGCCAAAACGGACCTACTTGTACATTAAGTAACCCGACCATTGTAACTGGACCAAGTGTAATTGGAGCTACGGCAGTAGTTAATCCAGACGGAACGATTACGTACAACCCTGCCCCTGGTTTTGTGGGTGTAGATTCGGTGTTGTATAGCATTTGCGATAACCAAGCGCCGCCTAAATGCGACGAAGAATGGTTATATATTACGGTATTACCGATAGGTTCGCCAAATAGCACCAATGCGATGGACGACTATGCCCAAACACCGTTTAACACGGCAGTGAGTGGCAATGTTTCGACAAACGACACCGACCCCGAAGGCGATAACCAAACGGTAGTAGCCCAAACGACTACGGTGCCAGGCAGCGGTACTTTGGTACTAAATACCGACGGAAGCTACACTTTTACACCGGTAAATGGATTTAGCGGTCCGGTAGATTTCCCCTACACCACCTGCGACGATGGCACACCAGTGGATTGTTCGGATGCTACTTTGCATGTATTGGTAGATCCGCCTTGTACCTTAGCGGCATCAGCCACAGTAAATAATGCAACTTGTAACGGCGGCAATGGTAGTGTAACGATAAGTGCTACTGGTGCTGTTGGAGCAAGCTCGGGTACGGGTACATTTAACGAAACAGCAGGTACTTACACCTATACGGTAACAGATGCCAAAGGATGTAGTGCAACCGCAAGTGCAACGGTATCAGAGCCAGCGGCTTTAAACTTTAGTACTGTACCTAATTGCATAGGTGCTAATGGCACTCTTACAGTTAATGCCACAGGTGGTTCGGGCAGCTATTTATATTCGTTTAACGGAGGTAATTTTACAACCAATAACGTAAGCCCATCGTACGCCGACGGAACAACAGTAACCGTTACTATTCGCGATGTTGCTGACCAAAGTTGTGTTTATACCGATGATATTACGGTACAATGTACTTGTCCTACTTACAACCCAATTGTAGTGGCTACTGTAAATGGCATAGTAGTACCTATTGCTGATATATTTAATACAGGTGTTTGTTCGGGTTCTGATGTAGTATTTACTATTACCAATCTAGGTGGTACTGTATTAAGCTACAGTTGGGTAATCAACAATGTAGAAGTTAGTACTACTAATACACTCACACTTAATAGCCAAACTATAGATGTAACTGGTTCAATAACTATTACTTACACTAATGGTTGTGTTATTTCAAATCCAGTGAATATTAAAATTAATGCGTCACCAGGCGGAAATGTAACGGCAAGTTGTACAGGAAGTAATTCTACCATTAATATAACGGGTGCATTGGCTGATTATAATGTAACGGTTACCAATGCTGCCAATACAACGGTCGGTACCATTGATTTGGCACTAAATGGTGGAGTTTATGTGGGTAGCTTAAGTACTGGTTTGCTTCCTAATACCAACTATACGGTAACATTAGTTGATGCTGTAACGGGTTGTCAAACTGCCTATAATGTAACAACCTTAACTGCTTGTTGCCCCGGCAATCCTACTTTGGCTAATAATGGTCCGATATGTGAAGACTCGCCTATTACCTTAACGGCTACCTTACCAGTAGGTGCAACAGCTACCTCTTATGCATGGAGTGGACCAGCGGGTAGTGCTACTACCACCAATGGTAGTGTAACAATACCTAACATGACCCCTGCCAAAGCAGGTGTATACAATGTAACCGTAACTTACAGCAATGGTTGCACAGGTGTTGCGTCAACAAACGTAGCAGTTAATCCTAAACCAACTATTACCTCTGCAACGGCAAGTTGTGTAAATGGTAGCGGACGTATTACCGTAGTGGCAACTAATGCGGTAACTTATAGTATTCCGGGTTCAAGTAACAGCACTGGTATCTTCAATGGTTTATCTGCTGGTGTTTATACGGTAACCGTAACAAGTGCTGCGGGTTGTACAAAACAACCACTGTAACAGTAGCTGTTTGTGGTTGTCCTACACCAGTTGCCTCAAACAATGGTCCTATTTGTGCTGGTTCGGCTTTGAGTTTAAGTGTTAATCCAAACTTACCTACGGGCGTAACGGCTACTTATGTATGGAGTGGTCCTGCTGGCTCATCAACACAGCAAAACCCAATCATACCTAACATGACCCCTGCCAAAGCAGGCGTATACAATGTAACGGTAACATATAGCAATGGTTGCACTGGTACTGCTTCAACAAATGTAGCAGTTAATCCCAAGCCAACTATTACAGCTATTACACCAAGTTGTGTAGGCGGTGCTGGTCGTATTACCGTAGTGGCAACAAATGCAGTAACTTATGGCATTCCTGGTACAACTAACAGCACTGGTATCTTCAATGGTCTATCTGCCGGAACTTATACGGTAACGGTAACAAGTGCTGCGGGTTGTACTAAAACGGCCACTGTAACCGTAGCTGTTTGTGGTTGTCCTACACCAGTTGCCTCAAACAATGGTCCTATTTGTGCTGGTTCGGCTTTGAGTTTAAGTGTTAATCCAAACTTACCTACGGGCGTAACGGCTACTTATGCATGGAGTGGTCCTGCTGGTTCATCAACACAGCAAAACCCAATCATACCTAACATGACCCCTGCCAAAGCAGGCGTATACAATGTAACGGTAACATATAGCAATGGTTGCACTGGTACTGCTTCAACAAATGTAGCATTATCACCCGCTCCTGTAGTAACTATCAGTGGTCCTGCATCGTTCTGTGCGGGTAGTTCGGCTACCTTAACCACAAGTGGGGGTGCTTATGCTTGGAGCAACGGTGGCAACAGTGCCTCTATCAACGTAACTACAGCAGGCACTTATACCGTAACGGTAACAAGTGCGGCGGGTTGTACTAAAACAGCTACTAAATTGGTAACTGTAACGGCACTTCCTGCTATATCAGCTAACGTTATTTGTGGTACAAACGGTGCTACGGTAACTATTAGCGGCAGTGCAACATCGTATACCCTAAATGGTGTTACCCAAAGTAGCAACATATTTACAGGTGTAGCCAATGGTACTTATACCGTTAGTGCTACTAATGCAGCAGCTTGTGTAGGTACTACTAACGTAACGGTTAACTGTAATACTTGTGCAGCCGAGGTTGGTGATATAACAGTTAGTTCAGTGGTATGTCCTGGTGACCCATTTGTAGTAACACCTAACTTTAACAGCCCTGCAGTTGGCTATGATAACTATGTTTTAGTGGTAAATGCAGCAGGTGTAATTGTAGAAGTTGCTCCGGCAACAAGTGGAGTAACACAAACATTAAGCACATCAACAGCAGGTACTTACAATGTATATGCTTACAGCGTACAAGCCGGAGGAACTGTCCCAAGTGTAGGTACAAACGTATCGGCAATTAGCGGCAACTGTTTTGATTTGAGCAACCCACCAAAACAAGCAATTTTACCCGAGTCACCATTGGCGTTAGTTGGCTATCAAAACTCTGACGAAGGTAACGAAGGTGGTATTACGCCATTCCATTATAATACCGATACTGTACTGATAGTTGGTGGCTTACAACCCTATAACTTCGATTGGGAAATTATAGGTTATGTGCGTTACGATATTACTTATACCGAAACAGGTACAGAAGTTATTATTTACTACTCGGACGATGCACAATGGAATGCCATTGTTACCGACTCGTATGGTTGTGCGAACGATAGTTTATATTTCACTAATATGCAAGGTAGCACAGACAACACTATCCTAGATATTGATGCTTACGAAGTAACACCATCGTCTGATTATACCGCACCTGACGGAAGTATTAACCTGACTGTTACCGGTGGAAACACAAGTTGTGGAACATATAGTTACGAATGGTCGGGTCCGGATACTTGGACACCATCGTTCCCAACAACAGGCACTGCTCCGGCAATTGGTGGCAATCAGTATGTACTAGCAGGTTTGCCAATGGGCTGGTACTCGGTAACAGTTACCGACTGTATTGGTAATGTAACCGAAGGTTGGTATTGGGTACCCGCAAGTGCTCGCGGACGTACAAAAGCTGTAGAAACATTGAGCGTAATGCCTAATCCGTTTGCTGATAAAGCTATTGTTGAATTTACCGTAAATGTTAGTGGCAACACTACAGTAAATGTATACAGTATTGATGGCAAGCAAGTGGCAACCCTCTACAACGCAACTACCCAAGCAGGCGAAACCTACCAAGTAACTCTGGACGGGGCTAACCTACCAAGTGGTATGTACTTTGTGAAAATGACCAACGCAAACGGCGAAACAATGCTGCAAAAAGCAATGATTAGTCGTTAATCGAATAGTTTGTTAAGTAAGTAAAAGGCGGTGGCACTCGAAAGGGTGCTGCCGTTTTTTTTGGGTATTTACCAACAAAATTTGAACTAAAATAAAACCATCTACAACTAATATTTTGTAAGTTGCAGATGGTTTTTAGTATAATGTATTGTATTTGAAATATTTTCTGCCAAAAAACTGTCACAAAACGCATTTTTTGTCACTTAGTAGTCTATCCATTTAATACTGTCGGATAAAGTCGGCACTTTTAGCCCCGTTAGGGGCGTGATATGGGTAGCAAAGAGGTAGATAAACGTATTTTCAGCCCCGTTAGGGGTGTAATATAGTTATTTATCCATAAAAAACAGACAAACAGATGTTGCTAATTTACCGATTATAATGGGTTTGCCGAACCATAATATCCGACAGTATTAACTTGAAACACTACTTAGTATAAATACAGATTATTGTCACCTTACTAAGGTTTATGAATAAAAAAATGTATAATTTTCTGCCAAAAAACTGTCACAAAACGCATTTTTTGTCACTTAGTATAAATACAGATTATTGTCACCTTACTAAGGTTTATGAATAAAAAAATGTATAATTTTCTGCCAAAAAACTGTCACAAAACGCATTTTTTGTCACTTAGTATAAATACAGGTTATTGTCACCTTACTAAGGTTTATGAATAAAAAAATGTATAATTTTCTGCCAAAAAATTGTCACAAAACGCATTTTTTGTCACTATAGTAAGTTTTGCAAGTCATTTTTTTTTTGAACAAACCATCAAAAGTGAAAATATAATAATTTATTTAAATAATTAATAAGACACTCTATCTACATACATTTTAAATACTTTAAAAATGGTTAATTTACTACAATCTTTTGTTTGCTTATGTTCCTATATTAGGATGTTAGTTATCTTATTTTTGTGTATGGGTGTGTTGTATACTCAACATGCAGTGGCAGCCACAGAAACTGTTCCTATTGGTTCTTTCATAGTTGATATGGGCGTTGTGCCACAAACCATTGACAATGGTTTAAAACCCTATGGTATGCTTCACCAACTTTTGCGTGAACAAAGTGTGCCTATCAAATGGGTTATTAACCCTAGCAAAAATAAAGACGGTGCCGATTTTGTTTATAATGGTACCGAATTTAAAGGCGGGCCCTTCATTATTTATGCCAATTTCCGCACCCCAGCCGTAAATGCAATTATTACATCGTGGCAAGCCCAAGGTGTAGTTGGCGTAACAACTACCAGCCTTGTTGATGTTCCAGTGTATAATACGATCAACTATTATATGAACTGGACGCTAGACCAAGACAATGGACAGATTGCCGAAGATTTTCTGCAAAATGCAGGCATACCTTCGAGCAATTGGAACTTTATAGACCCTAGTGACCTTAATTGCTGCAACGATGTTTTTGTAATGCCCCATGCCGACCCTACTTGGGCAGTCCACCAACGTTTGTTGTCTTGGAACGATGAATGCGACGGAGCTATTTGGGCAGGGTGCCACGCTGTAAGTGTGTTAGAAAATATCATCAACCCGGGTAATTCAGCAGAAGGAATGAACTTTCTGATGTCTAACGGAGTAACTCCTGGACAAGTAGCCGTACCTTTTAATGGGGCTAATAGCCATGGCGACGGTTCTCCTCCATACCAATATGCGTATCCTGCCGAACCCGTTATGCAGTTTATGGGTACTATTGATGCCGCTACCCAAAATGGTTCAGAACAAATATATTTGCCAAAAGTATCTTGGCGACCAACTACCATGATTGGTGCTTGGGATGACAGCCAGGCTGATGTACCCACTCTATCTCCCGGCCCCGCTGCCGCACTTGTTTTTGGGCAAGGTTTAGGCGATAACAATCGCGGGCGTCTTATGTATGAGGCAGGACACGACATTAATAAAAACAGTAATCCTGATAACGTAGCTGCTCAACGAGCTTTTTTTAATTTCAGCTTTTGGGCATCGCAAAGCAAAGCTATATATGTAACTATTAACATACCTAGCGGCATGAATGTAAATACTGCCTATACAGTATCTGCTAATGCTACAGGTGGTGCAGGTGCTCCGTATACCTACGAATGGACCAGCTCTTGTGGCGGTACCTTTGCTAATGCCGCTGCTGCTACAACTACATTTACCCCTAACGCATATAGCACCAATTGTATAATTTCGTGTAAAGTGCGCGATATTTGCGGTTCTCGTGTAGGTTTTGCTTCGCAATCTGTAGCTGTTGTTCAACCGCCAGTAGCTAACGACGATAGCGGCACGGTTATCCAATGCCAACAAGGAGGTAGTGTTATTATTGATATTATTAACAACGACTCAGACCCCGATACGCCAATAAGCGACTTAACTGTTTCGTTATTGAGTAATGGTACAAATGGTACATTTGCGCTTAATCCTAATGGTACAGTAACCTACACCACTACTAGCAATTTGGCAGGCACCGACCAAGCACAATACCAAATTTGCGACCCTACAGGGCTTTGTGATGCCGCTTTTATTAACGTTACATTGCAACAAACAGTATTTAACACATCTACGGTTGTAAGCAATGCAGATTGTGCTCAAA
Organism: Sphingobacteriales bacterium; assembly: GCA_016718845.1. Classification (GTDB taxonomy): domain Bacteria; phylum Bacteroidota; class Bacteroidia; order Chitinophagales; family UBA2359; genus JAEUUX01. Next base: position 35,988 of record JADKCK010000042.1, read on the forward strand.
ACAACGGATCTATTGATTTAAGTGTGTCGGGTGCCGCGCCACCATACAATTATGCTTGGAGCAACGGAAGCAATACCCAAGACCCCAATGGCTTGTCGGCGGGTACCTATACGGTTACTATCACTGATTTAAATGGATGTAGTACTACCACATCTGCCAGTATATCCGCAGCATCGTTACCAAGTGTTAGTACGGCAATTGCAAGTTGTTCGGCGGGTACTGCTAGTATTACGGTAACTGCTTCGGGTACAGGTTTAACGTACAGTATTGGTGGTGCTTCGCAAAATAGCAATGTTTTTAATAATGTAGCCAATGGTAACTATACTGTAGTGGTAACTAATGCATCGGGTTGTACGGCTAGCAAAAGCGTAACTGTAAATTGTCCGCCTTGTTCAATACCCGTAGCAACAAACAATGGTCCTGTATGTGTAGGTGCTATCATTAATTTAAATGTTAATCCCAACTTGGCAGCAGGTGTAACAGCAACTTACGCATGGAACGGGCCTGGTGGAGCATCTACCCAACAAAATCCAAATTTAGGTGCAGCCACAGCAGCTAAAGCGGGTGTATACACTGTAACCGTAACGTATAGCGATGGTTGTGTAGTTACAGCAACTACTATAGTAGTGGTTAATGCCTTGCCCAATGCCGCTGTTGCCGCTAACGGACCTTTAACTTTTTGTGCAGGCGGCTCGGTGACACTAACCGCAAGTGGTGGAAACACTTATGCTTGGAGCAACGGAACCACAATAGCGGCTACCAATATTAGTACTTCGGGTACTTATACGGTAACGGTAACAAATGCAGCAGGCTGTACGGCTACAACAACACGCACTGTGGTGGTTAATGCCTTGCCCAATGCCGCTGTTGCCGCTAACGGACCTTTAACTTTTTGTGCAGGCGGCTCGGTGACACTAACCGCAAGTGGTGGAAACACTTATGCTTGGAGCAACGGAACCACAATAGCGGCTACCAATATTAGTACTTCGGGTACTTATACGGTAACGGTAACAAATGCAGCAGGCTGTACGGCTACAACAACACGCACTGTGGTGGTTAATGCCTTGCCCAATGCCGCTGTTGCCGCTAACGGACCTTTAACTTTTGTGCAGGCGGCTCGGTGACACTAACCGCAAGTGGTGGAAATACTTATGCTTGGAGCAACGGAACCACAATAGCGGCTACCAATATTAGTACTTCGGTACTTATACGGTAACGGTAACAAATGCAGCAGGCTGTACGGCTACAACAACACGCACTGTGGTGGTTAATGCCTTGCCTAATGTTAATACCAATGTTAGTTGTGGTAACGCTAGTGCAACAATTACAGTTAATACTACGGGCAATGGTCCATTCCAGTACAGCATTGGTGGTGCATCCCAAAGTAATAATGTATTTAACAATATAGCTAATGGCACTTATGTGGTTACAACAACAAATACCAATGGTTGTTCTCAAACAGCATCGGTAGTGGTTAATTGTATTTATTGTACAGCGGCAGCGGGTACGGTAAGCGCCACAATATCTTGCCAAGGCGGGACAATTGTGGCAACAGCATCGGGTTATAATACCAGTGTCGGATATGCTTTCTATTACTTATTGGTAGATTCAAATGGCAATCTTGTGGCTGCTAATACAACAGGCATCTTTGCTACTACCGCACTTCCGGCAGGCACAAATTATACGGTGTATGGCTATAGCGTAAAAACTTCGGCACCAATAGGCGGTCCTAATCCACCAGCAGTGGGTACTAATGTAAATAGTATCACGGGTGCTTGTTTTGCCTTGTCAGATGGAAGTGCTATTACTACGTATGCCAATCCTAACGAACTACTTATTGTGTTAGCGGGTAATACCGACGAAGGCGGTATATCGGGTGTAGCACCATTTACCTACAATACCACTATCCTCGAAATTGAAGGCGGGATACTTCCATACGATTTTGATTGGTATACAGATGGTTATGTGCGTTATGATATAATATATACTGAAACTGGTGCAAACGTAACAGTATATTACAGCGATGATGCAAGTTGGTCAGTAACAGCATCTGACAGTAATGCTTGTGGTACTGACCAAGTAACTTATAGTAATATAGTAGACTCAACTAATACCTTATTAGATATTGATAGTTATACGGTAATACCAACTAATGTGGGTAGCGATGGTTCAATAAACTTGAATGTGAGTGGTGGCGACTTCTCGTGTGGCACTTACCTATACGAATGGAGCGGACCAGACACTTGGCCACGTGTTTATAGTACAACTGGCACAGATACCTACACACTAAACAATTTACCAAGTGGTTGGTACTCGGTAACAATTACCGACTGTGCGGGCAACACCACCGAGGGTTGGTACTGGGTGCCTGCAAGTATTCGCGGACGCACAAAAAATATAGAAATATTGAACGTAATGCCTAATCCGTTTGCAGATAAAGCTATTGTTGAATTTAGCGCAAATGTTAGTGGTAACACTACAGTAAATTTATATAATATTGATGGCAAACAGTTAGCTACGCTCTACAACGCAACTACCCAAGCAGGCGAAACCTACCAAGTAATTTTGGACAGAGCTAACTTACCAAACGGGATGTATTTTGTAGAGATGACCAATGCTAATGGTAAGAAAATGCTGCAAAAAGCAATGATTAATCGTTAATCGAATAGTTTGTTAAGTAAGTAAAAGGCGGTGGCACTCGAAAGGGTGCTGCCGTTTTTTTTTGCCCAATACAAACCAAACTGAGATGCCACAAAGTATTTTTTAGATATTATTTTAAAAAAATTTGTAATTATTTACCCAAAATCTGTCACAAAAACACTTTTAAGTCACTATAGTACATAACAAATAACTTGCCTAACAAATTGTGCAAACAAAACAAATAAATGGCAAGTTTTAAAACAAAACCACCCATAAATAGCAGTTTTGCGTATCATTTTTGCTAAATTTAAATATGATTTAAAAAAATTTACAATTATTTACCAAAATCTGTCACAAAAACACTTTTGTGTCACTATAGTACATAACAAAGACCTTACCTACAAATTGTGCAAACAAAACAAATAAATGGCAAGTTTTTAACAAACTCTTAACGCAAAAAAAAATCAAAAAAAATATTTCCAGTTTTACTTATTTAAAGGATTAAAAATGAAAAAAATTGCTTACCACAATTAAACAATTTGCTTCTTTTTTTCCCTCAATCGGAATGTAGAAGTAACGAACCAGTCATTAAAGCCAACTATCTGGCGGCGGCTACTGTTATTAGGTTTTCTGTTTTTTACCTTAGCCTTTTCGGCACAGGCACAAACAAGCGGCGCCGCCCTGAATTTCGACGGTGTCGACGACTTTATCCTCGCCTCCAACGATGCGCCCTACCAACTGAACAGCGGCACGGTTGAGGCGTGGATACGCCCCACTTCCGCTGGCGGCTATCGGGGCATCGTGGTGAAGGGGCTCGCCTTCGGGATTTTCTTGGCGGACAACGTGCTGACCGCTTATGATTGGGCAAACAACGTGGCCACCTCAGGCGGCGGCAGCCTTGCCGACGGCAACTGGCACCACGTCGCTTTTGTGTTCCAAAATGGCGTCGCTAACGGCTCGAAGCTCTACGTGGACGGCAGCGTCGTGCAGACTTTCACTCACAATATTTCTAATCACAGCGAAGCGCTTTGGTAATTACGCAGGCGGTAGTGGAGGCGGGTACCAGTTGTTTGGCGGCGACATGGACGAGGTCCGTATCTGGAACTCCGTCCGCAGCGACTGCGAAATCGCCGCATACAACAACTGCGAAATTGACCCGGCAACCCCGGCTTGCTGGCTTCTTACCATTTCAATCAAGGCACGGCGGGCGGCGATAACACCGCCATTGCCAACCTCACCAACGCCGTGTCGGGCGGCGTCAACGGCACGTTCGGCAACTTCGCCCTGAACGGCAGCAGCTCCAATTTCATCGAAACCGGCGGAGTCACGAGCGGCATCGCCTGCGGCAACGCAACGGTGGCGTTCAACGTCACTGGCGGTGGCCCGTTCTGCCCCGGCGGCACGGGCGCCAATATCGGCTTGTCCGGCAGCGAAACGGGCGTGAATTATCAATTGAAAAAAGACGGCGTGTATGTGGGCAGCTCCCTCACAGGCACAGGCTCTGCGCTCGACTTTGGCTCATTTAGCGAGGCCGGCACCTACACCGTCGTTGGCAGTTGTTTGTTGGACATGACCGGCAGCGCCATTTTGACTGCCGAAACGCCCGAATTTACCGTGCCTTCGGCAAACCCTGCCAATGTTTGCAGCGGCGCACCTTCCAACCTCTCCGCATCCGCATCGGCTGGCACAATAGACTGGTACGATGCTGCAACGGGTGGCACCCTGCTCGGCAGCTCCGCTCCGGGGGCAAACTTCCCCGTTTCGCCGACGGCAACGACCACCTATTATGCCCAGATCAACTCGGGCGGCGCTTCCGGTTGTTTCAGCACCGACCGGGTGCCGGTTACGGTGTCTGTTTCACCTCTGTTATATGGTGTCACGGGCGGCGGCGTTTTCTGCACGGGCAGCACGGACTTGTCTATCGGCCTGTCCGGCAGCCAGACAGGCGTGAGCTATCAATTGAAAAAAGACAACGTGGACGAGGGCAGCCCCCTCGCCGGCACGGGCGATGCGCGCGAATTTGCGATAAACGCCGCCGGGACTTATACCGTCGTGGCAACTTTCACGGCGGGCGGCTGCACAAAAACGATGACCGGCAGCGCCGTCTTCACCGAAGCGACACCGCCGATTGCGACGATATCCTCCGCCAATCTGGTCGTTGATGAGCCGCTCACGGTCAGCCTGAACAGCGGGACGATTTCGAAAATCGAGTGGAAAAACAACGGCACGACCGTTTTCGCTGAGCCATTTTTGTTTGAGGAATTCGGCGTGGTCGTGGCGGGCGGCAACGGGTTTGGCAATGACCCCAACGAATTAGCTGCCCCATACGGCATTTTTGTGGATGCCTACGGCAATCTGTTCGTGGCGGAGTCAGGTTACGACGAAGTAACGAAATGGGCTGCTGGCGCTACGGAAGGTGTAGTGGTTGCAACAGGCTGCACCGGTGCACGTGACGTGTTTGTGGACAATTACGGTAACGTATATGTTGCAGAAATGGGAAACTATCTAGTAACCAAGTGGGGCACTCAGGCGCAAGTTCAGTCGTGGCGGGCGGTAACGGAGGGTTACAGTTGGTGTTGCAGCACTCAACCAAATCCGGCCAACCAGCATTTGGGTGGACACAAACGGGGATATCTATGTATCGGATTTTGGCCAATATCGGGTGATGAAATGGGCACCGGGCGCCACAGAAGGCACCATCGTGGCGGGTGGCAACGACAACGGCAATGCCTTCAATCAACTCGGAGCTCTCACGGCTATTTGGCTGGATGCCGACAAGAACATTTATATTGTTGATGGTAATACCAGCAGGGTTGTAAAATGGGCACCCGGTGCCACTACTGGGATATTACCGGCCGGGGGACTCGGATTTGGCACCGGCCTTGATAAATTGAATTCCCCACGGGATATATTTGTGGACGCTGCGGGCAATATGCTGGTGGCGGATTATGGCAGCCATCGTGTGGTAAAATGGACACCGGGCGCTACGGCGGGCATATTAGTGGCCGGAATTGGTGGACAGGGGTCTGGGCTGAACCAATTGGAGTATCAGCAGGGTGTGGCCGTAGGCCCAAACGGCGACCTTTATGTGAGCGACTTTAATAATGACCGGGTGTTAAAGTTCAATGGCATCGTTGAAAATACTTACACGCCCACCGTATGCGGCGAATGGACAGCCTTTGTCACGGACAACAACGGCTGTACCGACCTGAGCAACGACCTCGATTTGATTTCCCGCTGGTACGCCGACGCAGACGGTGACGGGTTCAAGGACCCTAATAATTTTATTGACGCCTGCCAGCCCAGCGGCTTTTTGCCGTCCAGTGCCATCAATGACTGCGATGATAACAATCCCCTCATCAACCCCGGTGCGGATGAAATATGTGGTGACGGGATTGACAACGACTGCGACGGTGTGGCACAAAACTCC
>JADKCK010000043.1 GCA_016718845.1 Sphingobacteriales bacterium
AACGGTAATGCTGCCTGTAATAGTGCCCGTAACAAACAAACTGGGGTTCATGCCAACTACTGGGGTAACGCTAATGTTATTGGGGTTAATGACGTTGTTTTGGGCAAATGTTTGGGTACTAAAAAGCCCAACAAAAAGTGTGAAAATGGCTGCGAGAAGTTGAGTGAGTGTGTTCATTTCAATTGATTTTTTTTGAGTTAAGAAATTTTGTTTTTTGTTAATGATTGATTTCAAGCACTAAACAAGTTGTGTAAATTTTTATTCTTTTTGTTACTGTTTTATGCTTACACACATTAGATTACCCCTGGCAAACAAATTGTTACCTTGAAAAAGCACTTTTTTTATTTTTTTTGATAATTTTGGATTTGCCCAACAAAACCATCCAAAAAGCAATTAATCACTCCTATTACACACACGAGACACAGATTTAAAAAAACGATTGTATGGGTGTTGGTTTAAAACCACAATACGTATAAATATATTTTAAGTTACTCAAAAAAACTTATTTTATCAAATTAATTTACAAACCAATCTACAAATTGTAGCATAAAAAAAGTGGCTACCTCGCAAATACGAGGCAGCCATTTTTCAACAATTCCGATACTTTTTTTAGCAATCGTTTTGTTCAATATCGGGTGTTCCGGCTATTTCTTCTTGTGGTATTTTAAACAACAATTCGCAGGCGTTGCCCTGCACATCAAAGCGTGCTAAGGCATCAAGTACGCCATTGTTATCTATATCGGCAGCAAATAAGCGTCGGATTTGGTTGTAACGGTCGCCCTCAAAAGCCATTTCGCGGCGGCGCTCGCTGCGCAAAGTACGCAAAAAGTTGTTAGCAGGTATGGCAGTAAGGGTAGATGCATTGGCACGCGAGCGGATAGCATTGTAACTTTCCAACACTTGGTCGAGGTTGGCATTGTTCATAAAATTTGCTTCGGCGCGCACCATGTGCATTTCGGCAAGGCGTATCAATATTAAATTGTTGTTGCCCACGCCTATTTGGTCTTGTTTAGTAACCAACACCCTATTATTAGGTCCTTCGGCAAACCAGTTTTGGCGGCGCAAGTCGGCTACCTCGCTATAGGTATTGAACAACAACGACGAGCAACCAAACAAAGGAGCCGCATTTGATTGAAATCGGAAAGATAAAGCATTGCTACCATCATTGCCAAGGTTAACCAGTTGCATAATTACTTCGCTGGTTATGTTGAAGCCTTTGGTCTGAAAAGCGGTTTTTACATCGGCATTTAGCGCAAATTTACCACTTTGTATAACTTTATCGGCGGCAGCGGCGGCTTCGGTGTTTTTGCCTACCTGAAAATACACACGGGCTAAAAAAGCAGTAGCTGCCAAACTTGAGCCATAAGCTTTGCTTGTTGGCACATTGGCTTGTTCTAGGCTTTGCTCGGCTGCTTGCAGGTCGGCAATAATTTGGGTAAAACACTCCTCAACCGTTGAACGGGCTTTGGATAAACCATCGGGACCCGACAAGGTAGGAGCGGTGCGAAGTACTACCCCTGCTTGTGTGTTATTACCGGCATTGTTTATGTCGTAGGGCGACGACCAAAATTTCAATAACTCAAAATGTAGTATAGCTCGTGCCAATAAAGCCTCGCCACGATACTGGTCTTTTACTTGGTCGGTGAAATTAGGGTCTTTTTGCAAATTTTGGTTATAGCTTGATGTTTCGTCGTCTATGGCACTCAACACAATATTGGCTACATTAATGGCGTTATAAGTATCGCGCCACATATCGCGCAGGGCAGTAATTTGTACCGATGTGATGTGTTTGTATACCTCTAACAAACGAAAAGGTTGAGCTACCTCGTCTTTGGTTTCGTCTACTTGGGTGTCTTGTGCCAGTAGTTCGGCATACGACACGCCATTTCCGCCCAGTACGTTACCGCCTTGCATTTTGTCGTACATGCCGTTGCGCACCGCGTCTAAGTCTGCCACCGATTCGATAACAATATCGTTTGGTATGATAGTGACGGGGTCAATGTCAATAATTTTTTCGCACGAGCCTATAAATAGGCTACTGCTAAGTATAGCTATAAGGACAATTATTTTTTTCATAAAACAATATGTTTTTTTTAGAAGGTTAAGTTAATACCAACTGCCACCGATTTGGCTTGTGGTGTGGGTAAATAGGGTCCGCTTGCCGACACGTTTCCTTGTTGGCTATTTGGGCTTACGTTGCGCAACACTTCGGGGTCCCAGCCTGGATATTTAGTGAAAAGCAATAAATTAGTTGCTGCCAAGTATATGCGCACTTTATCCATTTTTATTTTTTCGAGGATATTTTGAGGAAGCGTATAGCCAAAGGCAAGGTTTCGTAAACGAATGTAAGAACCATCGAACAAGAAGCGGGTAGAGTTGATAGATACGTAGCTTTCTTTGCTTATGTCCTCGTATCCCTGATTGCCTGCCAAACGTGGCACGTCGGTATTTGGGTTTTCGGGTGTCCAAGCATTTAAAATTTCGGCTCGTTGAGCCTGTCCGCGCCAGTTACCAATTTGGCTTTTGGCATCGTCGTCGTAAATGGTGTTGCCTTGTTGGAAACTAAACAAGAAGCTAAAGTCAAATCCTTTATAGGTAAAGGTGTTGGTCATACCGCCCCAAAAGTTGGGTATTGGGCTACCTGCTGCTACACGATTATCGTAAAAGCTACCTGTTGGTTTTAGCCATGTCATGATATTGCCGTTTCGGTCGTAGAACAATTCGGTGCCACCCGGCACAAAAAACTGCATGTTATTGCCTTGTGCATCGAGCATAGCATTGCCATTTATGTCGTATTGTGTATAATAGCCATCGGCGTTTTGTACACCTGCCGAGCGCACCACATAAGCTTGTCCTACGGGGTATCCTACCAAAACACGCCCTTCGCCTGCTTCGCCGCCCTCGAACGAGTCGGGGGGCAAGCCGCTTAGGTCTAATACTTTGTTGCGGTTAAAACTGATGTTAAAATCGGTTGTCCAAGCAAAATCGCGTTTGCTAATATTGCGTGTTGTTAGTTGTATTTCTATACCTTTGTTGCTCAACTTACCAATGTTTTGGGTTACAAACGAGTAACCCGACGATGTAGGCGTGTTTACGTTAAGTAACAAATCGCGAGCGGTTTTGGTATAAAGCGTCACACTACCCACAATACGGTCTTTCAATAAGCCAAAGTCGATGTTAAAATCCATTCCTTCCGATTTTTCCCAGCCCAAATTAGGGTTACTAAGGGTGCTAGGTTGTAGGGCAATGCCATTGTTGTAAGCACCGCTGGCATTGTAATAACCAATAGATGCAAAATCGCCGATGTTGGCATTACCCGCCAAGCCGTAAGTTAAACGGGTTTTTAGGTAACTAAGCACTTTTATTTTTTTGAAAAAAGGCTCGTCGGATACAATCCAGCCTAAACCTATCGATGGGAAAATACCGTATTTGTTATTTTCAGCAAATCGTGACGAGCCATCGCGACGGACACTAGCCGATAATAAATAACGGTCTTTAAATTTATAGTTGGCACGGGCAAAAGTAGAAACGAACTTGTTGCCTGTTTCGCTACCATAAGTTGTGCGGGTTTCGGGGTCCGATTGACCAGTGTTGGTTAGATTATCTTTAATAAAATTACCGCCATAAATGCCCAAGTAATCGGTATATGAGTTTTCGTACGAAAAACCAGCTGTTGCCACAATATTATGTATGTCGGCAAAGGTGTGGTTATAGGTAAAATAATCGTTGTTGGTCCAGCGCCAAGTGTTTACACGGCGGTCCCATGTCGAGGGGGCGCTATTTGGGTCGAGCAAGTTGCGGTTGTTTCGCTCCAATTCGCGCTGATTAAGTAAATCGCCGCCCCACTCTGAGCGGAAACTTAGCCCTTTGAATAATTCTACATCGAGGTATATATTACCTATATTACGTACAATATTGGCTACATACTCGCGGTTGTTTATTTGCCAAACGGGGTTGTCGTAAGGCTCTGATAGGGTTTCGCCATCGTTGGCATAAATAGGTAAATAGGTAAGTTTTTGTTGGGCTTTACCAAATCCACCTGCATAACTTAAAGGTACTTGTTGGTTTTTGGTAAAATTGATACCAAAGTTAATACCCAGTTTTACACGGTCGCTGGCTTTTAATTCAACGTTTGCCCTTGATGAGTACAACTGAAAAGTATTGCCTTCCAAAAAGCCATTGTCTTTACGCACGCCTGCGCTTAGGTAAAAAGTGGTTTTGTCGGTACCACCCGATGCCGACAAGCCTACATTGTCTAACGAGCCTAGTCGGGTAACCGCATCTATCCAGTCTGTGCCACCAAGTGCTGCCAACGAGTCGGCATTAGCACGTGTCCACGGTGCGCCGTTGTTGTTGCCCAATACGGTATTAGGTTGGTCGCCTTCAACGCCAATTTCGCTAAATGCTCGGTCGCGCAGCGCTAAATGTTCTTCGGCAGTTAGATAGGTAGCATTGTTTGTAAAAGTTTGCCACCCGCGCGAATAGTTTACATCAAATTTGGTACGCCCAGATTTACCTTTTTGGTGGTGATGATAACCACACCATTGGCACCGCGCGAGCCGTAGATAGCCGTAGCAGCGGCATCTTTCAAAATGTCTATGGTTTCTATGTCGTTCATGTTAATGTCCGACAAAGAGTTGTTTCGGGCGCCTAAGCTATTTGAGCCTAAATCTTCGGCAATAATGGGTATGCCATCAATCACATACAAAGGCTGTGCGCCTGCCGAGATAGAATTGGTACCCCGAATAGTAATTTTAACCGGAGCACCTGCCACACCGCTTGCGGCTGTGCCAACAACGCCCGCTGCTCTGCCCGAAAAAGCTTGCTCAAAACTAGGCAATGGTACATTAGCCATATCTTTACTTTTGAGTGTAGATACCGAACCTACAATATCGCGTTTTTGTACTTGCCCGTAACCAATTACTACTACTTCGTTTAGCTTTTGGCTATCTTCCGACAGGGTAAAGTTTTCGGTTGATGATTTTCCTGTTAGGCTAACTTTTCGTTTTTGGCTTGTGTAGCCCACAAAACTTACCACCAACGTAACATCGGTGGTTTTAATGCCGCCAATTTCGTAATTGCCATCAAGGTCTGTGATAGCACCCAAACTAGTACCCTCTATCACCACTGATGCACCAAGAAGTGTTTCTCCTTTTTCGTCGCTTACCTTACCCAATATGCTGTATGTCTGAGCATACAAACTAGTACCGTAAAGCCCCATAAAGGCAATAAACACTGCTTGCAAAATCGTAAAACGTAACCTCATAAGTTTTTTATTTAAGTGTTAGTTGAAATTTATTTATTTTTTATGTTTGTAATTGGTAAAGTAAATCACTTGTGCAGCTTAATTTTTTTTATAGTATATTTTTTTAGACAAAAAATGTCCTATTTTTAACGTTTTTGGTAGTACCACAAAAAGAACAGGCAAACTTAGGCACTTTTTTTCTTTTTTCAACAACAATTTTGTAACTTTATGCGTTAAATAAAGCCAAAAAAGAAAAAAAATTAACAATAACGTTACTTAGTATTAAAATTGTCCAAAAGTTGCTATATTTGCCCCGCTATTTGCTTTCTATTTTAACCGTCTGAACAAATCCTAATTTATTTTGTTTGTATCCTAGTCTGTTTTTACTAACCATAACCAAGCTGCAAACACATAATTAATAGCTATTTTTTGACATGTAAGTCCATAATCAATCTATTAAATAGATAAGGATTTAAATGCCTAAGGCTATTCGTTTCTTGAGTGCAAAGTTAAAATTATTTGGGCTAATTTGTAATGCACTAAATCCTTATAAAATTATACATTTACTTAATAAACCGTAAATCCTAGTATCTAAAACAAAAAAAACATCTTAAAAATTTTTATTTATCATGACACAAGTTCGACACTTTTTGGTTTTGATGCTGCTTAGTTTTTGCAGCACCATGGCAATGGCGCAAATGCCAGCTGCTATCAGTATTAGCCCTGCCAACGCAACGGCTTTCGACGAGCTAACCCTTACGCTTACACCAGCTGCAGGTTGTACGCCCGAGGGTAAAACAAGCTTGGTAGATGCACCTGTAATTAAAATGCACAGCGGTATTACCATTGGCACAAGTGCATGGTCGCAAGCAGTACCTTACGACGGAGCACCCGGCGGCGGTACTAGCACACAGCTAACAGCTAATGGCGACGGAACCTACTCTATCACTTTTAACCCAAGTGTATACTATGGCATTGCACCCGGAGCAGTAGTAACCGCCATTAACTGCGTATTTAATCAAGGTAACTGGGACGGCGAAAACAAAGACACCGACCCTGCAACAGGCACCTGCCGCGACTATACCGTGCCGCTTACTTTTACAGCTACTTCGCCTAGCGTAAAACTAAACGTAGACATGAACTACCAATCATCGTTGGGTAGTTTTTCGGCTGCCGATGGTGACTTTGTTACCGTACAAGGCGACCTAAACAACGGCGGTGCACCTATGTTAGACGTAGATGGTGATGGTATCTACACCTGGACATTCCCTGATTTGGTAGAAGCACAAAACTATACCTACAAATTTTCTATCAATGGCAACGCAGCTACCTCCGAAGCCGATTTCCGTAACATTGCACCTGCTTTGGGTTTAAACGAGCGCACACATTGGTACAACGACCAATCGCCAACAAGCCTTAAACTATATGTTGACATGAGTGCTCAAATTACAGATGGCTCGTTTGTGCCAGCAAGCAACACACTTGATGTGGCAGGCGCCTTTAATGGCTGGGCAGGCGGAACCATGCTTACCGATGCCGACAACAATGGTATTTACGAAGCCGATGTAACAACAGGCGTAACAGCAGGAGATAACATTGAGTACAAATACCGTATTAATGGTAACTGGGATACTTCTGAATTTCCAAATGGCGGTCCTAACCGCAAATGGACAGTAGCTGGTGGCTTAAACGAAATTCGCGAAGCTTATAACACCATCTCGTATATCCGTATTGATATGACCCCTGCTTTAAATGCTTTATTAGATTCAACAGGTGCTGTTATTGTACCTGCCTTTGACCCTAATGTTGATTTTATTGATTGTGGTGGTAACTTTAACTACCCACAATGGAGCGGCTCGCCTCGTTTAACTCGTTTGTTCGCAGATAACCCAGACCTTTTAACCTACGAATTAGAAGTACGTACCATGGCTATTGGTGCTACCGGCGAGTTTAAAGCACGCCTAAATGGCAGTTGGGACACCAACGAATTCCCTGGTCCTCAACCTAACCGTCAAATTTCGCCTGTTGCAGGTGTAAATGTTTTTTGTATGACATGGGGCGTAGTAGGCGAACAAGATTGCTCTGCCGAACAATTTACAACCGTTGCCAATTTAACCAAAGCTGGCATACGCTTGTATCCTAACCCAACTAACAATTTTGTACGTATCGAAGTACCCGCAAATGTACAAAACATTACGGTAACTAACCTATTAGGTCAAACAGTAGCATCGGTTAGCAGCCCTGGTAGTGTTAGCACTATCAACACAGGTAACTTTGCTAATGGTTTGTATATAGTGTCTTTTACAGGTAAAGATGGCTTAATTGCTACTACTAAATTAATTAAAGAATAATCAACCATTTTTTCAATAATTGTTGATTATTAACTAAAAAGCCGCCTCAAATCTGCCTTAGATTTGTGGCGGTTTTTTGTGTATTAAACATTTCTAAACGATAGCAAACTACTCCATCTTCCAAAACTGTTTTAGTTTTTCATCAAAACATCATCCATGAAATACTTTATAGTGCTTTTTTTTGTGCTGATAAGCAATGCCACCTTTGCCCAACTACCCAAAGTAGCAAGTGGCAGTATCAGGCGTTTCGAGAATTTTGAATCTAAATACGTGCAAGCCCGAACCATTGATGTTTGGCTGCCCGAAGGCTACAGCCCCAACCAAAAATACGCCGTTTTGTATATGCACGACGGGCAAATGCTGTACGATAGCACCACTACTTGGAACAAACAAGAGTGGGGTGTAGATGAAGTACTAACTAAGTTGATAAACAACCGCGAAATTAAAAATTGCATAGTAGTAGGTGTTTGGAACGGTGGTAAGTTGCGACACAGCGAGTATTTTCCGCAAAAACCCTTTGAAACACTAAGCCAAAACCAGCAAGATACCCTGTATAAAGCTACCCGAAGCAATGGGCAAATATTGTTTGCCGACAAAGTACAATCGGACAATTACCTTAAATTTTTAGTGACCGAGCTAAAACCGTTTATTGACCAAACCTTCTCGACCCATAAAAACCAAGCAAACACCTTTATTGCAGGCTCGAGTATGGGCGGATTGATTTCGATGTATGCCATTTGCGAGTACCCGAAGGTTTTTGGCGGTGCAGCTTGCTTGTCAACGCATTGGACAGGTATTTTTAGAGCAAACAACAACCCCATTCCAGAGGCATTTATGCACTATCTGCACACCAACTTACCATCGCCCAAAAAACACAAAATATACTTTGATTATGGCACAGCCACCCTCGATGCGTTGTATAAACCGTTTCAGGAACAAGCCGATGCCATTATGAAACAAAAAAGGTACACCCCCAAAAACTGGCAAACCAAAGAGTTTGTTGGACAAGACCACTCGGAAAAAGCTTGGAACAGCCGCTTGCACTTGCCCATCACTTTTTTGTTGGGTAAGTGATTAAGATGCCAAATAGCCACATCTTATAAACTCAAATTTTTCATTACGCTGAAAATGCACTAAAACACAAAAAAAACAGCCTAAGTATACCACCATTCAACAATTGTTCGTACTTTTGCGAAATACTAAACAGGATATTATGACAAACCTTACACCATACACCCCCGACGATGAAAAACTTGCCCGATATGCCAAAGCAATGGGGCATCCGGCACGTATATTTATATTGCGTTTTTTAGAAAATCAGCAAGGATGCTTTGCGGGCAACATTGCCGAAAAATTGCCTATTGCCGCCTCTACCGTTTCGCAGCACCTTAAAGAGTTAAAAGATGCAGGTTTGATACGCGGCACAATTAATCCGCCAACCATTAAATATTGCATAGAAGCCGAAAAATGGGCAGAGGCAAAAGCATTGTTCGATGTTTTTTTTGAGAAAGAGATAACTAAACCCAAAGACTGCAAATAATATAGCCATCAAGTAACAACGCAAACACATCTCCCAAAAAAATGATAGCAGCATTTGATGTTTATTACTATGCCAACAAAGCCAAAGCAGTAGGCATTGTTTTTGACCATTGGACAGCCCAAACGCCCACCGACATTTTGGTCGAGTACATAACCCCAATAGCCGATTACGAACCGGGCGCTTTTTATAAACGCGAGTTGCCTTGTCTTTTAGCCCTAATAAACCAACTTGAATTAAACAACATAAATGCTATTGTTGTTGATGGTTATGTGTTGTTAGACGATACTGGCAAGTTTGGATTGGGCGCGTATTTGTACGAAACCCTACAACAAAAAATACCTATAATTGGTGTTGCTAAAACAAAATATTTGCAAAACACACAAAATATGTGCGAGGTGTTTAGGGGGCAAAGCATTAACCCGCTATATGTTAGCTCTATTGGTATGGACATTGCCCAAGCTGCCCAAAACATACAAAACATGTTTGGCAATTATCGCATACCTACATTGCTAAAACACTTAGATACTTTAACAAAAAAACCATAAATTTACTGTTTTGAAAAACATTTTAGTTCTATGCACAGGCAATAGCTGCCGCAGCCAAATAGCACAAGGATATTTGGCACACTTTACTAACCCACAACACGTGCAAGTATACAGCGCAGGTGTAGAAACACACGGCGTAAATCCACGGGCTATTGCCACTATGCTCGAAGATGGTATTGATATATCGCACCACACATCGAACAATATTGACGAATACCGTCATATAGATTTCGATTTTGTGCTAACCGTGTGCGACAATGCCAAAGAACGCTGCCCTTACTTCCCGACCAAAGCACAAAAGTTTCACTACAATTTTCCCGACCCCGCAAAAGCCACAGGCACCGACGACGAAATTAGCGAACAATTTAGAGCCGTGCGCCAAATGATAAAAAACTATTGCCACGATTTTGTAGTCGAACATGCGCTAAATTAATGGTATCCTGCAATACCAAAAACGTAGGCTTTTTCATCGTTAAAAAAACAAAAAAAATGTCAGCAAACAACTGCTCACCCGCCGCCGAGCGAAAAAAATTAAGTTTCTTAGACCGTTATCTTACCATCTGGATATTTTTAGCCATGGCAATTGGCGTAAGTTTGGGGTATTTTATCCCATCTACGGCTAATTTTATCAACTCGTTTTCGAGTGGTACCACCAATATTCCGTTAGCTATTGGGTTAATATTAATGATGTATCCGCCATTGGCAAAGGTGCGTTTCGAAAAAATACCTAAATTGTTTAGCAACCTAAAACTGCTGTTTTTATCGTTGTTTATTACCTGGATAATAGGTCCGTTTTTGATGTTTTGTTTAGCCCACTTTTTTTTGCAAAATTACCCCGAGTATATGACGGGTTTGATACTGATAGGTATTGCCCCTTGTATTGCTATGGTTATTGTTTGGAACGAACTTGCCGAAGGTAACCGCGAATATGTGGCAGGTTTGGTGGGTATTAACAGCCTTTTACAGGTGCTGTTTTTTAGTGCCTACGCCTATTTTTATTTAGCCATTATGCCCAAAATATTTGGTTTCGAAGGCATACAAATTGACATAACTATTGGTCAGATTGCAACAACCGTGGGTATTTATTTGGGCATACCGTTTGTGGCGGGCGTTATAAGTAGGTATTTGCTCATAAAACTAAAAGGCAGCGAATGGTACAATAAAGTATTTATACCACGCATATCGCCCATTACCTTAGTGGCATTGTTGTTTACTATTGTGGTGATGTTTAGCCTAAAAGGTAGCCTAATTGTATCAATACCTTTTGATGTGGTACGGATAGCCATACCTTTGGTTATTTATTTTGTGTGTATGTTTATGCTCACTTTTTTTGCTGCCAAAATAGCCGGAGCCGATTACTCCGAAAATGCAGCTATTTCGTTTACAGCATCGGGCAACAACTTTGAGTTGGCAATAGCCGTTGCCATTGGTGTTTTTGGTATCAATTCGGGGCAGGCTTTTGCAGGCGTGATAGGTCCGTTGGTAGAGGTGCCTGCCTTAATTACGTTGGTTAATGTGGCATTTTGGCTCAAAAATAAGTATTATAAAGTGTAATGTTTTAACAAAATAAATTAGTTCATTTCACGCCTAAGTCACCGATAATCAATTAGTTAAAAAACTAAAATTAATAACAAAACCTTGTTTATAAACCTAAATATTGCATTAATGTTTCGCTCATAAATCCATAGCTCGATGTTTTTTTACCACAAAAATTGTCGTATAATAACAATTATAAGTTTATTTATTGGCAAAAAATATACATTATTTTTACAAAACACCACATAAAACAGTTTAAAAAATAATATTTTTTTAATAAAAAATACAAGAAATGGGAAATTTACCAAACTCACTTGACAACGAAATCCTTGAACTTTGCAAACAAGGCAAAAAACTGTCTGCCATAAAATTGCTTTGTGAGACAACAGGAATGGGACTTAAGGAGAGTAAAGACTATGTTGACAGATTAGCCTTAAAACACGGGGCGGCTTCGACTGAGGATAAAGAAGGATGTTTCGTTGCCACAGCCTGCTACGGCGACTATAACTCGCTTGAAGTTTTGTTGTTGCGAAATTATAGAGATGAAAAATTATTGACAACTTTTATAGGGTCTATTTTTGTAAAGTTATACTACACATTTTCGCCCTATATTGCTCAACAACTTGACAAATCGGACAAACTAAAACAATTTGTACGGGTTTATTTTTTAAAACCAATTGTACATAACATTGAACAGAACAACTTTAAACAGAAAGTATAAGTACCATTAAACGCATATTTGCAATAAACGGGGCATTATCTATGCAAATAATTTTACTTCGCTAAAATTAGCAATTCTTTGAGGATTGCCTAATAATGTATTAATTCACACATTATTATTTGCACTAAAAAGCCGACCATATCGTTGTCTTGTACAACACAGAACAACGATTCTTAATCCCTAAAACGCTTGTAAGAAGCCAATATCATCTTACGCATAATCTTGTCGTAGTGCCCAAAAAAATCCTAAAACAGCTTGTTTTAGGATTTTTTTTTAGTTCCAATTTTATGCACTACAACTCTCGCAAGTTGGGTCGTCGAGGCTGCAGGTTTTGCCTACTAAAACGGCATCGTCGGTGGTTATTTCTATGGGTGCGGGTTGGCGTAGGCGGCTGGTATCAACCGTAAATTTAATGGCATCGGCGGCGGGGCGGGTGCGTAGGTAATACATGCCCGTTTTTAGTCCGCGTTGCCAAGCATAAAAGTGCAAACTACTTAGTTTTTTATAGTTAGCTTCTTCCATAAACACATTTAAACTTTGGCTTTGGCAAATAAATGCTCCGCGGTCGGCAGCCATATCAATAATGTTGCGTTGCTTAATCTCCCACGATGTTTTGTATATTTCTTTAATATCATCGGGTATACCTTCAATGCTTTGTATCGAGCCGTTGTTGGCAATAAGGGCGTTTTTAAGGTCAGAGTCCCACAAATTTAGCCTAATAAGGTCGCGCAACAAGTGTTTGTTGATGATGATAAACTCGCCACTTAATACGCGGCGGGTGTAAATGTTGGTGGTGTATGGCTCGAAACACTCGTTGTTGCCCAAAATTTGCGATGTCGAGGCGGTTGGCATAGGGGCTAACAATAGGCTGTTTCGCAAGCCGTGTGCCATAATGTCGGCTTTTAGTCGGTACCAATCCCAGCGGTCGCTTGGTTCTACGTTCCACATGTCGTATTGCAAAATACCTTTTGAAGCAGGCGAACCTGGGAAGGTTTCGTAGTGTCCGTCCTGTTTTGCTAAGGCGCACGAGGCGGTTAAGGCACCAAAATAAATGGTTTCGAAAATATCGCGGTTTAGTTTTTTGGCTTCGTCGCTTTCAAAAGGCAAGCGCATCAGCATAAACACATCGGCTAAACCTTGCACACCAATACCTACGGGGCGGTGTCGCATATTAGAGCGGCGAGCCTCCTCGACGGGGTAATAATTTAAATCTATTACTTTGTTAAGGTTGCGGGCAACGGTTTGGGTAATCTCGAAAAGGCGTTGATGATTAAAACCGTCTTTTTCTACAAATTTAGATAAATTGATACTAGCAAGGTTGCAAACGGCTACTTCGTCGGGCGATGTGTACTCCATAATTTCGGTACAAAGGTTGCTCGATTTAATAACGCCCAAGTTTTTTTGGTTCGATTTGCGGTTGGCGGCATCTTTATACAACATATAAGGTGTGCCAGTTTCTATCTGCGAGTCTAAAATAGCAAACCACAAATCCTGTGCTTTTACTTGTCGGCGGGCTTTGCCTTCGCGCTCGTAGCGGGTGTAGAGTGCCTCAAATTCGTCGCCATAACAATCCGACAAACCAGGTGCTTCGTTGGGGCAAAACAACGACCATACGCCATTGTCTTGCACCCGTTTCATAAACAAATCCGATATCCAAAGAGCAAAGAATAGGTCGCGGGCGCGCATTTCTTCTTTACCATGATTTTTTTTCAAATCCAGAAAATCAAACACATCATCGTGCCATGGTTCGAGGTAAATGGCAAAGGCTCCTTTGCGCTTGCCACCGCCTTGATCAACATAGCGTGCCGTAGCGTTAAACACCTGTAACATAGGCACCAAACCATTTGATAAGCCATTTGTGCCTTTTATGTAGCTATTTTTTGCACGGATATTGTGGATACTTAATCCAACACCGCCCGCCGATTGCGAAATTTTGGCGCATTGCGTTAGGGTGTTATAAATACCCTCGATGCTGTCGGATTGCATAGTGAGCAAAAAGCAACTCGACAGTTGCGGTTTGGGTGTGCCTGCGTTAAACAAGGTAGGCGTGGCGTGCGTAAACCACTTTTGCGACATTAAATTATACGTTTCTATGGCTGCTTCTAGGTCGTTTTGGTGTATGCCTACGGCTACGCGCATCCAAAGATGTTGCGGACGCTCGGCAATTTTGCCATAAGTTTTTAGCAAGTACGATTTTTCGAGGGTTTTGAAGCCAAAGAAATCAAACTCAAAATCGCGCTCGTATTGTATGGCATCGTCTAACACTTGCCGGTTAGCTTGTACAAATTCGTAGACGTTTTTGGCAATCAACGAGGCACTACCTGTTTTAGGATCTACGTAGCTATACAAATGCTCGATGGTGTCGGCAAAGGAGTTGTTGGTGTTTTTGTGCAAATTAGACACCGCAATACGGGCTGCCAAAGTGCCAAAGTCGGGGTGCATAGCCGACATGCTAGTGGCAGTTTCGGCAGCCAAGTTGTCGAGTTCGGTGGTTGTTACGCCATCGTATAAGCCCTGTACTACTTTTTGGGCAATTTTTACAGGGTCGATGTAGCGCCCATCTAAACCCTCGCAAAGGTTACTAATACGCACTAATATTTTGTCGAAAGAAACGGCTTCGCGCTGGCCGTTGCGTTTTATTACTTGCATAGAAAGATAAAGTTTTTTGTGGTGTTTTTAAAAAAGATAAATATTGAGGTGTTGTAATGATGTTACCTTTAACATGTTTTCAATAGTCTAAAAATCATCGTCCATAGCAAACACCTGCGATTCTTTGGTTGCCATAACGCCTGCTTTTTGGTATTCGGCAACGCGTTTTTCAAAAAAGTTGGTTTTGCCTTGCAAGCTAATCATCTCCATAAACGGAAACGGATTTTGCACTTTATAGTGTTTGGGTTGCCCCAACGACACCAGCAAGCGGTCGGCTACAAACTCGATATAATCGCTCATCATGGCGGCGTTCATGCCAATTAGCGATACGGGCAGGGCATCGGTCACAAACTCTTGCTCGGAGCGCACGGCTTCGGTAATGATAGCCAATAGCTCGGTATCGGGCAGTTTTTGTTCGAGCATAGAGTACAGCAGGCAAGCAAAATCGCAGTGTAAACCTTCGTCGCGGCTAATTAACTCGTTCGAGAAAGTTAGCCCGGGCATTAAACCTCGTTTTTTGAGCCAAAATATAGAGCAAAAACTACCGCTAAAAAAAATACCCTCGACGGCAGCAAACGCAATTAATCGGTGAGCAAACGAGGGGGCATCTTCTATCCAACGCAAAGCCCAATCTGCTTTTTTCTTAATGGCGGGTATCGTTTCGAAGGCTTTGAACAAATAATCTTTTTCGGCATTGTCTTTTATATAGGTGTCAATCAAAAGGCTGTATGTTTCGGCGTGTATGTTTTCGATGGCTACCTGAAAACCATAAAAACAACGAGCTTCGGGTATTTGTACTTCGCGCATAAAGTTAAGCACTAGGTTTTCGTTTACAATGCCATCGCTGGCTGCAAAAAATGCTAGTACGTGTTTAATAAAGTAGCGCTCGTTGTCGCTCAACTTGTCCCAGTCGCTTAGGTCCGAGCTTAAGTCTATTTCTTCGGCAGTCCAAAAACTGGCTTCGGCTTGTTTGTACATTTTCCAAATATCGTTGTGCTTAATCGGAAAAAGCACAAAACGGTCTTTGTTGTCTTTTAAAATGGGTTCTACAAAATGTTGGCTCATATTGTTATTTTTTTTAAGAATAATACTATTTAGAGAAAATTAAAACTAGCTGTTTAATAGCTAAAAACAAGCACAAAGCGGTAGCTAACCACTACGCAAGCAGTGGCAGTTAAGGGTGTGTAAAAAAAAATTCGGCTGTTCGACGAGTGGAATTTCTGGGTGTTTAGGCTATTGCCAAAATAAGTAGTTGGGTGTTTGTGTGTTGGCAGGTATAGCACTACCTCAGAAACTGAGTGCTAAGTTACGCCTATGTAGTAAACTTTTGCCCGATAAGTTATCCACATTTTGTGGATAGTTTTTAACGCCCTAATAGTTTATAAAATTTCGCATAGATAAGTAGCTAAAAAACAGTTCTTAAAATGGTGTTTCAAAATCTGTATAAATTTAGCAAAAAGTTAACTTTGTGTTTTAAAGTTGTAATTTAAACGCAAAATTCGTGTGTTTAGGGCATAAAAAAGCAGCCTTAACAAAAGCTAAGGCTGCTTTATAAAAAAAGATGTTTTTATTTATTGTTTTATATGCACTATACTTGTTGTTGCAATGCCTTTGGGTGTTTGCAATATCAGGTAATAAACTCCTGTTGGGTAATTTTGCCAATCAATGCGGTTGTTGTTAGTCAAGGTTTGTTGGTGTATTAATTGTTGTTGGGTATTGTAGATTTGTACGCTCGATTGGGCATCTAAAACAGCATTGGTGTTTATTTGCAATATGTTTTGGCAAGGATTAGGGTATATTTGATAATCGAGCAGCAATTGTTGGTTGTTGATACCTGTTGTTTCGGATACCCGAATAAGCCAACCTCGATGCGAGCCATGCCTGCCACCGCCCGTATCAATATCGCCATCTTGCGAGTCAGTGCTGCAAGCCAATAAATAACCGCCATTTACAGCGGGCACAATGCGGTTAGCAAAGTCAAAATTGCTGCCACCAAAGCGTTTCTGCCATTTTAGGTTGCCATTTTGCCCGTTTATTTTTAGTATCAATACGTCGTAGGCATAGTTTGGGGGCGCAATGCTGGGGTCAAAGGTAGTGCCAATAGCCATTATATCGCCATTTGGGTTTTCGATAAGGTTGCGCGATTGGTCGTAAAAAGCCTCGCCAATGTGGGTATTCCAAATAATATTACCTTGTGTGGTATCTACCTTTATCAACCAAAAATCGTCTTGTCCATAATTGCCTGGCACATCGCCATCACTCGATAGGGCGTCGCCCAATAACACAATGTTGCCATCGTTGGTTAGTACCATATCGGTAACAGCATCCGAGGCAGTGCCCCCATACGAGCGTTGCCAACGCAAATTGCCATTGTTGGGGTTAATGTTTAGCAACCAAAAATCTTTGCTGCCGTGGTTGCCCGTAACATCGCCATCAGTTGACGACGAGTACCCACCTACCCAAACTGTTTGTGTAAGTGAGTTTTGATGCACGGCATTAGCCACATCGTTGCCAGTACCACCGTAGGTGTATTGTTGCAATATGTTGCCTGTTTGTGCATCTATCTTCAACAGAAATACATCTTTATAGCCTGCGTTGTAGGTTAGGTTGCTGTCTGCCGATTCGGTATAGCCTGTTACCCAATAATTGCCATCGGTGGCTAGGCTTATGGCGGTAGCATCTTCGGTTAGGCTGCCGCCCCATACATTTGCCCAAACTATGTCGCCATGTGCATCTATCCTAATCATCCACACGTCTAGGTTGCCATTCCATTTGCCTACATCGCCATCGGGCGAGGCACTATGCCCTACCATGATAGCGCCGCTATCGGGGGTGGCAACAAGGGCGTTTGCTTGTTCCTCGCCGCTGCCACCATATAGGCGTGTCCATTCCACATCGGTGGCATCGGGCAGCAGTTTGCTACACAAAAAACTGTAGTTAAGCGAGTTGGCTGTATCCGACCTATATCCGCTAATTAAATACGCATTGTCGGGCGTTATGGCAATGTCGTCTAATCGGGTGTCGGTAACAAAGCCTTGCACATCAACCAATTTTTGCCATGCAATGGTGCTTTGTGCCGATAGGTTTTGTTGAAATATGCCAATAATAATGACTATTAAAATTTGTTTGTACATAAAAAAGGTTTTAGGATAGTGCAAAGGTAGTGTTTTTGAGGTTTCGATGTGTAGATGTAGCGATATTTTGAGTTGGTGAGGTGCAGGAAGTCATGTTGAGCGTTGGTTGGTGAGGCTAGAACCAAGCCGAAACGGAGGATTAGGCAATGGTATACTTTGCAGGGTATTTATAGGTATGCAAATTAATTATTAAAACACAAAATGCAATACTTATTAACTATATGATAAAAACCACCCAGCAACCAACGATTTAGGATTTTCGATATAGTTGGTAAAAAATGGATTAAACTATGAAAAATATTGTTCGATTCTTGTTGCTGTTGTTGCAAGGCATTTAGGCAGTTTTTTTAAACCTACGGAACTTTTAGTAAACAAATTTGGTTTGTTAGATTTATACGTTTATCTTTGCTCTTATTTATCACACAAAAAACATTTACCATGTCGAAAAACACATTTTTATTATTATTTAGCGCCTGCTTTTGCCTATTAATGGGGCTACAAACTAAGGCACAAACCGCCGAAACCGTTTGGGTTACATTAGACACCAATTACATACGTTACGAGTACGAGGTATTAAAAAACGACCTAAGCATAAAACAAGGCAGCTATAAAGAAAGTTGGGTTATTCCTCAAACACAGCAATTGCCATTTATACAAACAAAAACAGAAGGGCAATACGATAACAACAAACAAACCGGAAAATGGACGTTTTACAACACAAAAGGTAAAGTTGAGACAACAGGTTTTTTTAAAGACGATTTACAAGTTGGACAATGGGCTACCTATTGGAAAAACGGGCAACCCAGATATATTGGTTTATACAACAAAGGGAAACTTAATGGCAGATGGCAATTTTATGCCTACAATGGTGCCTTAAACTACGAGGGCAATTACCTTGACGGAAACCCAACAAACGAATGGTTATTTTATAAAGAAGATGGTAGTATCGACGATTTACCAAACAAAGACACCACAATAGAAAATGAAATTACCCCCAAAGACAGCATCTATAATCTTCTAAGAATTTTGTCCGAAAATCAACCACATTTTTTTGGTGGCGAACAACAACTATTTACCTATCTGTCCGAAAACATAAAATACCCTGCTGTTGCCCGCGAAAACGGAATTGAAGGCACTGTTTATATCGAATTTATCATCAGCAAACAAGGTTTTCCGGAAAAAGTTGTGGTAAAAAGAGGCATTGAAGGCGGATGTAACGAAGAAGCATTAAGGGTGATTAAGCAAATGCCCCGCTGGATACCCGGCAGATTAGATGGCAAACCCATTAGGGTAAAATACACCCTACCCATAAAATTTAAACTGCAATAAATTAAGCAACCTTTCGCAACTTCTATAGATTTGTAAGAATCTTAAAATCTCCCAAAAAAGTGCTACCTTTGCGCCCTAAAAGTTCAAATTTTAGTTAACATAAATTTACAGCCCAACAAAACACTTGCCCATGAGTAAAGTAATTACCCCACGCAACGAAGACTACTCGAAGTGGTACTTAGATGTTGCCACCGAAGCAGGGCTTGCCGAAAACTCGCCTGTGCGCGGTTGCATGATTATAAAACCTTATGGCTTTGCCATCTGGGAAAACATGCGCGATACCCTTGATGCACGCTTTAAAGCCACCGGACACGTTAATGCCTCGTTTCCGTTGCTTATACCCAAAAGTTTTTTGAGCAAAGAAGCCGACCATATCGAAGGTTTTGCCAAAGAATGTGCCGTTGTAACACATTATCGCCTAAAAAAAGACCCCAACGGCAAAGGCGTTATTGTTGACCCCGAAGCTAAACTCGAGGAAGAACTCATCATCCGCCCAACCTCCGAAACCATTATCTGGAATACCTATAGAAACTGGATACGGTCGTATCGCGACTTGCCTATTTTGATTAACCAGTGGGCAAACGTTATGCGCTGGGAAATGCGCACTCGTTTGTTTTTGCGCACCGCCGAATTTCATTGGCAAGAAGGACATACCGCCCACGCTACCGCCGCCGAAGCCGTTACCGAAACCGTTTTGATGCTCAACGAATATGCCAATTTTATGGAAAACCACATGGCTATACCCGTTATAAAAGGCGTAAAAACACCCAACGAACGCTTTGCCGGAGCCGTTGATACCTACTGCGTAGAGGCATTAATGCAAGACGGAAAAGCCCTGCAAATGGGTACCTCGCATTTCTTGGGGCAAAACTTTGCCAAAGCCTTTGATGTTAAATTTACCACCAAAGAAGGTACCGAAGAGTACGCATGGGCTACCTCGTGGGGGTCATCAACCCGTATGATTGGCGGATTAATCATGACACACTCCGACGATGAAGGCTTAATACTACCTCCAAAATTAGCACCCATACAAGTAGTAATAGTACCTATCATCAACAAAAACACCAAAGAGCGCCTACCCGAAATTGAACAAATTGTAGCCAATTTGAAAGCTGCCTTGCCAAACGCACGCATCAAATACGACGACGACGACAACCGCACATCGGGCTTTAAATTTGCCGAATACGAACTAAAAGGCGTGCCACTGCGCATAGCCATTGGCGCCCGCGATTTGGACAACAACACCTGCGAACTGTCGCGTCGCGATACCCGCGAAAAACAAATTTGTACCATTGATAGCCTACCCCAAATTATTGCCCAACTACTAATAGACATACAACAAAACCTATTTGACCGCGCCTTAGCCTACCGCACCGCACATACTACCCGCGTTGATACCTGGGACGAGTTTGTGAAAACACTAAACGAAAAAACAGGCTTTGTATATGCCCACTGGGACGGCACCTCCGAAACCGAAGATGCCATTAAAGAAGCAACAAATGCAACTATCAGGTGCATACCATTAGACAATCCGCTCGAAGATGGCACCTGCATATTTAGCGGCAAACCATCTACCCAACGAGTATTGTTTGCCCGAAGTTATTAATACCTCAACAAACAACACAACTTGTATAGCTTAATAAAAATACAAACAAGTAAAGTTGAACATAGTTAAAAAAAAGCCAATTTATCATACTAAAATCTGGTAAATTGGCTTTTTTTTACCATTTAATTAGCAAAAAATGATTTATTTTTAAAATTTCATAACATTGCAAATCAATTAAATTTAATTAGTATAAATAGTGATTAATAAAAATACCATCCCTTTATTGTTGATTTTAGCCCTCAAAATCCTTTTTTTTTGACAAAAACACGACTTTTAAAAAAAAGTAACAAAAAGTTACCTAAAAACCCATTTTCATTTGCTAATTTTGCACGTTAAAACGACATCATATCAATTAGCAAGCATCAAAAGCTGTTTTGCTGATTATTCACGCAACTACTCCCCCCTCCATATATCATGAGCAGTTTCTTTAATTTCTTCGATCTTACTCATGAAATAGCCATAGATTTAGGAACCGCCAACACACTAATTGTATACAACGACCAAGTAGTGGTTGACGAGCCGTCTATTGTAGCTATCGAAAGATCAACCAATAAAGTACTTGCAGTAGGCAAACGAGCCATGCAAATGCACGAAAAAACGCACGATAACATCCTCACTATTCGCCCGTTAAAAGATGGTGTAATTGCCAACTTTGAAGCAGCCGAGAGCATGATACGCGAAATGATAAAATTGCTTTACGACAAAAAGCGCTGGCTTACCCCCTCGTATCGCATGGTTATTTGCATACCATCGGGCATTACCGAAGTAGAAAAAAAAGCCGTTTTTAACTCTGCCGAAGCAGCCGGAGCCAAAGAACGTTACCTAATATACGAACCCATGGCAGCCGCACTTGGCATTGGTATTGACGTAAGCGAACCCGTAGGAAACATGGTAATTGATATTGGCGGTGGCACCACCGAAATTGCCGTTATTGCCCTTATGGGTATTGTTTGCGACCAATCAATACGCGTAGCAGGCGATGAGTTTACGCACAATATCATAGATTATATGCGCCGCGAACACAACATTTTGATTGGCGAACGAACCGCCGAAAAAATCAAAATCAACGTAGGAGCCGCCATTACCGACCTTGATAACCCACCAGAAGATTATGCCGTAAACGGACGCGATTTGTTATCAGGTATCCCCAAACAAGTATCTGTTAATTATGCCGAAATTTCGCATTGTTTAGATAAATCTATTGCAAAAATAGAAGAGGCTATACTAAAAACACTCGAAATTACCCCACCCGAATTGTCGGCAGACATCTACCAACGGGGTATTTACCTAACAGGTGGTGGAGCATTGTTGCGCGGTTTAGATAAACGTATTGCCGCAAAAACTAAACTAAAAGTGTATGTTGCCGACGACCCACTGCGAGCCGTTGTACGTGGCACAGGCATCGCACTAAAAAACATATCAACCTTTAAATTTTTGATGAATAAGTAAGCTCTTTGCTCAACCTTTTACGCCAACTTATTTTATCATGGTAGCACTATAAACCAACACCAAACAAACAGTTTGCTTAAGCAGATTATATGCAAGCAATTATTGATTTTTTTACCCAGAAATATGCTTTTTTGCTCTTTATGGCATTGGAAATTCTTTGCATCAACCTAATAGTTCAAAATAATAGCTATCAAAGGGCATCTGCATTGAATAGCACCAATGCCATAAGTGGCAACTTGCTCGAAAAAACCAACGGCGTTAAGCATTATTTTCACCTTAAAGAAACAAACGATAGCCTTGTGCAAGAAAACGCTCGCTTAATGGCACAGTTGGCTATGGTTCATAATCAGTTGTTTGGCTTAGAAGAACCCGATTTTTGCGAAGACTCGGAGTTGGCACTAAAAAAAACAGTATTGTTAGACACACTGTTTAGTCGCAGGCAACAAAAACCAATGTATTATTTTATTGGAGCACAAGTTATTAACAAATCTACGCTTAAACTAAATAATACAATTACTATTAACAAAGGTATCAAAGACGGTGTGCACCCCGAAATGGGCGTAATAAGTAAACAAGGCGTGGTGGGCGTAGTAAAAGACGTATCAGAAAATTTTTCACTTATTATACCTATCATCCATAAAAGCTTGCGCGTAGGCACCAAATTACAAAGCAACGGCTTAATAGGCTCGCTGCGCTGGGACCTAAAAAACCCCGCATACGCCGTAGTAGATGATATACCCAAACACGAACACATAAGCGTAGGCGATACGGTGCTAACAAGCGGCTACTCATCATTTTTCCCACCAAATGTAATGATTGGTGTGGTAGAGGGTTGGGTACTAGCCGAAGGCAGTAATTTTTATCAAATAAAAATAAAACTTGCCACCGATTTTAGCCGACTAGATTATGTTTATGTGATAGACGATAAACGCCGCCCCGAACAAAAAGTTTTGGAATACAAAGCAAAAAATGAATAACCTAATCATCACACAATTTGCACGGTTTGTGTCCCTACTTTTGTTTCAGGTATTGATACTTAATCAGGTAGAAATAAACGGTTTGCTTACCCCCTACATTTATATAATGGCAATTATGATGCTGCCATTTGACACCCCCATGTGGCTGGTATTATCGGCTGCATTTGTAGCGGGCATAAGCGTAGATTTATTTAGCAACACAATAGGTATGCACGCCGCCGCCGCTGTACTCATTGCCTATACACGCCAATATGCCATTGCATATAACGCAACTGTTGGTAGCGATGAATTTGTGAATTATCCCAATTTATCTAACATGGGGTTTGTTTGGTTTTTTACTTACGCCACCATACTAAGCATTATCTACCATTTTGTTTTTTTTACTATCGAAATATTTAGCTTTTATTTTTTAGGATACATTATTCTAAAAACACTATGTAGCTCGGCA
This sequence comes from Sphingobacteriales bacterium, assembly GCA_016718845.1. GTDB lineage: Bacteria > Bacteroidota > Bacteroidia > Chitinophagales > UBA2359 > JAEUUX01. The sequence goes on from JADKCK010000043.1 coordinate 23,531, forward strand.
TTAGCATTACTTATCATGCTTATTTATCAATATATATTTGAGCCTAAATATTAACAATCCATTAAAGCAGTAATATTACTACCTTTAATAAAAACTGCAACCAAACTCAATTGGGCTTGGTTGCAGTTTTTATTTTGCTTAATGAAAAAAAATAAAACCTAAATAATTTAATTAAATTTATTGACTTAGATAAGAAAAACATACACTATTGGTTTTTTTAGAGTATTTTTGTGCAGATAAAACAATAAGCTTAGCCTTCGGCTTGTTTAGGTATTTTATAAAATCTTTAGCAAGTACCTTTAAACTAATAATGTGTTTTGAGCACTAAAATATAAAATGCCACAAATCAAGCAAAACAATAATTTTAATATATTTTATGTTTTTTTTAGCAAGAGTTAATCCCTTGTTATAGCCTCGTCAAAAAAAAGCGAAAATGCTAAGACCGTCAGCTACTTTGCCTTTTCTACAAATTTAACAAAAACTAATTGCCCTATGAAAGTAAAAATTTTTTTAATAGGTACCGAAGACGACAAAAAATACATTGGCAAAATAAAACGCTGGAGCAAACTAAGTAAATGCGGCGAACACCAAATTATTTTTATAACCAAAGAAGATGGTAAAAAAACATCGACAGGGCGCATGCTGCAATTACCCATAGAAGCAAAAATAAAAAATTGCCATATAATGCTAGTTTTGGTGGGCAACAACAACAATCAGCATCCGTGGTTAATTTACCACCGTTATGCCATACAGCTAAAAAAACCCATTATGTATATGCGCATACCCTATACCACCGACCCTGTACCTCAGCGCTTTGCTTACCTTACCCAAGTAGCCTTTAACCCAAATGCCGTAGAAAAATTAGTGCGCGACTACAAACACCGATACGAACAATATTTATTGCGTCGACAACAACAAGATACAACAAGTACCGATACAAACCTATATACGCCAAACCCCAATGATATGCCAAGCGAAAACGAATTAGATGCACCTACAAGCATGTAATTTAACTACCTATACTCAATAAAAAATGCTCAAACAATAATATTATTGTTTGAGCATTTTTTATGTTAAAAAAAACCATACTTTGCCTCTTACCTAAGATGCTGCATTACATACCTAAATGGCTCGGGTGTACTCATGGTATAAAAATGCAAACAAGGTACGCCAAAATCCAACAATTCTTTACATTGTTGTGCCAACCATTCGGTGCCTATTTGCTGCACATCTGCTTTGTTTTTGCACTGCAATACAGCCTGGGTTAATGCTTCGGGTATAGTAATATGAAAAGTGCCGGGCAAATTTTGCACTTGTTTGGCAGTAGTAATGGGTTTTAGCCCAGGTATAATTGGCACTGTAATGCCAATTTTTCGGCATTGGTTCACAAAATCGAAATACTTTTGATTGTCGAAAAACATTTGTGTAACAATGTAGTGCGCACCTGCATCTACTTTTTTCTTCAAATAATCCAAATCCGATTGCATGTTGGGCGCTTCAAAATGTTTTTCGGGATACCCCGCCACACCAATACAAAAATCGGTTTTTATGGGGTCTTGCAAGTCCTCCTCTAAATAAACGCCTTTATTTAAATTTACGGCTTGCTGTACCAAATCCAACGAATTGCGATTGCCATTTACTTCGGGTACAAAGTTTTTTTCGTTTTTCATAGCATCGCCGCGCAGCAACAGCACATTGTTAATACCCAAATAGTTCAAGTCCATCAGGGCATCTTCTGTTTCGCTGCGGGCAAAGCCTCCACACACCAAATGCGGTACTGCATCAATACCATACTTATATTGTATGGCTGCGCAGATACCTACGGTACCAGGGCGTTTTCTGATGTGCACTTTTTCGAACAAACCGTTTTCTAAAAGTTTAAATTTATATTCGGCTCGATGATAAGTAACGTTAATAAACGCAGGCTGATAATCAACCAACTCATCTAAAATTTTATTCACCGATTCAATGCTTTTTCCTTTTAATGGAGGCAAAATTTCGAAAGAAATAAGAGGTTGCCTCTTTTTTTGCTCCAAATGTTCAATAACTTTCAATACTTAGTGTTTAGTAGATAAAAAATAAAATAGTGTTTAGACTCTAAGTCAAAATAAATTAAGCACAGTATTTATGCAAGCATCTAACTATGTGCCATGCACTCACGTAAAACTGTGTGTTACGCTTAATTATGGCACGATAATAGCATAGCTAAATCAGCGGCACAAAGTTAGGTATAATTGGCTAAGTAATCAAATAAAATTGCGTTTTTAAGATTCCAACTACTCTCAGAAAAAAACAAGCTCTTTTTGTGTGTTTTTTTTAAAAAAAAACACACAAAACAAACGCAATTTAAACTAACTTTTGTATCTTTGCACCAAAATAAATTGCTTTTTGCCAAAAAAATTAGCTATTAGCTAAAAATAAGATTAAAAAAACAATTTGATTTTAAAAAAATGTACACACAAAAGGCATAAGTCACGAAAATGTCAAATTTAGGTGTTATCTTTGTACCTTGTTTAGTAGTTAAATCTTTTAAAGTAAAGCATTTAACATTTGTACAAGTTCAGATAAGGTTCCCCCCTAATTTTTCTTTTCTCTTAATCCTTTTTTATCACTTCTCCCCCAAATTAGTGTTTATTATGAAATCTAATTTTTTCAAAAGTAAGCTAGCTCTGTTGCTGTTAGCTTCTACATTGGCTCAAACCGATAGTCAAGCTGCTCCCTTGATTCATTTTGGTAAGCAAAACGCAAACAAAGCCAAGCACCAAAAGATAAAAGGTGTGCAATATTTTCAAGGCAGCTGGAAAGAGACGCAGATAGCCGCCAGGCAACAAAAGCACATAGTGTTTGTAGAAATTTATGCCGAAAACTATGCTCCAAGCCGCTTGTTAAACGATTTGTTGATGGAAAAATCAGTAGCTGAGTACTACAACCAACATTTTATTAATTACCGCGTTGATATTAACTCGGTAATTGGCAACGAGTTTATCAAAAACTACAAGGTTGCCGCAGCAGGCGAGTTACTCTTTTTTGCCCCCAATGGTAAAATCATTTCGCATCAGGCAGGTGCTACTTCGGCTGCTCAACTAAACGCCATTGCACGCTCGGTTATCAAACAAACAATGATAGACCTAAACACCATGCAAGAGCAATACAACAAGGGGTTTCGGTCTACCGACTTTTTGTACGATTTTGCTTATCAACTGCGCGAAAATAACCGCCCAAACGATGAGGTAGTAGCCAACTATATCAAAAAAGAAAAATTGGCAAACCATTGTACTGATACCAAAGACTTGCGTTTTGTGTACGACTTTTCGACCGATTTGCGCACCGACGCTATGGATGTGTTGCTTAAAAACAAAAGCACCTTTGAACGCACCTTTGGCAAAGAAAATATTGACCAAAAAATAACTACTGCCGCTACTACTGCTGCCGAGAATGCTAAAACAACAAAAGATGCCGAATTGTTGAACAAAGCTTGCGAGGTGGTTGAAAAAAGCAAAATAAGTAATGCCAAAGACCTTTTGTTTAAAATGAAATGGGATTACTTTGAAACAACCAAAGATAATAAAAGCCAAGTAAAGTTGATTACCGAGTATATGAACGGATATGCAGGTTACGACTCGGAGGTTTACTATCAAAAAGCCATACAATTAATGTATGCTGCTAAAAGCAATATACAGGATTGGAAAACAGCTCAAAAATGGTTCGAAAAATCAATTACACTTGATGCCGGTTACCAAAACCAGAAGGATTATGCTCGTTTGCTAATTAAATTGGGCGACAGTACCAAAGCTAAACAAATGCTTACGCAAGCACTTAATGCCGGACGAAGCAAAGGCATTGATTGTTCGGAAGGACAATTATTGCTCGAAACCCTATCAAAATACAGTAGTAGCCGAATTGTAAGCCTTTAATATTCGCAACTATTTTATATTCTTTTACCCCAAAGCGGCAATCCTTAAAGATTGTCGCTTTTTTTGCCTTAAATAGCCTAACTACCACAGCACCGCATTCAAAAAAACATGCAAAACAAGGACAAACTCAAAGGTTTGTCCTTGTTTTGCATGTTTGCTAAATCTGCAAAAACAGCAGTAGTAACCATCCATCACATCACCGAATCGATTGGTCGACGCGGAAGATGTTGTTGGTTTTTATAATCAGTAACCGATATATCAAGGTATTTTTTAAACTGATTAGACAAATGTTGCACACTACGATAGCCCATTCGATAAGCAATTTCGCTAAGTGTATATTGGTTATATTGCAATAACTCCTTAACATGTTCTAATTTTTGTAAGATAGTGTATTTTTCGAGCGTTATGGTTTCGTGGCGCGAAAAAATTTTGCTAATACTACTATAACTCATTCCAATTTTCTGGGCAATATAATCCGAGTTGCGCATAGTCGGTTCTGTCTCGGAGTCTTGACGAACCAATTGTATTATTATGTTTTTTATTTTCTCTACAATTTGTTCTTCTTTATCCGTCAATAATTCAAAACCATTATCTATCAATGCCTCTTCTATATCTATAAAATCCGCATTGTTTATTTCTACAAGTGCTTCGCCAAGTTGCACATCGTATACAGTAACACCTAGTTTCAACAGTTCTTCGCGCACTACACGTATGCAGCGCGGGCAAACCATATTTTTTATCTGCAATTTTATTGAATTATCATCAGATTTTGCTTCTATACTCATAGTCTTTATTTTAAAATTAGTAATAGGTCAATATCTTAGTGTCATATATGTAGGCAAGTGGTCGCTATAACCGCCATAGTATTTGGTGCCACCATAGGTAGCACTTGGCGATTTACCACCGTAACGTGTGTCGTTATACATCATCCAATCTTGTTTAAAAATATGTACATCTTTGGGCGATGTTTTTAAACCTTTGGTATTTTGCAACAATGCCCCCGACACAATAATGTGATCAAGTACCCCCCATTTACCTTCGTAGCGATGAGTGCCAAGCCCTTTTTGTTGAAATTGAGCAGATAAATCGTACAATTGCGCGGCGTCGGGCTTCGAGCAATCATTTTTAGCTTTCAATATTTCGGCAACACTTTTATTATCGGGATGGTCGTTTAGGTCGCCCATAATAATAATTTTAGCATTGCCATCTTTTTGCAAAATACTACTTACTTTTGTTTGCACAATTTTTGCGGCGGCTTCGCGTTTAGGCGACGATTTTTCCATGCCTTCGCGACGCGAGGGCCAATGATTAACAAAAACATGGACATCTTGTTTGCCCAATTTGCCTTGTACGTATAAAATATCGCGTGTGCGGTCGGATGGTTCAAAATCAAATTCCACTTTTATGGGTTCTGATGCAGTAAGCGTAAAATAGGTTGGGTCGTAAAGCAATGCCACATCAATACCTCGTTCATCGGGCGAGTCGTAATGTACAATGCCATAATTATCGGCAATAGGTGTTTTTTTTATCAAGTCTTGCAATACGGTTTCGTTTTCTACCTCCGAAAGCCCGATTAGCGCAGGCACTTTTTTACCTCCTAAAATACCGCTTAATACTTTGTATATATTGTCTAATTTTTTCTGGTATCGCTCAGGTGTCCAAGCATTTTTGCCTTTAGGTGCAAAATCATCATCACCGCCATAAGGTGCGTCAATGGTGTCAAATAAGTTTTCGGTGTTGTAAAAAGCTACTGTTATTTTTTTACCATCCGATGAGCAGCAGTACATGCCCAATACAACAACACTACTTAATAGTAGCAATAAACAGACCAACAACATTTGTGTGATTTTTGTTTTCATTTAAACTAAGTATTATTACTTTTATTTATTTATAAATTTTGTGGTTTTAGAATTTATTTTTATGGCTTACAATTATCCAAATTAGCAAAAAAAAGCACGTTTATACACCTGACAACCACATTAAAACGCGTTAATTTTTATTTTGTTGCAATAATACGCACTTTTTGGAATAATTGTCGTAATTTTGGGCATAAATTAGTGCTGTGACCGAAAAAGATTTACAAAATTACATTTGCTTATTATCTTTGCCTGGCATTGGCAATGTAACTGCCAAAACTTTAATTAGCTACTGCGGCAGTGTCGAGGGTGTTTTAAATGCTTCACAAAAAAGCTTATTAAAAATTCCGGGCATTGGGCAAACAAGTGCAACTGCTATTTTGCAGCATCAGCAATATATGCCAAAGGCAGAGGCTGAGGTTGCGTTTATTCACAAAAATAATATCGAGCCAATTTCGTACCTTTCGCCTACGTATCCTCGTTTGCTCAAAGAATGTTCCGACTCGCCCATCTTGCTGTACTACAAGGGCAATGTTCCGCTCGATTTTCCAAAGATGATAGCCGTTGTTGGCACGCGTAATATAAGCGAATATGGCAAAGAGCGGTGCATGGACTTGATAGAAGGGCTAAAAAAATACGATGTATTAGTGATAAGTGGCTTGGCTTATGGCGTTGACTACTTCACACACATGGCTTGCGTACAACAGCAAGTACCTACTATTGGCGTACTTGGGCATGGCTTAGACCGTATTTACCCTGCGGGTCATCGCGATTTGGCAAAACGAATGGTACAAAATGGTGGTTTATTGACTGAATTTCCGAGCGGGGGTTTACCCGCAGCCGAAAATTTTCCGCGCCGAAACCGCATTATTGCAGGCATGACGCAATGTACTATTGTAGTAGAAACATCGGCACAAGGCGGCAGCATTATTACTGCACGTGCGGCTGCTTCTTATAATCGCGATGTGTTTGCCGTACCTGGGCGTGTAGGCGATCCTGTGTCGATAGGCTGTAATTGGCTTATTAAAAAAAATACCGCCGCCATGCTCGAAACAGTTGCCGATCTAGTAGATTACTATGGCTGGGAAAGCAACAAAGGTACGTCTATAAAACGACAAACACAACTTCCTTTGGATTTATCGCCCGAAGAAAGCCAAATTTTAACTTTTTTGCGCGAAAAACGAACCGCACATATCGATGTTATCTGCTATTACACCGGTTTAGCACATAGTTCGGTATCGCCAAACTTATTAACCTTAGAATTTAGAGGAATTACCCAAGCATTACCGGGCAGTATGTACAAATTATTGATAGATTATTAACTAAAAGCCGATTTAATCTACATAAATCTAGTTATAAAAATAAAAAAACAAAAATTATGATTTTTTACTTGTTCATTATCATTCTTTTAGCCCTAATAATAGGCTATGCCATATACGCCCGTTTAGATATGTGGGTAGAAGCTAAATCAAATGGTGTAAAATTATCCATAATAGATATGGGTTTAATGCGTTTCAGGCAAATGCCCATAGAAAATATAATAAAAGCATTAACCAAAATATCTAAAGCCAATTTAGATATAAAATACGAACAACTAGAACGGCATCATTTGTCGGGGGGCGATATTATGGCAGTAGTTGATGCCTTAGTTATTGCCAGTAGCGCATTTAAAAACCAACATGCCGACAATGCTGCTATACCCAAATTTGGTTTCGCCGAAGCCGCTGGTATCGACCTATCAGGTAAAAAAGTAGTGGAAGCCATCAAAACATGGGTGCAACCACGTGTTATTGTCACCGAAATTATTACCGCCGTAGCCAAAGACAGAATCCAAGTGTTTGTTAAAGCTCGCATCACCATACAAACTCACTTTGAACGATATGTAGGGGGAGCTATCGAAGAAACCATTATTGCTCGAGTAGGTGAAGGCATATTATCCCAAATTGGCGCACATACCCACGAAGAAGTACTTGAAAGCCCCAGCAAAATAGCCGATAAAGTAGAAGCAACCGAATTGGACTACGACAAAGCGGCTTATCGAATTACCTCTATAGATATTGACGAGCTATCAATAGGTAAAAACATAGGCGTAGAACTAGACATGGAACGAGCCGAAGCCGATAAAAAAATAGCTCAGGCAAACGCCGAAAAACGCCGCTCGGTAGCCATAGCCTACGAACAAGAAGCCAAAGCAAAAGCCGAAGAGTCAAGAGCTAACCTAATACGCGCCGAAGCCGATATACCCGCTGCAATAGCCGAAGCCTTAAGAAACGGCAAAATGAGCTTTTCGGACTATAACCAATATAAAAACCTAAAAGCCGACACCGAAATGCGCGAATCAGTATCTAAAAGTATCTTACCACCACCCCAAACAAATCAAAACCCATTCGAATCCGACAATATACAAGATACCCATAAAGAACACCTCCACCACCACGAACAAGACAATCAACATCCCAACGAACAAGATAAAAAATAAACAACATAGCCAACAAAGTACCACAAAACCTTTCTGTTCTTAAACAGAAAGGTTTTTTATCTTTTGGTACTCTTCTTCAAAACCACTTTCAAAATACCCCATCAAATACCTAAAACGCAATTACTTTTGCTTCGCGCAGTTCCATATTCGGTGCTAAGGTTGGTGAGCTTGTCGAACCATGCACCTTTTGTCTACCCACAAAGTGCCAAGTTTGCGCGCCCCAAACATCACCCCTTCACTCCATTTCACTCATTCACCATTTCACTCCTTCACCATTTCACTCCTTCACCACATCACAACATCGCCACATCGCCACTTCACAACATCACCACTTCACCACATCACAACATCACAACTTCGCCACATCGCCCCTTCACTCCTTCACTCCTTCGCCTTCACAACATCACCACTTCACAACATCGCCACATCACAACATCGCCACATCACAACATCGCCACATCACCCCTTCACTCCTTCACTCCTTCGCCACATGCAAGCACCCATAAAAAAAGCTGCCGACCTCCCATTTGGGCTGTCGGCAGCTTTTTTGTTTTAAATGATGAGCGATAATAGTTAATCATCGCCCATCATTATTTGTTCTAGTGTGCAATCATTACTTTTTCGGTGCGTATTTCACCGTTGTTAGTAACAATTTGTATTAGATACATACCACTTGGCAACGAGCTGCCCGTAAATGGTACTTGGTAAGTTTGACCAGCTTTTACTTCGCCGTTGTACAAGGTAGCTATTTGTTTGCCATCTACGGTATAAGCCACTACAGTAGCATTACCCGATGTAGCAGTACCAAATTGTACGCTTGTTACTTCGCTAAACGGATTAGGTTGGATGCTCATCATGATACCCGCTTCCACTTTGGTGCGTCCGCGGTGTCCGCTTTGTACCCAATACCAACCTTCGGTTACATTACCTGCACAATCGGTAACAGTTACCGAGTACCAGCCCATTGGCAAGCCTGTTAGTACATACTGATTGCCACCAGTTGCCGGAGCAGTGCCTGTTGTTGGGAACGATGGTGTCCAAGTATCTGGACCCGACCATTCGTAGGTATAAGTTCCGCAGCTTGTGTTACCACCACTAACAGTCAAGGTAATTGTTCCATCAGGTGAGGTATAATCAGACGATGGTGTTACTGCGTAATCATCAATATCTAGGATGGTGTTGCCTACGCTACCTTGCATATTAGTAAAGTGTAAGCTATCGCTTGCACAGCTATACGAGTCAGTAACAGTTGCGTTCCATTGTGCATCATCCGAGTAGTAGATAACAATTGTGGCACCTGTTTCGGTATAAGTAATATCGTAACGTACATAACCTATAATTTCCCAATCGAAGTTATAGGGTGCAATACCACCAGATAAAACTATTGTATCGGTATTGTAGTGGAATGGTGTAACACCACCTTCAAAACCTTCGTCAGAGTTTTGTAAACCAACTAACAACAATGGTGATTCGGGCAATACCACTTCGTATGGTGGGTTGGTCAAATCAAAACAGTTGCCGCTAATTGCCGATACGTTTGTACCTACACTTGGGATAGTTCCACCGCCCGGTACTTGTACGCTGTAAGCATATACATTGTAAGTACCTGCTGTTGAGGTGCTTAACGTTTGTGTTACACCACTTGTTGCCGGAGCTACTTCTACAATTACACCTGCTGCATTTGCCACTAAAATATAGTTAGCATAGCCAACTGCGGGGCTGTTAAAGTTAGGTGTTACTACAAATGGATCGCCAGGACATACAACATCATTAACCGCTACATCGCCAACCTCGGCAGCACAAGTATTACAGTTAACTGTTACGCTAGTAGTACCTACACAACCTGCTGCATTAGTAGCACTAACGGTATAAGTACCATTGGCTACGCCTGTAAATACGTTGCTGTTTTGCGTTACACCATTTAAAGTGTAAGAGGTAGCAGTGCCGCTAATAGTTACAGTAGCACCATTTGTGGTACAGTTAACGTTGGCTGCTATGGCAGGAAGTGCCGTTACAGTTACCGATTTAGTAGCTGTTTTAGTACAACCTGCAGCACTTGTTACCGTTACGGTATAAGTGCCTGCTGTAGTTACGTTGGTAGCGGCAGTATTGAAACCGTTGCTCCAAGCATAACTAGCACCACCATCTGCGGTTAAGGTAGCCGAGCTACCCGCACAGAACGATGCAGGACCACTGATAGTTACTACAGGAGCGGGTGATAATGCTGCGGTAGTACAAGCCACACCTGTACAACCATTGCTATAAGTTACTGTTACACAATAAGTACCTGCTTTGGCAGGGGTCATGTTAGGTATGGTTGGGTTTTGCTGTGTTGATGAACCAGCAGGACCACTCCATGCATAAGTAGCCGTTACGCCCGTAGGTAAGTTTGGATTAACACTTAAACTCAAAGCCGAACCAGCACAAATAGGACCATTGTTTGAGGCAACTGGTGTAGGACATCCACAGTTACCAACTGTTACGGTAGTTGTTTTTGTACAACCCGCAGCACTTGTTACCGTTACGGTATAAGTTCCAGCAGATAGACCATTGAAGATACCTGTAGCATTAGTTGTACCAGGTATGCTATAAGTAGCTATGCTACCAGGGGCTGCAATTGTAGCCACTACGGTAATACGTCCGCTGCCATTTACACAACTTGCTGTTGCAGAAGTAATAGTTGGTTTTGGATTAACCACTACAGTTGTTGAAGCAACACCTGTACAACCATTACTGTAAGTTACGGTTACATTGTAAACGCCTGCTTTGGCAGGGGTCATGTTAGGTATCGTTACACTACCATTGGTAGTAGTAGCACTACCCGCCGGACCAGACCATGCATAAGAGGTAGCTGTTGCACCTACTGGCAAGGTAGTCGTTAAGGTAACAGGCGAACCTGCACAAACAGGACCACTGTTAGCCAAAGTAGGATTGCCTGGGCAACAAGCAGGGGCTGTTGTGATATTGTATGATACCGAGCAAGTAGTACCCGGAGTAACTACTACAACCGTATAAGTAGTGTTTGGCAACAAACCGCTGCTTAAGCTACCTGCAAAGTTTCCAAGTCCATCAGGACCTGTAAGTGTAATAGTACCCACTGTATTGCCTGCATTTTGAACCGTTACGGTATTATTACCATTAGTGGTTACACTAATAGTAGTGTTAGCACCTGTACAACTTGTTGCTACGTTAGCAAGTGGCAATGGATTAACCTTGATGGTTGCTTGTCTTACAACTGTACAACCATTAGTATAGGTGATGGTCAAAATCAACGTTAAGTCGTTTTGGATGTTTGGCAATGAGATAGTATTGCTACTTCCTGTTGCAACAACCCGACCATGCTATCCAACTATAACTTGATACAGAACCGTTGGGGTCGGTGATGGTGAATTCAACATCAGAACCCGAGCAAATACCTGCTGCCAATTGACCTAATGTTACAATATTGCCATTTAAGGTAGCACTTATAGCTGGGGCATAGGTAGGACAGGTACAGTTTACAGTAACATCAGCAGTATATTCACAGCTTGGGTTAGCAAAATCTCGTATCACAACAGTCACTACTGTTCCATTAGGATAAGAAGGACTTTGGTCGTTGGCAGTAAATGCTCCATCTTCATATGAATACAAATAAATACCCGAACCGCCAGTAGCATTAATTGTGAGTGTTCCATTAGCACCCGTACAATTTGTTGCTGTAGTAAAGGTTGGTGTTTGGTTGATACGTACTGTTACTGTTTCGCTATCGGTACAAGTGCCGTTTACTACGGTATAGGTAAAGGTATATACACCTGCTGCTACGCCGTTAGGGTCTAAAGTAGCACCTACGGTATTGCCATTAGCATCATCTGTCCAAGTACCACCTGCATCTTCGCCAGTTAATAAACTAGCTAAGTCGATGGTGCTTAAACCACTTGCCGCCGAACATACTACCGCTGGTGCAGTAGCTGTACCTGCTGTACATGCTGGTGGAGCCAAACTTACATCTACGCTGTTGATGGTTTCGCCAATGCCTATGGTAATTATACCTGTTTGACCTGTTGCGGTATTGGCTATGTTAGAGTCTGTATTGCTGGTGTTGGAGCTGCTGCTAATTGCACTGCCATTTTGGTTGCTAGCAAAAGTAGCACCTACTGGCAGTACTACTTGTACAATATAATTGCCTGGTGCTAAGCCTGTAAATTGGTAGAAGCCAGGGTTGCCATTTGAATCGTTAGCAGTAACGGTTGTAATAGGATTACCATTACTATCTAATACTGGATTGCCCAAAGCATCTAGTAAATTGACAACTACGCCATTTACACCCGATGCAAGTCCATCGTTTTGGATACCATCGTTGTTAAGGTCTACCCATACATAGTTGCCTATGGTAGAGGTTGCGCAGTTGTTGATGGTTACTGAAAAATCCTCTTCGTCTGTACAGTTGGGCGTAGTGCCTGTCTCTGCATACACATATATAGTTTGTGTGCTTGCAATTATATTGCCTGCAAATAGGGCAGTGCCTGTGCCACCAGTACCTGTAAAGTAGTTGCCTACTGTTAAGGCTGGTAAGGTATAGCTAAAACATTCTGTTACATCGCTTGGAGCATCTGCAATAGGTGCAGGGTTGATGTAGATGTTACTATAAGCGCTCTCTAAACAAGTGCCTATTGTAAGTTCTATAGCAGCGATTGTTCCATCAATAGTCGTTACCTCTGTATTAATAGTAAATGTGCCAGGGAGCGGTCCGTCGATGAGCGGTCCGTCGATAGTGCGATAAATGATTTCGTACATGCGATAGGTGCCAGCAGCTAAGCCGCTGTACATAAAGCTAGGAGTATTGCTTACCGTGTTGAATGGTGCGCCCATTATTTCCGTGGCTAAGATATTGTCGCTATTGTCGGTTAAGACATAGGCCAATGTATAGTCTGCGGCTGGTGTTGGAGCTGGTCCATAACTAGCGTTATAAGCCTCTAATGGGAATGCTAATGTTCCTGAATAACCTTGACAGATTTCTTGGTCAGAAATATCCGATACGTT
>JADKCK010000044.1 GCA_016718845.1 Sphingobacteriales bacterium
CTTTAAGCGGAATAAAACGGACTGCCACCCGATTATTGCCCAAATTATGCACCCTATAATACCCTGTTTCGCCAATGCGTTTGCCCTCCGATAATAATTTAAACGACCCATCGGCTTGCCTTTGCGGGTATAATAATACCGTTACATTGCCATTGGGCAACGGAAAAACGACCTTAACACAGGGGTTATTGTGCAAGGGTGGCTGACAAATACTGTAAAAACCCGCATAAACCACTTGGTTTGATAAGCGAGTTTTGCGCAACCAACAAGCGTATACTTGTTTTTGGGTGATTGGATTAGTAAGGCTTATAATTTGGCTACTCATGCCCCTACTGGTTTCTAATGGTTGAAGGGGTATATTAAGTTGCTCTATTTGGCGGCTAACCGAGCTAATAAGTACCTTAGCAAAAGGGGCTATTATGCCAAACCACTGCGACCATACCTCTAACTGATAATCTGCTGTATGCTCGTAAAAATCGCCGATGGTAGCTTGCACCGTTTGGGCGTTAAAACCTTGCCCGTTTAAAGCATCAAAATTGGGTATTAAACCACTGTTATTGGCATCAATGGTGCAAAGTAAATGCTCTTTGGTAGCAAATCGGTGGTAAAAATCTGCCCCTATCTTGCCCGCATCACCCATTGGAGATTGTAACCATTTGTCTTTATTTAAGTCTACACGAGTACCCGTTGCATACAACCATAATTGTATGGCATAACTCAATAATTTACCGAAAATATTTTTCATCTAATTTTATTTTACCTAAAAATTACTTGATTAGCAAAGTGTGCCTCAAAAATAGCTATTTTTTCTGAAAACTACTTAATTTAGCTGTAAAGTTTGCCCAAGTAGGCATAGAACGGTTATCGAAAAAAAAAATTACATTTTAGGAAACTAATTTACCCCTTTTAAGTGTTATAGCATTAGATAGTTTTTAACCCCTCTAATTTTTATGTATCCCGAAACAACTATTTGGAACGATTTACGCATTTGGTACTACAACAAAGGATCTGTTGGGCAGTTAATATTGCTCAATACCTTGTTATTTTTGATAACAGGAACCATTGGCTTAGTTGATTTTTTGTTTAGTTTAAATATAGCTCCAGCAGTTAAATTATTTTACTTACCCGCGTCTTTTAGTAAGCTTATTGCACAAATTTGGTCGTTGGGTAGTTATATGTTTTTACACGATGGTATATGGCACTATTTGTTCAATATGCTTGGTTTGTACTTTTTGGGTATGTTATTGTCCGATTTTGTGCCTCGCCGAAGCATCATACCTATTTATTTGTTAGGTGGTTTGGTGGGTGGCTTAACCTATTTAACGGCATATAATTTATTCCCTGTTTTTCATGCAGCCATCAACGACTCGTACTTAGTAGGGGCATCGGCAGCAGTAATGGCATTATTAGGTGCTATGTTTGCCCTACAACCTAATTTTAATGTATCACTAATAATATTAGGGCGAGTACCTATTAAATACATATCTATATTTATAATAGTATACGAGTTATTAATGCTTAGTCAAAGTAATGCGGGCGGGCATTTGTCGCATTTAGGGGGTATGTTATTGGGTTATGTGTATGCACAACAAGCTTGGTATAGATACAGTTTTGGCGAATGGTTAAATAACCTAAAAAATTTGTTTGTAAAACCCAAACAACCCCGCGTAGTGTATCGCCGCCCAACCGAAAAAGTAACAACCAACGCCCCTAGTGCTAAACCCAATAAAGCAGGTACAAACCGCACACGCCAAGAAAAAGTAGATGCTATATTAGACAAGGTTGCCGATAGTGGCTACGACAGTCTGTCGAAAGAAGAAAAAGAATTTTTGTTTAACATTAGCCAAGACATAGACGATAAATAAGCTATTTTTTTTGTGTACTCAAAAAAGCCTCGCATTTTATTTATTTAGCTCGTAAAAGTTGCAAAAAAACGACTTTTTTGGTTTACAGCATTTAAACATTTAACTTAACTGCTATATCCTTAACCAAAATCGAATTATTTTAATACAAAATGCCCATTATTAGGCTACTTTTTTGCAAAATAATTACTTCTGACGAAAAAAAGCAGTATCTTTGCAGGTGCAGGTAGTACACCTTTACCTACATATATCATTAAAAAGCACCGCAAGCCCACTATGTTTGAAGATTACCGCATCGACGATGACGACAACACCGACGACGATGCACCACAGTCACTAAATAACCAAAACAACACCACAGATAACTTTGATGTTGTTGATAATGACGATATGTTTTCTTTTGATGTATCGGAAAAAGAACAGCGCGATACAGTATTCAGAGAATTTATACCGCACATTAATGCCTTATATAACTTTGCTTACCACCTAAGCCTAGACGAAAACGACGCAAACGACCTATTGCAAGAAACATTGCTAAAAGCCTATCGTTCAACCCATTCGTATGTTGGCGGAAGTAACGCCAAAGCATGGTTGTTTAAAATACTTAAAAATACGTTTATAAACGAATATCGCCGTCGAAACCGTTTGCCACAACAAATAGATTACGAAGAAATAGGACAATATCACGACTCGGAAGACCCCGACCAAGGGAAATACCTAGACCTTCGTCACGAAATTTTTCAGGACATGTTGGGCGATGAGGTAACAAAAGCTATTAACTCAATACCTGTAGCCTTTAAAACCGCTGTGCTTTTGTGCGATGTAGAAGGTTTTACTTACGACGAAATGAGTAAAATATTAGATATACCAGTAGGCACTGTACGCTCGCGCCTAAACCGAGGGCGTAGCTTGCTTAAAAGCGCCTTGCGCGACTATGGAACAAAAATGGGTTATGTTGACTAACCTAACATTTTACTCGAAAAATATAAACAATAAATTAAACAATAATTTCTTTAAATTACTCAAAGTATGAAAAAGCATCGTAATCGCCATACAAGTTTTATTCCAATGGGCAACGAAATAGCCACACCAGTAACAGCTAATACCCCTACCGCTACTCAACAACAAAGCATTATAGCCAACAGCACCACCACACAAAACGACGACCCCGAACTTAGTTTGTTTTTATGTAGCAAACTTCCGCGCAAAAACGCATCAGAGCAATTAATTACAACTATTTTAAACCAAGTACAAGTAAGTTTATAACCACAAAGTTATCAAACTTATATTATTAATCTACCTAATACCAAGCAAACTTAGCTACACGCTATTGTTTTAAATAAAAAACACCAAATAGAAAAACAAAAACAGTTTTTTTTCGAATTGCTACCCTAAAAAAGGCAAGTGTTTTTGTTAGATAATTTTTATTTGAAACGCACATTTTTGCTGCTTTGTAAATACATAGCATTAAAAATGTGTGTTTGTATTATCCCTAATATCCCTATCTACTTCTCAATTTTTACTAATTTTGGCTACTCACACACTCACCCCAAAGGCAAATTCCCTACCCGTTATGTTAAAATACTTAGCTTTTGTGACAGTAATGTCATTTTGTGCATTAATTCATGCACAAACTACCCCTCAAATGCAACTTTCTGTTTTAGACTTCGTACAAATGTCTGTAGAACAGTTAGGCGACATTGATTTGTATGACGACAAACAATTTGTTACTAGCGTTGCACAGCTAGATAGCAAACGAATTGGGCAACACAGGACCCAAGAATCTCTTTTGAAAGATATGTTTTACAGCACCGAAATTACTTACAAAGGAGTTTTAAACATTCTCGAAAACTGGAACGTGCTTATTCTTTATGTTGATAACAAACTAATAAGCTCGGATAAAGCTGAAAGTACATTTAGTAAGTTATTTAACGAAAATAGAATACAAAATATATACATAGCACGCTTGCACCTTCGAGAAATGCCTACCAATATTAAAGGTTACATTCGCGTAACTACCGTCAAATAATAAAGACTTTTACTTACCTAGTTTGAGGTATTGTATTTATTTGCGACTGAAAATATGGCGAATAAATTTAATATTTTTTAAAAAAAACTGTTTTTGCAGTTTTGCCTTTTTTGTGTTCAAATACATTACAACTAAGTTTAGTTTCATTTTTATCTCATAAATAAAAACAACAACAAACTAAACAATTGCCAACACAGTACCTACTACCTTAATCGTAATCTACATATAGTCTTTAATTCATTTTTTATGTTTAGCATTAATAATCTGTTTAAAATAAATACTTTATCTAAATATCTAACGGTTTTTTTGTTGTGTTTTGCAACATGGCATTGCTGTACCTATTTGCAAGCTCAAAACTATGCCATTACCAATGAGTATTCGTTGAAAGCAGCCTATATATATAAATTTTCTCAATATACAGATTGGAATAGTAATGCAGCAGCAGATTCTTTCCGAATTGTTATTTTAGGTAACGAAGACATCTATCAATCTATCAAAAAAATAGCCGAAGTATATAAAGTTAAAGACAAACCTATTGCGGTTTATCAATATCAAAGCCTTGCAAGAGTTTTATCCGACCATAACTGCTTGGAAAGAATACACATGATATATGCCGATAACTCGGTAGGACAAGATATGGTCAAAAAGCTTTGTCAGTCAAAATCTAAAAGTACACTTTTGATTGGAGATAATGAGGATTTTATTAGTGACGGTGGTCATATAAGTTTTTACAGAGAAGACAACAAAATCAAGTTCAAAATAAACACATCTCTTATTAACAATAATTATTTTAAAATAAATTCTCAATTACTTAAGTTAGGATTAGCATCTAACTAAAATAAGGCACTATATTTGCAGTAAAAATGGCATTGACCTTTTTAATAAAACTATCTCATAAAATAGTTTTTATCTAATAACATCTATGCCAAACTCAAATATACTCTCTTTACTAAAAATTCTGTAAGAGGGCTGAACCATATTTAAGCAATGCCAATAATATCCTCTATAAAAAATAAGCTACTGCTGTTACAAATTTTAACAGCCGTTTTTTCCATTTTTCTGTGCGGTTCGCTCCTTACTGTAAGTTATTATCGTATGTTTGGGCAAAGCGAACAGCAAAACTTAGAGACAATAGCCCAAGTAATGAGCAACAATGTTCAGGTGCCATTTTCTTTTGGCGAAGCCTATATTAACGAAGCGGAAAAAACGCTAAAAGCCTTCCAATCTGATACTAGTGTGCTTAGTGCTTATGTTCTTTACCAAAACGGAGCAGTATTTGCTGCCTTTCATAAAGACACTACTCGTTATTCTTTGCCTCGAACAATGCCAGATTCTTCTAAAACTTTATACAGCTATATAAAAAATGATACCTTACATACCTTCTGCTATTTTACAGTTGACAGTATACATGGTTATTTTTATATACAAAAAAAATCGGCACAAAACAAGGTTTTACTCAACCTTGTTGCTACTACGCTAATAGTTGTACTAATAAGCCTTGTGTTAGGCATAGTTTCTGCTTTGTTTTTGCAACAAGCTATTTCTACGCCTATTTCTTCGCTAATTGATACCATGCAAAATGTTGCCAAACAACAAGATTACGCTACCCGAGTAACTGAATCTGGCGATATTGAGCTGCGAACATTATCGCAGGTATTTAACGACATGCTTCTTCAAGTAGAAAAACGCGACGCTAGCCTGCAAGAAATAAAACACCAACTAGAAGAACGAGTTGAAGAACGAACCAAAGAACTGCAAGACAAAACCCAAGCACTTCAACTATCTAACAACGAACTGCAACAGTTTGCCTATATAGCCTCGCACGATATGCAAGAACCCCTCCGTATTATCGGTAGCTTCTCGCAAATACTTGCCAAACGCTATCAAAATACGCTCGACAATGAAATGAAAGAATACATTTTATTTATTGTTGATGCTGTAGGACGAATGCAAACCCTCATCAAAGATTTACTCTCCTTCTCGCGCGTCGGAACAGCAAAAATGCAAGTAAAACCCATAGTGCTGTCCAATTTGCTGCTTAAATGCACCTCTAATCTCCGATTTGCTATCGAAGAATGTAACGCCCAAATTAATTATGCCGATACATTACCCGTTATTAACGCCGATGAAACAAAAACACTTCAACTGTTCCAAAATTTATTGAGCAATGCTATAAAATTTAGGAAAGATACAATAGCACCAATTATTAATATAAGCGTACAAGAAGAACCAACCGAGTGGCTATTTACTATATCAGATAACGGTATTGGTATCGAAAAAGATTACTCCGAAAAAATATTCATGATTTTTCAGCGATTAAGTACTGCTTACAGTGGTACAGGCATTGGATTAGCCATTTGTAAAAAAGTAGTCGAATTACATGGCGGGCGTATTTGGTTCGAATCAGAAAAAGATAAAGGCTCTACTTTTTATTTCACATACAAGAAAGATTTTTAAATAAAACGGCTCTATAATCATACAAAGATTATAGAGCCGTTGTCATTTTTTTTGTATCTTGGCGCGGTCTAAGCAACTAAGCCCAATTACAAACATCCAAAAATTAAAAATACCCTGACTTTAGCAAAAATCTGCTTGTTGGGCAACCATAACTTGTAATAAACAACCCAAAAACATTTTTTTATTAATGCTCGATTTAACAACTTTATTTATAGAACGATTTGGCACCAGCACCGCCGAACAAAGCGTACAATATTATTTTTCGCCCGGCAGAGTAAATCTTATTGGCGAACACATAGACTATAATGGCGGACAAGTATTGCCCATAGCTATCTCGCAAGGCATACGAGCCGCTGTGCGCCCCACTACCAACAAACTTATACGCATACAATCTATTAATAACAACGGCGAGCTAACCGTAGATATTGACACCGAAGGCTTTGCCAAACGACCTAATAATTGGATGAACTACCCATTAGGTGTTATTTATAAACTATGGAAAAGCCAACAAAAGCTAAAAAAACACCTGCGTATTTTCGAAACAGGCTTCGAAATGCTTATTGATAGCAACCTGCCAATGGGCAGCGGGCTGTCGTCGTCGGCAGCATTAGAAGTAGTGGTAGCTTATGTATTATTTAATCAATCGTATAAAAAAAACTTGAACCAAAACGATTTTATGCGCGTAACCCTAGCCATACTATGCCAAAAAGCTGAAAACGATTTTGTAGGGGTAAAATGTGGTATTATGGACCAATTTGCGGTAGCTATGAGCAAACAAAACCATGCTCTTTTACTCGAATGTGATACATTAAGATACCAATATGTACCTTTTCAGATGCGAAAATATGCTATGGTGATACTAAACACTAATAAACCCCGAGCCCTTGCCGACTCGAAATACAACGAGCGAAAAGCAGAATGCGAACAGGCACTCAATATCATCAAAAAACACTCGGCAATAAAACAACTTTGTGAAGCCACACTAAACGACCTCGATTTTATTGACAACCCCACCCTATTGCGCCGAGCAAGACACGTAATTACCGAAAATACGCGCGTAACCCAAACCGCAAAAGCACTTATCGAAGGCAACTGGATACAAGTAGGCGAACTGCTAAACCTCTCGCACCAATCGCTGCGCGACGACTACGAAGTAACCGGCTTTGAACTCGACACACTAAGCAGTATTGCTCGCCACACCGAAGGTTGCGTTGGCTCGCGAATGACCGGAGCTGGCTTTGGCGGCTGTGCTATTGCTATTGTAAAAAACGAACTACTCGAAGATTTTAAAATAACCGTAGCCAACGAATACCACAAACAAACAGGTTTACGGCTTGGCATTTACGACGTAAGCGCACAAGATGGTGTAAAAGAGTTGTAAGGCAAAGGGCTACGAGTTTGTTCAATAAAAACAACCTGCACAGCCTTACGTATCACAGCAACGTCTGAAACTGTTTGTCTATCTCTTCGCTGCCATAATAAACCCGCTCTAAAAACAAACCCGCAGGCGGTGCTGTTAGCATACTTGTTTCGGTAGGTAATGTCACTAATTTACGCACTGCATCAAGCGACGTTTTTTCGCGCCCCACATCTACCAACATGCCCACCATCCGACGCTCCATTTTAGGATAAAAATAACGAGCCACCAAATGTACATATAACATACTGCCCACACTATGTACCTTGCACAGCAGCAACTCGGTATTGGCAGTGTGTTGCTCTTTATCTGCCACAAAACTCCTAAAATTATGTTGCCCAACCAACAAATTGGCAGCCTGTTGCATCAACTCCACATCTAATTCGTCTTTAATCCACCACATAAATTTTTTACCAAAAGCATGGCGACGCTTCGATATTTGGTAAATATAGCTACGTGCCACTACATCGTGGGCAGCATGAAAAGGTTTAGGTGCTTCGTCCAATTGCAACACATTAATGTCGGGCGGTAAATTGTCGTTTAACTGCCGTAAAATAATATAGGGCGAAAAAATTGTTTTGACATCAATATGGGCAACCTGCCACAAAGCATGTACACCATAGTCGGTACGCTCGGCACCGTATATTTCAAACGGCTCGTCCAAAAAAACCTTTCGGCACGCACCAATTAGCTCGCCCATTATGCTGCGCTCGCTTTTGTGTACTTGCCAACCCTTGTACCGCTCGCCATCATACTCTAAAATAAGTTTAAAACGGGGCATATTATTTATTTTTTTCTTTTTAATTATACTAAAAACTACAAAGAAGTGCTTGCTCTTTTGCTTAACCTCAAAGTAATATTACAAAAAAACTTTGAAAAAAAACGTTGCGACTATTTATCCCAACACTATTAGATTGCAGGGCTACTAAATCCTGTTAATCCTGAAATCCTGTCGGTTAATTTTTTTTGTATAAGCACACAACCGATTTTTGACAAAATTTGTAATTGTCAAGCCTGCAGGTTTGTTGTATCTTTGCAGCGTAATTCGGCACCGTATATTTCAAACGGCTCGCCCATTACACTGCGCTCGCTTTTATGCACTTGCCAACCTTTGTAGCGCTCGCCATCGTATTCTAAGATAAGTTTAAAACGGGGCATATTATTTATTTTTTTCTTTTTAATTATACTAAAAACTACCAAGAAGTGTTTACTCTTATTGCTTAACCTCAAAGTAATATTACAAAAAAACTTTGAAAAAAAACGTTGCGACTATTTATCCCAACACTATTAGATTGCAGGGCTACTAAATCCTGTTAATCCTGAAATCCTGTCGGTTAATTTTTTTGTGTAAGCACACAACCGATTTTTGACAAAATTTGTAATTGCTAACCCTAGCAGTTTGTTGTATCTTTGCAGCGTAATTCAGTTGCAACAAAATTACCCAAATTGCGGCACAAGATACCACTTTTTGCCCATTTTTATACCCTGTAGCACTCAAAAATCCACTTTTCATCACCTTACTAAAATGTAAATTTATATGCACATTTACAAATTTTCGCTTTATTTACTCACCTTAATCCTTTCTACCAACATGCTTGTAGCACAAACCGCCGACGAAATCATCAACAAAACCCTCGAAAATATGGGTGGCACAACCAAACTCAACGCCATAAAAACCATAACCCAAGAGGGTAAAGTTGACATGGGACAGGGCAGAGAAGCACCCATAAAAAGGTATATCATACCCAATAAAGCCCTCAGAAACGAGTTTTCGTTGCAAGGACAAACGATGGTAACTACCATTGAGGGCAACGCAGGCTGGGCAATACGCCCCTTTGGCGGCAACAAAAACGCCGAACCACTGCCCGAAGAAGACGTAAAAACGACCCAATTTGAATGGGACATAACAGGTGGCTTGCTCAATTATGCCCAAAATGGTAGTACCGCCGAGTACCTTGGCACCGACGATTTTGAAGGAACAGACGTATATGTGGTGCGTTTAACCCTAAAAACAGGGCAAATAATCTATCATTACATAGATACAGAAACGTATCAAACCCTAAAAAAAGTGACCAAAGTAAAATTAGGCGATAAAGAACAACGAAACGAAGAAACCTACTCGAACTTTGAAAAAACCGACTACGGAATTGTGGTGCCACACAGCATAGGCGAACAAGTAACTATCACCAAAACACTTATCAACCAGCCCATAGATGATAACTTGTTTAAAATGCCCGCAAAAAAATAAGCACTCACTATTTACTTCATTAACCCAAAATTAAATACCTAAATTTATGCAAAAAATACTCTTATTGATAATCATCTTTATGATAAACAACATACCTTCCGAGGCTCAAAACAAAAAATCTACCGCTAATAATACGCCCTTAAAATCGGCTGCCCTAAGCAAAATAGCCGCACGACATATTGGACCCGCTGCCATGAGTGGACGTGTAACAGCCATTGCCGGCGTAAACAAAGACCCCCGTATTATGTATGTAGGTGCGGCAGGTGGTGGCGTGTGGAAAACCACCACGGGCGGCTCGCGGTTTAAACCCGTTTTTGACAAATACTGCCAATCTATTGGCGATATTGCCATTGACCAACAAAACCCCGAAACCGTTTGGGTTGGCACCGGCGAAAGCAATATGCGCAACACCACATCGGTTGGCACGGGTTTGTACAAAACCACCGACGGAGGCGAGTTTTGGACACGTGTGGGTTTAGAAAACACCGAACATATTGCCAAAATAGCCATTCATCCAACCAACTCAAATATAGTTTTGGTGGCAGCACCCGGACACCTATGGGACGCAAACGAAGAACGAGGCTTGTTTAAAACCACCGACGGCGGTAAAACATGGAAAAAAACACTGTACATAGACAAAAATACAGGTTGTGCCGATGTGCTCATTAACCCAAACAACCCCAATATTGTGTATGCCACTACTTGGCAATTTAGACGCACACCGCACAGCTTCGACTCGGGCGGTAAAGCCAGTGCCTTGTACAAAAGCACCGACGGAGGCGATACTTGGAAAAAAATCACCAACGGCTTGCCCACAGGCGATTTAGGACGCATTGCCATTGCACTTGCACCATCGGCTCCCGACAATATGTTTGCCATTGTTGAGGCAAAAGAAACAGGCTTGTATATGTCTACCGATGGCGGCGAAACCTGGAAAGCACAAAGTGCCACCAGCAACGTTACCGCTCGTCCGTTTTATTTTAGCACCTTAGTCGTCGACCCAACCGATGCTAAACGCGTTTATCGCCCAGCTCTTACTTTCTCTATCAGCACCGACGGCGGTTACTCGTTTGCCGAACCCGAATACTTTGGCGGCGGCGTACACCCCGACCACCACGCCCTTTGGATTAACCCCCAAAACACCTCGCACCTATACCTAGGCACCGACGGCGGCGTGTATGTTAGCTTTGACAAAGGCAACAACTGGATACTGCTCAAAAACCTGCCCATATCGCAAGCCTACCACGTAGCAGTTGATAATCAACAACCATACCATGTGTATACTGGTTTCCAAGACAACGGCTCGTGGGCAGCCCCCTCGCGCAAGGCAGGCGGCATACGCAACGGCGACTGGAAAAGCCTAATGGGCGGCGATGGCTTTTGGGTGCAACCCGACCTATCGAACCCCGACATTGTATATGCCGAATATCAAGGCGGAAATATGTCGCGCATAAACCTAAAAACCAACGAACAACTCGACATCCAACCATACCCAGCAGCAGGCGAAGCTAAATTGCGCTGGAACTGGAACACCCCCATTGTAAAAAGCCCAAGTAACAACAATATATTGTACACAGGCGCCCAGTATTTGTATAAAACAGAAAACGGCGGCATTACATGGCAAAAAATATCGGGCGATTTAACAACCGATGACCATAAAAAACAAGACCAAGAAAACTCGGGCGGATTGACCGAAGATAACACCTCGGCAGAGAACCATTGCACCATTTTTACCATCGCCGAATCGCCGCTTGATGCCAACCAAATTTGGGTAGGAACCGACGACGGCAACCTGCAACTAACCACAAACAGCGGTAAAACATGGACTAACCTTGCCGCCAACTACGCCAAATGTGGCATAGCCCCTGGCTCATGGGTAAGCAGCATTGAGCCAAGTAGGTTTGATAAAAACACCGTTTATGCCACCTTCGATAACCATGCATACGGCGATTGCAAAACCTATGTAGCCAAATCGACAGACTTGGGCAAAACATGGACATTGTTTAGTAGCCCCGACTTTAAAAGCTTTGCACACAAAATAAAAGAAGACCTACAAAACAAAAACCTATTGTTTTTAGGTACCGAAATGGGCTTATTTGTAAGCATTGATGGCGGCACAAATTGGACAGTAATGAAAGGCAACATACCCGAATATGCCATGGTGCGCGACATTACCATTCATCCACAAACCAACGACTTAGTAATAGCCACACACGGACGCGGTATTTTAATTGTTGATGATATTACGCCACTTCGCAAATTATCATCCGACATACTAAACGCCGATGTAGCTTTTATCGAAACCTCGCCTACGCCCTCTACAAACGGACATTACGGCTGGTCGTGGGCAGATGCTGGCGAATTTGTGGGACGAAATCCCAACGAAAACGCCCAAATTATGTACTACCTAAAAGAACGTGTAACAAAAGGCGATGTAAAAATTGAGATTTACGATACCCAAGGTAAATTTTTGTACGATATGCCCGGCACCAAACGCAAAGGTATTAATGTGGTTGATTGGAACATGCAAATGAAACCTCCTAAACCCGTAAAAGGTGGCTCGACACTAGATAATAGCGGTTTTTATGCCCCCTTGCTGCCACCCGGTAAATACAAAATTAAGCTAAAACTAAACGGTAAAGAGTATGAGTCTTATCTTACCTTAATCAAAGACCCCCTATCGGCACATAACACCGCCGACCAACAATTGCAGCAAAAAACAGCCATGGACGCTTATAACACCACCGAAGATTTGGCTTTCTTGGCAGCTCAAATTGTGGATATGCGCGAAAAAATAGCACAAATTCAACCGCAAAACAACAACGAAGCATTGCAAAAACAACTACAAACCTACTCCGACAGCCTAAACAACTTGCGCAAAAACATTATGGCTACCAAAGAGGGTACCAATGTGGGTTTCTCGAACGATGAAAAACTACGCGAAAACCTAAGCAAAATTTATGGCGCAGTAGTAAGCTACGAAGGTCGCCCAACCGACTCGCATATTGCCCGCCTAAACGGTTTACAAGTAGAGATAAAAGATGCCCAAAAACGCCTCGCCGACATCAACAACCAAAACCTACCTGCATTAAACGAGGCACTTGCTAAACTTAACCTGCCACCATTAACTACTTTATCCAAAGAAGCATTTGATGCAATGAAAGATTAAATAGGGCTATAAAAATCCCGCTTAAAATTTGTAAATACCTGATGTTACGCACTACGCTAAAATAGCGCAGTGCGTAACATCAAATTACCCTAATTCCGTTTTTTTTAGCAAAATAAAACATCACTTTTTACATCATCTATAACTTACCATTAAAAAGTTGTATCGCCAAATAACCCCCAATGTGTTTGATTGTACTGTTTGCCCAACCCGCTGCGATGGCAAAAGCGTGGGGCAATACCATTTTGAGCGCGATGTGGCTTTTTCCGAAAACATCGAAAACGAAATAATTGCCGCCATCAACGCCCATTATCCACACCTAATAGCCACTAAAACAACCCGCGAAGGCTACCCCGATATTGAACTATGCCGACAAACAGCCCCCCAACAACCCGTTGCTTTTGTAGAAATAAAAGTGCAAACGCGCACTTTTATGACCATTGAACGATACCTACCACAAAGCCAACTGCACCCCTCCGAAACACTTGCCCTTAACCTAAGCGATTTAGAGCGCTATTTTACCATAAAAAATACCACACAAAAACCCCTATATATAGTGTGGTGTTTGATGAACCGCCCTTGTGTATTGGCAGGTAAAACGCGCCAATTTTATTACCAAGAAATTATCAAACTACAACAAATCTACCAAAAAGCAGGCAAAACCCGCCGATTTAGGCGCGAAACAGGCATTGGCGATGTGGTAAATGGCATACACAAAGGCGTAACCGTAAACTACCATTTTAGCCTAAACGAACTACAAGAAGGGTTGGCATTTTTAACCTAAAAAAACAATCACTTATCACCCAAAAACTTCTCCAAAAAGATTTTTGTATAAAGTGATACACAGCACACAAAAAAGCGCTACCTTTGCGCCGCTTTTTGCTCACTTGAAAAAAATAAAAATCGAAAGCCGTTTTACCTTGAAAAATAAACGCGAAAAAGAACGAGCACTTGCCCAATATGATATACCATTTTTCGGGCTTAAGAAAGGCTCGCATTACTTTACCTATAAAATAGATAGCGATTTTTTTGCCAGCTTTGAAGACTCACCCATCAAAAACGCCAACACCACCGTTGAGCTTGAGTTTCAAAAAAACAAAGATTCGCTGTTCGAACTTTTGTTTGACATTAGCGGAACCATCGAACTGCCCTGCGACCGCTGCTTGGCGATGCTCGACATACCCATTGATGCCTACGAAGAAGTACTAATGAAAATAGGCAACGTACCCGAAAATGCCACCGACGATGAGCTAGACATCATCTACTTATCGCCCGATATGACACATTATAACGTAGCCCAACTTATCTACGAATTTATAGTGCTGTGCATACCCATAAAAACAGCTATCCCACTCGACCCCATGGGCAACCCATTATGCCCCCGAGATGCCAATGGCAATTTACCCTGCGACCAAAACGCACTGCAAGCCATACAAAAAACCAACAAAGCCGCTTTTGAAA
Organism: Sphingobacteriales bacterium; assembly: GCA_016718845.1. Classification (GTDB taxonomy): domain Bacteria; phylum Bacteroidota; class Bacteroidia; order Chitinophagales; family UBA2359; genus JAEUUX01. The sequence goes on from JADKCK010000044.1 coordinate 14,641, forward strand.
GCGAATTAACCGACCCAATAGACCCCCGATGGGCAGCACTGGGAAAACTAAAAGACGAAAATTAACATAGGCAAAAATATCAGCAATACTAAACTGCTTTTATACAAAAAATCAATAACAAAAAATAAACCGCTAAACAATGGCACATCCTAAGCGAAAAATTTCGAGAACCCGCCGCGACAAACGCCGCACACACTATAAGCTAGAAACCCCACAATTTGGTACTTGTACCAATTGCGGAGCACCCGCTGCACCACACCACGTTTGTGGTAGCTGTGGCTACTATCGCGGACAAGCAGTAATAGCAAAACAAGACTAATCCAAAACAACTAAACTTGGGCAACCAACATGTCCACCAAAGTTTTATAGTATTGGCTTATCCAAAATCTGCTTAACCAACCGACAGTTGAGCAGATTTTGCTTGTTTTTAATGGCACCCTAACACTAGGTGTATCAAAATGACCAATGACCAATTCCAAAGTTTGCGTCTAAATAAAAAGGTGCATCTATGAACAACGACACATCACACACACTTGCTCGCAAACAGCACCATGCTGCTATTACAGGCGTAGCGGGCTATGTACCGCCATATATATTAACCAACGAAGAGTTGGGTACAATGGTAGATACCAACGACGAATGGATAAAATCGCGTACTGGTATTAGCGAACGCCACATACAAAAAGGCGTAGGCTTGGCAACATCCGACATGGCAGTAGAGGCAGTAAAACTATTGCTCAAAAAAACAAATACTAATGCCCACGACATAGACCTGCTTATTTGCGCAACGGTAACACCCGACATGACTTTTCCGGCAACGGCTAATATCATCTGCGACAAAGTAGGCATACGCGGCATTGCTAGTTTCGATATTGCCGCCGCCTGCTCGGGCTTTTTGTATGCCCTAACCACCGCCATGCAATTTGTCGAAAATGGAGCCGCCCGCCGCGCAATTGTAGTAGGTGCCGACAAAATGTCGTCGATAGTTAACTACGAAGACCGCACCACCTGCGTACTTTTTGGCGACGGAGCAGGTGCCGTGTTGGTAGAAGCTACCACCGACGGCACAGGTATTATTGATAGCATTTTGCGCAGCGACGGAGCCGGCAGACACAGCCTCAATATGCCCGCAGGTGGCTCGCAAAAACCACCAAGCCATGCCACTATTGCCGCCAAAGAACATTTTGTTTACCAAGACGGACAAACCGTATACAAATTTGCTGTGCGCGGTATGGCAGATGTTGCCGCCGAAATACTAGAACGCAACCAACTAACAGGCAACGACATTGCTTGGTTAGTACCTCATCAGGCAAACAAACGTATCATTGATGCCACTGCCAACCGAATGGGCTTGCCCTCCGAAAAAGTAATGCTCAATATCCAAAAATATGGCAATACCACCGCAGCAACAATACCCTTGTGCTTGTGGGAGTGGGAACAACAACTCAAAAAACACGACAAAATTGTACTCGCTGCCTTTGGCGGCGGATTTACTTGGGGAGCTATGTACATACAATGGTCGTACAATACACCTATGCCCCAAACCGAAAAAATAGCCAATAACGCCCTAGAACTAGTAGAGGCAGTATAGCATTTTTTTTGAAAAATCAAAATTTATAACCAGCTAATAATCAACAAAAAAGCAAATTAGGCTTTACATTTTATGGCATCTACATCAGATTTAAGAAACGGTTTTTGTATGAATTTTAACAGCGACATTTGGACAGTTGTTGAATTTTTGCACGTAAAACCAGGTAAAGGTCCGGCATTTGTTCGTACCAAACTAAAAAGCCTAACAACAGGCAAAGTAGTGGATAATACTTTTCCTTCGGGACACAAAATAGACGAAGTACGCGTTGAACGACGTGTTTATCAATATCTGTACAAAGATGATATGGGCTATCAGTTTATGAACAACGAAACCTTTGACCAACTTACTTTTGAAGAAGCACTTATCAACGCTCCACAATTTTTGGTAGAAGGCATGAACGTAGAAGTATTGATAAATGCCGGAAACGAAACACCCCTAACCGCCGAACTACCCCAAAGCGTAGTGTTAGAAGTAACCTACTGCGAGCCAGGCGTGCGCGGCGATACCGCAACCAACACCCTAAAACCTGCTACCCTCGAAAACGGCGTTAAAGTAATGGTGCCACTTTTCGTAGAAACAGGTACCAAAGTTAAAGTAAATACCGCTACCGGCGAATACATGGAGCGGGTAAAATAAACCTATGGTTTTGCTTGTTGAATAATAAATACACTCAACAAGCAAAACTTTTGCGCGTTAAATGCCAACCTTACCCAAATGCTTACCAGCACATCACCTCCAATCTCTTAACTTAGCACTCCCGCATATCGTTTACCTATGGAACTGAACGAAATAAAAGAACTTATCCAATTATTGGACTCGACCAACATCAGCGAGTTCAAGCTCAAAACTGAGGGCTTCTCGCTCTTGGTGCGCACCCGTGCTTACACCGAAGCTATGGCATCAAGCAAGGCTCCCGTAGCAATGCCCATGATGCCCTACCCGCAGCCACCTTTAAATGCCTTGCCGCCCGTACAACAGGCAGTAACGCTAAGTCCTGCACCCGTGTCTGCACCTACTCCAACAACCGAAACCACCGCACCAACTGCCGAAGATGCCAATTTAATTACCATTAAATCGCCAATGGTAGGTACTTTTTACCGCTCATCATCGCCCGACAAAGACCCCTATGTGAAAATTGGGGACAACGTTGGCAAAGGCTCGGTATTATGTATTATCGAAGCAATGAAACTATTCAACGAAATAGAATCAGAATACAGCGGGCAAATTGTTAAAATATTGGCAGATGATATGTCGCCCGTAGCTTACGACCAACCTTTGTTTCTTATTAAACAGGCTTAGATGTTCAAAAAAATACTTATCGCCAACCGAGGCGAAATCGCACTACGGGTTATCCGAACCTGTAAAGAGATGGGCATTAAAACCGTAGCGGTGTACTCCACCGCCGACAAAGAAAGCCTACACGTAAAATTTGCCGACGAAGCAGTTTGCATAGGTCCGCCAGCCAGCAAACAATCGTACCTAAACATACCCCAAATAATGGCTGCCGCCGAAATAACCAACGCCGACGGCATTCACCCTGGCTATGGTTTTTTGGCAGAAAACGCTAACTTCGCAGAGGTATGTGCCGATTATGGCATTAAATTTATTGGACCAACCGCCGAAATGATACGGCTAATGGGCGATAAAATTACTGCCAAAACAACCATGAAAAAAGCAGGCGTACCCGTAATACCCGGCTCCGATGGGCTAATTGTCGACATCGCCGAAGGCAAAACCATCTCCAAAGAAATCGGCTACCCCGTTATACTCAAAGCAACCGCTGGCGGCGGTGGTAAAGGTATGCGCGTAGTATGGAAAGAAGAAGATTTTGAAAACAACTGGAACAGCGCCCGACAAGAAGCAGGCGCCGCCTTTGGCAACGACGGCATCTATATCGAAAAATTTATCGAAGAACCCCGACACATAGAAATACAAGTTGCCGGCGACCAATTCGGTAACGTATGCCACATGTCCGAGCGCGATTGCTCCATACAACGCCGTCACCAAAAACTTGTCGAAGAATCGCCATCGCCATTCGTAGACCCAGAACTACGACAACGCATGGGCGAAGCCGCCCGAAAAGCCGTTCAAAGCATCAACTACGAAAGTGTAGGTACCATAGAGTTTTTAGTAGATAAATACAAAAACTTCTATTTTATGGAAATGAACACCCGAATACAAGTGGAACATACCGTAACCGAAGAAGTGATTGATTTTGACCTTATCAAAGAACAAATAAAAATAGCCGCAGGTATCCCTATATCTGGCAAAGATCACTACCCCAAAGCTTACGCCATGGAGTGCCGTATCAATGCCGAAGACCCCTACAAAGATTTTAGACCTAACCCCGGCAAAATAACCGAACTGCACACAGCAAAAGGACATGGCGTGCGGGTTGATACACATGTGTATGCAGGTTATACCGTACCACCTTACTACGACTCGATGATAGCCAAAATTATTGTACGAGCCGCTACCCGCGAAGATGTTATCAATAAAATGAGCCGCGCACTCGACGAGTTTATTGTGGTAGGCATTAAAACAACTATTCCTTTTCATGTTAAACTAATGAAAGACGAACAGTTTAGAGCAGGTAACTTTACCACAAAATTCTTAGAATCGTTTGAACTGTAAACCTAATAGTTGCACCTTAACAAACATATTAAATTACGCCTAATCATCTGCCCAAAATAAAAAAAGCCCCCTTATGTATCATTAACATAAGGGGGATTTTTACGCCTTAACAAAATACCATTCAAAAAAACCAACCTTTGCTCACAGATGCCACTTACCCCCCTTCTCTTTCACATAAAACCCCTTGTCTTTTAAATAACATTGTAGTTCTCCAATTTTTGTAAACTTAACTTCGTCCCAGCGTATTGGGTTTTGTTGTAGCAATTGCTTTAGCTGTTCTTAACTTGGCAGATGTAACCAAAATAGGTTTTACGTAACCGGGTTTAGCTACTATCTGCCTTTTATACGTTTCGTAATGTGGCGGAATTAACCATTGCTCATCAATATTAAGTTGAGTACCTGCTTGTAAATGCAAACTATCTAATTGTTTTTTATTGGGATGCAAAACCGTAATGGCTTGTTTTTGTAAAAAACCAGTGCCGTGTAACAGTTTTTTTGATGCAAAACAATTAAATGGTTTAAACCAAACAGAATCGAAGCGCATTAAAGGGTTTTCTAGATACTCGGCATCGTACAAAAAATGAGGCGTAGGTTGTTGCAAAACAGGATTACTTTTTTTCGATTTTATACCCATAATATCACAAGTACGCAAAGTAACCGTATCGTAAGTTGGCATAACATATTGCAACTGCTGCATAATTTGCTCGTAGATAGCCTTTTTTTCGGGGTTTAAATCAACATTATTGTATATTGGGTTGTAATAAATAGCAATATCATCGCCCAAAACAGGGGCAATAGGTTGATATCTGTAGGTGTTTTGCGCAACTAAATAGGGGCTTATCAACCATAAAATAAGGTATAAACGGGTCATAATCAATAGGCTTAGAAACTAATTAGCCCACACCGTGCTCTTAGGTAAGCTAATTAGTTTGTTGCAAATAATTAGACAGGTTCATAAATAAGTTTTATCATCAATATTGGCACTTTAGCTAATTGATAATCAGTGAGTTATGTGTTAAAGAAAATAATTTATTAACCCGTCTATTGTTCAACAAAATTATAGTTAGTTACTAATAAACAATAAGCTGTTAAAGTGCTTAATTGTTAGCTACTGTTGTTCAAAACAATATGGCGTACACGGTTTTCCTTCCCTGGTTAACGAAGGGGGAATGATTGTGTTTTTGAGCAAATAGCAAAGTGGCAAATTCGTACTTTATTTTTATTGCGTTACTAAGGCGCTGGGTCACCAAAACTCTCGATAAACTCCGAGTCGCAAATATCGGTGGTTACTTGGGTATCAAAAACCCACGAGCGCACCTTGTCGCAATTGCCCGTACAGTTGTTAATCGTCGAGGCATCGTCGTAGCCAACTTTGTAGGTAAGTTTAACAATGCTACCCAAATCTTGTACAACTATATCGTTGCCACCAGTAGTAATAGCATCGTACTGAACAGTTATAACACCCGGCACCGCCTCGAAATGATCTACCAAGGCAGCTATGTTGATGGGGTCAATGGAGGTTATCACCACAAAGTTAACCGATAAAGGCAAAAAAGCCTCGACGGTTAAGCCATAGGTCGTCATCAAATCGTCTATGGTGGCGTTGCCGGTTAGCGTTTTTTCTTTCACCCACTCTTTTACCCATGTTTGGTTGGTATCTACTTCTATCCTAAACTCGTCAAACTCGGGGTAGGGCAATGTGTGAATATCGTAGGTAGATACCACCGTGTCGCGGGCAGGCGAGTTACTATTATAAACAGCACTCAAAGCATTCATTGCCCTATCTATCAACGACTCGGATACCAACACTTGGTCGGCTCCACTGCCGTTTTGTTGCATACGTATAGCTAAACGTATAGCATCGTTGTTGTATTTGTTGCGAATGGTACTTGTTATGGTACAAGGGTCTTCTTGCGTTGGCGGGTCGGGCAAACAGCCTACAGTTAGTAGGACTAAACTACTCAAAATGATGGAAAAAAAAGAAAAATAGTGCTTCATCTGGAAATGTATTTTTAAACTGGGTTAGATTGTGGCTTGGCTAAATATTTAATTGGCAAATTAACCCACAAAGATAACGCCTTATAGACCAATATAGTTGCCTAAGGTTTAAAAAACACGCCCTAAAAATAATTTTTACATACCAAAGCAGCCTTTGGGCATGTTTGTACGTCATTAACAGTACATTAACCTATTACCATGATATTTACTCGAAACGCATCTACCCCAAAAACGTTTTTTATTGCCTTTGCTACATTTATTGTTTGGGCAAACCTGTTTTTTGCTGCCCAAACCACATCGGCACAAAACTATACGGTGCAATTATATGGGCTTGATACCGACAGCATTAGCCTAAAAAAACTAACTACTAAAACCCGTTTTGTGCTTAAAGATAGCACCGAACAGGCGGCATCTTTACCAAAAATAATTGACCAACTGCATCAAAAAGGATACCTAAGTGCATCTGTTGATAGTGTGCAACGTAACCTAAAACAACTTAATGCATATTTGTGGGTAGGGCAAAAATACCACATAGATAGCCTAAAAATAAACAACATTGACCCCAAATGGCTAAATAAAGTGCAATTTAAACCTCAAAACTTTAACAACCAACCCTTGCAATGGCAAAGTATACAACAACTACAGCAAAAACTATTGGTGTATGCCGAAAATAATGGCTATCCGTTTGCAAAAATAGCCTTAATAAACACCCAAATAAACCCAAATAATGGCGTAAATACCACTTTACAGCTCGACAAACAACAATACATTACCTTTGATACCATAGCCGTATTGGGCAATGTACGTATCAGCAAACCGTTTTTGTATCGGTATTTAGGTATAAAAACTAATAAGCCCTACAACGAAAATACCATTAAACAGGTACAAAAACGCCTAAACGAACTTACTTTTTTGCAGCAAGATAAAACCCCAACCATTGATTTTATTGCCAACCAAGCCCGACTAAATTTGTGGCTTAAACGCAAAAAAGCCAGCAGGTTTGATGTGTTATTGGGCGTAATACCAAAAACCGAAACAGGTAGTACCGTAACTACTCAAACTAAATACGAAATTACGGGCGAAGGCAACCTAAATCTACAAAATTCATTAGGCAGCGCCGAAACCATAGATGTGGCTTTTAGAAGCTACCAAAATAAATCGCGGCAGCTAAAAGCACGTGTTATTTACCCTTATTTACCCGTTTTGCCCTTAGGAGCAGATGTAGCATTTGAGTTATTTATCCGCGACACCACACACCGCGACGTAAGCACCCTATTAGCAGCCCAATATTTGCTACAAGGCAATAATTATGTAAAGGCATTTTGGCAAACCAAAGCATCTACCATTTTATCGCTTGATAGCTTAACCGTAGCTACTACCCGCAAATTACCCGCATTGCTCGATTTTAAAAACCAACAATATGGCTTAGAATACCAACTTGAACACCTTGATTACCGCTTTAATCCTCGCAAAGGCATAGCTATTTGGCTAAACACCTCGATTGGATTACGAAAAATACAAACCAACACCCGCATTTTAAGCATTGGCGATGCCATAAACACCAACTTTGCCGCACAATACGACAGCCTACAACAAAACCCAATACAATGGCAAATACAGTATAAACTTAGCAAATACACCCCCCTTGGCAAACGAACAACCCTAAAAACCGAGCTACAAGGAGCCTTAATACAGTCAAATTTGTTGCTTGCCAACGAAGTGTACCGCATTGGCGGCAACCGATTGCTAAGGGGCTTTGACGAACAATCGATATTTGCTACACAATACCACTTACTAAGCATTGAGTATAGATTATTAGTGGGCGGAGCTACTACCTTTTTTGTGTTCGGAGATATTGCCTATACCCAAAACAACGTTAATAATACCAACACAAACAGCCTACCTATTGGCACAGGCATTGGGCTAACCCTCGAAACCAAAGCAGGTGTATTTGGACTAAGTTATGCCATTGGCAAACTGCCCGAAAACCCATTTAACCTACGCAGTGCCAAAATACACTTTGGTTACGTAAATTATTTTTAAATAGCTATTCTAAAAACGTGTAAAATTTAAATGGTTTGTTCTGCTCATAAAACGCAGATAAAAGAAAATCCTCGTTCTATGATACACAAACTAATGTTCTATTTGTCCAACTTATCTTTTACTAATTCCTAACCAAAGTACCGATAGGAAAACCCAAAAATTATTTTTTCTTTTTTTTGAAAATTATTTCCTATTTCCATTTTTTTATTGTACCTTTGTAGGGTTAAACATTAGCAACTAATGTAACTGACCGTTGGCTGTGCCGTAAACGCAATTTGAAATAACTGGGCAGGCAAAAACAAAACACGCAGCTACGATGACAAGCAAGGCACGAAGCATTATGTGTCCAAAATTGTGGGTAATAAAGTCATTTTATTGGACAAAAAAACCGAATAAAAAGGTACGCATTTTGTATTGTTTGGGCTTGCAAAAAAAATAATTTTTTACAAAATATTGATTATCAATAACTTATACTAACAAAATAATTAATTATATCTTTTAACAATACCTCGCAAAAGCGCAAAGGTGCGTATATTAACGAGTTAGCGGAAATTTTATGACCGACACCGAAAAAATAGTAATTAAGACCAAAGAGTATATTCTGAAACTTCATTCGGAAGGTTATAGTACGCACCAACATATAGTGAACAGCCTAAAAAACGGCATTGATTATTTCGTTGGACGCAAAGACGGTTTAGACACTATCAAAAACGAAATATTGACAACTTGTTTGACAGAGTTTAACGAAAGAACCAAAGTTTATGACAAAGTTGGACACTTGAAAATGGTCGACACAATTAAGACGAACTTTATAACTTTTGTAAGTGAACTAAATGTAAATGACCTACCAGAAGTTTTACCGATTTCATTTGAACGACGATTAACAAATGAAGAATTTAAAATACTTGAAAGCTCGTTAAAAGACAAATTTGATTTCGGTTCTTGGAAAGATGAAAACTATTATTGGGAGCCACTTTCTAAAACTAAGACACAAAATCCATTTGTTTATTTTGATGACGACTTATTCAAATCAGAGGAAAACAAATTTCGGGGCGACAGAATTCTTTTGCTGACAGATGAAAATATAAACTACGAGGTTGAAACTTCATCGTTTGGTTTTGATTGGATTGAATGTGCTTATTGCAACTTTGAAACGGATTGGTTAATTTATATTTCACACGAAGGGACAATCACTTTTTCAGGACAAAAATTTTTGACTGAAATTAAAAATAAATTGCCGGAAATTATGGCTAACAAAAATCCGTGGGACTAAAAACTTCCGCTAACAAAAGTATTTGCAAAAGCAGGGCTCGACAATGTAACATCAGCCTCTGCAAGCATCAGCAGTGGTTCGGGCTGATATTTATAAACTTGCCTTTTAGTTCTTAACTTCAACAATATATTTTCAATTGGGCATTTGTACCGGGCAGACGAACAATGAATTCCCTGCCTTCGCAAATACTCAACGTTAGTGGCAAGCATAGCGGACAACCCAACAAACAGACAATTTGAACAGAAATGGCAATACCGAAGGACAAAGACGAATTACTAAAAGCAATAGTTGACAACTACAAAAAGTTGACAACCGAACTTGCCAACATTCCAATTGACCTAACCGAAAAAAAAGAACTTGACGGACATTCAAAAAATACTCTAATGAGTATCAACAACCTTGTTGCTTATCTTGTTGGTTGGGGACAATTGGTTTTGAAGTGGAACGACAAGAAAAGCAAAGGAATTGAAGTTGACTTTCCAGAAACAGGTTTTAAGTGGAATGAACTCGGACTACTTGCACAAAAATTTTACAAGGACTACGAAAAAGACGACTTCAAAACGCTTAACGAAAAACTTGACAAGACGACAAACGAAATATTGAAATTAATTGAAAGCAAAACGAACGGAGAACTTTATGAAATGGCTTGGTACGACAAATGGACTTTTGGTAAAATGATACAACTCAATACTTCTTCTCCATTTAAAAACGCAAAAGACAGAATACGAAAATGGAAGAAAACGAAACAACTAAATTGACAATAATGCCAGCCACTAACAGCACCTACAAGAAATTGGCGGTTCAGTGGTTAAATGAAGTTTTGTGCTTCGTATCAAGTTCATTGGTGGCAGACATTTTTCGTCTCCGAAATCCGTTTCTTCGCCAAGCGGCAAAACCTTACCCCCCACTCTAAGTATCCAAAACCCAAAAACGCCCTACCATCATTGGTAGGGCGTTTTTTTTAACCTACAACAGTTGCCATAAGCAGTAGATGTGTAAAACTTAAATGGTCTGTAGATAAAATTAAAAATCTGTGAGAATCCGCGTTCTATGATGCGCAAACTAATGTTCTATTTGTCCAACTTATCTTTTACTCATTCTTTAGCTAAAAAAAATGCTCTTTTTGCCATTTGGTGTCGGCATTAAAAAGTAGTAACTGGCTGCTCAATTTACCCTATAACAAAAGTAAAAGAAGCAGTTTTTTATACATCTACAAATCGTCAAAGGCATAAGGTGGTTCAATGGGCGAACCTGCGGGCATCTCGAAAATGGGCTTGATAATACCATCATTTAAGCCATACACCCAGCCGTGTAGGTGTGGTACATGGTCATATTTCCATGCTTTTTGTATGATAGATGTTTTAGCTAAGTTCATTACTTGCTCTTGTACATTTAATTCTACCAATCGGTTGGTTCGTTGTTCTTCGTTGGCAAGGCTGTTTAGTTCGTCTTCGTGAATGCGGTATACATCTTTAATGTTGCGCAACCATTTGTTAATAATGCCAAAGTTATGGCTGGTCATGGCTGCTTTAACCCCGCCGCAGCCATAATGTCCGCACACAATAATGTGTTTTACTTTCAGATGCACAACGGCATATTCTAACACACTTAGTAAATTAAGGTCGGTATGTACCACCATATTGGCAATATTGCGATGCACAAAAATTTCGCCCGGTTGTGTGCCCGTCACTCGGCTTGTAGATACGCGGCTATCGCTACAACCAATCCATAAAAAATCGGGCGTTTGGATTTGCTCTAAGCGTTTAAAAAAATTGGGGTCGTCTTGTATTTTTTCGCCTGCCCATGCTTTATTTTCGAGCAGTAATTTTTGATAAGTTTCCATAGTGTTTATTTTAAATAAAAATAATTAAGAAATATTTTCTGTAAAATAAGCGTGCATTTTATTGCCGCTATTTTTTTTCAGTTCTACTTTAATATTTTTCAGATGAGCGTGGTGTGTAAACTCGTTGATAGTATCTACCACATCTTGGTCAACAAAGTCGGCTTGTGTAGCATCTATCAGCAAAAAAGTATTTTCGGGTATCCGTTCTAAGCTACGCCTAATAGTCGATTTATTTAAAAAGCTAACATCTTTTCGTAAGCGCATAAGGTACTGATTTCCGTCGTTGATGATAAACACACTTGATTTAAAGTTGCTTCGTATCATAAAAAACAAACCTACGCCAATGCCAATCAAGATGCCTTCGAGCAGGTCGGTAAATAATATAGCTAAAATAGTAACTACAAAAGGTACAAATTGGTCGTAGCCTTTTTGCCAAAACTCTTTAAACAAAGTAATTTTTGCTAATTTGTAGCCTGTAAATACTAATATAGCAGCTAATGCCGACAACGGAATTTTGTTGAGCAACCAAGGTATAAGCGTAACGCAAACTAGCATAAATATACCATGTAAAATGGCGGATAATTTTGATTTAGCCCCAGCGTTTAAATTAGCCGAGCTGCGTACAATAACCGATGTTACGGGCAAGCCACCCAACATACCCGATACTATGTTACCTACACCTTGTGCTTTTAGCTCTCGGTTGGTTGGTGTAACGCGGTTAAGGGGGTCTAATTTATCAATTGCCTCAACACTTAATAAGGTTTCGAGGCTAGCTACAATAGCTAAGGTCAGGGCAACTATCCATACTTGGGGGTTGGTAATTTGCGTGAATTGAGGGAAGGTAAAAAACGAGAGAAATTGATTTATGTTGGTAGCTATTGGCAATGTAACCAGATGCTCGGATTGAAGTGCCAATGCCGAACCACTACCCAATAAGTATTCGTTGATAAGTACCCCAACAAAAACAACTATCAATGGCGAGGGTATTTGTTTTAAAAAGCCTTTTGATTTAAAAAATTTGGTTTCCCAAAGTATCAAAATGCCTAACGATATAAAACCTATTAATACCGCTCCAAAGTTAAAATAATTAAAAGCTTTTAATATCTCCGAAAAGGTATTTTCGCTATCTGCTTGCCAAAAACTTTCATCGCCTTCAAAATCAGCATCAAAGCCTACTAAGTGAGGTATTTGTTTTAGTATTAAAATAACACCTATAGCGGCTAACATACCTTTAATAACCGAGTTTGGCACATAATCGCCCAAAGCACCAGCTTTTAAATAGCCCAAAATCAACTGAAAAACACCTGCAAGTACCACTGCCAGTAAAAAAGTTTCGTATGATACTAAGTTGATAATGCCCAATGATACTATTACCGTAAGTCCAGCAGCAGGCCCCGATACACTTAGCGACGAGCCGCTCAACGAGCCTACCACAATACCACCCACAACGCCTGCAATAATACCTGCAAACAAAGGCGCCCCCGATGCTAATGCAATACCCAAACATAAGGGTATTGCTACTAACAATACAACAATAGAGGAAGAAAAGTTGGAACTAAAGTCTTTTAAAATGTTATTCATTTTTGTGATTACTAAAATATACTTTATATGAGCTTTATTTTTAAGGAAAACTTGGTTTTCCATACCACTACAATTTTAGCGAATAGAATATAGCTTCGATTGCTTGTGTGCCACAAGAAACGGCGTTTTTTAAATTACGCCCCCTCAATTTCTATCATAACGTTTTTTATTAAAAAAATTATGACCTTACTTTCTTTAAACACCCCAATTGCTCAAAAAGTTTACAAATAGGGTAGAAAAATGCTCATTTTTTTGCAAAATAGCAAGTAAAATACCCAAAATTAAACCTATAGTTACCTTGTTAAAAAGGCAGCTCTGTTTGTTTTTATACTTATTAGCTTACTCAACTGCAACATTAGTTTGGTACATAAGCATTGCTTTGATAAAAGCGTTTAGGTCGCCATCTAAAACAGCCTGTACGTTGCCTGTTTCGTGGCTTGTGCGCAAATCTTTTATCAGTTTGTAGGGTTGCAACACATAGTTACGCACCTGCGACCCCCACTCGATGCGGCGTTTGGTACTTTCTACTTTGGCGCGTTCTTCGTTTTGGCGTTCTATTTCTTGCTGATACAAACGCGATTTTAACATCTGCAAAGCTTTATCGCGGTTTTGGTGTTGCGAGCGTTGTTGTTGGCACTCGATAATAATGCCACTTGGTTTGTGTTTTAGGCGCACAGCGGTTTCTACTTTATTAACGTTTTGCCCGCCAGCACCACCCGACCTAAATGTGTCCCACTCAATATCGGCGGGATTTATGTCTATATTAATGGTATCATCAACCAAAGGGTACACAAACACCGATGCAAACGAGGTTTGCCGTTTGCCTTGTGCATTAAATGGGCTAATACGCACTAACCTATGTACGCCGCTTTCGCCTTGTAGGTAGCCGTATGCAAAAGGTCCATCAAACTCTAACGACACCGATTTTATACCCGCCACTTCGTCGGGTTGTATGTCTAGTTCGCTTACTTTGTAGCCGTTTTTTTCGCCCCACATAATATACATACGCATTAGCATCGAAGCCCAATCCGAGCTTTCCGTTCCGCCTGCGCCTGCGTTAATAGTCATTACGGCAACTAATTGGTCTTCGGGTTTGTTTAGGGTCGATAGCAGTTCTAACTCTTCTATCGCGTCTTTTGCTACTTCGTACTGTTGGTCAAGTTCGTCGTTGGTGGCTTCGCCCATTTGGGCAAAATCAAACAATACTTCTAGGTCGTCGGTTGGTTGTTCGGCGGTGTTGTACACCGATACCCAATAACGGTTTTCTTTTAGTTGTTTAAGTATGCCTTCTGCCGATTTAGGGTCGTCCCAAAAATCGGGGGCAAGGCTGTTGTCTTCGGCATTTTGGATAAGTACTTGTCGGTTATCCACGTCAAAGATACCTCCTGAGGGTTGCCAAACGGGTTTGCAGCGTTCTTAATTGGTCGGCTGTCATTTTTGTGGGCGTTTTTTTATTTTAGATGAAGAAATGTTGACTTTAACTATTTGTTAGGCAGCCCAAAAGTTGTTTTAGGCTTATTTCGTTTTTGGGGTTTCTTTGTTTTTAGGTAGTTTTGCGGGTGGTGTTAGGTTTTCCAAATCTATGCTAAACGATGGTTTGCCAAGTGTTATATCTTTGAGGCTATATTTTTCTAAAGCACCATTTCGGGCAACAATTAGGCTGCCTTTACTGTCGCGGCACGCCCACGAAACACCTTCTTTTAGCAAATCGGGGTATTGGTCGATGCTAAACCGATACTGATAACCGCCATTAGCCATGTATCCTTCGTAAAAACAGCGCAGGGTTATGCCTGAGCTTAGTGGCAACGACCAACCTGGGTCGTTTGTTACTATCCAATTATCGTTTGTTTTTACTAGTTCGGGTATTTTGCCTTCGCGCAGCCAGCCATCGCGTTCAAAGCGGGCTTCTATCAAGTCGGTATTAGTAAACAGGTGTTGTTCGGTGGCAAAGGGCAGTTTTACGGGCTTGTTGGGGTCCATGTTGTAAAGCGAGCGTTTTTTTGCCAACATTTTTTTTCGCAACAGGGCATATTCTTCTTTTTCTTTTCGGTTTGCAGGTAGCCAACCCGTCAGTTTGCGTTCAAGTTGGGCTATATCGGCTTTAAGGGCTACGGCAGCCCTCGAGTTGTTTTGTGTGCCTGTTGCTTCGGGGGTTGCCATTGTCCATTGCAAAGTACCTGTGGCAGTAAACAAGCCTCCGCCAAAATAGGTATCATCTTGGTTAAGGTGTGTGAGCGCAGCTAAAAATGGCACGCGCGATACGCCCGTCCATACTTTTCCATCGCGCCCAATAGCCATATAGGCTAAATATTGCCCATCGGGCGATACATCGCACCGCTCAACAAACAATTTCCCCTCGAACCAAGTACCGTACTCTAAGGTGTTGGTGTCGGTGTTCCAAGCAATTACATGAAACCGCTTGGCTGGTTTGCGGCGCAATACCACAACTATGGGCGATGATAAGGCAGGCAATAAATGTATGCGAGCCTTTGGAGTTATAAACATGTATTTTTGTTTTTATTTTTCTACTGTTCTACACTTTCAACGCTAAAGTGGGTATCGTTTATAGCGTCTATAATTTGTTGGAGATTAAGTAGGTTGGTGTTAAATTTTACTTGTGCGGTGCCATTTTCTAGGCTTACATTTGTTGTTTCAACACCTGTTAAGTCGCGCAGGGTATTGTCCACAAATCGGGTGCAGTTGTTACAAGTCATGCCACTAACATGAAGCGTAGCTTGTTGGGTACTCATAAGTATAATTTTTTTAGTATTTTGGTATGATGATTTAATTGTGCCCGCCTTTTTTACAACAAGCTGGCAATGCGTTGTAGGCGGCTGGTTTAGCGGGTAGTTGGTCGGCATCGTAGCCAGCGGCAGTTATGGCTTTGCGAATTTGGTCGGGAGTTATTTTTGATGGGTTATATTTTACGGTCACTTTTTTGGTGTCCAAATCAAGTGTAGCTTTTTTTACACCTGTGGTGTTTTTTAATGCTTTTTCGATGATAGTTTTGCAAGTGCCACACTGTGCCGATGTTTGTATAACAATAGTTTCGCTTTTTTTGCTATTGGGGCTTTGTAAGGTATAAATAGCATTTTGCCCTATTAAATGGGTGCTTTGTACGGCTCCATTAGACGCTGTTACCACCTGAATACTACATAGTATCAAAAAGAAAAAACAAAAATTTTTCATTTTTATGTAATTTTATTGTAAAAAAATATTGGGACTGACTGAAGAGCGGCGTGAAGTCCGCCAATTGCCAACCCTTAACTTTGGGCAGACAGAAAACCAAGACTATAATGATGGAACGCAGGCATTAAGGTAATACCTATTTTTCCAAAAAAAATCTTTTTAAAAAAACTTTTTTTGTTCGCTGCAGTTTAGCCATTAGCTACTACAATACTTTTAATACAATGGGTATTGTTGTTAGGTTATTTACGGCATCGCGCAGCACCAAATGTAGGTTATAAAAACCCTCTTGTTGCGGAACATTGATTACTTCGGCAATTTGATACGCACTTTGGTTGTTTAATTTTATGTATCGAATGGGGGTATGGTTTGGATAAGTAAAAGGTATGTCAGCCGACTGCAAATATACTTTCATGTCCAACAAACCTACATTGTCGGTGGCAGTGCCAATAATTACTAATGTGCCTCCCGAAAACACATTTACTGTGTTGTTTATATTGGGCGATAGTATATTTACATTTGGGGCAACATTATCATTCAAGTTCACCAACCTAAAGCTCACCCCACTTGTATCCGAGAGTTGGTCTAAACGGTCGGTGCAAAAAGTACGAAGCCAATAAGTAGCGTTTTGCAAATTATTGGGCAGGGTAAGTTGCATATCGAGTTGCGCATTTTGCCCATTAATGGTTTTTGATATTAGGGTGTCCCAGGGTTGTGTAAGTGTAGTATCGGGGCTACCGATGGCAATTTCGTAGTGATACAAACTTACATCATCGGTGCAAGATAGGTTAATGAGTAAGGGCGTGGCGGTTGTATATGTTGCATTTTGTTGTGGCAAAAACAACTGTATAGTTGGCACTTCTAAATCCGAGTCGGAGGTACAAGCACTTATAAAACCCAATAGTAGTGCAATATTAAATATCTTTAAAGCCATATTATTTTTCATTTTTTCGATAAACTTAGCCTTTTACAAGTTTTGAGCTTATAAAACAATGCCATTGGGTTATCTGCAAAATTAGTTGAGTTGCAGGTTTACATAATTTCCCACATATCGCCCCAAAGGCGCTGCCCACCATCTACATACAAGGTTTCGCCGGTAATAAAACCTGCCATATCGCTTGCCAAAAATAGGGTTGCATCGGCTACCTCGTCGGTAGTGCCAAGCCGTTTTAGGGGTATTTTTGCTTCAATTCCTTTTAGCAAATCGGGCGGATAGTTTTCTAAACCCGACGAAAATATAATGCCCGGAGCTACGGCATTTACCCGTATTTTAAACCGCGACCACTCGACCGACAAAGTTTTGGTGAGGTTATCAACCCCTGCCCGCGCGGCACCTGTGTGCGACATGCCCGGAAAACCTTTGTAGATATTGGCAATAATATTTACAATTACCCCACCTTCTTGCGGTATAAAAAAAGTATTAGCCATTTCGCGCGTTACAAAAAAAGTGCCGTTTAGGTTGGTGTTGATAACAGCACTCCAGCCATTTGGCGTTATCATTTCGGCTGCCGACGGAAACTGACCCCCAGCGTTGTTCACCAAAATGTCTAAACGCCCAACCGTTTCTTTGATGTAGGCGGCTGCTTTGGCTATTTCTTCGGGCTGACGAATATCGAGCGTTATGGCATAACAAGTGCCATAATCCGACAACTCAATTTGTGCTGCTTTTATGCGCTCTTCTTTGCGCGAAGCAATAAAAACGGTGGCTCCGTATTGCAAAAAATGTTTGGCAATAGCCTTGCCAATGCCGCTGCCACCACCTGTCACAAATGCAATTTTATCTTTAAAAATATCTGAACTAAACACTAATTTTGTTTTTTTTTAGAAAGAAACCAAAAATTTCTCAAAGGTACAACCTTTATCCCAAATAAAAAATAGCTTTTGTTAAAAAGCTGCATAAAGCTTAAATTACACAAGATTAACGACTTTACTAACTCTTTTTTAGCCCGTTATTTATGCACTTTGGCAAACAAAAAATATCATTTTTTTCAAAAAAACCACATCAATTAAGTTGCCAAATTGATAATTGATAATTAATAATTAATAATTAAAAAATCGCTAATTATGCTTTGCAGCATTTTTTGGGTAGCTTTTTTTTGTTTTGTTTGATAGGTTGCCGATAATATATACTGCTTATCTGCCAAAAACCAGTAATAATTTTCAACATCAACGGGTGTTGTGCCAATGGTAGTGGCATATTTTAAAACTTTAACGGGTGTTTTTGATGCAAAAAAAGTAGTATCTTGCTCAATAGGGTTTTGACCGTTGGTGTATTGCAGCATCACATCAAGTGCTTCGTTGGCAACCCAATCGTTTAGGGTGGTGCTGTCGTTGGTGGGCAAGTAAATTAGGCTAATACTTGCCGACACGGTATCGTTAGCAGCCTCGGCGGTAGGTACTATTTGTAGGTAATTGTTGGCAGTGTTTTGTGTTACAATACTGTACGATGCAGGCACGCTAAGTTTGTACTTGCCTTGTGGGTTGGTATATTGTTGGGTTTCGAGTTTAAAGCTGTTAAAAATTTTGTTGAAAATAGTATTGTAATCCGACAGCAAATTGGTGGCAGTTGTTGCCTTAATTACAAACACCTGCCGAGCGCGCCTAATAAGCAACAGTTGGGTATAGGTATCCGAAAACTGCTCGGTAGATTGCGTGCTAAAACTAAGGTAGTTGTAAGGTACATACAGCGGGTAATGGCGTGCTCCGTCTAACATAATGTTGTAATTTAACGTATCGTCAACCAAATTGTTTAGCTGAACGCGCAAAAAATCGTCCCAAGTTTGATTGTCCGATAATTGCAAACCTATCATCTCTACTATTGCCCGCGATTGCTCGTTTTGCCAATCGTGGGCAATAAAATACGTGTTGGTTAGGTCGTAGTTTTTTTCGCTGTATCGCCATTGTGTAGGTACCTCAACCGAAAAGCCCGCCGAAAACGCATGCCTTGCAATGTTTTGGGCAAACACATCTACCCAAAATAAATTAGCGCCTACCGCTATGGCATAAGCTAAAAAATAAAAAACGTTTTTTTTCATGAAAATCTTTTTTGTTCAATACCCGTTAGACACCCAAAATTACCCTAAGTTTGATACTTGCCTAAAAAATACCCTTTTTGCTACATCATCAATAATTACCGAACAAGCATCAACTGAAACTCGTTGCGGCGTGTAAATGCGGGCATTACGTACTCGGTTGCCGACACTTGCTTGCCATTGCGCGGCGATAAAATCAAACCCATTTCTTGTTTGCTAAACAAATTAACCATTTTGTATTTACCATCGGAGCTAATTTTGCTGCTGCTTAGGCGCGTATTATACGACACTTCTTCATTGAACAACAAATCGAGGCTGCTGCGGTTGTTAAATACCCCAAACGACGAAAATGTTCCTCTATCTTCTTCCGAGTATTGTTTTTTGTTGATAATGTTTGACCACAACATACTACCATTGGGGTTTATCGAAAACACAAAAATATCGTCGTAATAATAGTTTGTGGCAAAGCCTAGCATACCACCAGCGGGGTCGAAACCGTTGCGGGCTATAGCGGTGCGGTTTTCGTAGCTTACTTCGCCCATTAACAAAATACCACCATCTTTGCGTATCACCAAATCGCGCGCTTCAAGGTTGGTGATGCCGTTTTTGTTTAGCGCCGTCGATTTTGTATTGTTGCTTTTGATGTACTCAATATCAAACAGTTGTAATAGCTTTTGGTCAAAACTGTGCTTTTGTAGGTCAATAACGGCATATAAATACCCTTTTGTGTTGTCGTTATTGCCCTCGGCGAAAAAGCCCGCTACAATTGCCTTTCCGTTTAGGTTGTCTATGCCCAATTGTACGTCGTTAAAGGTGTTTTTTTCGTCCTCTATCTCTAATAAATGCAGCTCGTCGGTGCGATAATCGTACATAGTTAGCCGTACATTTTTGTATTGGTTTAACGACCTGAAAAAATCGGAGCGCAACTGGTAATTGGCTATTACTACATTGCCCATATTGTCTACAATATGCTGCGTTGTTATTTGCTTGGCATCAATGGTTATGCTTTTGTTTTTGATAACAGAAAAATCGGTTGAAAAAAGTACTTGATTCATGTTGCGCAAGCCACCAAAATCGTAGTTAAAACGCAGCAAACTTACAAATTGCTTGTTCTGCGACACCGAAACGGCATAATTTACGTCGGTAAGCCCTTGCCTATCTAAACTGTCTATCAGTATTGGCTCGGCAATGGGGATTAACTCGGCGTTTGTTAGGCGGGCGTAAACGTATGTGTTGCGTTTTATGCGCGTACTGTATAGCAGTAGCAAGTTATCGTCCAACAAAACTACATCTATTACCTCCGATTTGTGCTCTAAGCGTACTTCTTTTGACCAATGTAATGCCAAAGTTGCAGGGTTGTAGGCATCAACGGCATTATACTTGCCACCTTTGCGATATAACAAAACACCCTCGCTGTTTTTGCCTACAATATTGAACTCTTCTACCTTGCGTGTTATCTTTTGTGGTCGAGAAAATAGAATTTGTTGGGCAAAAGTGCCGCCGTTTGAGTAGAAAAACAAAAGAACTAAAATGAATAAGCGAACAAGTATCATAAAATAGCGTACTTTTTTGCTAATAGGTAGCATTGATGATTGATTTATGCCCTAATTTTAAAAAAAATCTAAGGCTTTTTACCTTTTTTTGTGAAAAATGATTACTTTGTGTGCAAAAGTTTAAACAACATCGCCCAAAACTACTACAATATTGCCAATATTGACTACAATATCGCCCAAAACTACTACAATATTGCCAATATTGATTACAACATCGCCCAAAACTACTACAATATTGCCAATATTGATTACAACATCGCCCAAAACCATTACAATATTGCCCAAAACTACTGCAATATCCCCAATATTGATTAC
>JADKCK010000045.1 GCA_016718845.1 Sphingobacteriales bacterium
TGTGGTTTCTATGTCCATTCCAGCTGGCTGAATATCGCGTATGTTTATTTGCAAAGCATTACTGTTATTATAGTTGTTTTCTTCTATACTAAAACAAACATCAAATGCTTCGCCTGCCTTAACGGCATCAATAAAATTGCCCATATTGTAGCCAATACCTTTTATTACGTTCGAGGTGCCTTGTCGTATCATTAGCCGCAAATGGTTATTGCCCACCACCGACGACCAACCCGCATCGGTTACATTACGTGCCAAAAATACGGGTTTCATGTTGGCGGGTCCAAACGGAGCAAATTGTTTTAAAATGCTATAAAATTTGGGTGTAATGTCGTTTAGGTTTATCTCGGTATCAATGTGTATTTCGGGTTTTAGCATACTATCTTCAATGGTTTCGCTAACCACTTTCTCGAACCGTTCGATAAATTCGGGTACATTTTCTTCGAGCATAGTTAAACCTGCGGCGTATCTATGCCCGCCAAACTGCTCCAACAAATCGCTACAAGCTTTTATGGCATTATAAATGTCGTAGCCTGCAATAGAGCGTGCCGAGCCCGACACCAAGCCATTAGACAGGGTTAGTACAATAGTTGGGCGATGGTATTTTTCGATAAGGCGCGATGCCACAATGCCAATAACGCCTTTGTGCCAATGGGGTTGGTACAAAACCGTTGTTCGCTGATTGGGGTTGGGCGTGCTGTTTTCGAGTAGTAGCAGGGCTTCTTCGGTAATGCCCGAGTCGATTTGTTTGCGCTGATTGTTGTGTAGTTGCAAATCGGCGGCGCGTTTGCGTGCCGTATTGCCTTCTTGCGACATAAGCAACCGAACGGCTTGCTTGGCATCGTCCATGCGCCCGGCGGCATTAATACGCGGGGCGATGGAAAAAACAATGTCGGAGATAGTAAGGTGTCGGTTAAGCGAGTTTAACTCTATCAACGACCTTAAACCTGGGCGCGGATTGTGGTTTAGGCGTTTTAAGCCAAAATGTGCCAATACGCGGTTTTCGTCGTTAATAGGTACAATATCGGCGGCAATACTAACGGCTACCAAATCGAGTAGTTTGGCTACTCGGGTAAAAGGTATGCCTTTAGTTTGTGCCAATGCACTAAGTAGTTTAAATCCAATACCACAACCGCTTAATTCTTTAAAAGGATAAGGGCAATCGCGGCGTTTTGGATCGAGTACGGCATAAGCGGGTGGCAAAACGGCATCGGGGCGGTGATGGTCGCAGATGATAAAATCGATGCCTAATGTTTGGGCATATTCTACCTTATCAACCGATTTTATACCACAATCTAAGGCAATAATAAGGCTAAACCCATTGGCATAAGCCCAGTCAATGCCTTGTGTTGATACACCATAGCCCTCTAAGTAACGGTCGGGTAAATAATAATCTACGTAAAAGTATAAATCTTTTAAAAACCCATAAACTACGGTCACTGCCGTTGTTCCGTCAACATCGTAATCGCCATAAACCAATATTTTTTCTTTATTGTTCATGGCGCGGTCAATGCGCTCAATAGCCTTGTCCATGTCCTTCATCAAGAAGGGGTCGTGCAGGTGTGTTTCGAGCGATGGACGGAAAAACTTTTTTGCATTTTCGTAGTTCAGCACGCCACGCTGAACCAGCAATTTGCACAATGTTCGATTAATATTCAACTCTTCGTGCAAATGGTCAACCGCTTGTTCGTCTATTTTCTTTAAAACCCATTTTCTGTTCATTTATGTTTAAGTATTTGTTTCAATCGGGGGGCTGTTAGCCAATAACAAACAGCCTATAGGCAGCCGCAAACAGCCAATTAGTCTGTTATTTACTATAACAACTAAAGGTTTTAGGTTGTTCTAAAAGCTGCAAAAAATGGCAAGCGACTATATAACCATTGTAACCTACAAAGATAGGAATTTTTAGCGGTTTTTTCATCGCTGACAACATTTTTTTACTTTTTTTTACAAAAAAAATGCATTGTGCTGCTCAAATTTAGCAAATATGGGCTATCTGCTAAAAAATAATTGTATTACAGCAACAAGGTAGCTTTTTTCCAAATAAATAATGCTAACTTTGTGGTGATTTTGAGAGGTAGTTTATTTTTTAAAATAAAAATAACAAATGCTTTATTTTTTTCGATGATTTTTAAACCATCTTTCTGCCATTTTGTCATAAAAAAAACTTTGGCAAGTTATTAGCTATAACTTATGCCTATTTAGGTTTAGCCTAATGCCCTAACTTACAATAAAAAATAATTTACACATATAATATGGCTGGTTTTTTAACAAAGATTATGGAAGCCGTGTTTGGCAAAAAATCGGACAAAGACATCAAGGGTATTATGCCTTTGGTAGAAAAAATTAATGCCGAATACGACCAACTTACTAATCTGAGTAACGATGAATTGCGCCACCAAACGCAACTTTTTAAACAACAAATAGCCGACTATTTAGCCGATATTGATGCTGACATAGAAAACTGTCAGCAACAGGTTAAAAATTCGCCCGATATGTTGCCCGAAGAAAAAGAGGTAATATATGCCCAAACCGACAAACTGCAACTGCAACGCAACGAGCAATTAGAAGAAATTTTGATAGAAATATTGCCACGCGCCTTTGCAGTAGTCAAAGAAACAGCTCGTCGTTTTAAAGAAAACACCCAACTAAGTGCTACCGCTACCGACCTTGACCGCGAACTAGCTACCCGCTTGCCCCACATCACTATCTCGGACGACGGACAAGTAACCTACCAAAACTCGTGGATGGCAGCCGGAAACACCATTGCATGGGATATGTTGCACTACGATGTACAACTAATTGGCGGTATTAACCTACATCAAGGTAAAATATCGGAAATGGGCACCGGCGAGGGTAAAACCTTAGTGGCTACCTTACCTACCTACTTAAATGCACTTGCAGGGCAGGGCGTACATATAGTAACCGTAAACAACTACTTAGCCCGACGCGACTCGGAGTGGAAATCGGGACTGTTCAACTTCTTGGGGCTAACCGTTGATTGCATTGACCTTCACCGACCAAACTCGACAGAACGCCGACAAGCTTATAACGCCGACATAACTTATGGCACAAACAACGAATTTGGTTTCGATTATTTGCGCGATAATATGGTGTTTAGCCCCGACGAACTAGTACAACGAAAATTACACTACGCCATTGTAGATGAGGTAGACTCGGTGCTGATTGACGATGCCCGTACACCACTTATCATTTCGGGACCCGTTGATAAAGGCGAACAACAAGAGTTTGAAGCCCTAAAACCACGTATCGAAAAAATAGTAAGCGCCCAACAAGAACTCTGCCGAAAATTTTTGAACGAAGCCCGAAAACTAATCGCCGAAGGCAAAACCAACGAGTTTGAAGGCGGATTGGCATTATTGCGCGCCCACCGAGGCGCACCTAAACACAAACAGGTGATTAAGTACCTGAGCGAAACAGGTAATAAAAAAATAATGCATAATACCGAAAATTATTATATGCAAGAAAACAACAAACGAATGCCCGAGGCAGACAAAGAATTGTTGTTTGTGATTGAAGAAAAAAATAATTCGGTAGATTTAACCCAACGCGGCATAGAGTTTATAACAGGTAACAGCGAAGACCCTAACTTTTTTATTATCCCCGATATTGGCTCGCGCATTGCCGAACTAGAACGCTCAAACCTAAGCCCCGAAGAACGAATAAAAGTAAAAGACGAATTGATGCAAGATTTTGCCATCAAATCAGAGCGCATCCACTCTATCCAACAATTGCTAAAAGCCTACACCCTTTTCGAAAACGATGTAGAATATATTGTAGACGATGGTAAAATAAAAATTGTTGACGAACAAACAGGGCGCGTACTCGAAGGCAGACGATACTCGGACGGTTTACACCAAGCCATCGAAGCCAAAGAAAACGTAAAAATAGAAGCCGCCACCCAAACATTTGCCACCATTACCCTCCAAAATTATTTTAGGATGTACCACAAACTGTCGGGTATGACAGGTACAGCCGAAACCGAAGCTGGCGAGTTTTGGGAAATTTATAAGCTAGATGTAACCACCATACCAACCAACCGCCCCGTTGTGCGTAAAGACGAAGAAGACGTAGTGTACAAAACAGCTCGCGAAAAATACAATGCCGTTGCCGACGAAATTGTACGCCTGCGCGATTTAGGCAGACCCGTTTTGGTGGGTACTACATCCGTCGAAAACTCTGAGATATTAAGCCGTTTGTTGCGCCTGCGCAACCTGCCACACAACGTACTAAACGCCAAACAACACCAACGCGAAGCCGAAATTGTAGCCCAAGCCGGACACAGCGGTATGGTAACCATTGCCACCAATATGGCAGGTAGGGGTACCGACATTAAACTAACCCCCGAAGTAAAAGCAGCAGGTGGTTTAGCTATTATTGGTACCGAACGACACGAATCGAGAAGGGTTGACAGACAGTTGCGCGGTAGGGCTGGTCGTCAGGGCGACCCAGGCTCGTCGCAGTTCTTCGTATCCCTCGAAGACCCCTTGATGCGTATGTTTGGCTCGGACAGAACAGCCGCCATTATGGATAGAATGGGACTTAAAGAGGGCGAAATGATTCAGCACTCGATGATTACCAAATCTATTGAACGAGCACAAAAAAAGGTAGAAGAAAATAACTTTGGCATACGCAAACGCCTACTCGACTACGACGAGATAATGAACGCACAACGTAAAGTAGTGTACGGCAAACGCCGCCATGCAGTTGTTGGGCAACGATTGTCGGTAGATTTGAACAATACCTTCCGCGAATTATGCGAAGAATTGGCAAGTACCTACAAAGAACTAAACGATTACGATGGCTTTCAGCTCGAAATTATCCGCAATTTCTCGACAGAATCGGATATTAGTAAAGACCAATTTAGCAACCTAAAAGCCGAGGCATTGGGCGAAATGCTTTACGAACACGTGACCACGTTTTACCACCGCAAAACCGAAACTATTGCCGAACAAGCCTATCCTATCATAAAAGATGTACACGAACAACGCGCCTTTGAACGTATTATTGTGCCTTTTACCGATGGCAAACGCAACCTAAATATTTCGGTTAACCTAGAAGAAGCCTACGAAAGCCATTGCAAAGCCCTTGTGCGCGAGTTAGAACGAAACGTATCGTTGATGTATATTGACGAGGCATGGAAAGAACATCTACGACACATGGACGAGCTTAAACAATCGGTGCAGATGGCACAATACGAGCAAAAAGACCCCTTGCTTATCTACAAACGCGAAGCATTTGACATGTTTGCTGCCATGATTGCCGACCTAAACCGCGACATAACCACCTTTTTATACCGCACTTTTATACCCATAGCCACACAGCAACAGGTAAAAGAAGAGCGACCTAATGCCAAACCTTTAACAGATTTGAGCAAAATGCACACCAATAAAGAGGACGAAACGGAAAAACCTGTTCGTCAGCAGCAACGCCCACCTTTGCGCGTATCACACAACTTAGGTAATCGTCAGGCTCCACCACCGCCGCCGCCATTGCCTACTGATGCTCCCGAAAAAATAACCATCAGACGAGACATGCCCAAAGTTGGACGCAACGACAACTGCCCTTGTGGTAGTGGCAAAAAATATAAAAACTGCCACGGACGCAACGAACAATAAGTAAGGAATGAGCAAAAGATAAGTTGGACAAATAGAACATTAGTTTGCGTATCATAGAACGCGGATTTTCACAGATTTTTAATTTTATCTACAGACCATTTAAGTTTTACACGTCTACTGCTTATGGCAACTGTTGTAGGTTAAAAAAAAAACGCCCTACCATGATTGGTAGGGCGTTTTTTGGTTTTGGATACTTAGAATGGGTGGGAACGGTTTCCGGCTTGGCGAAGAAGGGGAATTAGAAGCATAAATGTTCAATTGAAAAACTAAACTTGAACCTTGCAATAAACTGTAATAGAAGCACTTAACCCGCCATTTTGCAAAACCCGTGTTGGTGGCTGCCCTTTTTATCTTTTCAGTATTTCCGTCATTTTCTCGCTGTGTTCTTTTTATTTCATTACGGTTGTTCGTGCCGTTTGTATCCCAATGTTCATATTCCATCATTATACGTTGTTTTATGCTGTCAATTGTTGGACTTCCTGTGTAATAATCTTTTTTTGCGGCAGGCATAAAATTACTTAAACGCGAATTTTTACTACCGCTAATCAGACACAAATTTCCGAAATTGTCTAACCAATCGGCATCTTGTTCTTTTAAAATTAAGTTCTCGTCAATCGGGTGTTGTGGGTAATAATGTTCCACAGAACTTCTAAATGTATATTCAAAGTCTTTTACACGATTGTCTGCAAATGCTTGTCCGTTTTTGATTTTGAAACAGTTTTTGTCGGCTCTGTAATCTTGCCACAACAAATAATCAAGATAGTTGAAAATAAAATTTTCTACGGCTGTACCTTGATTGAATTTGTTTGTGTCAATATTTGTTGAGGAATTTTTCTGTTGCCCTTCGTTGGTATAGATTATTTCAAAAAAGTCTTTTTGGTTCTTTGCTAAATACCTGTCGTTTAAGAATGCTTTTGCAAGATTTTCAAGATATGTTTTGTAATCGTTTGCCAAATTAGTTCCCGAATATTCTACAACGAATTTCAACGAAGCGTTTAACCAATGTTTGTAAACCAAAGTCGGATTTGAAACGTGAAACATTGAAAGTAACATTAAAATTTCTCTATTTGTACCGTCATTGGTTTCTGCATTGTCTGCGTCAAAAGTATTCACATAACTTACTTTGTTTCCATCATACCATTTCAGTCGTTTCAAACTCCAATGGTCTGTACCTTTTGCAAACTCTCTTTTTATAACATACTTGTCAAAATAAAATTTGCTTTTCAATAAATTGTAACCGAATTGTTTTACAAATTCTTTTTTATCCTCATTTTTCAAATACGGCTCAACCAATTCCAATAGTCGTTTGTCATCTAATGGGACATCGGATTTTGTTTGTATTCTTAAATTGTGAAGTAGGAAGTTTGAAAAATTGATAATCGTATTAAATCTATCGGGGCTTTCGTCCGTATTGCTTGAATTGTCAGTAATTGGTTTTGCTGTTTTTACAAGAAGTTGGCTTATTGTCAAAGCTTCTTCCGTAGTTTGATTGGATGTTGGAATTTGTAATTTTTGATAGACAACGTCTTTGCCAACTAAATTGTTCCAATCATTTTTACCAAATAGCTCATCTCTTTGTGCAACTGAAAAACCGTATTGAACATATTTTTCCATATTTGAAGTTGCTTCCCAAATCAAGTTGAAAGCATATTTCAAATTGTCGTCTTCCAAAATTTCAAGCATTTTTGCTTTTAAGATTTCGTGTTTTTCTAATTGTTCACCACGACTGTTCATTATCTCAAAATAATGATTCAAATCTGTGTCTTCTGGAACTAAAACACGTAAGATTGTAACCTTTTCAAAAAAATATTCACAAAAATTGTCAATAGTCAAATTATTGTCAATTAAAATTTTGCTAATGATTTTTTGCATCATTATAACCTTGTTGAATAGCAACATTACATTCCTTATTGTCTAAACCTATCTCGTTAAAAAGATACGAAAGTGTGTTTGAGGCAACTTTACGGCTATCGAAAGATAGATTGAGTTTTTTATACCAAGATAAATCAATCTTTGGATACTCTTTTTTGATTACATTTAACAATATGGTCAATGTTGTTAAGCGTTGTTGTCCGTCAATAGTTTCATAGATTACACTACCTTCTAATTTTCTTTCGTAAGCAATCAATGAACCAATGTAATATCTGGGTTTAGTTTGTGCGTTATTGCTTTTACTTTTTACAATATAATCAACAATATCTTGAATAAGTTGGGTTATCTGAGGTTCTCCCCATTCGTAATTTCTTTGATAAATAGGAATTACGTAGTCGTCTGAACCAAATAATGATTTTATACTGTAATATTTCGGTTGTTTATCATTCATAATATTTTAAGTTTTTGAATTGTTCAACAATTTTTTCAGTTTTACTTGATTTATTTTCTTTTAAAGTTTCAAGTCGAACATTTAGTATGTCGCTGGGTTTAATTGTTTCCTTAATTCTTTTGAATAACTGTATTTGAGAATGTCCCTGATTGAGAGCAAAATTATCAACTGAATCAAGCCCAACTGCTTGTAATTTCAAACGCAATGAATACGCCCAAACAAAAATTTTATCAATAGCTTTTGGCAAATCTTTGTCTCCGAATTTATCTATGTAATAAATCAAGCCACAATAAAACAAGTTGCGAATATATCTGTCTCCTGTGCGAAAACTTCCTTCATAAGTTTTAATTATATTCAAAATAGGATATTTTTCACTCATTTCTTTTGATTTCACGTTATCAATCATAATTTGATAATGTTCTATCATTTCAAAAAATCGCTTTCCGTTTATGATAGTTTCATCTATTTGAAAAGGAAAAACCATTTCTCGTTTGTCAATATTTCTGTGATATGAAAGATTGTATTCTTCAACATAAAAGTGAGCAATGCGAAGCATTGCTGCAAAAGGATAATTTTCTTCTATGTTGGGACTTACGCCTTTGAAAACATCAACTTCATTTTTTGAGAAATATCGTGCTGAATGTCCGCTACTCCAATTTCTAATTCTGAATAAATACTGTGAAAATAATTTTGAGAGTTTTGCTGTGTCCAAACTTTCCCATTTCTCAACAGTCTTTTTGCGTTCTTCTTCTGTTGAAAAATTATTCATTTCACGCAAATGATATGCTTTTAATAAGTCGTGTGGTTCAAGGTCTTTACCTCTTGAATTTTGTGAATCAAAAAACTGAAACGCTTCGGAAATATCATTCAAAACAACTTCTACCAAAGTGCATTTCTCTAAAAAGAACCATATTGATTTTTCGTCAAAATCAGCAATTCTTCTTTCAATCTGTTTATAGTTGTTTTGGATATTAGCTTTTGAAATGTCATTTGCAAAAGATAAATTCAGGAGTTTAGGGTCAAAACTTTTTAAGGCTTTCTCTTCCTCTGTCGTCTTGTTTTGTTTTTGAGTTATTGCGAAAGCAATCAGGGTCAATGTAATAGTTCGTTGTTGTCCATCAACTATGTCTGAAATATTGTCGTGATTGTGAACTACCAGTGTCCCTAAACGATATTCAGATTTTTCTTTATGTATTAGAATGTCGTCAATAAGTTGATTAACATTTTTTGTCGTCCATTTATACGGTCGCTGATAGCTTGGAATTTGTAAGCACTCATTAGTAAGCAAGTCTCTTACTTTTATTATTTTAGGTTCGTTTTCTCGCATTCTGTTTACTGTCAATTGTTTGGTTTAACGGTCTCGTTCATAGGGTTGCTCCTAACGTTTTTGGGCTTGGCGAAGGTGGGGTTTTAAAAGTACCAAAGTTCAAATTTAGTACAAAAGATAATAGAAACTACAAATGTTCAGCCTAGTACAAAAGCCCCACTTTTGCCACCGCGAAGCAGCACCGCAGGTAAACCCGTGTTAGTGGTAGTTTTTATTTCAGTTTAATTGTCTTAGCCAAGTTTTTAATTTTTTTCAAGTTAGTATCAAAATCAGATTTTACTATTCCTTGAATTACAATTGCTTTGTCTTGTCCTGTTACAATTAATAGATAAATTAAACTACTTTTCCCTTGCATTTTTCCATAAACTTCAACTTCATATGCAAGTTGTCCATTTACATTTGTTGTTGAAATGTTTTTCAACACCTTTTCAGTTAAGCCATATTTCTCTAAACTTGACACCAACATTTCGGCAATACCTTTTTCATTAACAGTAGGGTCTTTGGGTATTGTCGTAACGGTAATGAGTGGTTCGTCATTAAATGATTTTTCGTCTACGCCACCAATGGAATATATAAACATTCCTGCCGCTGATTTACAAAATTTGAAGATGGATTTAGTTTCGTCAAGAGTAAATGATGCAGTCGCAAAAGGGTCGATTATTAAATTTTTGTCGTAATAAATTGTCTTGATTGCATTTTGAATTTGTTCGCCTGTTTTGTCGTCTGTTGATGGATAAATAGCCATTATCATCGTAGAAAATGTTGTGTCACCAAAAACCAAACTTATTGTTTTTGCATTTTGGTCTCCTTGCATAAAAATATATTTGGCTGGAAAACCATTAACTTTAAATTCTTTGTAATCAAAGACCTTTGCTCCTTTCTGTTCAAATGCTTCTTTTCTAAATGTCGCAGCATTAGTATAGTAGTTTCCACCAACAAGGTCATAAATTTGAAATCCGGAATTGTCATCTTTCTGCATTCCAAGAAATGAAGTTGCAATTTTGAAATCTGCCGGAGGGACTATATAAAGTCTCGTTCCAGGAATATGAATATGCTTCTCTGTCTTTGCATTTTCAATATCTTTTTTTTCGGTTTTTGTTTGCCCGCAAGCCGAAAGTGCTACGCAAGCCGAAAGTGCTACGCAAGTCATTAATGTCAAAATTATTCTGTTCATCTTGTTGTTGTTTTTAAAATTACCGCTAACGGGCAGGTATTGCTGCAGGTGGGATATTTTATAACGTCCAGCCCGGAACCGCTGCCCAATTGAAAATATAAAGTTGAAGTTAACAACAAAAAGCCAAATAGATATTCGTCTGCCGGAACAAAAGTACAGCGATGCAAACAGCCGAAGTTTCAACGTCCAGCCCCACTTGCAGCAATACCAATGTTGTGCGTAGTTATTCTTCCTCAGTCTGCCATTGGTCGCCGAATGTCAACAAGTTGTTTGCCCTTAAATATTTCTCTTGTTCAATTGTCAAAAAGATAATACTCGCCTCTTGTCCGCCTGTGTAAAGTTCATAAAATTGTCCATTTAGCTTGTTGTCATTTACCGCTTGTTTTACTAAGTCAAAAAAATGTGGGTCTATCCAGTCGTCTTCAACTAGTAACTGTTTTGAATATTCTTTTTTGTAGAAAGAGAATTTTACTAATGATTTTTTGTTTGTCGGTTTTGCAAAGTGGTCAATTATGTTTGTAGGGTTGAACATTCCCTTCGATATTAGGGAAAGTTCCTTTAATATCTCAGCATAAGGATTTTCAAGGTTTCCCAATTCTGTGTCAAAGTAGTAAATAGTATTTGGAAAGCATTGAAGTACATCGTTAAGGTTTCTATTTTCTTGTTGTGCGGCTTTATCAGTTGCAAATTTTATTTGTTCTGCTGATAAATGAGAAAGCAAACCAATTTTTTGGTATTCAGAAATGGCTTTTTCAATTCTTACTGTTGTCAAACTATTTTTGAAACTTTCATAACTTGGCATAAAAAATACGCCGCCACCATGTAGCATGTCAGCTTGCTCTTTTGTTAACGCAATAATTCCAAACCTGTCCCAAATCATGACATTATCTTTTGATGTTTTCACTTCATGTAATCGATATGGCGATTGTATGTCTGCAAGTATTTTATTGAATATTTTATAAAATTCTTGCTGGTCGATTTTTTCGCCAAAATATTCATTCTTTGAGATACTATGCAAATGGTAGCTGCTTTTTTGTTTGTACGTTTTCCCATTTGACTTTAACGACACTATAAACTCGTAAAATTTACTGTCGCTATCTGAAATAGAACTGTCCAAAACAATTTGAAACTTAAAGTCGGTAAACTTTAAGTCAGGAATTATACTGGCAACATCTTCGTGAATTTTCTGTAAATACTCCTCGGGTTTTTCGGGATAGCTTTTTAAATATATTATTGTTGCCTTATCGCAATATTTGAGGAAGTCAAGCCCGTCCGTCAGTTGCTTGCTTTCTATATCAGTTAGAAATTTTTGGTAGTTTTTGTCATTGCATATTTTTTTCGAATAGAGCTTATCTGTAAATTGCTTTTCAGTTATATAATTCTGTCCAAAAGTCGCTATAGTAAAAGTCGAAATAAAAAATGTCAGTATGAATTTGCAGGGTGTTTTCATATAATTACGCACAACGTTTGAGGCTTGCCGCAGGGTTGGTATTTTATAACTGTCTGCCCGGGCAACTGAAGCCGATTGGAAATATTTTGATGAAGTTAAGATTAAATGATCAGTGTTGTTTGTCCAGCCCGAACCGACGATTGGCTTTTTACTGCTGCTGATTGTACTTCCGTCAAGCCCCACTTTTGTCAAACCCATGTTGTGTGCAGCTTTTTTTAAAGTTCAAGTTTCAAGGTTTGTCCTTCTACAAATTGTCCTTTTGACTTTGTGATTTTAATTTTCTGTTCTTCTGTATAACCTAATGTTTCACCACTTTTAAATGTAATATTACTGTTAATTACATAAGCACAAATATTGCTCAAAAAACTGTGCATTTCTTCTAAGTTAAGATTGGCGTTGATGAATTCCATTTCAAGTTTGTCAAACGCAGTCAGTCCATAACTATAAGCATTATTCCCGTTTTCTCCTCTCCTTAGTCCAATGTAAACCAAAGGTCAAGTGGAATTTGGTTAGTTTTTAATGCTTCTGCACTGTCAAGATATTGTTGTCTTGGAATAAGTAAAGATTGAGAACCCTGATAAACACCTATACAATTCGTTGTCGCCACAATAGACGACAAGACTTTTGTCAAAATTTTGAAACGTTCTACTTCACTATTCTTACTCGACATTACAGTTACGATAATGTGAGAATTATGATTTTCCAAATCTTTGTTTGCAGTCATCCAATTGTAAGAATATTGTGCAGTACCTTCAATGTCTCCCCAAGGAATTTGGACAGGCATTGTTGCAAGTGCAATAGTTTCACCTTGAATTGAAAATGTAACAGTTCCACTTTCTCCATTTACGTCTGAAATAGTAGTATTCCAATTGCTTTTTATTTAGATAGTCCCTAACTTTGTTAAGTTCAAAAGTTTCGCCATTGTTGAACATCGGCATAGCAAGCAAAATGTTACTCTTTTTAGTTTCTTCTGGTTGTTCTTTCTTTTTAAAGAAGTCAAATAGTCCCATATTTTTTATCAGTTATTTATTCTAAGTTTCGGTTTGTTAAAGTTGCCCATAACGGTTTCGGGCTTTGCGTTCGGGCGGGTTTCGGAGCACAAAACTGTCAACCAGCACTGAACTTGAATAGAAGCACAAAGCTCCAAGTTTGCACGTCACCCCGCCTGACGCAAAACCCGTGTTAGCAGCTGCCGTATTATCATCTCAGCAATCTAGTAAATGTTTGCAATTTTAAAGTTTGTGTTTTTGTAAACCCACAACTCTCGTAGAACATAATTGTATTCTCGTCAGCATCTGTCATTAAAACTATTTGTCTAACAATGGAATACTTGTCTAGCATTATTTTTAGTAATTGACGACCTATACCTTGTCTTTGAAATGATCTTAAAACTAAAATGTCCTGAATGTAAATAATTGTTAGACCGTCACCCACAGCCCTTAGAAGGCCAATAAGTTTGTCTTCATACCAAACAGAAATAGTTATAAGCGAATTTTTTATTGCCTCTTTAAGTTTTTGTTCATCAGATGTATATGCAGCCCATCCAACATCGTTATAAAGTGTAAGAATACTTTCAATTGGAATGTCAGAATTAATTTGATATTTCATTTCTGTCATAAGAGTCAAAATGTGAATAAAATTATAAAATTACAGCATTTATTGTTGGTTCGGAACGGTTGCTGCTAACTCGCTAATACACGCACCTTTGCTCTTTTCGAGAGGGATTGTTAAAGGATATAATTAATTATTTTGCTAGTATAAGTTACTGATAATCAATATTTTGTAAAAAATTATTTTTTGGCGAGCCAAAACAATACAAAATGTGTACCTTGGTAGACTTTGGCAAAACAATACAAAATGCGTACCTTTTTATTCGATTTTTTATCCAATAAAATGACTTCATCACCCACAATTTCGGTCAAATAATGCTTATTGCCTTGCTTGTTGTTGTAGCTGCGGGTTTTGTTTTTGCCTGCCCAATTATTCCAAATTGCGTTTACGGCACAGCGGACTTCAGTTACATGAGTAACTGCCGTCTTTGTGCCTTGCAAAGGTACAATAAAGAAAATGGAAATAGGAAATAATTTTCAAAAAAAAGAAAAAATAATTTCGGGGCTGCGTTTTATGAGCAAAACAAACCATTTAAATTTTACACGTTCCTAATACCCTAATCGAAAATAAAAAACGGGCATCACCAAATTTGGCAATGCCCGTTTTTGTTATTTAACAAAGATAGTTTAAAAATAACCTTCTTTTTTGCGTTCTTCCATCGAGGCTTCCGAGCGGCGGTCGTCGGCGCGTCCGCCACGTTCTGTCATCCTAGCCGAGGCAACCTCTTCGATTATATCCTCTAAGGTAGCTGCGTCTGAAAGGGCTGCACCTGTCGAGGTCATATCGCCAATGGTTCTAAAACGCACCGTTCGTTCTTCGTATGTTTCGCCTTCTTTAAGCGTTAGGTGTTCGCACTCTGCCAATAAAATGCCATCGCGGTCAATACAACGGCGCTGATGCGAAAAATACAAAGGCGGAATATCAATTTTTTCGAGCATAATGTATTGCCAAATGTCCATCTCTGTCCAGTTGCTCAACGGAAAAATACGGAAATGCTCGCCCACACCTTTTTTGCCATTAAATAAGTTCCATAGCTCGGGGCGTTGGTTTTTGGGGTCCCATTGTCCAAACTCGTCGCGGTGCGAAAAGAAGCGCTCTTTGGCTCGGGCTTTTTCTTCGTCGCGGCGGGCGCCACCCAATGCGGCATCAAATTTGTATTTTTCGAGTGCCTCTAACAGCGTAACACTTTGCAAACGTATGCGGCTGGCATCGGCGCCTTTTTCTTCGGTGGCAGTGCCTGTGTTAATCGAGTCTTGTACGTAACCAACTATTAAATTAAGTTTTAACTTTTCGGTTAGCTCATCTCTAAATTGTATCGTTTCCGGAAAATTATGCCCCGTATCAACGTGCAAAATAGGAAAAGGCAATGCCGCAGGATAAAACGCCTTGCGCGCCAAATGCAACATGGTGATAGAGTCTTTACCGCCCGAAAACAACAACACAGGGCGCTCGAACTGCGCAGCTACCTCGCGGATAACATAGATACTTTCGGCTTCGAGTTCTTCTAGGTGAGAGATATTATACGAAATCATGATTTATATTTATAGGATATTTTTAAAATTTGGGTATGGAGATTTTATTACAACGTGATAGTATTTACCAACACCTTACAAATAGCATCTACGGCTTCTTCAACGCTTAGTTGGTCGGTGTGTATTTCTATGTCGGGCGATATGGGTGGCTCAAACGGAGCATCAATGCCTGTAAAATCTTTTATCTGACCTGCTCGGGCTTTTTTGTATAAACCTTTTACATCGCGTTGTTCGCATACCTCAAGCGGGGCGTTGATGTATACTTCGCAAAAATCGGCATCGCCCACAATTTGGCGTGCTAGGTTGCGTATGGCAATAGTTGGGCTTACAAACGTACAAATGGTAATAATACCCGATTGTAAAAACAATTTAGCCACTTCGCCAATGCGGCGTATGTTTTCGTTGCGGTCTTCGTCCGAAAAACCCAAATTGCGGTTAATGCCCATACGTACATTGTCGCCATCGAGTACTTGTGTAAAAAAACCGGCGTTGTGCAAACGCGTTTCGAGGGCTTGCGCAATGGTACTTTTGCCCGAGCCCGAAAGCCCAGTCATCCAGAGTACAATGCCGCGTTGTTGCAAAAACTGCTCTTTATCGGCACGCTGCAACAGCCTATCAAAAATAGGATGAATGTTGTTTGTTTCTTGTTTTTTCATAGCAGGTGCAAAGATACGGTTTTATTGGGCAACAACACCCACATACCCCCATTTTTTACACCATTTTGGGGTTTTAGGCATCAAAAAACACCCCACAAACCCCATAAAACAATAAAAAAAGCGTGTTTTTTGTAAAATTGGTTTGTTTTTTGTATCTTTACCCGCATTTTTCCCTATTTTTGTCCCTCCATTATACATTGTCATGAACAAATTAGTCAATCTGTTTGGCTCTGCCATAGTTATCTTTTTACTTGCTTTTTGTGTTATTACCTTGCTGCAACGCAACAAACAAACTTTTGCTAAATGGTCTACGCCCAGCGAGCGATACGACAAAGAAGCCGAAAATGTGTCGCGAAACGTAGACAAGGTAACCAAACTTATACCTAAGCTATACAACAAAGTGCGCGAAGAAGTAGACAAAGAAGATTTAGGCAACAATAGAGCGGTATCGGCACCCGCAGCTAACCCTACATCGGAGCAGCGGCGCAGCTATACACCCGTAAAAACAGTTAGCCCCACCGTTGAGGTGCGCAACACCAATATCGAAGAACCCGAAATAGCCGAACCCGAAGCCACCTACATTCCGCCACCAACGCCCGCACCCAAACCGGTGTTGATGAATGTAAAACCAACTGCCCCAGCGGTTAAAGTATCGCCCAATGGCATGTATCAGGTGCAGTTAGGTATCTATAAAAAAATACCTAGCTACGATGCTTTGCGCCATTTAGGCGCTATTTATATCGAAAAAATAGGCGACCAACAGCGCGTTTATTTGGGCAACTACGCCACCCACGCCGATGCCAACCAAATACTAGTAGCCGTTAGAAACTTAGGTTTTAAAGATGCTTTTGTTAAAACCATTGATAACACCACTATTATAACAGCCGAGCCTGCAAAAACACCTACGCCCGCGGCTGCCACTACCACGCCCACCGCAGCCCTTGCACGCAAAGCCACCACTGCACCCGAACTTGACCCCAAATGCAACTGCCCCAAAAGCACCGAAAAAACAGCCCTGCCCACCAATGTTTTTGTTATACAATTGGGCGCATCGCAGTTTCCGGTATTGGGCAACGCCCGCAAACTAACTCAATATGGCAGCGTATATAAAGATTACGATGCCAAAAACGATTTAACAAAAATTATGCTTGGCTCCTTTGATACCCAAACCCAAGCCAACGAAGCCCTACAAGCAGCCAAACAGTTGGGCTTTAAAAAAGCTTTTGTAAAACAAATAAAAAGCGATTTAATGACAGGTTGGAAAAAAGCTTTGTAGAGGAATTATAATACAAACTTTATAGATTTGGGTAGATTATCTGCTACCAAGGCTGTAAAACCTAACTTCGAGAATAAATATTTCGAGGCTAGGTTTTCTTCTTTTACAAAACCAACTATAGTAATTTTTTGCCCATAATCGTGCAAAAAAGTATTGATGCCTTGCTCCAAAATAATACTACCATATTTTTTGCCCCTATGTTGCTCGCCAATGGCATAACTTATAATGGCTTCGTTTAGGGTGTTATCAACATCAAACCTTATTTGCCCAACAGCAATATCTGTATCTTCGCATAATACATACATATAGGTATTGGGGTTGGTTATTTTTTGCAAAAACCATTGTATATGATTGTCGTAAGGCACTGGCGTATTGTTATACGAATTGGCACGAGTGCTTACTTCATTGGTCCAACTAAAAAACAAATCTACATCGGCGGCAGTAGCTCGGCGAAGGTACATTATTTTTTTCATAATTATTTATATATGTATAAGATATTTTTTATATTGTTTTTTGCCTGTTTTTCATTTAATTTGCTTGCCCAAACAGTATTTGAAAGAGCATTGGGCGGAACCGGAAACGATTCGGGCTATGGGGTAAGTTTATTACCCGATGGTAATTATTTAGTGTTAGCCTCAACAACTAATAGTGGGGCAGGCGGGCAAGATATTAGTTTAACAAAAACTAATGCCAATGGCGAAATTTTGTGGTCGAAAACTTATGGTGGTAGCAGCGACGAATACCCTGGTATGGTTATTCCAACCAATGATGGCGGTTTAGTTATTGTAGGTACAACTTATAGCTTTGGGTCTGGCGATAGGGATATTTATGTTATCCGAACTGATGCAGCGGGTAATTTGCAATGGTCGAAAGTATATGGCGGCAACTATACCGAACGCGGTTTTGTTATACGCCAATTACTCGACGGTAATTTTATAGTTGGAGGGTCTGAACAATCAAATGGAGCTGGACAATACGATGTTTTTATTATGAAGATAAATGCCAATAATGGAAGCATTATTTGGTCGAGAAACATAGGTGGAAGTTTGAGCGATACTTTAACGGATATTGTACTTTTAGACGGAGACGAATTATTAGTTTCGGGTAGTACATCAAGTACAATTGGTAGCGATTACGATTTTTACGTAGCACGACTCAACGCTTCGGGCAACTTAATTTGGCATAAACAAATACGCACCGATGAACAAGAACATTTATTTGGTATTTTTCCGACCACCGATGGGGGATATTTGTGCTTTGGGCATATTTTTTTAACAACATGGGATATATTAGCCGTAAAATTGAATAGTGCGGGTAATATAGTTTGGGCAAACAGATACGATGCGGGCGGCTCGGATTATGTAAACGATGCGATACAAACCACCGACGGAAATTATGTAACAAGTTGTTTTACCACTAGTGCAGGTAACGGAGGGAATGATATTTTGTTGGTAAAATTTGCTCCTGACGGAAATGTTATTTGGGCAAAAACATACGGTGGTGCAGGCGATGAAAACGACCCTTTTATGCCAGGTTCTATGGTTCAGCAAACGGCGGATAGTGGTTTTTTGATAGGGGCACAAACTAATAGCTTTGGTAGTGGCGGTATGGATATTTACCTAATAAAAACAGATGATAATGGCAATACCAACAATTGCTACCAAACCGAGTTTAACTACAATGCATACAATTTAGACGTTATGTCTGTTACATCTGATTTGGATTTCAGTGCAGGCACTATCGCATCTAATGCTAATACAGTGGTAGCCAACTACAATATGACTAACCAATTAATTTGTACCATAGCGCCCCTACCTACAGCCGCCTTTACAGCGCCCATTACCCAAACATGCGTTGATAATTGCCTAAGTTTTACCGACCAAAGCACTAACAACCCCACCGGCAATGGACTTTTGAGGGGCAACACCCAACACTTCATCTGCCCAAAACCCAAGCAACATTTGCTACTCGCAGGCAGGCACCTACAATGTGCAGCTAATTGTAAGTAACAATGTGGGCAGCGATACTTTGTTGTTTGATGATTATATCGTCATTTTACCCAACAACGTATCCCCATGCGCACCCCTACCCACAGCTGCCTTTACAGCCCCCATTACCCAAACTTGCCTTGATAATTGCCTAAGTTTTACCGACCAAAGCACCGACAACCCCACCGCTTGGCAATGGACTTTTGAGGGAGCAACACCCAACACTTCATCTGCCCAAAACCCAAGCAATATTTGCTACTCGCAGGCAGGCACCTACAATGTGCAGCTAATTGTAAGTAACAGTGTAGGCAGCGATACTTTGTTGTTTGATGATTATGTAACTATTTCAAATGCCCAAATTAACGTCAATAACATAACACTATGCCAAGGCGACTCTTTGCTTTTACAAGGACAATACCAAAATCAAGCAGGCACTTATTACGACACCATTTACTATGCCACTAACTGCTACAACATTAATCAAACTAACCTTAATTTGCAAGTTTGCAACAATAATTTAACCTGCCAATTGGTGTTTCCAAATGCGTTTTCGCCAAACAACGATGGTGTAAACGACACTTTTATGCCCGAAACCAATTGCTTGATAAATAGTTATGATTTATGGATATATAACCGTTGGGGCGAAGAATTATTTTGGACCAACAACCCCACCGATGCTTGGAACGGCATTTATAAAGGCATAAAACAAGAATTAGGCGTATATGTATACAAAGTGCAATATACCACTATCGAAAACGGCATTTTGCAAACCAAAAATTTAAAAGGCAATGTTTCTTTAATTAGGTAGATGGGTTTTAGCTAAATGTTTTTTTGATTAAAAAACGCATGTATCAACACATCACAAAATTCGTTTTCGATAAAAACATGGTTGTGCAAACGTGCTTCTTGCACAAAACCATTATCTAGCAGCATGTCAATTAAATGCGGGCGAATGTCGTAGGCGTAGGTGTATATTTTTTGAAAATGGAGTTGCTCAAAAGCTACCTCTTTAAGCATTTGTAAATAAATACCCCACTCGTGTTTAAACAAGTTGCTATTTTCGTTGCGCTTGGTTTCGAGCAAAAACGATATTTCGGCATTTTTATCCTCCCAACTAATATGCACCAAACCGCCATAACCAATCAACACGTTGTTTAACAAAAACGAAAACAATAGCTGATTGGGTTGTTCAATCTCAAATAATTTAGCTACTACGGTGCTGTAATAAGCCGCTTGCTCGGGTTGAGTGAGCGGCTTTTTTTGTCGTAAAATAGTTATTTGTTCGTTTCGCCACACCCTAATAGGCTCTTGGTCGTGGTGCCGAAGTGGTACTAATGTGTAGCTGCCACAAGTATATATTTGTTTAGATAGGCATAGATAGGCTCTGTTGTTTAAATTTTGCATGGCATTTTTTGCGTGCAAAGCTACATCATTTTGTGCGATGATACCGTATTTTAGTTAAAATTTTTACCTTGTACGGTACTTTAACGTACATGGCTTGGCAAGGTGTGTTTGCTTAGGTGCGTGCTTTGCTAAGGGGGTGCCACCAACTGTGCAAATCAGGGAGTGCCAATCATCACCCCCTTAAAAAAATATTTTCCGCGTCAAGCGGGGCTGGGCAAATTATAGGTATTAATTGCATAACATTGATTTTGGGATTTGTTTATGCAGATGCAAAAGTGCTAGTTTTAAATAATAAATAAGTAATAAAAGTTGGATTTTTTGTCAATTAATTCCCCCAAAAATGCCCCAATTGCCTTTGTATTTGCCTCGAAATATCAGATTAGCGTCATTTCTTTCGTTTACAAGGCATAATGTAAACTCTTTACATGTCCGTGACAGCTAAATCCAGAAATGTGTTGTACCTTTGCCCTACAAAAAACCAGTTATACCTTGAATAACTTCAGACTTATTACCATTACCCATAAAACAGCCAATATTAACCATATTGGCAGATACATTCCATCGTTTAACGACGACCCTGGAAAGTTGGCAGAGGTGTTGCGCTCCATAAAACAGCAATTGGGTATCGAGGAACTGCTTTATTTGGCTACTTGCAACCGATTGACTTTTTTGTTTGTCAGAGAAACCCCTGTTGACAATGCCTTTTTGGTGAAGCTATTTGGCATGTTGCACGAGGATATACCCCAACACTGCCTTCATGGCATTGCCGACGTAACGGCTATTTATAATGGCGAAGATTGCATACAACATATTTTTGAAGTAGCTTCGTCGTTGGATTCGTTGGTGGTGGGCGAACGCGAAATATTGCGACAACTACGTACTGCCTACGAATTTTGTGACCAAAACCAATTAACTGGCGACAATATTAGATTGGTGATGAAATCCGCCATACCTACTGCAAAAGAAATATATACGCGTACAAAAATAGGCGAAAATAGCGTGTCGGTGGTGTCGTTGGCAATGCAGCAGATGATGCAAAATGATATTTCGCCCGATGCTCGTTTTTTAATTATTGGTGCAGGGCAAACCAATCATTTGGTCGCCAAATTTTTATTGAAACACGGCTTTAAGAACTTTACTGTTTTTAACCGTAGCCTCGAAAATGCACAAGTGTTGGCAGATAAACTAAAAGGTACTGCCCATGCCTTAGCCGACCTGCAAACATATACACAACCATTTGAGGTGCTTATTACTTGCACAGGTGCTACCGAGCCTATTATTACCCAACAATTATATAGCCAATTAATAGGCAATGATACAAGCCAAAAAATAGTGATAGACTTGTCGGTGCCTACTAATGTAAGCCCTGCGGTGGTTCGTAACTTTGCTATTCAATACATTGAGGTAGAACGCCTGCGTAGCTTGGCTGCCGAAAACTTAGCTTTGCGCAAACAAGAAGTAGATAGTGCCTTGTTGATTATTGACGACCGCCTAACCGAGTTTAAACTACTACACCGACAACGCCGAGTAGAGCGCGGCATGTCAGAAATACCTACCCGTATGCGCGAAGTAAAAGAACGTGCTTTAACGTCGGTGTTTCAGAAAGAAATAGCTTTGCTCGACGAAAATGCACAACAAACACTCGAGAAGGTAATTGCATACCTTGAAAAGAAATATATAGGCATACCCATATCCGTAGCCAAAAATGTACTCGAAGCCGAGCTAATATATCAAGCGATACATTAGCTAACGTAATTGAGCATTATGGTTAGCTAAACTCTAATTTGGGGTTTGTTTTAGGGGAAAAGAATTGTGGAAGTTCGTAAATTTGGAAGCCCAAAGCAACCAATTTACGGACTTTTTTGTTTTGGTGCCGATAAAAAGTTGCCCAACAAGTAAATCTTGTTGGGCAACTTTTGTTTTGGGAAGAAGAATAGGGCATAGTCCACAAAATTGATGTTGGATGGCGTTATTTTATTCATCATTATGTTATTGGCTTATTGATCGTTGAAACTGTCTTTAATTTGCCCCGACAATGCAAGCCCTATTACAAAACCACTTAATAGCCCACCAATGTGAGCGGCATTGTCAGTATCGCCTGTAATGCCCATTAATAAATTAAAGCCAACAAATGTGAGTATGCTTATAACAAAATCTTTTCCAAGGCTGATAGGGAAATTTTTTAAAAGAATTGCTGCCAACAAAAACCCGTAAAGCCCAAATATTGCACCCGAAGCCCCAACGCTAACTGTTGCACTGTGCCACCAAATACTTGCTACGCTTGCTAAAATTCCTGTTGTCAAATAAACAACTAAATACCTTATTTTTCCTAATGATTGCTCAATAAATATACCCACAAATATAAGCACACACATATTTGCTAATAGGTGCATTAAATCGGCATGTAAAAAAATATTTGTCAGTAAGCGCCACCATTGTCCGTTTGTTGTGATGGGTCTAAAATTAGCACCCCAATTTAGTAAGTCGGCTGCTTTAAACGAAATTCCTGCAAAAAACATGGTTATAAAGACCAATGTATTGATGATTACCAATATTGATGTTACATAGAAAAAAATTAGCTGATCCCATAAAAAGCCAAACATTGCTTTTAAATCGGCGCTTTTTA
The DNA here is from genome assembly GCA_016718845.1 of Sphingobacteriales bacterium. Lineage (GTDB taxonomy): Bacteria > Bacteroidota > Bacteroidia > Chitinophagales > UBA2359 > JAEUUX01. Next base: position 23,004 of record JADKCK010000045.1, read on the forward strand.
TTTTCTCATAACTTTCGGGTTTTTTTGAATTTGATTTGTTAAGTTCTGGAAAGAGTAATAAAATAAACCAAACTAACATGCCAATTCCGAGAGAACCGAAAATCCATTCTAATTTATTACCTGTTCTTTTTTCAAAGGGTTTTTTTATGGGTAAAAAAACAATTTGGTCTTTAGCTTTTGTTAGTTTAGTGTTTTTTATTGCGTTGATATATTCGTCGTGGTCTTTGGTATTTCCAATTACTTCTAAATACGAAAAATTGGTAAAATTTGCGGTGTCAAAATCTTTTTGCGATTGAGCCACAAATTTTTTGTAGGCATTGTCTTTTTCTTCGTCAGAAAGTCTATTACTTATTTGTTCAGAATATTTTTTGCCTAACCAACTAGTACACTCTAAATTTACTGTATCTTTTATGTTTTCAAAAATTGGCATAGTTATGTAGATACTCATATTTAAATCTTCGTTGTACTTGCCCGAAACGCTTGTGGTATGTTGCACTCCTATTTTTTGTTTGTCTATGTAGTATTTTTGCAGTGTATAGTACTTTGTTTTTTCTGTTTTTTCAATTTCAGATATATTGTCAAGTTTTGTAATTTTTCCGGTTGCTGTTGCTAGATATTCTTGTGCAATTATTGTTGGTATTGCAATGGCAATCGAAGCAATAATTTGATAGGTAAACGAAAAGTCATATTTTTTAAATTCTAGTAAATTTATTCTTGGTCGCAACCAAATTAATATTGGTATCCAAAGTAGCCCAAATGGAAGCCAAATTTTTACGATATCTTCTTTTAATGGAATTTCTGCTTTAATAAAAAATAGCCAATGCAACAAAGTATATGCTGCAATAAAGCAAATTGCAATAATTAGAAACGGAACGTAAATTAATTTTAGTTTGTCTTTAAGCTTTGTCATAAATTTAAGGATAGGATAGTGCTACATCTTGCCAAATACACAAATTTACAAGTATTTAGTAAAAAATAAATTTACGTAGGCTCTATTGTGGTTAAAGCAATGCAAAATACGCAATTTTTAAGGCATTGTTTTGCCCTAATTTGCTATCAATAACCGCAATTGTGTACTGGGTTCGTATGTATTTGTAAACCTGTGTGTTATATCCTCACAAAAATACAATAAAAAACCTAAACTTACTTCTTTTTATCAGCCAAAGTGCGCATTTTTTAGTTTGCCGCTGTATGTATAACACAACAACTGCCCAACAAGTAACACCTGTTGGGCAGTTGTAGCTATTTTGGGTATTTTGTTATTCGGTTTCTGTCACTTCAATCAATCCATTGCCGGTACCTGTCCAGGTAACGGTAATGGTGGGCGTACCTTGCCCGCTTGTAATAGTGCCGCCCGTAACTGTCCATGTATAGGTGTGCGCTACATTAGGCGTTTGTATGGTATAAGTTTTATTGGTTTGGCATGCTACATTATCACCCACTACTACAGGTGTTAATGTTTGTTTTACGGTTGCTATGGCTGTTGCTATTTGGCTTACGCAGTTAGGTAGTTGCACCTCCCAATCGTAAAAAAAGTAGTAGTAACCAGCGGGGGCATTAGTGCCTGTAATAGACAACACACCCGGCAGTGTATACGGAAATACAGCCCCGCTACTATTGCGCGACAACTCGGAGGTTGCCGCCGTACCTAACTGAAAACCTGTGCCTACGGGCAAGTCAAAGTTAAGGGTAATGCGGCTTTCGCCATCGTTTACATATAGGGTTGTATCTTGCAATAGCACGCCTTGTGAGTTGCGCAATTGTATGGTTCTGTTCAATCCGCCATTGGCATACACCTTGACCGACACCAAACGCACCGGCTGATACACATCAAAAACTAACCACCTATTAGACAAGCCAAACGAGGCTGCTGTACCAAAACCATTATTGGCGGGTCCGGCGTTTTGTATCGGCGATATGTTTGTTTGCGCAACATAGTAGTTGGTGCTATTAACAAGGGCAGGAGTTGTAAAACTGTTGCCTGTTGCCAATAAATTGCCGGCAGGTACATCGTACCAATTTAATATGCCATTAGGAGCAACGGTAAATGTAGCACTTTCGCCTGGGCAAATACTTTGTTCGGCAACAATAGGAGCTGTGGGTTTGCTTACTAATATATAGTTTGTTTTGGTAGTTGTGTTACTGCCAAAACCGTTGCTGCTTTGCAAAACCACTGTATAGGCGCCATTGGTGGCATAAAAATGTACCGGATTTTTTTCGGTTGATGTCGTTCCGTCGCCAAAATTCCATAACCAAGTTGTTGGTACATTGGTCGATTTATCAATAAAATGCACCTCGCCCGAGCAAGTTGTTTGTACATTGGCACTAAAATCGGTGGCAGGTGCTGCCAAAATTGCCGAGCAATTCCAACTTAATGCAAAACCTGTGCCCGTAACAAAGGGGTCGGACACCAATTTTAGGGTCATGGCGCCACTTTGAGCTACAATGGGGTTGCCGTTGTTGGGTAAGGTATTACTGGTAAATAGCCCAATATTGGGTGCTTCGTCCGATGTGCCATCGTATATATACAAATAATCATAATCTGCCTCCAAGTCAAAACTCGAAAACGACACACTAACCGTTGCCGCACCCGTTGGGGCAATAGTTAAGGTAGATGTGGTATTGTCGAAGTAGTTACTGCCCAAGCCACCTGCATCGTATAAATTGCCGTTGCATGGGCTTATGGTAGGGGCATCGCCCGATGCAGGCATATTGTAAATACACGGGTTGGCAGGATTTAAGCTAATATAATTGGTGCGGGTTAGGGTATTGCTGCCGCAACTGCCACCGTCGGCAAGTAGCTGCACGCTAAAATTGCCTAATGTGGTATAAGTATGGCTTGGGCTTGCTTCTGTTGAGGTGGTTCCGTCGCCAAAATCCCACATAAAAATACCTGCATTATTGCTGCTGTTGCTAAACGAAACGGTTAGTGGTGCGGCGCAGCCTGCCAATACATCGGCTGTAAAGTTGGCAGTAATTATGCCATCGTAGGCACTACCTACCCCAACGGCATACCATGCATTGGTGGTAGCTATCACCTCGGGCGAGCAAGCACCGTATAAATCAATAGCCGATAAGATGCTGTAAAATCGAGCATCGGCGTAGTTTGATGTAGGAAACAAGTAATTGGCAAGGGTTCGGTAGGCAATCATCCTCGATTTTTCGATGCTAATACCCGATACATTAAAGCTGCTGCCCAAATCGTTGGTGCCGCTGCCGCCCACGGTTAGCAAATAAAACCAGTAGTTGGCTACGCCGCTGTTGGTATGCACGCCGCCATTGTCGCCGCTGCCCACATACCAGTTAGTGCCGCCATAGGTATCGGGGTTGCCGTAGGCATTTGGGTTCGACATAGAGCGTAGCGTAGTGCCAATTTCGTTGCCAACTAACCAGTTTGCACTACTTGGCTTGGCATAAAACTCAATGATGGTGCCAAAAATATCGCTAAAAGCTTCGTTCAAAGCTCCCGATTCGTTGATGTAGTTTAAACCCGCCGAAAACTGGGTAACGCCATGTGTCATTTCGTGTCCGGCAATATCCAAACAAGTAAGTGCTGTTGCCGAGCCGCTACCGTCGCCATAAGCCATGCGGTCGCCATCCCAAAATGCATTAAAATAATCGCTGCCATAATGCACATAGCTAAGTATTGCCATGTCGTTATCGTCAATGCTATGGCGGTTGTGTATGTTGTTGTAGTAATCGTAGGTTACCTCGGCTCCCCAATGTGCATCGGTGGCAACCTCATCTTGATTGGCATTTACGTTGTTCCAATAGTTATCGGCATCGGTAAAATCGGTGTTAACAAAATTGGTTTGTTGTTGGCAGTTATAGGTTATTATGCCATTACCTCTGGCTCCTTCGCGTAGGCGGTAGGTACTGCCGGTGTTGTCGGTGGTAATGGTGCGTATGCCGCTGTATTTGGTAACAGCCGTTGCTGGTGTATCGGTGTGGCAAAGGCGGTTTATTTGGTTGATGATGTTGCCTGTTTGCGCATCAACAAACACATATTGGCGTTCGAGTGGCTCGTCGGCGTATATGTCAAATTGGTAGCAAAGATAAAAAATGCCATCTTCGGTGCCTTGTTTTTGGGTATAGATAAGTTGCCCTTTGGGGTAGTAGGTAGCCTGCTGATTGTTTTGTTCGCGTTTTAAGGCAGCCTCTTGTTGTGGGCTTTGCCAACGGTAGTGTTGTGCTCCAATGTGTTGCAAGGCTTTGTCTAAGGCAGCAGATTCGGTTAGTTGTGGGGTGTTAGCTGCATCAATTTGGGGCGTCAAAACGCCGTTCATGGCAGTAACTTGTTTGTTTTTGGTGTGTACCATATACATAGCCCCGGCAATAGGCAAACCTTTGTAGGTTTGTTGATAGCGGTAATGCTCCATGCCTAAGTTGTCGGTTTGTTGCTGACTAAGTTGCAAACCAAAATCATTGGATAGCTGAAATTGGTGGCGCAACCATTTGGGTACTGCCAACAAAGGCAAGGCTTGGCTTGGGTTAAATGCCACATACTCGGGCAGTACGCTGTGGCTACCTGCTCGCCAATTTACTACATTGGCAGGTGTGTTTTTAAAAAAAGGTGCTTGTTTTTGGGCAGATGCGTTACTTGTCCAAAGCACAGCAAGTGCTAAAAGAATGGTAAATGTGTGTTGTTTCATGGCAATGTGTTTTAACGACGCAGAAAGATAGGGCTTTTTAGGCATTACTTAACAACAAAAATAGTGTATTGTTGCAAATGTGGCATTTTTATTACAATGTGGGCTACCATATAGACAGAATTATGCTTTGCTGCATTACAATATCCTAACAAATAAGCGTTCTATTTAATGTTAATGGGATTTATTCTGGCTAAACAGATAAAATAAGCAACAGCCGCATCGTTATAACCGATACAAGGATTAAGGAAAGGCAAACTTGTTGGAGGTAAGAGGTTATAGGGTGTTTGGTGTAAATTTACACAATTAATTTAATATTATTATTTCACAAACGCTATATCGCCACATCAAAAAAGCGAGCTACCCCAATATTTAGGAGTAGCTCGTTTTTTAGGCGAACAATTACGAAAAATAACTTTACACTGCTGGTCCTGGTGTAGGCTTATCGAAATTGGCTTGATGATTGGGGCTAAGGTGGTAATTTTTTAGCTGTTTTTCGACCAATTCGGGCAAGTGTTTTAGCTGTTTGTATAGGTGTAGGGTGCTTAGTTTTTTATCGGCAAGCACTTGGCTTATGTAGTTAATTAGGTACATAAGGTCGCGGTTGGTGGTGGTTGTTTTTTTATTTTTTGGCAATTTGGTGTTGCCTTCGGTGGTGTTTATGGCGTGTTTTAGTTGGGTTATATAACTAATTAAATAGGTGTTGATGGTTTCGGCGTCCATAATGTCGTTATATAGCAGCTCGATGCGCAAACCTGTTGAGTTAGTTTGGGTTTCGAACCAGATATTTTTTTGGAAGGTTGTTTTTACGTAATCGGGGAAATACGCCAAATATTGTTTGCTAAGTGCCATAAAATGGGGTGGCAACTCGATGTTGGTTTGCAATATTTTTTGTTGTTCGGTAACATCTATGCCATAATGTAGGTACAGCATCACGGCATAAATACCTAAGTTAACAATTTGTGGCAACGGTTCTTCGAGTGGGTTTTCGTCCAAATCGAGGTAGCGCAAATGGTACAAATTGCTTAGCTCTGAGGGTATGTTACGCAGTTGGTTGTTTGCCAAGTTTAGGTCGTTTAGTTTGCTCAATCTGCCAATGGTTGGTGGTAGTTCGGTAATGCGGTTAAACTGCAAATACAGGGTAGTTAATTCGGTTAGATGCTCGATGTTAGCGGGCAGTTTTTCGATGACGTTGCTACCCAAATAAAGGCTATTTAGTTGGGTTAGGTGGGCAATAAACGGCGGGAAACGGCTTAGTTGGTTGCTATTAAAATCAAGTTCTACTAGTTCGGTTAGGTTGGCTAATGCTGCGGGTAGGGTTTTTATTTGGTTATCGCGGGCATTTAGGGTGGTTAATTTGCGCAGGTTGCCCATAAAAGCGGGCAGGGTAGTAAGGGCATTTTCCGACAAATCGAGGTCGGTTAGTTGCCACAGGTTTTGCATGGTATTGGGCAGCGAGCTTAGTTTATTACCGTGTAGGCTTAAAATGCGCAGGTTTTCGAGTTTGCCAATTTCGGGTGGTAGGCGTTCTATTTGGTTACGTGCTATTACTAGTTCTTCGAGCAGCACAAATTGGTCTATGAAGGCGGGTAGGCGCGTAAGTTGGTTATACTCAATACTTAGTCGTCGCAAATTAGTTAGTTGGGCTAAGGTTGCTGGCAGTGTTTTAAGTTGGTTAAAGCTTAAATCTAGGTGCTCTAAATCTTTTAATTGCCCAATTTCGGGGGGCAGTTCGGTAATGCCCAAGTTATACAACGACAGGCTTGTTCTGCCTTCGCTGGCAACTTCGTTGATAAGTTGTATTATTTCGTTTCGTTCCATGTGTTTTGTTATTTATCAAAATAAGCCGATAAACTTGGGCATTGTTTAATAATATCGGCGTAAAATTGGGTGTTGTTGTATTTTTTTTGTAGTAAGTTGGTGTAGGTTAGGTCGGTGGTATCGGGCAGTTGAAAGCTTGCTTGTGGGTTAAGTTGGCTAAGTTTAATTAGGTAAGCTGCTTTGGCTGCCATTTCGGGGTTGCTGCTTGTTTCGATGGTTTTTTTGTAGTAATCAATGGCGGCTTTTCGGTTGCCGTATTGTGTCAAAAATTGTTGTTCGCCTTCGTATAATTGGGTGTCGGTCGGGCTAATATTTAGGGGGTAGCTACCTGCTGTACCCATCGAGCCTACTAAACTGCCTTGCCATAAGCGGGCGTTGTATCCCCAAAAAGGCGCATTAAAAAAGCCATTAGCCAACTGATAGTAATACGTAGCTGCTTGATTTTTGTTACTTTGTGCTTGATGTAGCAAAGATACTACTTTTTGTACAAACTGTAGCTTATTGCACTGTTTTTGTGTGGTATCGGGTTGGGTTGGGTTGTTGTCGAAGTTGCAGGTAAAGGTAAAAGCATCGAAATTGTCGTAGTAATAGGCTTCTTCGTCGGGTGTTTTTTGTTCGGGTATCCAATACTCGGGGGCTATTTGGTTTAGCTTGGCTAAGGCGGCATCGTATTGTTGGTTGCGCAGTAGTTTGGTGCCTTGAATGTCCAAAATTAGGTTGCGGTCAAAGCGGCTATCGCTTAACAAAAAACGCTCGAAGGGTGTTCGGTCGGCTTTATCGGCTAATTGTAGTAGGGCATCTAAATCGGTTTGGCTGGCACTAAACTCGCTTAGGGTGTTGGCGGCGGTGGTTTCGGCGGCTTTATCTAAACACAAAATAGCTTTGGCTAAGTTGCCTTGTTGCAAATATTTTTGTGCTAAGGTGGTTAAACTGCGGCTAAACACGCCGTAGTTGTCGTACTCGTATTGGGGTTGTTTTTTGTTTTGCAGGGCAATGGCAAAATCGTTTTCGAGTTGTTCGTCAATAGTTTTTGTGTTAGCTAGTCGTGCCAAACAGTCAATCAAAAGTGCTTGTTTTTTGACGGGTTCGGTGGTAGGTTGGGCTAAGTTGCTTGCCATTTTCGAGGCTTCGGGGTAGTTTTGGCGCAAATAATGTAGGTATGCCGAGGCGGTTTGCCACAAGGCGGGGTCGGTAATTTTGCGTTCGGTAAGGGCTTTATTTACCAAGTTTTGCAGGGCTATTAAGTGGGCGTTATTGCTTAGTTGGTTTAGTTGTGTGGGTGTTGCGGGGGCATCATCGCCACTAAATAAATGAACGATAGCGTGCCAAATACTGCTAAAAAAATTGCCAATGGTTTGTAAAATGCCCTTGTTTTTGTTCGCAAATTCGCCTTCTTCGGCATATTCTTCGCTTAGTTCGTAGCCATATTTTGCCTTAAATAAGGCTTCTTGTTCTTGGCTTATTTTGTTTATTAATGTGCTGTCGCCAGTCATTAAAATGGGACTTAACAATTGTCGTTCTATTTTGTTTAGTTCGCGACTTAGCAATAGGTTTAAAAATGGCGACGAGGGGTTGCTTTCGTACAGTTTTGTGAGCGATTCAAAGTCGAGTTCTTTGGTGCGCGAGCCTCGCATGAGCCATAAAGTGGCTTTTTCGTCGGGGGTGCGTGCTAGTGTTAGGGCTTTATCAAACGCATTTTGGTCGGCAATCCGAAAATTAAATAGGTAAAGTTCGCGTTTTTCGGGGTCGTTTAAAAAGCACTTGGCAAATAAATATAGGGCTTCGGCATTGTTTTTCTTTGTGTTCAGCATCTGCCCAGCTTTGTATGCCAATGCCCAATACTGCACCACGCTTTTAAGCATTAGTGGGTCGGCATTTTTATTGGCTAACAATGGGGCAATTAGCTCGTTGTATGTTTGGGCGGCGTTTGGCGTGTCTAATTTTTGTATTTGATAGGCATAGCGCAACTTCAAAAAATCGGAAGTGGTGTTTTTATAGCCATTGCGTGCATCTGCCAATAATTGTGTTTTTGTAGCAGTGGTGTTGGTGGTGTCGTCTTGGTTGGTGTCCCAATAATCGGCGGGGGCGGTTAGGGCTTCGCATTTTTTGGCAAGTATTAGGTATGCCAATAGTTGGGTATCTTTGTTGTTTTGTAGGTATCGGGCAAAGGTGTTGTTTTTGAGCGAATCGGGCAGTTTGCCGTTTTGTAGGTTGGTAAGTACTGCAAGGGGTAGCTCGTATACAAAGGTGGCGATATGGGCAGGTGTGGGTTGGTTTTTGCAATAATATTGCCATTCGCGCAGGTTAGTGGCGTATTTTTTGGTTAGTGGTGTGTCCCATTCAAAAGGCATTAGTAGTTTAGCATCTAAGTAACAAGGTCGGTAGGTGGTATCGCCCCACAAATTAGACTCAAAAAAGGTGACATAGTAACGCTCGCTGGGTGGCTCCGATAAACAAGCTACTATGTTTGGGCTGTAAGCAAGCCATAAAAACAAAAAAATGGATAGGTAAAGTAATTTTTTTTTCATGATTAGATAATGCCCAAATAGATACATGAAGAAATTGCACCATAAAGGTACAATTTTTTTTGGATTTTGTGCAAATAAAACAAAATTTTTTTTCGAAGCACAAAATATAACCACTTGATTTGGGCAGATTAGCTAGAAATAAGTAATCATCGAGCATTATAAATCGTAATGGCTGATACCTATACTTCATCATCTACCCAAAAACAAAAGCCAACGCAAGGTATAGCGTTGGCTTTGGGTTTGATACTTTTTTTAGGGATTAAGCCTTGCCCAATAATCGTTGGGTTAATTCGGGGAAACGAAGTGCAGCTACAATCCAAATAAACATTTGTATTACAACGGGTGCGGTTAGGTCTTGCCCGTGTTGCACGTGGGTGGCAATGGCGCCGCCCATATAAGCGGCTAACAACAAAGTGCCTAAAACACCTGTGCGCGGAATAACGAACAGCACTACAGAAATCAACTCAACAATACCTATGGTCATAAAGGCAGATGCACTAATGCCAAAACCTTCTGCCATTTTTATGGCATCGGCATTGCCCGACAGTTTGCCAAAGGCGCTGAAAAGAAATAAGGCGCCGACTAAACCGGTTAGCACCCATAAAAGAATGTTTTTCACTTTTGGTGACATACGATGTGTTATTTAAACGTTAAAAAAAAAGGATAACCGGGTATAACCCTTCTCGGCACCACCATACATAGTAGAGCGCTTGGGTTGGTTTAAGCAGGTGGTTACACACAAGCTACTTTGATGCCGACATGGAAAAGTAGTAAATAGCTGCTCAATTTACGCCAGCTTGTTTTTTAAAATTTACAACGGAGACACAGACACGGACAAGGGCGGTAAATTTGGGGAAAACTTTGCGACTATTTATCCCGACATTATTAGATTGTATGGCTACTAAATCCTGTTAATCCTGAAATCCTGTCGGTTAATTTTTTGTAACTATTTAGCCTAACCCATCAGCAGAACCGCCATAAGCCAACTTGCCATAGTTCGACAAGCTCACTATGACCTGTCCTTTCAATAAGCTAAAACTTTTCAATGTCGTTATCAAACTTACGGTTAAATGGGGGCTAAAATCATTATCCAACAAGGATAACAATTTTTCCATTAACCCCACCAGCCGAAACCGCATCTTGTGCTTTTGCGGCTTCGTTTAAGGTGAATTTTTGAGAAATAGCAGGTTTTAGTTTGCCTTGTTCTACTAATTGCAAGCCAAATGCTAAATTTTTGTGCGATAAATTGGAAGATACAAAACGGGCTTCTACCTCAAATTGTTGAGCCAATTCGGCAGATGGTGGCATGGTAATACTTAATAGTTTTCCTCCCTTTTTTAACACCTCAAATAATTTGGCTTGCGAAGGTCCTCCGGCGCAATCTACCACTACATCAACATTTTTACCAATGCCGTAAAATCTTGGTTTTTATAGTCAATGGCTTCGTCTATCCCTAAATTTTTTATTAGGTCTATGCCTTTGCCCGATGCAGTGCCAATAACATACACCCCCATAGCTTTAGCCATTTGAATCATTGCACTGCCTACTGCCCCCGATGCGCCTTGAATAAACAACCGCTGTCCTTGTTGTATTTGCGCCACATCTACCAATACAGATTGGGTTGTTCCAATAGCAACCACTAAAAGACGCGCTTCTTCGAAAGAAACCGTATTGGGTTTAACGCAACATTATCTTCTTTTACCAGCACATATTCGGCATACGAACCGCCACCCATTGTAGATGCTAACACTTCATCGCCCACTTTAAGTCGAGTAACATTTTTGCCTACGGCTTCTACTATCCCCGATGCCTCTGAACCGGGCGTAAATGGAAAAGTTATAGGGTACATTTTTTCCATAAAGCCCATACGGATTTTTATATCCAACGGGTTTACGGCTGTAGCTATTACTTTAATAAGCACTTCGTTTTCGTTAGAAATAACGGGCTTGTTTACTTCTGCCAATTGTATAACATCCGATTTGCCAAATGCTAGGCATTGTACTGCTTTCATGTACGATTGTTTAGTTGTTTGATAAAAAAGGATAATCGGTATAACCCTTCTCGGCACCACCATACATAGTGGCGCGGTCGGGTTGGTTTAAGGGGGCATTTAGCTCAAAGCGTTTGGGTAGGTCGGGGTTGGCTAAAAACAAAACCCCATAAGAAATTAGTTTAGCCATGCCGCTTTTTAACACCTGTTCGCCACTTTCTTGGTCGTATCCGCCATTTGCCATAATTACGTGTTTTGATAGTTTGCCAAAAGTACCTAATACGTCTTTGGGATAATGTGGTAGGTTATCAAGCGGAAAAAGGGCGTTCATCAGTTGGATGTATGCCAAAGGTAGCTGATTAAGTTGCTCAATAAGATACGAGAACAAAGCTGTTGGGTTGGTATCCAACATGCCATTGTAGGGTATACTTGGCGATAATTTGATACCTACGCCATTTTCGCCAAATACAGTTACTAAGGCTTGCATCACCTCTAACACAAAACGGCAGCGATTTTCAATACTTCCGCCATACTCGTCGGTTCGTTGATTGGCTCCATCTACCAAAAACTGGTTTGGCAAATAACCAAAAGCTGCATGTAGTTCTACGCCATCAAAACCAGCCAATTTAGCATTTACTGCGGCTTGTCGGTAATCTTCGATGGTTTGTTTTACTTGTTCGGTGCTTAGGGCTTGTGGGGTTTCGTAAGGTTTTGCGCCTTGTGTGGTAAAATGCTGTTGTCCCTCGATGCCAATAGCCGACGGAGCAAAGGGTAATTTGCCGTTTTTGTCAATCGAGTGTCCAACTCTACCTGTGTGCCAAAGTTGGGCAAATATTTTACCGCCTTTTGCATGAACAGCTTGTGTAACTTTTTGCCACGCTGCTATTTGAGTATCGGTGTAAATGCCGGGCGTAAAGGGGCTGCCAATGGCATCTTCCGAAATGTTGATGCCTTCGGTGATGAGCAAACCTGCACTCGAGCGTTGTTCGTAATACAGCCTTGTTAGGTCGCTTACTTCGCCCGCTTGGTTGGCACGGCTCCGAGTCATGGGTGCCATAGCCATGGCATTTTGCAATTCGAGATTGCCCAATTGTACTTTTTCTAATAGATGCATGATAAATTTTACGTGTGAAAAATTAAAGAGACAACAAAATTTGCCTTTTTTTGCAAATTTTTTGTTTTAAAGTTGCAAAGTTACTAACAATGCTATACTTTTGCAAGTAGTATACACAATGTGTACTAGTATTGAAAACGATAGTAATGCTGATTATCAACCGATTAGACACCAAAAAATGAAAGAAAAAACTTGCCCACTTGTACATGCCCTCGAATTATTGGGCGGAAAATGGCGTTTACCTATTCTTTATCACTTGTCAAGCAACAGCCCCAAAAGGTTTAAAGAACTAGAACGCACCATTGTTGGTATCACACCAACTATGCTTACCAGTAACCTAAAAGAATTGGAACGAAACGGGCTTATCAAAAGACAAGCCTATGCCACAGTGCCACCTACAGTAGAGTATAGCCTTACCGAAATAGGGTATAGTATTATTCCATTAGCAGGGCAAATTAGGGATTGGGGCATTAGACATTTAGTAGATTTAAACGCACAAGCCGATACGGAACGATGCTAAACCCAAACCATTGAAAACAACACAACAAAAATGCCCATGCAATATAACTGCATGGGCATTTGAAGGTTAATATTGGGTAAAAAAATAGCATACAAACCGATATCGAACCACAAAACAAGGCGCTAAAAAAATAAAAAACAACAAGAGACACAGAGAACAGAGAAGAACGAGTTTATGTTTTTCCCTGTTTCGGTTGCAAACTAAAAAATAACAGAAGCCATAAATTATGCAGCAAAAATCTCTTTTCTATGTCTGCATCAAAGTATTTTTGTTTGATAATGCCAACAGCGGACAGCCGAAAGCCTTTATTTTCCATGTCTGCATCAAAGTATTTTTGCTTGATAAGGGTGCAAATACCGCTACTGCCTGCAAAAATAGCTACTTTGGCACTAATACACCATCTGTCAATATAGATAAAAACACAAGTATAGATATTTGCTTATGTTAAAACAAACACCTTTTTTGTACCATTAACGTACAAAAAAGGTGTTTGTGTTGTATTAAAGGGCAAAGGGAGGAGGGTCAAAAGCTATTGCCCAATACCACGACGGATAACATTTAAAGCACCACCCGAGCGGAACCACTCAATTTGTTGTTCGTTGTAGGTGTGTTTTACTTCAAAGGTATCGCTTGTGCCGTCGGCATGATGAGCTACAACGCTTAGGTTTTTGCCCGGAGCAAAAGTAGATAAGCCCAAAATGTCGAGGGTATCGTCTTGGCGAATAAGGTCGTAATCGGCTTTGTTAGCAAAGGTTAAGCCCAACATACCTTGTTTTTTAAGGTTTGTTTCGTGGATACGTGCAAACGATTTAACAATTACCGCACGCACGCCCAAGTGTCGGGGTTCCATGGCGGCATGCTCGCGCGACGAGCCTTCGCCGTAGTTTTCTTCGCCAATAACCACCGAGCCTTTGCCTGCTGCTTTGTAGGCACGTGCCAAATCGGGAACAGCCATAAAGCTACTATCCATGGGGTTATACACCGAGTTGGTTTTACCATTGAAAAAGTTAACTGCTCCAATCAACATGTTATTTGAGATATTGTCGAGATGCCCACGGAAACGCAACCAAGGACCTGCCATAGATATGTGGTCGGTGGTGCATTTGCCTTGTGCCTTGATAAGCAATTGTAAGCCTTTAAGGTCGGTGCCTTCCCAGGCAGCAAACGGATATAGCAATTGCAAACGTTTTGAGCTAGGGCTAACGGCAACCTGTATGTGGCTGCCATCTTCGGCGGGTGCTTGGTAGCCTGCATCTTGCACATCAAACCCTTTTGGTGGCAGCTCGAAACCAGTTGGCGGGTCGAGTTTTACCTGCTCGCCATCTTGGTTGGTAAGTGTGTCGGTGATGGGGTTAAAGGTAAGGTCGCCGGCAAGCACAAAAGCGGTTACAATTTCGGGCGATGCCACAAAGGCAAAGGTGTTGGGGTTGCCGTCGTTGCGTTTGGCAAAGTTGCGGTTAAACGAAGTGATAATAGAGTTTTTGCGAGTTGGGTCGTAGCTATGGCGCGACCATTGACCAATACAAGGGCCACAAGCGTTTGCCAATACCATGCCGCCAATTTTGTCGAAGGTATCCAAAATACCGTCGCGCTCAACGGTAAAACGCACCTGCTCGGAGCCGGGTGTGATGGTAAATTCGGCTTTGGCTCGTAATTTTTTGTCGATGGCTTGTTGTGCCAAAGATGCTGCTCGGCTCATATCCTCGTAAGATGAGTTGGTACAAGACCCAATCAAGCCTACCTCTAATTGCCGTGGGTAGTTGTTTTGGCGTACTGCATCGGCAAATTTTGATAGGGGCCAAGCCAAGTCGGGGGTAAATGGTCCGTTGATGTGTGGTTCTAACTCGTCAAGGTTAATTTCTATTACTTGGTCAAAGTATTGTTCGGGATTGGCGTACACTTCGGGGTCGCCGGTTAGGTGTTCGGCAATTTGGTCGGCAAGGTCGGCAACTTGGGTGCGGTCTGTTGAGCGTAGGTAGCGGCTCATTGATTGGTCGTAGCCAAACACCGAGGTAGTTGCTCCAATTTCGGCGCCCATATTACAAATGGTTCCTTTACCTGTACACGACATGCTGGTAGCTCCTTCGCCAAAATACTCGACAATAGCGCCTGTACCGCCCTTAACGGTTAATATACCGGCTACTTTTAGGATTACATCTTTTGCCGATGTCCATCCGCTAAGCTTGCCGGTTAATTTTACGCCAATAATTTTGGGGTTCAATAACTCCCAAGGCATACCAGCCATTACATCTACGGCATCAGCACCGCCAACGCCAATGGCTATCATACCTAAGCCTCCAGCATTTACGGTATGCGAATCGGTGCCTACCATCATGCCACCCGGAAAAGCATAGTTTTCGAGAATTACTTGGTGAATGATACCTGCTCCGGCTTTCCAAAATCCGATGCCATATTTGTCGGACACCGAGGCTAAAAAGTCGTACACTTCGCGGTTTATGTCAAGTGCATCGGCAAGGTCTGATTTTGCACCTGTTTTTGCCTGAATAAGGTGGTCGCAATGTACCGTTGAGGGTACGGCAACTTGTTTGCGTCCGCAGGTCATAAACTGTAGCAATGCCATTTGAGCGGTAGCATCTTGCATAGCTACGCGGTCGGGGGCGTAGTCTACATAATCTTTGCCACGTAGGTGGGCTTGAGCCGGAAAATTATTTTCCCAGAGGTGGGTATACAATATTTTTTCGGTAAGTGTTAAAGGGCGATTAAACAATGCTCGCGCCTGTGCCACACGTGCCGGAAACTTGGCGTAAGTGGCTTTAATCATCTCCAAATCGAAAAGTGCCATGTCGGAAATGTTTTTTTTAATACGGTTGATAAATTTTGCGCAAAGTTACGCTTTATTGGTGGTATATAAAAGCAAAAACGCTTACCTTTGTTTTAGGCAAGCGTTTTTTTTTATTGGACGGCGAAAAATCTTGTTTGTATAGGTTTTCAAAGTTAACAATTGGAATCAATATAGGGTTTAATCCAGATTCTATTGATAAGTTACGAATATGGTGGCGTACATAAGGATAAATAATTGCAGGAGCGTTTATTCTCTCAAATGTTATTTGGTCTTTGGGAAATTCTCCATTTATTGAGAATAGTCCTGTCGTGGTTACACTACACGCAAAAAAAGTATCTTCTTTCGATTCTAATACTACATTAACAGAAACTTCAAATTTATTGCCATCTCTTTTAGTATGTGTATTAATTTTTAAAGAAAAACTGGCATTTAGCGAATCTCCCCGCTTAAATATAGATTCTTTTAGGTATATTTGAGTGAGTTGGATAGTAGATGTTGCTTTATCAATGTTCATAATTTAGGCAGCGAATTTTGAATAAATAGATTGGGGCAATATTTCGGTATCAGATTCGTATAAAATATCTACAGTTTGGTAAGGTTCAAAAGAAATACTATCGCTATATGTAATTTCTTTTGCTTTATATTCGAGCTTATCGAGATTTACGAAATATTCAGGACCCAGTACGCATAAATTTACATCAATATTATACGTTTTTAGTTCATTTTCCATAATTTCTACGAAATCCCAGAATTCGTTAGTTTCTATAAGTTCTTCCGAGTTTACGACAAAAAACAATGTTTGAGATACTTCTTTGTGTTGATATTGTAATGTATAGTTAATAAACAAAGATTGAAATTGTTTAATAAAATTATTCAGAAATTGTCTAATTGCGAGGCAAAAGAATGTTTCGGTGAATCAAACAATAATTCTTGTTTCAAAATAGGTGTTTCTACTATTGATGATTGGTCAAGATTTAAAAAATTATCTGGACCAACAACACACAAGTAAACCCCCAAGTTTGCATCGCGAATTGTTTCGTGCGCACAAACTTGAAAATCAATGAAATTATCATTTGATAGTAATTCTTTGTTGTTTACAACAAAGAACAGTGTATTTGATGACAATATATAGTGGATTTTTAAGCGATGATCCGAAAAGATATTTTGAAATTTTTCGGCAAACTCGTTTATAAAGCTATTTAATTGCATATTGTTTTTTTAGGAAAGATATGATTTCAGTTGAAATCAAAAATGCTCTATCTATTGCGTCTTTTGTACATAATTCTTGTGTATAATCAGCAAGTTCACGCATGTTTTTAAGCTCATTAAAGTTAGATGTAAATGCAGCTATTTTTATTTTATTTTCTTTTTGATGCTCTAACAATAATTTTGTATTTTTTTTCCAAAGGTCATTTAGAATTAAATCGAATCGAATTTCGTGACTCCCTTGTCTTTTATTCTCTTCACTCTTTTCAACAGATTCTTTTTTCGCAGGGTCATTTTCTATAACTTGGAGCATTAATTGGAAACAACGATCAGTAAAAATAATGTACTCTATGCATGCATACACAGATTTTTCGTCTTTTATGTAAACACCAAGTTGTTGGCTTTGTTGTGATTTGGAAGCAAAATTCAAGGTAATCTAATTAATAGAGTAAAACAAAATCGGCATTCAACTAGTAAAGTCTATATATGGTAGTGTTTTTTTAAAAAACTAATTATTTCCTTAGAACATTTGAAAACAAAATTTACTTGAGCCATAGAATGACTGATAGTCGTATACTCTTCCTCTTTTCGCATAGTTTCTATTTGAAGAAAATTCATTTTTATATTTTTTTTAAAACTCTTTTTGTCGGTATAATCGTAATACAATTGTTTTTCTATCTCATCGAATACTGTTTTGCTTACTTCTTCACATGAAATTCTACCTTCTTTTTTAAGAATAAAATAATGTACATGAGCCATTATTTGTATGCAACTATAGTAAAAACAATAAATTGAACAAGCTGCTTTCTCTTGGTATTCATCTTTTATATGAATACCAATTGTTTGGTTTTGTTCGGATTTTGTTAAAAAATTACTCATAGACCAATTTTGGTGCAAAGATACCACAAAATCTTCAACAAAAATAACAAAATAAGCGCCAAAAAGTTTTTCTCT
The DNA here is from genome assembly GCA_016718845.1 of Sphingobacteriales bacterium. Taxonomy (GTDB): domain Bacteria; phylum Bacteroidota; class Bacteroidia; order Chitinophagales; family UBA2359; genus JAEUUX01. Next base: position 40,589 of record JADKCK010000045.1, read on the forward strand.
CTCAAAATAATTATCTTTGCCTTTTTTTGAGTATTAATCCGCTAAATTGTTCAGTATTAAAAATGAATATTTATTAAATATGTTGCAAAAAAGGGTTGATTTACTTTTGTTGTAAAACTGGCAAATGATAGTTTTATATGTTTCCTCGAAGCCGCGAATTAGACTGAAATAAAACGCCCTACCATGATTGATAGGGCGTTTTATGTTGTCCGATACTTAAATGGCGGGTAACAGAGCAGAATTTTTTTGTCTAACGTTTTTTGACTTGGCGAAGGTGTCGGGTTTTTAGCACAAAGGTTGATTGGGATAACTAAACTGTTTGTCAGCATTGAACTTGATACGAATAACAAAGCTTGGTTTAAGCACGAAACCGCCAATTTTTTACGTTTTTTCTGCCCAAAACGCTGTTGGTTCAAGTTTTCTATTCTGAAAAATTGGTAAAGGTTTTTCCATCATATTTATACAAGCTAGTATTTCTTGTGCCTATCCAAATGTTTCCAGCTCTATCTTCTATCATACAATGAACAAAATACTTACCCATACCATCTTTCGTTGAAAAATTTGTAAATGTTTTACCATCATAGCACCACACTCCATCCATACTTTCATAATTATTATTGCTTTCTTCACCTGTAAACCAAATTTTACCTGATTTATCTGACAGAATAGAATTGCCAATTCCAACTTTTTCTGTGAAATTGTTAAATGTTTTTCCATCATAATAAAAATTCCCTTTGCTTCTGCCACCAAACCAAATGTTACCTTTGATGTCTTCTAAAATATATCTAATCCAACTATCTCCATTAGGTTTAGAACTAGTTATTGTTTTTCCATCGTAATAACAAATACCTTCCATTCCGGGCGGCATACCCGAAGCGAACCAAATGTTTCCATTTTTGTCTTCTAACATACAATCCACCATTTTAAGGTGAAGACTATCTTTATTTACGACTCCGTCGTTATTTAAAAATCGTGTAAAACTGATGCCATTATAACAATAAACTCCATCACCAGTTCCAAACCATATTGTTCCAGTTTTATCCTGCAACATACTCCACACTGTAGTTTTGGGTGCCCAATCCGAATAATAATTGTTATTGTTTAGAATGGCTCGAATATTATCATTGATTGGAAAGGGTATAATTTTATTTCCATCGTAACGGCAAATACCATCACTTGTTCCAAACCAAATGTTTCCCGATTTATCTTCCAATATTGACCAAACGGCATTGCTATTTAAGCCGTCTTTTGTTGTGTAATTATAAAAAAGTTTGCCATCGTAACGATAAACTCCGCTTGCTGTTGTGCCAAACCAAAGGTTGCCTGCTTTGTCTTGTAATCCACAATGAATATTATCGTTTTGTTGAGTGCCTTGTGTATTTATTAATTTAGGCTGCCCGATAGGAATTGTTTTTGTTTCACTTTGCTTGTCTGTTTGTAATTCCGTTTTTGTTTGTCCGTTACAAGAAGTCAAAAAAAATAAAACTAATAGCAGAGAATAAATTGGTTTTTGCATGTAAATTTTTTCATTTGTAAAGATTAGATTTAGACTTGATGGCAGCTCAATTTTTTTATTCCGAAAAATCGATAAAAGTTTTTCCATCATATTTATACAACTTCATTCCTTTGCTACTAAACCACAAATTACCTGATTTGTCCAATAAAACAGGAATAAAATCTTTGACAATCATTCCATCTTTTTCTGTAAGTATGTTGAATGTTTTGCCATCATAAAATCCTAAGCCATCTTGGGTGTCGAACCATATATTTCCCTTTGTATCTTCTAAAATATTATATGAGCCATTGGTTTCTTTTTGCCTAAATATATTTTGAGTGAAAGTTTTGCCATCGTATTTACCTATACCTTTAAAGGCAGTTGCAAACCATAGATTGCTTTGTTGGTCTTCTATCACACGGTCTGTCCTTCTAATTTCTTTATAGGGTATAATGTTGGATAAGGTTTTTCCATCAAAACTTGAAATTCCTTCACTGGCACATTCTGTAAACCAAATATTTCCGTTTTTTGTTTCTAAAATTGAAAATATTCCTTTTAGCTTTAAGCTATCTTTATTGATAACCGTTTGATTGTCTAAAAAACGAGTAAACTCCTTTCCGTTGTAGCAATAAACACCATCATCTGTTCCGAGCCAAATAGTTCCGTTTCTATCCTGCATCATACTCCATACAGCATTATCAATTGGTGGATTGGCGTTATTGTAATTATTTGTATGATATATGTTGTTGTTGCTCAAAACTATTGGAATGATATTAAATTTATTTCCATCAAAACGATTTAATCCTTTATTCGTGCCAATCCAAATATTCCCAGTTTCGTCTTGAAGTATTGAATAAATTATATTACTGTTTAATCCTTGTTCCATAGAAAAACGAACAAATAATTTTCCATCGTATTTATAAAGTCCTTCGCCATAACTACCAAACCAAATATTCCCGTCCTTATCGTGAATGCCATTGCCAATACTTGCGTCTTTATTTATTCCTTGTAGTTTTGATATTTTAGTTTGTCCGATTGATATACTATCTTTACCTTTTTTGAATTCAGTTTTTATTTGTCCATTGCAGGATGTCAAAAGTGTCAAAGCTAAAAGCAGCGAATAAATTGGTCTATGTATGTAATGCATGGTCATTTGTTATTCTCTTAATTTTAAAAAGTTAAATTTTCTTCAGTTTGTTCAAAGCTCAAATGTTTTAGTTAGCAGTGTTGCCAACGGTTGCAGGTAACAGCATGTAGATTGGCGATGTGGTGGGGGTTTTTAGCACACCCCCCGCTTTGGCAAAACTGCTGTTAGCGGCTGTTTTTTTTAGTCGCTACTATGTTTTTTTTCGGCTATTTTATTTATCATTCCTTGAAATATTAATCCATGAAACGGCATAACCGAATACCAATATAATCTGCCCAATAAACCTAATGGGCGAAAAGTGGCTGTTTGTGTAAGCGTATTATTTTTGTCGATTTTAAATTCCAACCATGCTTCACCAGGTAGTTTCATTTCGGCATACAACAGTAGGCGTTTTTCCTCTTTTTCGGCAATCATCACCCGCCAAAAATCTAGCGTATCGCCTGTATTTAGTGCTGTATCGCTTTTTCTTCCTCTACGCATGCCAACGCCTCCTACAATTTGGTCTAAAAATCCTCTGATTTCCCAAAGCCAAGTTCCATAATACCAACCCGTTTTTCCACCAATAGACCAAATTTTTTCGAGTGAATAATTCTCATTATCAACCCTTATTGTACGAATATCTTTAAAGCATCCGTTAACGGGTACTTCAATAAATTTAGAAAATCCTTTACTAAAAATAGTACTTGTTTGCGCATCTTTCCAACTTGAAAGCACTTGATTTTGTCCTATTTTATCGAAAGCTAATTTTATAGATGTATTATAATCAATTAGCGTTATACCAAGCATTGATGCTAAATTATTGGGTTTACAAATCACTTCGGTTTTCATGCTGTTTACTAAATTTTTAGCCAATGCATAAGAGGTAGACGTAACGAAGTATAACCAATAGGAGGATATTTTTGGTGTCATTACTGGCACAATAAGGATGTTTCTTTTTAATTCGCGTACTTTTGCAAATTGCAAAAGCATTTCTTTATAATTTAAAATATCAGGCCCGCCAATATCGTAGCTGTGGTTATAGGTTTCGGGTTTGCCAATTACACCAACTAAAAACTCTACCACATTACGTATAGCTATGGGCTGACATTTTGTTTTTAACCACCGTGGTGTAATCATAAAAGGTAATTTCTCCACCAAATCACGAATAATTTCAAAAGATGCGCTTCCCGAACCTACAATAATTCCTGCTTTTAGGGTAGTGAGTGCATATTTGGGGCTTGATAAAATGGTTTCTACATTTTTTCTTGACGACAAATGTTTCGATAATTCGTCAGCGTTGCTTATTCCACTCAGATAAACAACTTGTTTAGCATTTGTTTGCTCAATGCGATTTTTAAAATTTGTAGCACATATCTCTTCCATACTCCCAAAATCACCACTTTGGGTTGACATGGAATGGATGAGGTAATAAGCAAAATCAATATCATTGGGAATATGCTGCAAACTTTCTTTATTTAGAAAATCGGATTCTATTACCAAGATATTTTGATTGGCATATTTTTTAATATTAAATCTATTGCTGTCTCTAACGCAACAGACAACTTCAACCCCTTTTTCTAATAAAACCGGCAATAATCTTTGTGCAATATATCCAGTTACACCTGTGAGCAAGATTTTCATAAAAAATATTTTAAGTTTTTATGCTACCATTTAGCATTTGTTAAACTTGCCCATAACGTTTTTGGGCGTAGCTAAAGGTATTGCAAAGGTACTGTTGGTAGGTGCTTGGTCGTCTGTGTCAATCTGAAATCATATTCTTGCATCAACAAGATTGGTTTTTGACCTAAATTCAAAATACTCGAAAGCTACACTAACTAATGCCGAAAAAACAAAATACACTAATAAAACAGATGTTGATTGTGGTAAGGCATTGTCAAGATTAAACCAACCATTGTAGACATTGATTATTGCCAATGCATAAAATAAACGCAACATTTCTGTAAACCAAGCATATCTGGATTTGTCCATCAAGGATGTGTAGCTATAAACTGTTAAGAAAATAAATGAAGCATAAACGAATACTGCCGTTTTTGTAATTAACGCTATTTGAAGAATCAAAAACATCATCAGCAAAAATGTTACAATTAACTGTATCCATGCCCAAACTTTTAAGTACAAACTAACATCAGGCATATATTTTTCTTGCTTGTAAGCGTCTTTGGTATAATACAAAGGATATTTCTGGGCTACGTCTGCTGGTCTCCAGCCAGTAGGCATAAACCAAATACGAAACTTGTCCCAAATATTAGATGTTCGCCATGCATCTTTGATTAGCAGTGAAACATGCAAGAAATTTATCTTAATGGGGTTCCATGTATTTACAGGTATTGTCAAGCCATATATTGGCTTTGCATGGGGCAACTCTTCTTGAAATGTTCCAAATAATTTATCCCATATTATTAGTATTCCGCCATAGTTTTTATCAATGTATTCGGGATTTATTGCATGATGAATGCGATGATGAGAAGGTGTAACAATTATTTTTTCAAGGAAACCCATTTTATCAATAAGTTGAGTGTGGTACCAAAAACCACCAAATAGCATTATAACCCCTAACACAATTAGTACATTTGTGGGAACACCAAAAATTGCAGCAGGAATGAGCAGAAAAGTGTAAAATTGAACAAAATCAGAAATGGTTTGCCGCAAAGCAACAGGTAAATTATATTCTTCGCTACTGTGGTGAACTAAGTGATCGTTCCATAAAAGATTGTATTCGTGCCGCCACCTGTGAGACCAATATGCGTAAAAATCGATACTTATAAACCCAATAATATACTGGACAGCGGTAGATTCAATTTTGAAAACAGTAAAATGTTTCAACAAAAAGTCGTAGGTAATTATATAGATTGTTAGCCCTAACACTTTACTTAGAACATTAGTAATTCCAGAACTCAAGCTGGAGACAGTATCCATACTTGTGATTACTTGTTTGTTTCTGACTTTTGCCACTATCATTTCAATGATAATGAGCAAAATAAAAATCGGTAATACAAATTTCAGGGCACCTGCAAAAGTTTCCATTTATTTAAATGTAATGGTTAAAGCTATGAGTTTTATTACAAAAGTATCTTATTGTTTGAAGTGTTCATAAAGCTGTTATACGAAGCACCATGAACCGCCATATAGCCAGCACGTAGCGAAGTTAAACCCGTGTTGGTGGTAGTGGTTTTTACTTTCGGATGCTTTACATTTTATTAGTTATTTCATTTTGTGTATTACTTGTCTTGATTAACGGTCTGCCTTGTAATGCTTGGATAAGTGTGAGCAAAGCCAATAGTCCGTAAATAACAGCAAGTGCAACTGTTAATTTTGTGTTTTTTAAAACATAGTACGAAAAAATTGGTAATACTTGTAAGGCGTGCATACCAATAAAATGCGAAACTCTTAAATCCCCAACTGTTTTGCTCCAACCAACAATGAACCAATTAGAATTGTCGTTTAATGCCCCGACACTATGACTAAGCCGTGAACCCATTGCAAAGCCTTCGAATGAAAATATTACAAAAATTATTATGCCAAATCTAATTGCCCACAAGTAATGATTGGGAAGGTTTGGAAATGAATTTGTAAAAAAAAGCAACCCAATATAGGCTGTATATAGGGTTACCAAAGAGGCGGCAATTGCCATCATTGAAAATAATGCAGCGTATACCGGTGTGCTAATGTTATAATGAGATAGCTGTCCCTTACTTGCTTGAAAAGCTATATAAACTATTTCAAATCCTAATAGTATAATAACAGACCAGTTGAATAACCTGATATTGAAATTTGGCAAGTAATAGCAGTACCATGCCATTGCCCAAGCAAATAAAAAGGTGGAAAAAGCAAATTTAAATGGTTTATACCAAGCATTGACGTTGTAAACCTGCGTATTTGTATATTTTGCAAGAATAATAAAAATACCAGATAGCACAAGACAAATCAAACCGTAATAGAATAGGGTTTCATTTCTTGTTTTTAAGTTTAGAATAAAGTCTATCATTTTTTAATGCTTGCTAAATTTTTTTTAATTTTCATCATAATCACATCAGGCGTTATGCGTGGTAGGTTACTCAAAAACCAATTCATGAACCCAACAATTTTTGCCATTTCCGTTCAAAAATAATTCAACGCCTGCTTTCGCTACAACATCTGCTGGCATTGGTTTGTTCGCACTCATTGCGTTGGTTTTACGCATCGCTGCTGTATGAAAAGGTGTTTCTACCGTTCCTGGGCAAAGTGCGGTTATTGTTACGCCTGTTCCTTCCATTTCGGCTGCAACGGTTTCTGTAAAAGCCAATACAAAACTTTTTGTTGCAGAATAAACTGAATAGTAGGGGAATGGAAGAAAAGAAAGTAACGAAGCTACATTCATAATTTTGCCATTGCCTGCTTTTACCATATCAGCACCAAAACAACTTTGTTAGCCCAACTAATGCAGTAATGTTAATGGCAATCATTTCTTCATCTTGTTTCAAAGATGCTTCTACAAAATTGCCATAATTGCCAAAACCTGCATTGTTAATTAAACCTGTTACTAAATAGTTATGTGCTATTACTAGCTTGTATAAATCTTGGGCAGCGTTTGGTTCTGATAAGTCGTAGAGTAAGTATTCTACTTCAACCTTGAATTGGCTTTTTAACTCCTTTTGAATCTCTACTAATTTGTCTTCACTTCGGGCTACCAAAATCAGATGGAAGTTTTTAGCGGCTAATTGCTTTGCCATTTCTAATCCAATACCCGAACTAGCACCTGTTATTAAAGTATATTGTTTCATCTTAGTATTATATTGTCTTGTGCTAAAAGTGATATTGTTATGCTAAACAGCATCATAATGGATGCGAAAATTTTCTTTGTCATTGTAATTTGCTTTAAATTAGAATGCAAAGGTAGGTTGATTATGAAATTTGAAACGATAACAAATGTTTATAGTTTTTTAATTTCAGCTTTTTTTAGTCTACTTAAATGAATTGGGGTAATTCCTAAATAAGAAGCTATCATATGTTGCGGAACTCGATTATGTATGTTTGGGAAAACGTCTGTTATGCTGTCGTAACGTTGTTTCGGGGTTCTTATATACATATTTTTAATGCGGTTGTCTTGATAAATGAAATAATACTCGGCAATAAAACGACCCATTTTTTGTCCGTCTATCAAGTTTTTGTAGCCGTATTCAATTGTAGAACGAGGCAAGATAACCACCTGTGTTTCTTCCAATGTCTGCAAACTATAAATCGAAGGTTGTTTTTGAATAAAGTTGGAATAGTCGGCAATGAATTGGTTTTCTAATGCAAAATGAATAGTGTGTTCTGTTCCTTCGTTGTCGGTAATTAAAACTCTAATAAGACCTTTATTTATAAAAAATATTTCGTTTGGAATAGTGTTGGGTCGGCTTAAAATTTCTTGTCTTTTAAAAGTTTTGGTAACAGCTTGGCTAAGAAAGTCGTTTAACTCGTCTTCCGAAACGTTAATCATCTGTTTCATTACCTGTCTAATTTGCTCCATTTATTTCTTTCAATGTTTGTTTGTGTTACTTGCACTATTACTGCTAAGGGTTTGAGGGGTTTAAGAAGTTGGGGATTTTTAGCACTAAACTGGCTGCCAGTACTCTGAACCTTATACGAAGAACAAATGTTTCATAGAGGTGCTTCAAACCGCCAATTGCCCCCACGTAGCGAAGTTAAACCCGTGTGTGCTGCCCATTTTTAGTCGTGTTTGGGTTCTTGTAAGTTGAAATATTCACTCTTTGTTTTATCTAATGTCTCTTTTATGATTTTATAATTTTCTTCTGTTGGTTTGAGGTTTATATATTTGTCAATAATTGTTCTGTGTCTATAAATAATAAAAGTGTTTTCAACACTTGGATTTATTTTGTTCAGGTTTACTTCACTTTCTGTGTCTGTCATTGAGGGCACAAATGTTAAAGCAATGTTTCTTAAATTGAATTCACTGCCAATGTGTTCTAATTCTTTTTGTCGTTTGTCTTTTTTGTAATCATTTTCATTTACGTAAACAAAATATGTTTTCAAATATTTATTTCGTTTTACACTTTCTTGCTCTAAAAAAGTAAGCCATTTTTTAATGTCGCCCCACTTCGGATTATTGCCAACAAAGTATATTATTCCGTGAAAACGTCCATACTTACAAACTGGGCAAGTTCTTGTTCCTTTGTCTTGCCCAAAAGCGTGGTAAGGAATAAAGGAAGGATTGTCTTCGCCAATTTCAAGTCCCGATTGAGTTTCTGATTTATTTGTTTCGGGGTAGTTGGGAATGTTAAGCCCCAAAATAATATTGTGTTCTGCAATTTGTAAGTCGCCTGAAAGTAGCACTCTCAAAATTCCACTACCACCACGATTTTCAAGAGCCTTCCTTTTTTCGCCTGTCAGCAATTTATCATCATCAAAAATAAATTCATCTATGTAATATTCATTGTCAATATTTGGTTCTTTGATTGATGTATGGATATGTGCAGGAATATTTTCGTTAGGATAGGGTGCAGGCTTAATGGTGTATATTGAGTATTTGCCGTTTTCGTCTGTTCTTACCCAACCCCGAATGTGTCCGTGACGTTTGGCTTTTTCGTCCATTCCTTGTTTTGGCGAATAGTAGCCGTTATTGTCTGTTTGCCAATAGTATATCACCACATTTGGTGCTGGTGTTTTGCCGTCAAGTTTAAAAACTATCCCTGTTACTAACAATTTTTGTCCTTTTTGTGTCCAACCTGCACTTGTGTCGGCAGGTGAAATGTTTGTCGGCATTCCAACATACATAATTTCGCAACCATCACAACCACCGCCAACCAATTTTGATTTTACAGTTGGGTTATTGGATACTGTTTGATTATTATCTTTTGTATGTCCGTTACAACTTGTCAAAAAGTTAAGTAGCGAAACAAAAAGTCCAAAATAAATTAATCTGTTCATAATTTGTATATTTGTTCGTTTGGGGTTGCACATTGGGCTTTAGCGGTGGTCTTAAGTCAAATGCACTACCGTTTTATTTAACCACAAATGTGTTATACAAAGCACAGAAAAGCCACTTTTACCACCACAAAGTAGCAGCAAGCTCGTGTTGGTAAAAGTGGCTTTTTTGGCTGTTTATGAAGTTGTATGTACAGTTATTTGATTAAATAGTGTGTTGTTAATAGCGATTTCCTATTGTCTCTGATGGCATTGACTCTTGAATAAGGGCAAAATCAGCTTTAGTTAATGCTACCTTAAATGCACCTAAATTTTCTTCGAGACGGTGAACTTTCCTGGTTCCCGGAATAGATATGATTTCATCGTTTTGTCTCAAAACCCATGCAAGGGCAACTTGTGCTTTGGACACTTTTTTATCTTGTGCAATTTGCTCCACAACCTCTACAAATTTTAGATTTTTCTTTATCGCTTCATCTGTAAAACGAGGATTACCAAGTCGAAAATCCCCTTGTTCTAAATCTGCCCGACTTTTAATTGCTCCCGTTAAGAAACCTCTTCCCAAAGGGCTATATGCAACAAAGGTGATACCAAGTTCTTTACAAACTTCAAAAATCTCTTGTTCTGGTTCGCGGCTCCATAAAGAATATTCGGATTGAAGGGCTGAAATAGGGTGAACTGCATGTGCCCTGCGTAGTGTCTGTGCATTAACTTCCGAAAGACCTATGTGCTTTATCTTTCCTTGTTTAACCAAATCACTCATTGTGCCAACAATTTCTTCAATTTCCACTTTTGGGTCTTGCCGATGCATGTAATACAAATCAATTGTATCAACTCCCAAATTTTGAAGACTTTTTTCGCAAGCTTTCCTTATGTAATCAGGTTTACCGTTAAGTCCAAGAAATTCACCATTGGGTCCTCGCATCACGGCAAATTTGGTCGCTAAAATTAGCTCATTCCAACGTCCTTTAAACGCTTTTCCTAATAGTCGTTCATTCGCTCCCCAACCGTACATGTCGGCTGTGTCGAAAAAATTTACTCCTAAGTCTATGGCTTTATGCAATGTATTAATAGATTCTTCTTCGTTAAAAGAACCATAAAACTCTGACATACCCATACAACCAAGTCCGATTCTATTAACTGTCAGTGTACTGTGTCCTAATGTTGTTGTTTGCTTCATTGTTTTGTGTTTTGAAATTGTTAATGTTTTTTTTGTCTGTCGCTTTTATGTCTATTCTATTACTTCTATTAGTTTAAGTTTTACTATGCTACCATCAATATTCGAGTAATCGAGTGCAACAAATCCATACTTTTTATTAAAATAAGATGTAAGTTTGGTACTTCCTAAACTGGTGTTTGCAATTGCCTCTGTGACAATGCAATTTAATTTTCCAAATGAAGTATTTAAGGTCTTTTTTTTAATAATTTTATACTTATAGTTTGCGTGTTGTTTGCCACTATACTCAATAATTCTATTGTCTGACCACCTTTCACTTATGTCGTTTAGAATCCATGTCCAATTAGAACTTGGTTTTGCAGGAAACTTTATGTAAGGAAAGGGACTGAACTCTAGAACAGAAAAATACTTTCCACGAAATGGATGCAACCAAACATTGTGCATATTTTCAATTAAACCTGTTGCCCCATCGAACAATAAACCGTTGGCGGAATAGTAATTTTGTTGAATAATGGTTTGACTATAATCCGGAAATAAATGATCTAATCCTCCGTATCCTTCTGATATTTTGAAACTCAAATAGCGAATTGTCAAATTATCGATATCCTGTTCTTTAACAAAAGTCCAATTAGCCGTTTTTGTGTCGCCTATTTTATCCACTCTTACCAGCAAAGTATCACCATTTTTAATAATTTGATACGAGAACTTGAATTCTACACCTGGTTTATAAATGTTATTGTCGAGATTAAAGAAATTTTTGTTCTTAACAGTGATTGAATCGGGAAATTCATAATAAAGATTGTCTTGTTGCTGATATTTTTGTCCATACATTAACTTGCAAAAAAACATAAGCAAAAATACTATTAATATTTTTTTCATATTTAAATTTTATTTAAAATAAGTGCTAACGTTTTTGGGCTTGGCAATGTACCAGATTTGTAGCACAAATTTGATACGAAGAACAAAGCTTAGTTTAAGCACTAAACCCTCGTTTTTGCAAAACGGCTGTTAGCACCAGTTATTCTTTCGTTTCGCATCTTGTTTCAATTACGTTTAATAGTCTGTCTTGAAAGTCTGTTAATATTATATCGCCCCAAAATTTGCCATAAAAATTGATTGTTGAAGTTAATTGATAACTTGAAGAAAGTGTCAATTTTACTTGCTCATTCTTTAATTCAGTCAGTGTGTAAGTTGCGTCAACAAACGTAAAATAGTTTCCGTTAAGAACGTGTTGGTCAAATACTTTTTGTCGAACTGTTGTTGGGTCAATTTTTATGTCGAATGAAATTTTCTTGTTCACTTCGTATTCCGTGATTGTTTCTATGAACTTCAAACCACCTTCAAAGTTTCCTATTCTTTGCCCGCCGAGTTCCTTTTTGTCAACTGTTGCACTTAATGGTCTAGGAATGCCGATTGAATTGAAAAAACTAGAATTATACTCGCCTTGGTTAATTGTTTCAACTTCAACAATGTTGTCCCAAATTAATTGAGGCGTTGCATTTATAATAACTTCGCTTTTCACGTTGAAAGTATCAGAAGGACTTTTTATATATTCTTCGATTGGTGCCAATAGAAAAGGCAACAATACTAAGGTCAGAAGCTTTCCTTTACTTTTCTCTCTGTTGATTTGAACAAGTCTATAAATTAATGCTCCAATTGTACTAAGAATAAAAAATGGTGCTGCAAGAACCAACAAACGAATAAAATCTTCAATGCCGAACAGGAACATTGTCAAGAAGAATGTTGCAACTGTCAGCCAAGGAATAAAAATTATGTTGCGGTAAGATTTGAGCGTCTCATTGTCGGCAAACATCAAAGGAATAATTCCCAAAATTGTCGGAATGATAAACAAGTATGTCACAGAAGCCAAAGTTGCTTTTTGTCCAAATGCCAACCTTGTCACAAGTCCGTATACGATACCCAGTACAATTCCGATAATTAAAAGTCCGTATTTCTGTTTCAGTCGTGTCATTTTATAATTGGTGTTAAACGTTTTACAGATTTGCGATGGTGGCAATTTTTAGCACAAATATTTATGCGGAGAACCAATGTTTGATTAACCGCAAATGCTGATACGGAACATTGAACTCCACTTTTGAAAAATCTGTGTTAGTGGCTGGGTTTTTCATTTCCAAAAGTCTTTCATTTTTACTTTGTTGGTTGTTAATTTAGTTACAAAAAAGAATTGGTAAAGCTCCCAAAACCATACCCGTCTGCCAATTCTTGTGTACCAACGCATAGCACTTCTTAGTCTTGCTTCTTTATGAAAAAATAACCTCATTAATGCGCTTGGTCTTGTTTGCATTATAATTTCAATGAGTTTTACGTACAAAATCACAACCCAAGGTTTTAAAAATTGGGTTTTTATAACTTGATGTTTATAATCCCATTTTCTTTGGTCTGTTAAAATAATTTCTTTGTCTTTGACATCTTCAAAATAGGGTGTCCATTTGTGAGGAGTAACATAAAGTAGTTGAACTTGGTCAGGGTCGTAAGACAATAACTGCTTTAAGCTGTTATAAAAGTCTTTTGTTCTTTCTTCTCCAAAACCCACAACATAGGTTGCCATTGAAAGAATATTGTGTTTTCTTAAAAGTTGAATTGCTTCTTTGTCTTTTGAAACTGTTCCTGCTTTTTTAATTTTTTCAAGCACAACTTCGTCATAATTTTCTATTCCTAATAAAAATCTTTCAAATCCTGCCTTTTTGTATAAATGCAAAAAGTCTGCATCTCTCACAATATTGTCGGCTCTTATAGAACCTACCAAAATCAATTTCAAATTTTTTTCTATAAGTGCTTCTAAAATTCTCTCCACGCTTTGGGATTTGATGACGGGTTTTCGTCTGCAAAATTAAATACAATTATTCCATATTTTTTATGCAGCATTTCAATTTCATCAGCAAGAGATTGGGCACTTCTATGTCTCCATTTTTTCCAAAATAAACTTTGGCCACAGTAGGTACAAGGATAAGGGCAACCCCTTGAAAATTGAATTACTACAGCTTTTCTTTTACCCCAATAGGTATAATTATAACCTTTCATTAGCTCCCAACCAATACGAAAATCGTCAAGATTTTTTATATTTGCTGCTGGCAAGGTTTTCAATGGAAGTCCATTTACTCTTAAAGCTAATCCTTTAATAATTTCAAGATTTGTTTGGTTTTCAATTGCTGTAATTAAGTTCAATGCTATTTCTTCACCTTCACCACAAACAATGAAATCAATTTGAGGATTGTCGTCTAAGATTTCTTTCCAGTGATATGTTGGGAAAACACCTCCAATAATAATCTTGATTTTATTATTATTTTGCCTAACAATTTTTGTTATTTCATTAATTATTGGTTGAGCTGATGTTGAGCCTGAGTGTCCCAACATAATAACATCTGGACTGTTGGCAATTATTTTTTCTGCAACAACTTCGGTTTTATAGTTGTAATAATCTGCGTCTAAAAGTTCTACTTCGTGTCCAGCATCAATTAAAGGACCACCAATTGATAAAAGACCCAAAGGTGGCAAATGCTCATTTGGCATTCTACTGCCAATTGATAAATGTGGTGGATTTATAATTAATATTTTTATTCAACAATACTTATTCTGTTAGTTAGGCTTTATTTATCAGTTCAAGTTTTTTTATCAGTTTGCGACACCAAATTAATGGCAATAGACCTAATATTCCAAATGAACAGTCTATTATTCGCCAATAATATGGAATGCCTCTTACCGCCCCTGCAAATAATGCTAATGGAATAACCATTAGACAGGCAATAATTCCAAATTCAATTACCCATATATTTTTCACTGGGTCTTTTAATGGTCCGATGAAGGAAACGGCAATTACAATATGAGCAAAGGCAAGCCAATCAGTCCCATAACTTAAAAATGGAAAATTGGTATTTGTAGTTTTTACAGCAAAATATACATCAGCTAACCAAGTTCTTATAAATTCAGGAAATAAGTCAATGTTATTGTTTAAAATTTGAAGTTCGGTTTCAATAGGGAAAGCAGTTATTCCACTTAACACTAGAGCAATAATAAAAAAAATTATAATTGCCCTTATTTTATTGATTATTTTTTTATCATTCATTTGAAAGGTTTTTTTTAGTTTATGTGATATTTTTTTGTAATTTGAGGGTTGTTTGTAGGATGTTTTTTAGCATTGCAGGTAACGTTTTGCAGGCTTTGCGAAGAAGTGGATTTCGAAGTACAAAACTGTCTGCCAGCACTGAACTTGATACGAAGCTCGAAACTCCGCTTATTGCAAATATGCTGTTATAGCCAGTGCTCCTTTTCGGTCGTCATTGTGTTTGTCGTCTTTTAAGCGTTATAAAAAGTCCGTGAGCAAAGCCAATTATTATGTGTCCAATGATAAATAATATTCCAAGTCCAAGTTGCCCAAGTCCATATTCATCGTGTCCTGTCAGTAGCTTTGAATAGTTGATTACAAAAATCATATAAACAACAAAAGTAATTGTATGGGCGGTAAATATTTTCCAAAACGATTTACTTTTTGCTGTCATTAGATATGTTGCTAATAACAGAAACGGTGAAATCAAAAGTAGTATGAGAAAGATGTTTGCCATTTTATTTAATTGTCAAAGAAAATATACCGCCTAAAAAAAAGCAAGTATTTAGTTATCAAGTAGATAGTCCACTTTTTGCTCAAAAAAACGATAGCTATTTAACACAGACGGCTGTATAGATTGGTACGTTATTTAATCGTGATTACTTACCGCATTTTTTGTATTATTTTCCATTCATTCGTTAAGCTGTCAAAAACAAATCTTATGTCAGGTTGGTATCCATTTGTTCCTCCACAACCAACAGTAATTTCTGCTTTCTTAAAACGTATTCCTTTATAAAAATGCAATTTTCGCTTTCCTTTAAATCCTAAATACCCAAAATTTATGTCAACCGTGTCTTTAGAAATCACGTTATGAACCACTCTTAAAACGTTGATTGTCTTTTTCTCTTTTATTGATAAGTCAATTAACTCGTCAGTCGTTAGGAATTTATACCTGTCCAACACGTTTAAGTTTTTAATTCGGCTTCCATATTCGTTCATTTCTACGTATTGCCAACCACTTTGTAAAAGTAAGTCAAAGCTATTATTAAAGCTTTGACATATAAGTTGTCTAAGGTTTCTGGTTCAATCTTAAATGCGATTTTCTCGTTTTCGGCAAGTTTGTTTTCTTGTCCGAAAGTCAAAAATCCGATTAGGGTCAATATGATTGTAAGTGTCGTTTTCAAAATGGTGTATAACGGTTTGCACCTTGGCGAAGTGGCGGAAATCGAAGGATAAATGTTCAAAATTTGCACAATGTTCAATAGAATTCCGAATGTTCAATTTAGCACTGAAACCGCCATTTTGCCAAACTGCTGTTATCGGCTGTTCTTCTTTCTGTCATTAGGGGTTAAATTTTTCAAATGTGTTTCCATTGAACTTAAATGTTCCTTTGTCATTTGTTCCAAGCCACAAATTTCCTTGTTTGTCCTTATACATTGAAACTAAATTAACGTTATTTATGCTGTCTTTTATTGGATAATTTGTAATTTCTTTCCCATCATATTTATAAACTCCTCTTTCCCAAGTTGTCAACCAAATATTTCCGCTGTTGTCTTCTACTATGTGCGAATAGTAAATGTATTCATCTCCGTCAAATATCTTCTCGTTTCCTATTCCTGCTGTTTTTTGGTATTGCAGTCTGTCACTTTTTGCCGTCTTTTCAAAATCAAAAATATACCTATGCCAAGTATTACAAAACCAAAAACTACCTTGTTTATCTTCAAAAATTGAACGAATACCAAAACTTCCACCTTCTGGAACAATTGTCAAATCGTGCTCGTACATCCATTTTACAGATTTTCCGTCAAAACGACAAACACCCAAAACGGAAGTGCCAAACCACATTGCACCTTTACGGTCTTTATAAATGCAATAGACTTCGTATGGACTAAAAATTGTATTTTTCGTTCTTTTTGTCATTTCTTCGTGCATATAGTGTTTTGGAAATTCTAATTGAAAAAGATTTGTTCCGTCATAGCGATATGGTCCGTTTTCATTACTTTTCCCCAATATATTAAACCACAAATCATTTGGTTCCAACTTCCATTCTTTACTTTTTATGGGTTGCAAAGTTGTGAATTTCTTTCCGTCAAATTTATTGATACCTTCAAGAGTTGAAAAATAAATATTTCCAAATTCATCTTCTTGAATTTGCCTAATCCTATTGTTGCAAAGTCCGTCTTTTGTAGTAAAATTGATAATTGTTTTTCCGTCAAAATGATATACACCTTCACCATCACTTCCAAACCAATAGTTGCTTTTTCTATCTTGAAACACATACCATAAACGGTCGCCAAGTTTAGTTACAGTATCACCCATTGTAACCTGCTCTTCCAAAAAATCAGAATTTGTTTTACTTCCTGTTGTCTGTCCATTGCAAGAAGTCAGTATGGTAAGAATGCAAAAAAATGCAAGTGTTGTTAATTTCATTGTCTGTCTGTTTATTGTGGATTGGGGTCTTTCATAGAATAGCACACAACTCGCTAATAAACCAAAAGCTTACCGCATTTTTTGTATTGTTTTACGTAACTGCTTTATCGCCTTGCTTATTGTTGTAGGTGCTGATTTTGTTTTTGCCTACCCAACTATTCCAAATTGCGTTTACGGCGCAGCCAATGGTCAGTCACATTAACAACTGCCGCCTTTCAGTCTTGCAAAGGTAAAATAAAGAAATGGAAATAGGAAACGATTTTAAAAAAAAGAAAAAATAATTTCGGGGCTTTCCTATCGGTAACATTCCTTTGTATTAAACGGCAAAGTAACAAATTTGCACTTTATTTTTATTGCGGTACTAATGCAAACAGTTTGCAACCAAAAGCCAGTAACTGCTCTCCTCCCAAACATCATCTAACCTCTTGAATACCTATTTGTTGGGCATTTTGTTGCCATATAGCAAAGTCGGTATTATTTACTTGCCCGTCTAAATTAATATCGGCAGCCGAATAAACAAATGTGCTGCCCATTTGTTGCGTTTTCCATGCGTTGTAATCTTGGTAATTGATAATGCCATCGTGGTTTATATCGCCTGCCCATTGTTGCCACACATTGTTAGTTTGTGTTTGCTGATTAGTACCCGATGTAGCAGCCTCCGAAGCACTAAAATCATAAACGGTATTGTTGGGCAGATAAATAGTTGCTTGACTAAGGGTGGCTAAATGATGTCGGGTTTTTATGGCAACCTTAAAACCATTAACATAAGGCGTTTGATTGGGTATCCAAACGGTATTGCTGCCTGCCCTAAGCGATGTAATAGTGCCATCGCTTAACAACAAACAAGCCGTGCGGTATAGCACTTGGTTGGTATTGATGCTATCGCGCAGTTCTACCAATATCCAATCTACAGTATTTGCTGGGAAATAGGACGAATTAGGTAATGCCTCGTTGCCATTGTAATTCCAAGGGGCAGTATTAAAAGGTTGCGTAAGTGGTAGCAAATTGTGCTGCAACAAATTGGTGTTCATCTGCCCATTAACTGCATTATAGGCGCCTTGTAGCTGTATTTTTAGTTTTAACTTTACTACATCGGGCGATAAATTACTATCGGGCAACACAAAAGGGCTTGCAGAGCTTACCGACTCGGTAAAGCTTTGACCTAAAAACCGCTGCCCATCTTGGACATAAAAAGCTGCCTCAAAATATTGTGTAGCTGTTGGCTCGCTAACAGTATTTACGTAATAGTAATCGGCTTGTGTGCGCTCGGGGGTAACATCAAGCACTACATAACCGTTTTGTAGCAAATTGGTGTACTTAATGTGGCTATTGTTAGACAATACTACGTCTTCGCCAAACTCAAACGGGAAACCGTCGGAGGTTATGCTGCTTGTAATAAACTCTACCGTTGCCGAGCCTTCGCCTGTAGCGGCATTGTAGTTACTATATGGCACATCGTTAGCCCATGCACTGTGAATATCGCCCGTTAAGATGCAAGTGTTAGTAATGTTGTTTTGCATAATATGGTCAAGTAGGCGTTGTCTATCGGCTGTGTAGCCGTCCCATTGGTCGTTATTGATGCGGGCACCTGCTATGCGCAAGGGGGCAAACATTACTTGCTGTCCAATAATTTTCCAATGTGCATTAGATTGACTTAGCCCATCTAACAACCAATCTCGCTGCTCGGTGCCTAATATAGTACGGTCGTTATCATCGGCTCCAATAAAGGCAAAAGCTTGTTGATTTCGCCCAATAATGCGTGTATCGAGCATAAAAAGGTCTATCAATGTGCCATAACTTAGTTTGCGATAAATGCGTTGCGGATTAGTATCGGGTTCGGGTCGGCGCATAGGCATCCATTCAAAATAGGCTTGCATGGCTGCTGCTTTGCGGTCGTCCCAACTACCTTCAAATAGGCTATTATGTCCGCCGGCATTGTCGGTATAAGCATTATTAGCAAACTCATGGTCGTCCCAGACAACAATAAAGGGGTATCGTTGGTGGGCAAGGCGTAGGTCGGCATCTAATTTGTATTGCGAGTGCCTTGTTCGGTATTGACTAAGGCTAATGGTTTCGGCATCGGGGTCAAAAGTGCGTATATTGCCGCCCGATTGTTCGTAGATATAGTCGCCTAATTGAATGACGGCATCAATATCGTTTCGTTGGGCAATTTTTCGATAGGGTGTAAAGTACCCATTACTAAACTCGGCACACGAAGCCAATGCAAAGCGTACATTATTGGGCGATGCGGCGGGGTCGGGAGCCGTTTTGGTGCGCCCAACCATTGAGTATTTGCCCAAAGCGTAAAACCGATAAAAATAATAGGTATTAGCAGCTAAATTTTCGGGATCGGCTTTTACGGTATAGTCTTTGTTGCTGTTAGTTGTTACTATGCCATAGTTTGTAATGTTTTCGAAGGTGGTATCTGTGGCTATCTGCCATAAAACAGGTATGGTTGTTTGGTTATTATTGGGTGTCACACGTGTCCAAATGATAACACGGTCGGGCAAAGGGTCGCCCGATGCTACCCCATGATAAAACGGTGCTAATGTTTGGTCGTATACCGATTGCCCAAACAAACACATTGTGCTATAAAGTAAGCTAACGAAAAAGGTTGTTAATTTTTTCATGCTATTATTTTGATGCAAAGATAGTTATTTTTTAGTTGATGCTATAGTTAGGTGTTATTTATTAATCTGCCTAAATAATTTTGGATGACTAACTGGTTTAACCGTGCTTTGTGTTGATAGCGGCTAGTTTTTTGTGCAGATATAGGGTATTGTTGCTTAAATATAGCTAAACTATTGCTTATTATCTGCCCAAAAACAAAATTTAATTTGCCATTTTAGCTGTTTTATTGTTCTGGGTTTAGCTTTTTGTAATGTTTGGTTTAAAGTGTATTTAAGGCATGGCTGTTCCGTGCGGGGTTTTTGGGGGTGTGATTGGCACTCCCTGATTCGAAAGTGCCTAAGAGCGCCTAAAAAGTAATTTGCTAAACGTTTGTGTTAAAATAAACAATAAATTAGGCGTTTCGTATCTGCCAGAAACATTTTCATGCTACATAGCGTATAGTTTAACAAGCCTATTAGGGGTAATTTATGTGGTATAGTTTAAGTTTATTGGGCTGTAAAGTAGGTGTTGCAAATAAAAAATGCAATTGTTAATAGGTGTTGTAGCTTTATTAACAACTTCGGCTTATTTTGTTGTAAGGTTTGGGATTTTATTAGTAGTAGGTTTGCTTTCACACCCTTTAGAAATACTTTTACACCATTTAGAAATACTTTCACACCATTTAGAAATACTTTCACACCCTTTAGAAATACTTTCACACACTTTAGAAATACTTTCACACCCTTTAAATACTTTCACACCCTTTAAATACTTTTACACCTTGAAATCTTTTACACCCTTTAAATACTTTTACACCCTTTAGAAATACTTTCATTAAAACTTTACACCCTTTAAATACTTTCACACCCTTTAAATACTTTTCACCCTTTAAATACTTTTACACCCTTTAAATACTTTCACCCTTTAAATACTTTTACACCCTTTAGAAATACTTTTACACCCTTTAGAAATACTTTCACCCTTTAAATACTTTCACACCCTTTAAATACTTTCACACCCTTAAAATACTTTTACACCCTTCAAATACTTTTACAACTTTTACACCCTTACACCCTTTAAATACTTTCACACCCTTCTAAATACTTTTACACCAATTACAATTTAACACTATTTAGCTTAACCCACCCCTGCCCCTCCCAGGAGGGGAATTTAGTTACAATTTACAACTTACCCTTTATAGTTTATAACTTACCCTTTACAAGTTACAACTTACTATTAGCTTAACCCACCCCTGCCCCTCCCAGAAGGGGAATTTAGTTACAATTTACAACTTACCCTTTACAATTTACAACTTACCCTTTACAATTTATAACTTACCCTTTACAGTTTATAATCATCTACTTATCTAATTTCAATTCAAAATACAATGAAAAAACACCTTTTGTTAGCCATATGTCTATTTGTTTGTGGCAATACGTTACAAGCTCAATCGCAGCGGTATGTATTGGTAGAGCATTTTACCAATACGGTTTGCGGTACTTGTGCCTCGAAAAACCCAGCGTTTTTTACTTTACTCAATTCGGCTACTAATGTAGGCAAATATCACCACATTAGTTACCATACACCCTGGCCTTTTCCAAATTGTGTGCTGTATCAAGCCAACACACCCGAGCAAGATTTTATGTACGATGCTTATGCTGTTGAAGGTACGCCAACCGTTTATCTGCAAGGTGCGCACGTACCTTATGGCACGCCACTATTATCGCAAACACAACTAAATGCTTATTTAGGTGCAACAAGTCCTGTACAAATAAAGGTGTTAGAAAGTGTTAATGGCAACACCAAAAACGTAACTGTACGCATAAAAACAACAGGTACTATGCCCGCAGGCAATTGGAAGATAAAGGCTGCTGCTGTTGAGAGAAATCTTGCTTATACCTCACCTAATGGTGAAACAACACACAAAAATGTTTTTCGCAAGATGGTTCCATCTTTGGGTGTTAATGGGGCAACATTTACACCTGCTATATTAGATAGCGAAGTATTGCTAACCTACTCGTATAGTTTAGAGAGCAACTGGAATGCAGCAGAGATATATACCTTAGTGTGGATACAAAATGCCGACACCAAAGAGGTATTAAACTCTGGCACGCCATTCGATTTGTTGTTAGATGGCACTGTTACACCTGCTACTTGCGCCCAAAGTAATGGTACAATTACCGTTAATGCAAGTGGTGGTACTGCTCCGTATAGTTATGCGTGGAGTAATGGTAGTAATAGCACCAATAGTATTACGGTGGCATCGGGTAGTTATAGCTTAACGCTAACAGATGCTACAGGTAGTACACAAACCCAACAATTTACGGTAGGTGAGCAACAATGTACGGTTGCTAAAGTAAGGGTATATTTAGAAGGAGCTTGGAATGGCACCAATTTAAGTGCTGCCACCAACATACCTCTTTCGCAGCCCTACAACACCACCCCTTGGAACTACTACGGCACCGAAACACAAACTGTATTGCCAACAGGTGCTATAGATTGGGTATTGATAGAAGCAAAAAGTAGTATCGGCGGGGCAGTACTCGACCGACGTGCATGCTTATTGATGAGCAATGGCACTTTGCGCGAATTAGATGGCACCGAAGGAGCAAAACTACGTAACTTAACCGCAGGTAGTTATTACTTAGTGGTTAGGCACCGAAACCATTTACCTGTTATATCGGCAAATGCTGTGGTGTTACCTAATGCTACGGCTTACAGCTTTACTACATCGGCAACAAGTGCATCGGGTAGCGAGTCGTTAAAGCACATAGGTAGTATATACGCCCTATATGCTGGCGACATAGGCTCCGACGGAACAATTACTAACACCGATTTTAATCAATACACTACCCAAAGTTCGCAATATGGTTATCGTAATGCCGACTGCAATATGAATGGCGTAGTAGAGACGATAGATTTTAACCTATACAGGCAAAACAGCAGTAGAATGGCTATTGCTCCGCTTAGGTATTGATAAAAAGTAAATTGTTGATAGCTATTTATACAAAACACGGCAAGCCTTAAAAAAGGTTTGCTGTGTTTTGTTATTAAGGTAGCTGTATTAGGGTTATTTCTTTCAAAAAAAATAAAAATAGTTTGAAAATTATGCTTTATGGTGTATCTTTGTGGATAAATTTCCGATTTTTAATTTGTTAATACACAAAACATGAACGATAGAAACCAAAGGGTTGCCGCAGCAAACGAGACATTACGCATCATTGAGCAACAATTTTTATATTAACAACAAGGGCAAAGAAAGTAGATATAGCTGATGATTTAGCGTATGCCAAACGCCATAGTCAATTGTTTAGAGGAGATGATTTTAGCCTTGTTTTGCTGAACGAACCAACATCTTAGCCAAGAAAACAGCTACAATCACTTTGTTTGAGGTGACACCCGAAACTACTTTACAAGCAACCGAAAGACTACACCTGTTTTCAAAAAAGACGATGGCGCTACTTAATCAATACTATAAGGTGTCTTTTTTAACATCGCCTGCCGTTAATGCAGGTGTTGTACGCGAAAGAGAACAAGATAAAGTAAAAAGTATTGATGCAGTGATGAAAACTAGACTCGACAAAATATTATCTATTGCGGTGGTTAAAGGGTATAAAGTTTTGGTATTAGGTGCGTGGGGTTGTGGTGTTTTTCGGAACAATCCAACAGATGTTGCAAATTATTTTAGGCATCATCTTATGGGGCAAGGTTTGTTCAAAGATTATTTCGACAAGGTAGTTTTTGCTGTCTATGACCCCAGCAAAGATAAACAGGTAATGCAGGCATTTTTGAAGGGGCTAAATTAATGACGTTACTGTCTAAATGCTAAATTATGTACTTATTTATTGGTCGCCTAATTTTTGTGGTGACATTTATGGCGATGTTGTTTTTTTCGTGTTTAGGAAACAACAATAAAGTAAGTGACAACGATGCTCAACACCATAATATTTCGCTGTCTTGTGGTACAAACTACAAATTTACTGAACAAGACATTGATTTTGTGAAAACAACAACGCTAAATGTGCTACACTCTATCAACAGAGATACATTTATAGATACCACTATAAAAACAACTTGTGATCTACATTTTTGGATAACGAGAGGTTCACTTATTTCAAAAACCTCGAAACATGCTGCTTTGTTCATTCAAAATTCTCCAGATTACACGGTATTTATTTTTGAACAAAAAGCGGACAAATGGGTAGAAATAGACAGTTTGTCTACTAGGTTCGGATGTTTCTGATTTTATAGACCTAAACAACGATGGTTTAAATGATTTAGTTGTTGAGTATTTTTTAATGGCTTCAAATGGCAGGTTTTATAAATTTCCGGATAGCTATTTTGAACTTTATTTGTTCGATAAAAAGCAACATCGATTTAGTAAATCAAAAGATGACAAAACAATGCGTGCTTTTGAGCTAATACTTCGGAA
This sequence comes from Sphingobacteriales bacterium, assembly GCA_016718845.1. Classification (GTDB taxonomy): domain Bacteria; phylum Bacteroidota; class Bacteroidia; order Chitinophagales; family UBA2359; genus JAEUUX01. Next base: position 64,843 of record JADKCK010000045.1, read on the forward strand.
AGATGAGCGATATGCAGACTATTTTGTTAAGTAATAGCCTATTTACACCAAACACGGCAAGCCTTAAAAAAGGTTTGCGGTGTTTTTTGTGCCAATATGGGTAATAGTTTGGCGTATAAAGTCTTGTAGATACTTTGATAGGGAAAATGCCCATTTTATTACAGAAACATAGCAGAAATAGAGGAACAATAGATGAAGAAAGGTATGCTTTGACAGGCTGAAGAGCGGCGTGAAGTCCGCCGATTGCGGACAGTGGATTTTGGGTAGGCAGAAAACCGTGATTTTGGAGGTAATAAGTAGGCGTTTAGGGAATGCCCATTTTTCCCAAAAAATCTCTTTTCAAAAAATAGTTTGTTTTTGTGGTAATTATTTGGGTGTTTTTTTTAGCCAATATAGGTAATTTTAACAAAATATAGCTTTGGTGTTTACACAAAAAACGCACTACTTAAAAAGTAGTGCGTTTTTTGGTATTGATGTTGGTTTATTTATGCACAAAGCGGTAATTTAGTCCTAATTTACCGCCTATTAACAAGTTATTGGTGGTTGAGTTGGTGGGTAAAATAAACTCGCCTTTGTTAGCACCTGTTGTTAGGCTACTTCTTACACCAAATGTTAGGTAGTAGTTGTCGGTTAGGTACACATCGTAGTCGGCGCCTAGCACAAATCCCCAGCTATGATTGCGTAAAATGTCGTTTTGTAGGTTGCGGTTTGGTACGTTTATTTCGGCAGCTTTTAGCGAGCCATACTCTAAACCGGCAATACAGTTAAGCACCATTGGTTGGCGTGTTACGCCCGAGTAGCTGTTAAATTTGTATTTAAACAACAATGGGAAGTGAGTGTAGGTTAAACGCACATCGTTTTTGGCGTGTATGTGCATGTGTGTTACATAATCGAACACTTGCCCTTGATACGATTTGATGACCCAATCGAAACTCATGGCAAAACGGGGGTTAAAGTCGTAGCCAAAAGATAGTGCATGGGCGCGTCCAAAGGTAAGTTGTTGAGTTAGGTTTTGCTCGCCTTTTAATGCGGCGGGGCTAAATATCCAGGTGTTGTTAAAGTTGTAGTAAGTGCCAATGGTTAAGCCATCGGGGAACAATATTCTGCCTTTTTTGTCGCGGATAGTTGGGCGTTTGCTGCTTGGCTTATTAGTGTGTGTGGTAGCTACGGTTTCGGTATTTTGAGGATGCTCGTTGACAGTAGTGGTGTTTGTGGCATTGGTTTGGGCAATGTTTGTACTATTGAGCAACTGATTTGCTGTGTTGGCGGTATCGGTTTGTGTAATGCTTGTGTTGTTAGACAATGCTTGATTGCTTGCTTGCTCGGTTGTTTGTTGGTTGGTAGCATCGGCAGTTTGGGTAGCATTGCCAATTGTTTTTTGGATAGTGTTATCAATAATTACACTATTATTGCTAAGGTTACTAATTTGTGCCGATATGTTGTTACTAGTACTAGTTTGCAAAGTAGTTTTGTTTAAACTAGTTTGAGCGGTGTTGTCAAATTTGTTGTTTGCTGCAAATTGATTGGGCAGGTATTGAATACCCACATTGTTGTTTTTTGAACGCACAGGGCTGCCTTGTTTGGTTTTGTTTTGGGCAGTTGTGTGTTGTTCGATGTGGTTTTGCTGCTGCGACAAAGGCGCCCAACTGTTGTTGTTGCTATTGTCGCTTGGGGGCGTGGCATTATTGCCAGCCTTATTAAGTGCGGGGATATTGTTTAATATGTTAGGTAAATCCTGCATATTAGGCAACAAGCCATTGTGGGTGTTACTTGTTTGGGTAGTGTTAATTACCGACGACGAAGTAGTGCCATTAGGCGATTGTTGATTAGATAAATGGAGATTGTTAGAATTAATAAGCGATTGTATGGGCTGGTAGCTTAGGTAGCCTATGCCACTACCTATCAACATGGCTAATCCTACAACAGTAGCGATAAAGCGGGGGCGTTGATAAAAAGGTACTGGCTGCGGCAATACTTTGCTAATTTGCTGCCACGAACTTGGGGGTGGCGGCACGCTGTAATTGCCCAGTTTTTGCTTAAATAAATCGTCTATATGTGTATCATGTCGATCAGACATAGTTTTCCTCTGAGTGTTTATAAAGGTCCTGTAATTTTTTTTGCAATAAATAACGTGCTCGTGCTAATTGCGATTTTGATGTGCCTTCGGTAATAGATAGCATATCGGCAATTTCTTTGTGCGAATAACCCTCGATAACGTATAGGTTGAATACGGTTTTATAGCCCTGCGATAACTCTTGCAACATATTCATTAGGTCTTCTGCCATTAGGTTATCTAAGGCGCTAAGGTCTGTGGTTTCCGAGGGCAGGGGTGTAAAGTCCATAATCGGATACATTTGCACGGTTTTACGGTAGTGTTCAATAGCGGTATTCACAAATATACGGCGCAACCATCCCTCAAAAGCGCCATCGCCCCTAAATCGTTCGATATTCCGAAACACTTTTACAAAACCTTCTTGCAAAATGTCTTCGGCGCTATGATAATTGGAGGCGTATCGTAAGCATACTGCAAACATCTTGCCACTGTATCTATGATAAAGCAGCTCCTGATATTTGTGTTTTCTGTCGATACACCCGTTTATTAATTCTTGTTCAGATACGTGGTCCGTTTTCATCCGAGATATGGCTGTTTTGAGGAGTATCCGTACAAAAGTCTTACAGCAGTACCTATTTTATGGGTGCTGCTTCTACCAAAACAATTATTGTGCAACAATTGTTTGGTAAAGATAATTTTGGACGAAGATAAAATTACAAAGAAAAACTAGTGTAATTTTATTGACATAGTTGTTGAATTTTGGAAGTTAGAAATGGGCATCGCTATTAAAACGCTAAGGTACAAAGAATAGTGTTACGAGGGTGTTTTTTTTTGCTTTTTTTTATCTACACCTACAAGACGCACCTTGGCAAGGGTTGGTTGCACGTGCAGGTGTTTTTTTTGCTTTTTTTTTATCTACACCCACAAGACGCACTTTGGCAAGGGTTGGTTGCATGTGCGGGTATTTTTTTTGTTTTTTATCTACACCTACAAGACGCACTTTGGCAAGGGTTGGTTGCACGTGCAGGTATTTTTTTTTTTACCTCAAGACGCACCTTGTTGAGGTTTGGTTGCATGTGCTTTTTTTTTGTTTACACCTACAAGACGCACCTTGTTGAGGTTTGGTTGCATGTGCATTTTTTCATCTACCCCTACAATACCCACACTGGCAGCAGCTAGTTGTATGTGCAAAATAAAAAGATAATGTTTTGGGCTACCTTTTGTTGTTTTTGTTCGTTAGGTTTTTTAGCAAGCAACCTAATAACGCCTAAAAGTAGTAATTTTTACGCAATTAGCCAAATCTCCCAAAAAATACCTACCTTTGCACCTTCATCATCGATAAGTTATGCTAAAAATAGGGGTGTTAGGCGCAGGTCATTTGGGTAAAATACACATTAAGTTGCTCAAAGAAATTGAAAATGTAGAGCTAATAGGTTTTTTTGACCCAGATTATGTAAATGCTGCTTTGGTAGAAGCACAATACAATGTAAAATGGTTCGACAATATGGCGGCTTTGATAGCCCAAACCGATGCCGTAGTGGTGGTTACGCCAACCGTATATCACTACGAACAAGCCGCTATGGTAATGGATATGGGCAAACATGTTTTTATCGAAAAACCCATGTCGTCGAGCATTAGCGAGGCGGCACGCTTGCGCAGTTTGGTGCAAAAACACAAAGTAAAACTACAAGTTGGGCATGTCGAGCGGTTTAATCCCGCATTTTTGGCAATAAAAGACCAAAAAATCAACCCCATGTTTATCGAGGCACACCGATTGGCAATGTTTAACCCGCGCGGCACCGATGTATCGGTGGTTATGGATTTGATGATACACGACATTGATTTGATATTATGTATGGTTAAATCTAACGTAAGCGATGTGCGTGCCAATGGCGTAGCGGTTGTGTCTTCGTCGCCCGATATTGCCAATGCCCGCATTGAGTTCGAAAATGGTTGTGTAGCCAACCTAACCGCCAGTCGTTTGTCGCTAAAAGAAATGCGCAAAATCAGGCTTTTTCAACCCGACGCCTATCTTAGCCTCGATTTTTTAGAACGCCGAGCCGAGCGCATCTCCTTAACCCCCAACGCTTTGCCCGACAAACCCTCGTTTGAAATACGCCCTAATCCCGCATCTCCCCCAAAATATTTATCCATCGACCAGTATCCACCTATGGAAATAAATGCCATAAAAATGGAGTTGCAATTGTTTGTGCAAAGCATCATCAACAACACTCCCGAAGCCGTAACCGTAGACGATGGTTTTAAAGCCGTAGAATTAGCCCACCGCATTATCAGTCAAATGCCCAAGCAACGACCATAGTACAAAAATAACAACAAAAAAACAGGTGTTTTTAGCCATTCAACAACACCTAAGCCAACCCAAATAGCTTAAGCACCCGCCCCGCTTGACGCGGTAAATGTCTTTTTTGGGGGTGATGATTGGCTTACCCTAATGGCACAGCCTATGGCACCCCCATAGCAATTAAGCGCAGCCATTAGTCAACACATTTGGCAATATCGGCATCAAACTAAAACCCACGCGTAACTTTGCATCATTTAAATCACTAAGTATTTTTTTATGAAAAACCTGCCAATAGTTGCATTTATATTTGTTGTATTGATAAATATATTAAGTAGCTGTAACACCACCGACTTGTCGCCAGCCTTTGTGCGCATCGACACCATATATGTAAACACCGCCACCAACCAAGGAACCGCATCGCACAATGCACAAACGGTTTGGGTATATGCCAACGACCAACCCCTTGGCGTGTTTGAACTACCCACCGTAGTACCTATTTTAGAAGAAGGCAGCACCGACATTATTATTTTTGCAGGTATAAATCAAAACGGCAGTGGCAGCACACGCACACAATATCCCTTTTATACAACAGGTATTTACAACAATGTAAATTTGCAAGCAGGGCAAACCATTACCCTAAACCCCACCGTAACCTACCGCGACAATACCAACTTTGCCTTTATCAACGATTTTGAATTGGGTAACAATATAACCGATACCGAAAACACCGGAACCGAAGTTTTTTCGCTAACCGAAAACCCCGCCGAAGTGTTTGAAGGAGGAAGATGTGCAAAAGCTCATCTATCAAGCACACAACCTGCCCTGCGTGCCGGAACAAATACTTTTTACCCCTTGCCCGGCAACAATTCGCCTACTTATGTAGAGCTAAATTATAAATGCGATGCACAGTTTAGGGTGCTTTTGCGCGGTACAACAACAAGCGGCATTACGGCTACTTACCCAGTATTTAAGGTAATAAACCCACGCGATAAATGGAATAAAATTTATTTAGATTTTACCGACGAGGCAGCACAAATGAAAGCACAAGGAATTGACTTTTTTCAAATTTTAATAGAAGCCGACCTACCCGCCAACTCAACAGATGCCTATTTGTACTTTGACAATGTTAAACTTTTGTATCAATAAGGGAGTATTTGTGGGGCCGCATTGGCGTGGGTGTGTCCCGTACACTCCATGCCGCTTAATATCCACCTTGTTTGAGTTCCTCCTGCGTAATATCAATCAATAATAAACAACAAATAATTGAACATAGGAATTATTACCCAAGCGCGAATAAACAGCACCCGTTTGCCTGCTAAAATATTAAAAATGTGCAACGGCAAACCCATGCTCGATTACCACATAGAGCGCCTACAATGGAGCAACTTACCCATTTATATAGCTACTAGCACCAACCCCGCCGACCAAGCCATTGCCAATTATGCCCAACAACATCAACTGCCTTTTTATTGTGGCAGCGAAGACGATGTGTTGAGCCGCTTTTATGGCTGTGCCACAACACACAATTTAGACATAATTGTACGTGTTACATCGGATTGCCCACTTATTGATGGCATGCTTGTTAAACAAGGCGTTGATTATTACCTTGATTTGATAAACGAATTACAAAACACTAATGTGTACTTATCAAATAGTTTAGAGCGCACTTTCCCGCGGGGTTTTGATTTTGAAATTTTTCATTTTGATATGCTCGAACAAGCGTATCACCAAGCCATTGCGCCCGCACAACGCGAGCATGTAACGCCCTATTTTTATCAAAATCCGCAATTGTTTGATTTGCATTGTATGATGAGCGACAAAGATAGCAGCAACTACCGCATTACCTTAGACACCCCCGAAGACCTGCAAATGATTTTGACCTTGATAGAGCAATACCATGCCGACGCGCTAAGTACCGACCAATTGATAACTTTGCTCGACGACCACCCCGAAATAGTAGCCATTAATGCACATATCGAACAAAAAAAACTGTAAACAAAAAGTCTGCCCTTAATTAAATTAAGGGCAGACTTTTTATTTTTTTGTAGCTTATTGGCAGATAGTTTATTTTGCCAATTTAGGGCAATGCACCAATATTTGCTTTAGCTAGGCAGTGCCAACACTTGTATGGGTATTAGTTCTCTGATAGCAGTAAGAATACGGCTACTATTTGCAAAATACCACTTTTATCAACCAAATGCTTGCTCCTTTTATAGCTAAATCAATCAAAAGAGGGCAGATACTATTTGTAGGCTTGATATAGCTATTCAATCAAGGTTTTATTAGCTTGATTAATATTCGTCTTCGTTAAAATAGAAATCGTCGGCAGTCAGATAATCGGGCCAAACATCTTCTATGCTTTCATAGGTATCATCTTCGTCATCTAATTCTTGTAAATTTTCTACTAACGTAATCGGGCAACCCGAGCGTATTGCGTAATCAATCAACTCGTCTTTAGTGGCTGGCCATGGTGCATCTTCTAAATAAGAAGCTAATTCAAGTGTCCAAAACATGTTTTTTTTATTTATTTTTTATAGAGGTTTTTGTTTGCTATCGGGTGCAAATTTAGTGATTTTTTTTGAAAAAACAATTTTTTTACTCACGAATCAGCAATATTTTTAGTAAAAATTGCTTTGTTTTTATGTAGTTAGCTAATTTTACCTTATAATGTTTGTGGTTTGTAAAATTAAGTGTTGACTAAAAACCTATTTTGAGTAAAAAAAGACTAATTTCGTTTATATATTTATCGTTAGATAGAGTTGTGAAACCTTCGCCATGCTTGCCATTAAATGGTATTAAGGTGCTGTTTTTTTGTTTTTTTACCAGCAGTTTGCTGTCGTTAAGCATTGTTATGGGGTCGTGGATGCCAGCAAAAAGCAGTATTGGCAGGTTTAGTTTTTGTAGTGCTAAATTGTAATTTTGTGCATCAGAGGGTAATAAAACAGATTTACTGTATACCGTTTTTAAGCGTTTTTGAACCACTGTTGGATTAACAACAAAGCCTTCGGCAATTAAAAAACTGGCTGATTGTTGTTGTAAAGCAAGTGTAGCGGCTAGGGTTCCCATCGAAAAGGCATAAATACCCACCTTTTGTCCTGTAAATTGTTCTTTTGCCCATTCAATTATACAAGCCAAATCGGTGCCAAACTCGTTGTAGTACAAAAAACTAGGGTCGATGGCAAAGTAACTACTTTTGCCAAATCCTCTATAATCAAACAATATTAGGGTATAACCCTTGTTACAAAATGCTTTTGCTTGTGTTAGCCAATACGACATATTGCCCGTATCGCCATAAGCCATTATTAACACCCGTTTTGAGGATTGTTTAACCGTCGAGGGTATTATCCAAGTGTTTAGCTCGTAACCGTCGGTTGTATTGACGGTAATTTGTGTATAAGGTAACGCAAAATTTGCAGGTGTTGACAAATAATTGGCATCAGGGTTTACTGCCCATGCAATAGTGCTAGTTAAATATAAACTAAAATAAAAGTATCGGAGTATAAATTTACAATTGCAAAAACAAATACTTAAACTATAATCCATAATTAATAATCAATAATTAAAGTTTACGGTTGCCAAATTATCTCTTCGGCACCCAAATCGGCGCTTAGTTTTCGTCCTAGCACAAACAAATAATCCGACAGGCGGTTTAGGTATTGTATGATGATGGGTTCTACCTCATCTACATCTGCCAATGCTACTACTAGGCGCTCGGTGCGCCTGCACACACAGCGTGCTATATGGCAAAACGACACAGTAGTATGTCCGCCGGGTAGTATAAAATTTTTAAGTGCGGGCAATTGGGCTTCCATATCGTCTATTGCCTGTTCGAGCAGTGTAATGTCGGCAGTGCTAATTTGGGGCAAGCTTACATTGTTGCGTTTGCTAGGTTCGGTGGCTAAATGCGAGCCTAATACAAACAAACGGTCTTGTATGGTTTTTAGTATTTGGCGATAGTTAGGCGATATACTTTGGTCGCGTAGCAAACCAATATAGGCGTTTAACTCATCAACGGTGCCATAGCTATCAATGCGCAAATGGGCTTTGCTAACCCTTGTACCGCCAAATAACATGGTGCTACCTTGGTCGCCAGTTTTAGTGTAAATTTTCATCGAAAATGTTTTTTATTATAACGCACAGAAACCAAAAAAGTTACCTTTTATCGCATACTTCTTGACTAATTTGCTCGTTTTTTTAATAAAATGCTTGTGTAAATTTGCGAAAATACACATATCTAAGTGAATTTGTCAGTATTTTGTTAAAAAAAACAAACAAAGTGCCTTTATTGTTGAGATTTAAGTGAAAAAATGAAAAATCAATCTTACTTTAGTGCCAAAAATTGAGCAATAATTTTTAAAAAACATAATCCGAAATAAATCTTTACTATGAGATACTTTCAACTTACCAAATTTTTCTTCACTGTTTGCTGTTGTTGCCTTTTTGTGCAACAGCTACAAGCACAGTGTATCGAAAGCTCGAGCGGACCAACAGGCTTATTACCTTGTAATGCCGCCAACCAAGCTCTTTCGATAACAACCAACCCCGCAGGTTTAGCCAGTAGCGTGCAGTGGTCGGGCAGTGGTGTTACTGGCTCGGGCAACAGCGCTATTTTCGACCCCGACTGCGCACTTTTGGGTGTAAAACAACTTACCCCTTTTTTACCTGCCGGAACAGCTATTCCGCAGCAAAACCGAAATATTGGTCCTTTTAATGGTAATTTACCTGCCACCGAGCAATTTTGTTTCGATAACATTTGCTATGGTCAGGGTATTGTATACAATGGACTTATAACGGGTGTTATAAATGGTAGTGCATCCGACCAAGTAACTATTTGCGTTACACCACCATCGGGCGTATCTACTTGTATCGGTCCCCTTGATTTGCCCTTAGTTAATGGACAATTATCATCGGGTGTAGATATAGGGCTATTGCTCAACAATGCAGGTGACCCCAATGGTTGCTGGAATATTTCGGTTAGTGGAACCGCAAACTCCTATAACCTTAACCTAATACCATTAGCCATGACCTACCCCAATGGCTTAAGTGCAACGGTACAAGGTCCGCCGGTAAGTTTTACGGTAGTTGCCGAGTTACCTCCTTGTCCTACTTTTACAAGTATTAATGCTCCTACACAAGTTTGTTCGGGCAGCAATGTTATTTTGTCGGCTAATACCACACCAGGCAATGCCCAAAACATTAGCTATGTAGTAACGGGTAGCAATGGTTTTTCGTATACGGGCATCAATCCGCCTGTAGATAATCCCGAAAATACCACCTGTAGCCCCATCACCGTTACTTATAACGTAACCGTAAAATGTACCAACAACAACACAACTATTGGCACCCAAACAGTTACGGCAACCATTTATCCCGAGATAGATTTGTCGGCAGTAACCATCGACAACACCAGTAATATCAACGACCCAACTTGCGCGGTTATAGTAACGGCTCCATGTCCCGACTTTACTATCAATGGTACGCCCGCATCGGCAAGCATACCTTTTGGTCCTGGCGATAATGGCAGTGTAGCAAATATTATTATTGGTAATGGTTTTGGTGGATGCAGTGCAACCTTATCGGTGCCGGTTACTTGTATTGGTAACTGCGTTACCCCAACAACTACAGTAACCACCGAATGCTCGGGAAGTAATAACTTTAAAATTAGGGTAAGCATTGCCGATTTGGGCGATGCCACTACGCTTATTTTAGAAGCTTCGCAAGGCGCACCCATTACCGTTACAGCAGCGGGCGATTATTTATTGGGCAATTTTCCGAACAACACCGTTGTAAATGTAAAAGCCCTTAATCCCGATAATCCATCGTGTAATGTTAATTTAGGTAATTTTACACAAGGATGTAAGCCTTGTCCCAACATTACGGGCATTCAGGTTACTAACGGAGGCAACATTTGTACCGGAACTACGGTTAGCCTAAATGCACAAGTAACAGGGGGCATTGACAACACAGACTATACCGTACAGTGGCAATTAGATGGGGTAGATATACCCGGTGGTACAGGCAAAAATTATGCCTACAACCTTATCGCATCGGGTTGCCAACCGCAAACCCACACTTTTACGGCAATTGTAACTTGTTTAACCAACGGCACACCTGCTGCCAACCAAAGTTTTACTACCAATACCATTACTGTATACCCAATACCCGAATTTGGGGTAGACTTTTTTGCACCCGATAACTGCTCTGTAACACCCGTTGCCAGCCCCGATTGTGCACCTTATTTGACCATGAGCACCAATCCTTCGCCACCGGGTGTTGCTCTTGGTCAGCAAGTGCAGGTTATTTATAATGTACGCGTAACGGGTGCACCCACATCTTGCCGAGCATCGGGACGCTACACCGTAGGTTGCACCGACCCCGCCACTTGTACCGAAGATGCGGGTGCTATGGAACCGGGCGTACAAACCGTTTGTTGGGGCGATGATTTTGCCGTTGTAAAATCAACACCGCCACTTGGTTTAGGTTTCCGAAACTTGATAACTGTAACCGACGAGTTAGGCACCCTTGTAACTACTTATGGTCCTTATACCAGCCAAGATGTAGTACCACCATTTGCTTTTACCAACAATAACTCCGACCCACTATATCAAGCAGGCAAAACGTATTGCTTTACCCCATCGTTGTTGTTTAATGGGCGCGACCTTAACCCAGGCTTACCCGGCACTCAAAATACTTATTCACAGAGCGGTTCGGCAAGTTTGCCCGCCTTAGATTTTGATTGTGTTGTAGATATAAACAGCCCTAATTGTACCCCCGAACCCTATTTATATGGCTTTACCGTTAGCGGCATTCCATATTGTGCAGGTTTGTCAAGTTACCGCATTACACTTGTAGTAAACGATAACAATATTACCTTTAATCCGTGGGGTGGTTTGGCAGCCGCCGCCGGAGCCGGAGCCTACAGCTCGTTCCCTGCTCCACTCGACGAACAACATGATGATGGTACATGGACACTTATTTATAATGGCAATCCCAACGGGCAAACCTTTAATTTTGTGGCACTACAACCTAACCCATTAGCAGGTGCTAACATAAATTGGTCGGTAACTATTACCCTCGAAGACCCGCCCGTTTTCCCTGTCGCTTGCCCCTCGTGCAACGATGTAGGCGACGCAGCTTGTGTTACGCTATTGCAAAATCCTACGCTGGCAAACATTACTAACCCTGCACCCTCGTGTGTAGGTACAACTATCAACCTAACCGATTTTAACCCCGATGCATCGCAAGCTGGTACTTACACTTGGTACAATGGCGACCCTAGCACAACAGGTACACTCATCAGCAGCCCTACCGCTTTTGTGCTAAATCAAAACACTACGTTTTATGTAAAATACCAAAGCAATGTTGGTGAATGCGAACAAATGCGCAACTTTACGTACAACGTAAACCCTTTACCTACTTTAAACACGCCTACCGTAGCCCCAATATGTCCGGGTGCAACGGTCAATTTAAGTAGTTTGCAGCCACAAATTACCACAGCCGCAGGTACGTTTGCTTGGTATATCGGCGACCCCGATGCTGGCGGAGCACCACTTAGCAACACCACCGATGTAACACCCATTGGCTCTGAGCGATACTATGCCGTATTTACCAGTACTGCCACAGGCTGCAAAAACAAAGTGTATGTATCGTATACTTACAACGCCATACCCGTTTTATTGGCACAAGCGCCAACTGTTTGCGCTGGCACGCAGGTTGATTTACGCAGCTACGAAGCAGCCATAAACGCCAATGCAGGTACTTTTACATGGTACAATGGCAACCCCGATGCCGGAGGAACTATATTGACACCCAACGGTAATAATCAAATTTTGGTAACACCTATCAACGGAGCATCGTATTATGTAGATTATACCAACACCGCTACAGGCTGTAGCAATACTGCTCGTGTTGTTACCTTTACCGTAAATGCACTGCCTACCTTAGCTACCCCAACCGTAACAGCGGTTTGTGCAGGTACTACGGTCAATTTGGCACAATTGCAAACCAACATCACCACCGAAACAGGCACATTTGCTTGGACAAGCAACGGAACCTCCGTAGCCAATCCCGCAGCCGTAACACTTAATGCCACTAGCTCGTTTACGGCTACCTTTACCTCATCGGCAACCACTTGTAGCAAATCGGTGACGTTTAACTATCCGGTTAATCCATCGCCCATTATATTAAATGCCAACGTAGTTGCCCCAACCGTATGTGCCAATGGTTTGGTAGATTTGACCGATTACCAACCTCAAATATCTACCGACAGCAACATTAGCTTTACGTGGTATGCAGGTAATCCCAACATATCGCCTGCCTTAGTAGTAGGCAGCCCTGTACCGTCCGAAAATCCACAAACACAACAATTGGCAGCCAACGAAACGCGTACCTACTACGCCATTGTAGCTAAAAATACAGGTTGCCAAGATACCGTACAACTAACCGCCAACGCCTATTCAACGCTTACCGGTGGTAGTGCCACCTACGATTGCGCCGCTAATCAATTAGTGGTTGATTTAAGCACCGTAACAGGTGGCTCGGGTACGGGGTACGCCACCGTTGTAGCCGATACCCTACAACAAAACGGAGATGTAATACCCGAACTAACCATTTGGCAGGTACTATTTACCGACAGCCAAGGTTGTATAGGTACATTGATTACCGATACTGTAAAATGTATTGCCTGTAACCCCAATGTAGGCGTATCTATTCCGCCAAGTGTACTAACTGTAGATTTAAGCCAAACCACTCCACAATCGGGAGCTGCACAAGGTTTTACAACGCCACATTCAGAGGCATTGCAAGGCACACCCGATTTTAGTTTTGGGGTGACAGATGAAAATGGCGTAATTATAGGATTAAGCCAAGATGGTAGTTTTACTTATTTGGACGATAACGGACAACCTTTGTTGCCCGGTACTTACTGTTTTACTCCTTTAGTATACAACAACATACAAGTTGACCAAGTTGCCGACGGTTTTGTTGGCGCAGGTAATTACCAATTAGCCGACCTATTGGCTATTGCAGGCAATTTAGTAAGCCCGCTAACCTTAGACACTGTTAGGTCGTTGTTGCCAACCCTCGAAAACCTATCGGGTGTTGAGCTTTGTATACAACTTGGCGAAACGCCCGACTGGTGCGTGGTGGCAAGCTACGATATACCTTGCTTTACGCCCAATCCGCCAACAAATCCACAAAACAACAGCTATTGTACCGATGCTGCACCAACGCCTTTATCGGTAACAGGTGGCAACGATACCTTGGTGGTGCGATGGTTTGATGCCCAAACAGGCGGCAACCTACTATATACAGGCAACCCCTATACCCCCGACCAAGTAGGTACTTATTGGGTAGAATTGGCACGTTTGTTTAACGAAGATGAATGCCGCAGTACCCGAATTGCAGTTACCCTTACATCTGCTACACCACCTGCTACGGCTAACGTAAGTAGTTCGGTGACATTGAGCAACGGGCAAAACCCCGATTTTCCAACAACCGTTGATTTGGACAATTTAGTAACAGGTAATACCGCTGGTACCTGGACAGCGCCAAGTGGTTTAACTTACAATAACACCTCGCATGTGGTAAATGCCAATGGTAAAACACCGGGCGTTTATACGGCTACCTACACCATTAACGCCCCCGACCCTTGCGCCGATTTGGTATATACCGTAGTAATAAATGTGGCAGGTGCTTGTCAATCGCCCGATGCTACTAACCCGCAAGGGGCTACTTACTGCATCACCGATGCCATTCCAAGTATCTCGGTTGATGAACCGGGCAGCGAATATATAGTGAACTGGTACGCCCAAGAGTTTGGCGGCAACCCAATTGGTACGGGTGCATCTTTCACACCACCCGGACCCGGCACCTATTGGGCAGGCGTGGCACGTGCCGACGATGAAACTTGCCTAAGCCTAAATCGCGTATCTGCCACCTTAACCCTTGTTGAACCCGAAGACCGACCGCTGATAGAAGCATTAGAAATGTGTCTAAACTACGGAACCATCAACCCATTAGTATTTGCCGATATTACACCCGAAGGTGGTACTGGCACATGGAGTTGTGTTACGCCTTCGGCGGGATGCTCGGCTACAGCGTTTAACCCCACAGCGGCAGGCGTTGGTAATTACACCATACGCTACACCGTTACTAATGCCACTTGTGGCACACAAACCTACGACATACCCATATCGGTAGTAGCTACTTGCAACGATGCCATTTGTAACGCAGCAGCAGGTACCGCTTTGCCACCTAGCTCAACTACTGCCTACATCAACAACATAAATCCTGCATTAAACAGTGCACAAGCATCGCCGGGCTATGCTACGCAGCCAAGCAATGCCGCACAAGGTACGCCTAATCATAGTTTTGTTGTCACCGACCCAACTGGTATCATTGTGGGCTTGTCGCTTGATGGTAGCTTCGATTTTACAGGTATTAGCCCAACTGGCAACTACTGCTTTACAGGTTTAGCCTACGATGCCGGACAAATTGATGCCGCCGCCGACCTATTATCAACTAACCCTATTGTGCCTGCGGGCGCATTAGGCACACCCGCCGATTTCCATACCTTAGCCGAGTTATTAGAGGTAGTAAAAGATCTAGGCTTAATAAATCCGTTTAACATAGCCAATGTACAGGCTGCCTTGCCACAGTTAGGTGCTATTACAGGTTTAACTTTATGCTTAAACTTTAATACTACCCCCGACTGGTGCATTAGCGTACTAAGCGACGAGCCTTGTCCAAGTGTACCTAACCCCTCGGGTGGCAGCAACCAAACGTATTGTAACGACGGAGCAAGTAGCTTGCCGCAATTGTGCGTAAACGACCCAGGTGCAGATTTTGTGGTAACATGGTTCGATGCCGCAAGTGGTGGCAATGTAGTAGGTACAGGCGTATGCTTAAGCCCAACAACTACAGGCGATTATTGGGCAGAAATTAGCTCGGCTACCCGCACCGAATGTATCAGCACATCGCGCAAAAAATTAACATTAACCGCCACTCAACCACCAACTGCTCCCACCGATTTTAATACATCGGGTGGCTTGTTGTACAACGACCCCCAAGGTGGCGCTACATCGCTTAACCTAAGTAGTTTGGTAACAGGTGGAGCAAGTGGTACATGGAGTGCTGCAACAGGTAATCCGCAAAGTGGCGTACTAAGTGGCTCAACGGTAAATGCAAATGGAGCAGCAACGGGTGACTATATCTTCATCTACACCATAAATGCCACAGCACCTTGTACAGCTTTAACCTATCAAACTACGGTGCAGGTAGTAGATGCAGGTTGCTTGACGGCTGCACATGTGCCTGTAGCTACGCAAACTGCCATTAGTTATTGTTCAAATGCCGCTGTACCAAGTATTTCGGTGCAGGCTTCATCGGTGGCAAACAACGAAGTAGTAAATTGGTACAATGCCGCTAATACCTTGGTAGGCACAGGCACTAGCTTTACGCCAACAGCCGCAGGTGTTTATTGCGCACAATTGGCACAAGCCGATGACGCTACTTGCGTAAGCTCGGAGCGTGCTTGTGTAACCCTAACTGCTGTATCGCCTGCCACCGCAACCGTAACTAATACCGCCACCGCATACGTAGCAGCCGGACAAACTACGGCTACCGTTGATTTATGCTCGCTAACAACCAACACAGCGGGCACATGGAGCGAAAACGGAGCAGGTACGATAACAGGCTGCAACTTTACTGCTCCCGAGGGGGTATATACGGTACAATATACGTTGCCGTCGGGTAATGCTACATGCCCTGCAACGGTGTATAACGTAACGGCTAATATTGTGAACTGCGGTGTTATTGTGTGTACCGCAAATCCGGGTACGCCACTACCACCTGCTAACTTGCAAGTGTGTTTAAATCAAGGCAGCTCGGTTTCATCGCCTTCGCTTGGGTTTAGCACGCCGCCTTCGGGGCCATGCCAAGGCACACCCGACTATACCTATATTGTTACAGATAATGGAGGCATTATTGTAGGTGTTACAAACAACTTGGGCGAATTTGATTTTGCAGGCTTGCCTTTGGGTAGCTATTGCTTTACAGGTTTGGCATACAACACCGTACAGATAGATGCTGCCGCCGATGCTTTATTAGGTGCTGGCGATTATACCTTAGACGATTTGTTAGAGGTGGCTCGTACTTCGGGCTTAGTAAATCCGTTTACGATAGCTAATGTAGCTGCCAACTTACCTTTAATTGGTACGCTTACAGGCTTATCGCTTTGCACAGGTTTTGGTAGTAGCCCCGCTTGGTGTGTTGATGTAATAGATGTGTGTACAAGTACTTGCACCACACCTGCTGCACCAACTGCTGTTAATCCTACAAATACCATCTGCACTGGCAGTACCATTCCTGCCCTAAGTGTTACAACTGCCGCAGGTACAAGCGTAAAATGGTACAATACCCCAACAGGTGGCACATCAATAGCCACAGGCAACAGCTTTACGCCAACAGCTTGCGGCACTTACTATGCCGAAACATGGAACGCTACCCCCGCCGATTGTTTTAGTGCTACACGCACAGCCCTAACTGTAACGTGTGTGGCACCGCCAACAAGTGCAGTCGTCACTGCATCTGCCAATATAAATAAAGCCAGTTGCCCTACGGGTAATAACTTATCGTTGAGTGGTTTAATTGCATCGGGTAATACAGGCGGCACTTGGACAAGCACCGCAGGCGGAACCATTGCAGGCAACAGCTTTACGGCTGCTAATGCAGGTACTTATACGCTTACCTATACCATTGCAGGTACAAGCCCTTGTGCTAACCTAACTTACACTTGTGTAGTTACAGTTATTAACTGTAGCTGTGTTGCCCCTGCTGCCCCAACGGCGGTTGCTGCTAACTTAACAGCTTGCGAAGGCAGCGCTTTACCTGCTTTACAAGTTACAACGGTTGCCAATACCAATGTTAATTGGTTTGCTGCTGCTGTTGGTGGTACATCTATTGCAACAGGTACATCGTTTACACCCAATAGTTGTGGCGTTTATTATGCCGAAACTTTTAGGTTAGATGATGCTACTTGCGTAAGTACCACCCGCACTGCCATAACATTAACTTGCGTAACACCCATAACCGTAAGTGTAACACCTATCACTGTTTTCTTAGCCGATGGTGCTACAACAGCCGACGTTGATTTGACAACGCTAAATCTGCCACAAGGTACATGGGCTTTGGGCGATTGTGGGGGTACTATCACCAATAACATATACACAGGCAACGAAGGAACCTGTACGCTTACGTATACCATAAACCAACCATCGCCTTGTGCCGATAACAGCATTAATGTATCGGTTACAATAGTGGGCTGTGGTGTAATAACTTGCGAACCTTTTGTTGGCGAGCCAATTGCCCCTACTAATTTATGTGTTGATGCCAATAACACCGTTTCGGCAGCAAGTACAGGGTTTAGTGTTTCGCCTTCGGGGGCATGCCAAGGCACACCCGATTATACCTTTATTGTAACCGACAGCGACGGTATAATTGTAGATGTAACCAACAACGTAGGCGAATTTGATTTTGCAAGCTTGCCTTATGGCAACTACTGCTTTACGGGTTTGCTCACAAATACATCTTGCAGGTAGATGCCCCGACAATTGGTTTTATTAGGTGCAGGGAATTTTATACATTAAGAGAATTGTTGGGGTAGCAAGATTGGTGTAGTAACTCCGTTTACTATAGCTAATGTAGCTACCAACTTACCCACTATTGGTACACTTACAGGTGTATCGTTGTGTATTGCGTTTGGCGATGCCCCAGCATGGTGTATAACCTATACCGAAAACTGCAACCAAGCTTGCACCGCACCCGATGCTCCTACCGCCGTTAATGCCAACAACAGCATCTGTACAGGTAGCACCATTCCTGCCCTAACCGTAACAACAACTGCGGGCACAAGCGTAAAATGGTACGATACCCCAACAGGCGGCACTGCCATAGCCACAGGCAACAGCTTTACGCCAACGGCTTGCGGCACTTACTATGCCGAGGCATGGAACGTTACCCCCGCCGACTGTTTTAGCACTACCCGCACAGCCCTAACGATAACTTGTGTGGCACCACCAACAAGTGCAGTTATTGCCGCATCTGCCCAAATTAATAAAGCCAGTTGCCCTACAGATAATAGCTTATCGCTGAGCAGCCTAATTACAGCAGGTAATACAGGCGGTACTTGGACAAGCACCGTTGGCGGAACCATTGCAGGTAATACTTTTACGGCTGCTAACACGGGTAGCTATACGCTTACCTATACCATTGCAGCTACAAGCCCTTGTGCTAACCTAACTTACACTTGTGTAGTAACGGTTAACGATTGTAGTTGTGTGGCTCCGGCTGCTCCGGTAGCTTTGCAAAATTCGGTAACGGTTTGTGCCGATATAAACCAAGCCACCATTGAGGTAAGCACCGAAACCGAAACAACAGTAACTTGGTTCGATGCCCCAACAGGTGGTAATGTAGTCGGCAACGGCACTACTTTAACAACCACTTGCGGCACGTACTATGCACAAGCCGAGCGTCTATCGCCCGAAAATTGCATTAGCCTAAGCCGTACTGCTGTTACTATTGTGTGTGTGGAGCCACTCGAACAAGCCACCCTTGCCCCATCTGCCCAAATAACCAAAGCCACTTGCGATACCAACAACAGCATTGACCTATTTACCCTAATAACAAGCGGCAACACCAACGGCACTTGGACACTAGACGGCAACCTAATTGTTGATGGTATATTTAGTACCGATGCACTAGGTACGTATCAGCTAACTTACACCCTTGCACCCGCCGACCCCTGCCCAGGATATAGCTACGTAATACCCATTACCGTAACACCTTGCGAATGTAATGCTACTGCACCAACAGGCGCACAAAATGCCACCGTTTGCGAAGGTAATACAGCAGCTATTAGTGTAGATGATGCCCCCACAGGCTATAGCATACAATGGTTCGATGCCCCAACAGGCGGCACTACCATAGCCACAGGCAACAGCTTTACGCCAACAGATTGCGGCACTTATTATGCCCAAATGATTAGTACAGACGATGCCACTTGTACAAGCAGCCGCACTGCCGTAACCCTAACTTGTGTTACGCCAATAGCTGCCGTAGCAACATCTGTTACGCAATACTTGGCAGTAGGGGCTACCACCGCCGATATTGATTTGTGTGCATTAGACTTGCCCCCAGGTACATGGACAGTAGGCGATTGTGGCGGAACCATTAGCAACGATGGTTGCACCTATACAGGCGGCGAAGGTAGTTGTGTACTGGTTTACACCATAGACCAACCCGCCCCATGCGACGATAATACCCTAAGTATAACCGTTACTATTTTAACCAATAGTTTACCTATTTTGGGCGATGATACCCTAACCTACACCCTTGACCAAGATACCGACCTAACAACCAACATTATTGTAGATGCAGGTGCAACCGACCCCGAAGGCGGAACCATAACTTTGGTAGATGTAACACAACCCGACCCAACAGAAGGCACTGTTACGTTTGATGCCGATGGTAACATCATCTTTACACCTGCCGACGGCTTTACAGGTACGGTAACTATTGGCTTTACCATTGCCGACGATGCAGGCAACCAAGTGTCGGGAAGCATTACTATTACGGTACAAGATACCACTTGTGTAGGTTTAGCCCCTATCCAAATAACGCAGTTGGTGAACGACAGTAACAACGAAACCTATACCGTTAGTGCTACTATTGCAGGTGGATTACCCGCTACCAACCCCGCCGAGCCTTATTTGATAACACTAACTATTGTGCGAAACGATACGGTTTTTGCAACGATACCCTACACCTATTTGCCCGGCATGACCGAGTTTAGCAGCGATGCCCTGCCTTATTTAACAGGCGACTTGCCATTTGATGTAATTGTAACTGTAACCGACAACTCAGGTTGTACCATAGCCACCGATACCCTACAGGCAGTACTCGACCCCAACGTAGGTATAGGTACTATTGCCAATAACTTTGAGTTGAGCGTATCGCCCATACCAACTACTAACCTGCTAAACATTAGTTTTGCTACCCTTGCCAAAGGTAACACACAAATTAAATTGTACGATGCAGCAGGTAAATTGGTATTACAGCAAACCCTTGCCACCAACAACACCAATACGGTAGTGTTAGATGTGGCTAAGTATCCAGCGGGTGTTTACTTTTTAAGTATCAGCAATGCCCAAGGTGTAGCTACTGCTAAGGTCATAAAACAATAAACACAAGCTGATTGCCTAAACAGCAACGCATGTTGACAAAGAAAGCCGTCCTTTGGAAATTATTTCCAGAGGACGGCTTTTTTGTGTTTAGTAGCGCGTCGCGCCAACATTAAAAATTTAGTAACTATTTGGCAGCCGATTTTATTGCGTTACTAACAATTAACGGGCAGGCTGCCGTTGATAGCTAATAAATAGCTACTTCGGCTTTTACCACATCGGAGTAATGCCCCACTAATTGGTCTTTGTAGATATAGCGTAGGCGATAATGGCGGGTTTCGGCTTGCTGATGTACTTGATTTTTGCGGGTATCTTCGTAGGGCGAGCGGTTATCTTTGTCTAGTTTTACCCAGTTTGCCCCATCGTAGCTTGTTTCTACCAATACGCCGTGCATTTGTCCTTTTAGCCAATCAATAATTACTTGGTCGGGTAGTACGGTAATGCCTGTTATATGGGCTTTGGCATCGTTGGGGCTAATGGGGGTGTTATCTTGGCGTATGCCCATGGCTTCGGCGTCGGCTTCGTCAAAATCTGGATTAATAGTCAGGGCGGTTATTACCCGTTTTAGCGCAGTTTTGGCATTGCTAAGTGTGGTGTTTTTGGTGTTGGTGCTTGCCTGTGCTATTTGTGTATCGTCGTGTGCTTTGGCTATTACAAGCGGTATTTGCTGGTTATAGTCGTTTATTAGTGCCAAATCGGTAGCCGAAACGCCATATTTGGCAGCTAATTTAGTGTTCAGCAAATTAGCTATGTTGCTGAAATACTTTGGTACGTTGCCCTCGGTAGAAGGATAAAAAAATGCTTTTTTCTTGTTCATTTGAGTATACAATTTAGGATGATGAAAACAGTACAACGCCCCAAAGACGATAATTATTGTGTGTAGGTTGCATAAAAAAGCAAAGTTTTTGCCTTTTTTTTGTTTTTTCAAGCCCAAAACGTGATAGCTCAACCTTGAAGCGTGACATCTCAACCTTGAAGCGTAGCATCTCAACCTTGAAGCGTGACATCTCAACCTTGAAGTGTGGCATCTCAACCTTGAAGCGTGACATCTCAACCTTGAAACGTGACATCTCAACCTTGAAACGTGGCATCTCAACGTTGAAGCGTGACATCTCAACGTTGAAACGTGACATCTCAACGTTGAAACGTGACATCTCAACGTTGAAACGTGATAGCTCAACCTTGAAGCGTGGCATTTTCGCCTTGCTTTTTGCCTGTTTAAAACATATTGCGGTGCAAAGATGTAGCATTATGCTAATGCAGATAAACACCATATACCCCCAAATGCGTACATTTTTTTTGTGCTTTATCGCATTTTTTTACACACCAAATCAAACATAAACCATTGATAATCAGTAGGTATTGTTAGTTTATTTAGGCATTTTATCGGCGGTAGTTAAAAAACAAAGGTGCTAATTTACGCCTCAAAATAAGCAAGTTTAAAAAAGTTTTAGTATCTTTGGAACAAAAAAGTGGTGAAGGGCACAAATTAGACTACTTCGCTTTGTAAAAACCACCTTTTAGACACTAAAAAGTTCTTGATTTCTTAATTTTTAAAATTTTTGTAACATGCCAAAAGTATTTTGCTTTTTTGAAAACAACACCTGCGTAGGCGTTGTTGAACAATTTGTTACCCAACACCTAAAACACATTAGGGAAGGGGGAATGTGTGTGTTTAATATGTTGTGCTTGGCAGCCTGTTTGTTGCTGCTAAGTATGCCAACAAAGGCGCAAAATGGAGCGCTGCCTTGGGGTACAGGTACGCCACCTGCTTGGGCTACCACCAAAGAGGGGATTATGAGTAAGATGATGGGTTCTGATACTACTTCGTTTTGGACGGTTAAAGCTGCCGCCGAAGCGTATTTGGTTGCTCATCCCGACGAGTTTGAAGAAGGAGAAGAAGGAGAAGGAAGTTCGTTTGCGGTAAGACATGGCAGATGGTATAACTTTTGGTCAAAACAAGTAGCCCCCGATGGCAATATGTCGGCAATACAGCAAGCATTAGAAGAAATAGCCAATAACACAGATTATGTGTGTTCGGAAGGTGGTGAATGGACACAACTTGGACCAGTAGTTAGAACGCAGCATTCGGGTATGATAATAAGTGTATACTCACCACCTAGTCACCCCGAGATTATTTACGCAGGCTCGGCTACTGCCGGTTTGTGGAAAACAGAAGATGGGGGCGATAATTGGGTGTGCAAAACCGATGGTCTACGAATGCCTTTGTTGGGCGTACTTTCTATTGTAGGACACCCAACAAACCCCAACACAATAATAATTTGCAAGGTACAGGTAATCCAGTGGTGATTCATAACATTTGGTATGGGTGTACTAAAAGCGATAACAATGGTGAAATGGATACTACACCGATTTAGATTTGTTTCACCCCGCTGGCCACCTAATTCCAAAAATTACTTTTTATGGCCAAACAACGCAAACTAACTGTTTGCTCTTATGCGAGCCAAGTACACTAAAATGCCTGGCAATGCTAGATAGTTTTAAACAAACGTTGATGGTGTTTCCTGGATTTAGTGAGAGCAAAAAATCTCGGCATTGAAATATTGCCCCGGCAATAATGTACGGTATGCTATCTGCTCTATGCTAGTAGCAAGTACAAGTGCTAAGCCAAATCATTTATACCAGCCTAGACAATGGAAATACTTGACGGTGTGATTGTCCTCAGTTTACGCCTTGTAGCCCCGCGATTTCATTTATCGCCACTTGCCAATCCAAAGTACACTGTATTTGATCCTTACGTTGCAAGTGGTAAAAATACTAAACTTGCCTTTCGTACTACTGCCCTTAACTAACTGTCCTTTGTTTGGCACCAATAAATGTAAATGGTGTACTTAGTACAGAACAACTGAATGGATTTGATAGGGTGTTTGAAGTTGACCCAATACGCAAATATTATTTACGCTGGAGCATGGGATCTTAAAGATCATTAATGGAGGACTTAGTTTTAAGCAAATTTACCAGGTGAGCAACATGATGATGTTGGAGCCTTACAAATTGAAAACATCATGTTGATCCACGAGCTATGCAAATACTGCTATATCGACTACCACCAGCAGACTAATAATGGGTAATGATGGAGGGGTATGTGTTGGAATTGGAAATAGCGAACTTATTCCTGGGTTTGATAACATAAACGACTCTAATCATGATAACAACGCGATTTAGATGGTATTAATTCGTTGTTAGTTACCCAGTTTTACGGCATTGCAACTGGCTCCGAACGCCCTAATGTTAGTAATGGGAGGCACGCTAGATAACACTTTTGGAGGGCATACACTTATTGATTGGAGTAACCCCAATGTTGTATATTCTCGCTTTAATGCAGATCTAAAAAAATCTATTGATGGGGGTAACTGTTTTTCTGCAAATGTAAGTAATACTTCTTCACTTGGTGGTGAATTTGATGGACTTAAAGATTTTTTATTAGCCCAAGATTTGCAAAACCCTAATTGGTTGTACCTTGCCAAAATAAATAACTTTCGTAAAATAGATGCAAGTACAAATACCAACTTTATTCTTACAACTAAGCTACTGGTGAAAACTTTTATGGAGAGAGGAGCCTCATGTGGAAAATGAAGTATTGCATCTTGGCTATTGCTCGTCTAATCCGATATTATTTATTTACAGGGAGAGTAGGATACGAAATCGAATAAAGGACGTGGAGTAGGATTTAAAAGTATCGACAGAGGAGTGAATTTGTCACTTGTTACTACTATTATCAACATAAACACCATAGCCATACACCCTCGAAATGCCCAACACTATATGGGTAGGTAATGGCGATATCGACAATATGGAGGAGCGATTTATCAAGTGGCGTAAATAGAGTAGGAGTTTTGACAAACGGAGGACTTACCATCGACGAGCCATATCACACGACAATGGGCTAACCCCTTACCTCGGTTAACACACACCAATCCACGACCGAAGTGGCATACTATATGCCGGTGCAGGCGATTTTGGTTTATCGCTACGACCCCACAGTAGGGCGTTGGGCGTGTTACAACAAAGGCTTACCCGTTTGTATGGTAACAGACCTTGAAATTGACTACTGCCGCCTATTTATGCATGGCACTTTTGGGCGTGGTATATGGGTAGTCCGCTGCCTGCCTAAATTGCCACTGCCGAAGAAGTAATTGTACAAACCAAAACTACCATCTGGGAGCAAATAGCTATTGCGGGAACTCAACATTAGAGTAAGGCCGGAGCCACCTTAACCATAAAAGCCACCCTAAAAATGGGCGAAGACAAAAAAATAGTGGTAAAACGCGGTGCCAAACTTATTGTTGATAACGGCACCATTACCAACACCTGCGGCGCTCGCTGGGGCGGTATTGAGGTGTGGGGCAATACAGCCGTAGCACACAAAGATTTGTTTTTAACGACGCTTATACCAACGATAACCGTTAAGGATTACGAAAACCTGCACCCTACCCGACACGACCATAGTGTGGTTATACTAAAAAAATAGTGCTCCCTAGAAAACGGACCACATTAACACCATTATCACCCAACGCACCGATGGCATACCCTAACCATTATGGCGGTATTGTATACGGGCAAGGTAGCTATTTTTAACTGCCAAAAAGGAGCCGCTTTTATGAAATACGACTACCGCAACTTTAGCCAATTTAAAGGTTGTTTGTTTTCGTCTAACCCCAGCAACTCATCTAACAGCCCATTTGAAGGTATCAGTATCTGGGATTGTAAAGGCATTAAGGTAGATAACTGCACCTTTACCCAAACCACCCAACACACCACCAACCGAAACAGGTATTACCACAGGCGAACGGCTAAACCTATAAACAACTAACAATTGAGAACTTAAACAGAGCCATAAATTTGGGAGGCGCTGGCACCTATCCAAACGGTAGCCACTAGTGCAACTAATAGCACCTTTTGTAATAACAACCAAATTGTCTTTAATATTAGCTACATTAAACCAACGGCAATTAGACAACCAAGTAACGGGCAATGGTACCTTGGTGTTTTAGCATCGGCGGTAATAGGTTACACCATTACCAAGGCAACACCTTGATGACCAACCCGGTGGGTATAGCCGCTTTTTAACAGCCACGATACACCCGGTAACAACCTAATTGATTGCAACACCTTTACCAACTGCAACTTGGCAATGTATCTAAATGACAACAATAGTGGTTTGCAATATAAACAACACGCTTCGACACCCAAACTGCCGACAACAAACTTGACAATGGCGTAAATAATGGCTCTATTGCCTTCTCGCAAGGCGACTTAGATGCGCCCCACTTTAACCTATTCTCTACCAACCCTGCCACCCAACACTTTAAAGCACCCGCAGGGCAAACAGATTTATTTGTGTACTTCTACCACACCGACCCACTCTATACCCCTGCTGTAAACGCCCGTTTAGTGCCTAAATGCGATGCAGCATCAGCTTGTACACCTGTAAATAATTTTATTGTAACCAATACAATTCCATCTGCTGGTTGGGCTTATACTGGCTGCCTTGACTTAAATGGTGATGGCATTGCAGGCATGGCTGCACCCAACCCCGACGATTGCCAAACCAAAGAGTGCTACTATGCCGCAAAAGCCTATTTAAACAACCTAAAAAACGAAATTGATGGCGGCGACAAAGCCGACCTGCTCAACAGCCTATACAACAGCCCCGAGGCATTGGCAACCTACCAAAAGTACATGGCAGCCAGCCCCTACCTAAGCGACGAGGTATTGATAACAGCCGCCCAAACCGACCTAATGAGCCCCAACCACCGAGCCAACATTTTGTTGAGCAATGCCCCATTAAGCGACGAGGCAATGTACCAAATACAAGACCTTGTTGCCGAAAACGTATACCAACTGCTGTATACCATTAAGTACTACACCAAATTCTCGGCACGCGACAACCTAAACCTAAGCATTAGCCGCGAAAGTGCTAAAAAAGAAGAACTATTACACAACCTACTACAAAAGTTTGCCGACGAAAAAGACTATGCCCAATTAGACGAAGTACTAACCGCCGAAAACACCACCTACGCTGTGCGGGCATTATTGTCGTCGAAAGCAGAACGCGGACAGTATGCCAATGCCCAAGCCATGCTCAACTACCTACCTGCCACCAACCCCGACGAACAAGACTATAAAACCATACAGCAAATAAACCTACAGCGCCTATCGGCTACCGCCGAAGGTTTTGAATTAAGCGAAGAGCAATACCAACAATTACGCACCATAGCCCTTGCCTACGGCACACAAGCCCCCTACGCCCAAACGCTATTAGGCTTGCTACGTGGCGAATACTTTGATTGGACAATACCCGAAGACGACACCGAAAGCGGCAAAACCAACACCCACCCGCGCTACAAAGACGTAGCTTTGTTGGGCAAAAGTGTGCTTAACCGCTTAGTAGCAACACCTAACCCTGCTAATTACACCGTAAATGTGCAGTTGCCTGCCTATTTTACCGAAAATAGCGCTAACTTAAGTTTGTACGATACCCACGGTAAACAGCTAAAAAGCTGGACTATTGACAAAGAACAAGCAAGCATTGATATACATATCGACGACTTACCCAATGGCATTTACTTACTAAACTACACCACCGACGGCACTACTTTGGCAAATACCAAATTGGTTATACAACACTAACATAGTTTATAACCTCAACTCGTACTTTTTGTGCGGGTTGAGGTTTTTATTCACCCATTAAAACAAATTAAATGGACAATAACAATAACAATAAGGTGATAGTAACCATAATGTTGTACTTACTTAGTGTTTCGTTGATGGCACAAACGGGCTTTATGAAATCGTATGACATTGAAGGTACGGATAGTAATAATGGTAGTAATATGCTGAGTATTTTTAATGATTATCTTATTCGTACAGGACCTACCCATTCAAACACTGGATTTCTCAGTATAGGTTTAGTAAAAACAGACAGCCTTGGAATTAAGCAATGGGATAATTTGTTTGAAAATAGCAGTCTCTTTATCCGACCCTAATAATAAAAATGATGACACCAGTTATGTATTATCTGGTGGACTTGGTTATTTAGGCTATCCACACATTTTTTTCTTGCATGAATGACATGGCGAAAGCATTACAATTAAAGAATATGGAGATATAGAATTAAATGAAATAGGACGCCAATATGGTTATATTCAATGATACTTTGATTAGGATTAGTTTCTATGGTGTAAATGAAACCTATGGACATCATGACTGTTAAAAATGGACCTTGTTTGTTATGTAACTGAAATCAATATTATTAGGTATCAATGGTTATTCCTTTAATTGGATTGTCAATATTTCCTACTATTGAAAGAAATTTTCTGTACCTCAATATAGAAAGCAGAAATTATACAAAATTACATGGCTGTCCGCAAAATAGACTTAATGGGCAATACCGTATGGACATATCCATTAAGTGGTTACACAACAGCTACAAATACACCCACACAAATTGTTGTGTTAGATAATGGTAATATTGTAACACGCTGGTTCGATGAAGAATTTGGTTCTGCAAACGAACGGAATCCTTATCTTATCTGCCTTAACGACCAAGGGGAGTTTGTTTGGCGATACAACTTTAATGATAATGCCTACAAAAAATTCCCCGTAGCCATAACCAAAGCCGCTAATGGCGATATTATTGGTTGTGGCTTTGTAGATAACCCTAATTACAACTACTCTTCGGGTTGGTTGTTTCGTTTATCGCCCAACGGAGAATTATTGTGGGAGCGAGAATATGTAAGCTACACACCTACGGTTAATTTTTTAGTACCACAAGGCATTGACGAAGATGCTAATGGCAACATTATAGCTACCGGTGCTATTATCGATGCCCTACCTACTGGCGGCTACGAGGGTAACGCCCTATTACTTAAAGTCCTCCCCAACGGTTGTTTTACGCCTAACTGTAATGGCGGGGCAGAGGACACGCTTATTGTAGCCTCTACGGTGGTGGGCATCGAAGAAGCCTCCCCCCTGCCCCCTCCGAAGGAGGGTGGGCTTGTTGTTTTCCCTAATCCCACCAACGATGTCCTACAAATTCTGTTGCCCAACCAACGAGTCAACGCCCA
>JADKCK010000046.1 GCA_016718845.1 Sphingobacteriales bacterium
CTGATAAACGCAACCTAGTTTAGCCGTAGTAGGTCTTGCGATACCTTTTAGTTATCGACTGACACATTGCCTCAAAGAGCATCGCTTCTTTTGCTGCCCTACAAAGGGGTGAAATCGCTTTCGATGGCATATTCTACCTATAACATTAGTTTTACGGCTCGATACGCAAATCTATTGTACAAAATTTTGACGAAATAAACTCCATTCGGGTATTATTGAAATCCGTTGCCACATAACAACCAAGCAAACAAGACGATACTGCGTATTACGAAGAGGCATTAGGTACCTGCCCCTCGTGAAGGAAAACCACGAGTATTACCAAGATGAAATCATTGAAATTTTACAAAAAAACCTGAACTATATCCTGTTTATCACCGCGAAGTAGGCCAACGGCAAGTCTAAAACAAACCAACATCTACGTAATTTAGGTTTGTTGTCAGGCTGGTTTGCCTTACTCGATGGTTCGGTTATCGCACCGGGCAGCACCCGAAATCGAAGCACAAGCCGCCGCAACGCATATTACCCCAAGATAAGTGGGATTATCCTTATTATCATCAACTCAAAAAAGTAACCTTCTGGTATAATAAACCCCAACAACCCATGTCAATATGGTGCTTAATGTGCCTTATACTAGGTGTAAAACAACAATTTTATAAGCCAACTGATAATTTTTTAAAATGTATTTGGCTATGAAAATTAAGTTGTACATTTGCACAAAAAATAAACCATTACTGCTAATTCAGGTATCTGGCATAGCAATAGCTACTAAAAGCACGTCCTTTTACATGAACAACAATAACGAAAACAAAACGAATTACTGTTAGAAGTTAAAAACCTCAAAACCTACTTTAACACCAAAAGTGGTGAGGTAAAAGCCGTCGATGATGTAAGTTTTACGCTGCAAAGGCGAAACCGTAGGTATTGTAGGCCAGATCTAGCTCGGGCAAATCGGTTGAGCGCCTATCTGTTATGCGCCTAATACCTAACCCGCCGGGCAACATTGCAGGTGGCGAAATCATCTATCACGACCCCGAAAAAGGGCCGTTGACTTGCTCAAATTGTCTTGTCGACGATATGCGAAAATATCGAGGCAACAAAATCTCGATGATTTTTCAAGAACCCATGACCTCGCTAAACCCTGTATTTACTGTGGCTACCAAGATGAGGTGATAAAACTACCAAAAACCACCGATGCCGAAGCAAAAGCTCGAACATTAAGCCTTTTTGAGCAAGTACAATTGCCTAGCCCCGAACGCATGTACGACTCGTATCCGCATCAACTGTCGGGCGGGCAAAAACAACGCGTAATGATAGCTATGGCAATGGCATGCAAACCCCAAATATTGGTTGCCGACGAACCTACAACTGCCTTAGATGTTACGGTACAAAAAACCATTTTGGAACTAATGCGCGACCTGCAACGTAGCATGGGCATGTCGATGTTGTTTATTACCCACGACTTGGGCGTAATTGCGAAGTGCCGACCGCGTAATTGTAATAACCGCAAAGGCAAGTAGGAAGAAGGACTATTTTGGAGATATTTAGCAACCCACAACACCCCTATACCAAAAGGTTTGATGGCTTGCCGACTCACCACCCAAACGCCTAAAGCAAACTACCTATTGTTAGCGATTTTATGGGCTTTGACGAAAATGGCCAAATGTATAACAAAATAGCCTCGGTTGACAGAAGCACTAAAAGCCGTTGAAATTAGCCCTGAGCAAACCTAACAACGCCTTGTGGAACTAAAACAAGAACCTATTTTGGTGGTGCAAAACCTAAAAACATATTTCCCAACGCAAAAAACTTTTTTGGTAAAGTGCTAAATTGGGTAAAAGCGGTTGATGATGTAAGTTTTGATATTTATCCGGGCGAAACACTGGGGTTTGGTAGGCAGATCGGCTGCGGCAAAAACAACACTTGGACGCACTTTGTTGCGATTGGCACCCGCCACCGAAGGCAAGGTGGTGTCGATGGCAAGTCGATATTTGACCTTAACAAAACCGACATAAAGCCATGCGCCGCAATATGCAAATCATTTTCCAAGACCTACTCGTCGCTTAACCCGCGTAGACTATTGGCGATGCCATTATAGAGCCGCTAAAATACACAACATACTTGCCAACGACAAACAACGACTTGAACGCGCCGACCTACTAACCACTGTTATGTCGCCCGACCATTTGAACCGTTATCCGCACGAAGGTTTTCGGGTGGGCAACGACAACGAGTTGTATTGCACGAGCTTTGGCACTGGACCTAAATTTATTATCTGCGACAAATTCGGTGTCGGCACTCGATGTATCGGTGCAGGCACAGGTGCTAAACTTGTTGATTGAACTGCGTGAAAATACAAATTTACCTACATCTTTATCTCGCACGATTTATCGGTGGTTAAATTTAGATCCGGACAGAATGGTGGTGATGAACAAAGGTAAAATAGAAGAAATGGTTAGCTGATGATGTGCTCTAATAATCCACAACGCGAATATACCAAGAAACTAATTGCCGCTATACCCGAAGGCAAACTCGAAGATATACGACGACGCGCGGGTAGATAAGGCAATAATTGACCATATACCAACACAGCAAAAAAAGCAAAAACCTATTAGTTTTTATGTTTTATAGATTTGTATGTCCTTAGAAACAAGGAGTTTTTATATAATAAAACAATTACTAGGTTTTTGCTTTTTTTTTTACCTATTGATGCAGTTGTATAGTATTGAACGACGGAATGCCTGCACTTGCTTTGCTAAAAGTGCCCACCTACTTGTCGAATCAGGTGTCTAATCATCACCCCCAAAAAAGACATTTACCGTGTTTCGGCTACGCTCAACATAAACAAGCGGGGTAAGCGTTTAAGCTATTTGTCGGGTGCCACACTTAATGCCGAAACTGGCTTTTTGACGTGGCAGCTAAGCGCAAAACCACAAAGACCACATACCCTAAACGCCGAATACGAAATAAGTTACCCCAAAGATGTATCGCTTGAGTTGAAAGAAAAAGAATAGTGTTTGTGGCTATAAAAAAACACCTTGCAACAATACCAATAAGTAATTCATCACCCAAAAAAACAACAAAAACACCATGTACACCACACTAAACAAACAAACAAGTTTCTTTGTCGCTCTTTCTCTTATCCTTGTTCTTTTCTCCACTTGCAAAAAAGATAATGGCGAATACAAAAATAGCAATACACTAACAATACAATGGCAAAAAACTATTGGCAATAATGATACAGTTACTATTAACGTACAACAAACCACCGATGGAGGCTATATTTTGGCAGGGGATAAAAAGGATACTCAAAATGGTCTTGACTATTGGATAGCAAAACTAAACAGCAATGCCGACATAGAATGGGAAAAAACTTATGGAGGGAATCGTACTGATGAAGCTAAAAGCATTCAACAAACCACAGATGGAGGTTATATTGTTGCAGGTTCAACTTTTAGCAATGATGGAGATGTAACCAATAATAATGGGGGTAACGATGCTTGGATACTAAAACTAAGTACCAATGGAGATATAGAATGGCAAAAAACTTATGGCGGTAGTGCTGATGATTATTTTAAAAGCATTAAGCAAACTACAGATAATGGATACATTACAGTAGGACATACATATAGTAATGATGGTAACATATATCAATCAAGGTTATACTGATGCTTGGGCAATAAAAATAGCTGCCAATGGAAATTTAGAATGGTCAAAAAGTTTTGGGGGCAGTGATGGTGAATGGATAAACGATGTTCAACAAACTATTAATGGTGAATATTTAATTTTAGGGCAAACAGAAAGTATTAATGGCGACATTACCAACAACCATGGCAATATAGATTTGTGGATTATAAAACTACAAACAAACGGCAACTTACAATGGCAAAAAACCTACGGTGGTAGCGGTTTTGATGTTGCTAGTTGTATACAAAAAACAAATGATGGGCATTATATTATAGCAGGAAATACTGATAGTAATGATGGAGACATCACTAACTCGCATGGAGATAAAGATGCTTGGGTTGTAAAAATTGATGATTTAGGCACTATCTTGCAACAAACAACTATAGGTACAAATGGCAGCGAAGGTGTTAATAGTATCTTACAAACCCATAATAATAATTTTTTAGTTGTAGGAAGCTCACAAAATGCCAATTCCAACATTAAAAACATCTTTATAGCTACATTAGATGCTAATTGTACTTTATTATGGCAACGAAAAATACCTCAAGAAGATAATAATACATTTGCAAAAGCTATTTTCGAAACCCCAGATTGTGGCTATATGCTATTTGGCAACCAATTTGATGAAAATGATTTAAGTACTCCTATCATCATCAAACTAAAATAAACCCCCAACACCAAACCAACCCACCCAAAAACTGCCCAAAATAATTACATTATTTGGGCAGTTTTTCACATTTTTGGCGTACCTTTGTACAACAATACCAATAGGTAAATTATCACCCAAAAAAACAACAAAAACACCATGTACACCACACTAAACAAACAAACAAGTTTCTTTGTTGCTCTTTCTCTTATCCTCGTTCTTTTCTCCACTTGCAAAAAAGATGATGGCGAATGCAACACCGCCAATGTACCAACAATAGACTGGCAAAAAACTATTGGCGATAATGATAGTTCTACCATTAATAGCGTACAACAAACCAACGATGGAGGCTATATTTTAGCAGGATATAAAAAAATACCCAAAACAATGGTGATTATTGGATAGTAAAACTAAACAGCAATGCCGACATAGAATGGGAAAAAATCTACGGAGGAAGTACTGTAGATGAAGCTAAAAGCATTCAACAAACTATTGATGGCGGATATATAGTTGCAGGCTCAACTACTAGCAATGATGGCGATGTAACCAATAACAATGGATATACAGATGCTTGGATACTAAAACTAAATACTAATGGAGATATAGAATGGCAAAAAACTTATGGCGGTAGTGCTGGTGATAACTTAACTAACATTAAACAAACTACAGATAATGGATACATTGCAGTAGGAGTTACAGGTAGTAATGATGGTAACATACCTAATAATCAAGGTAATTTTGATGCTTGGATAATAAAAATAGATGTCAACGGAAACTTAGAATGGTCAAAAACTTTTGGGGGAACTGATTATGAATGGATAAACGATGTTCAACAAACTATTAATGGTGAATATTTAATTGTAGGATTCACTTTTAGTAATAATGGCGACATTACCAATAACCATGGCAATGCAGATTGGTGGGTTATAAAACTACAAACAAATGGCAACTTATCATGGCAAAAACCTACGGTGGTAGTGGTTTTGATTATGCTAATTGCATACAAAAAACAAATGATGGACATTATATAATAGCTGGCTATACTTTTAGTATAGATGGAAACATAACTAACTTACACGGAAATAGAGATGCTTGGGTTATAAAAATTGATGATTTAGGTAATATTTTACAACAAACAACTGTTGGTACCAATGATCACGAAACTGCTAATAATATTTCACAAACCCATGATAATAATTTTTTAATTGCTGGTATCTCACAAAATACTAATTCAGCATTAACAATATCTTTGTAGCTACTTTAAATACTAACTGCACTTTATTATGGCAACGACAAATACCTCAAAATATTAATAGAAGTTCTGCAACTGCCATCTTCGAAACCCCTGATTGCGGCTATATGCTATTTGGCAACCAAACTTTTGAAAATAATCTAACAAATTCCATCATCATCAAACTAAAATAAACCCCCAACACCAAACCAACCCACCCAAAAACTGCCCAAAATAATTACATTATTTGGGCAGTTTTTTTGTTTTACAAGTAAGTTATTTTGTTTAAACCCCAAATACCTAAAACACAAACCCAATTACCATAAATACCAACCAAAATAGTCAAGTTATTAAGGCAAATAAGCCAAATATACACCCAAATAACAACTTTATAAACCCAAATAACCCAAACACACACCCAAATACCACAGTCTATAAACCAAACAGTTTTGTTGAGCATTTAAATACCTTAGTTGCTTAACATATTCCCCGAAATTATTAACTGTAGAACTTTTTTTATTAACTAGAGTACTTTTTTCATTAACTAAACACTTTTTTTCATCATCTAACTTACTTGAAGCATTAACTAAACACTTTTTTTGGTCATCTAACTTACTTGAAGCATTAACTAAACACTTTTTTTTATCGTCTAAGGTACTTGAATTATTAACTAAACACCTTTTTTTATTCACTAGGCACTTTTGCTTTGTATTGTCAATATTTTTACCATTTCATTAAGCTTTTACCCCTTTATTTATTAACCTTTAACAAGCATTTTGAGCAAAATAAATACCCTTAATGGTATCAAGCTATTAAACAAATAAACTACACTAAACAAAAAATCATAAAATTGTAAAAAAATAGCTGTTTTTGAAAAAAAATAAAGCGGTTTAATAAAATTAGTGTATTTTTGCACCATGTTTTAAACAACTATCATCTATCTATTACCTTAAATTTTTATTGTTATGAAATCAGAAGAGCTTAAACCAGTTTTTACCCTCCCCTACGCCGATTTAATGCAGTTAGGCGATAAAACCGAAAGGCTTATCAAACGCGACCTCGCCGACCTCGCCCTGTATGGTGTTACTACCGATACCGCTATCAGTATCGCTAAACAAACCCAATTGTTTAAAGAATACCCTAGCGACTCCGAATTGCTAGGTTCCGTATCCGAAGCAACTAAAGACAAGGACGAAAAACGTACTGTTATCCATATCCAAAT
This sequence comes from Sphingobacteriales bacterium, assembly GCA_016718845.1. GTDB lineage: Bacteria > Bacteroidota > Bacteroidia > Chitinophagales > UBA2359 > JAEUUX01. The sequence goes on from JADKCK010000046.1 coordinate 6,784, forward strand.
GTCTGCTATCATGATACGGGTAAAAAATAAGTTTGGCATAAGTAGTGCCACCTACAAACGATTTAGTACCTCGGAACTTAGTAACCTTAGTGACGAAGAAATGGTACATACCGCCCGCCGCGTAGTGCGTTTAGCCACCGAATACCTACCTGCCTTGTCCGAAAAAGGACTTACCCAAGCTATGATAGATACCCTTAGCAACGATATTGTAACTTTTGACAACAGCATTGATGCCAAAGCATCTGCCGTAGAAATACGCGACCGCAGCACACAAGACCGCGTTAGCATCGCTAATAACCTATATACCGCCATTAGCGAAATTTTTGACTACGGTAAAGAACACTACTACACCCGTGACGAAGCTAAATACAACGATTACCTCATCTACGAATACTCGACAGATAGCAGCAGTACCAAAAGAAGTGCTAAACTCGACGCAACAAATAACAGCAACTTCGATACTACTAACGATACCGAATATACCGTTACTCCCTAAATAAAATAAGCTAACACAAGCAACTAAATAAAACAAACCGCCCTTAAAGCTTTTTGCTCTAAGGGCGGTTTTTTTATTGGTAGCAGCGATACTTGTACTACTGCCGTTGTTTGTGTCCACACAAACGACTTTACGCTATGGTTATCATTTATTGTTTGTGCAGACACAAACAATGGCGATTGGTTCATCAACCAAACAAAAAAAACCGCTGTTAAGGCTTTTTGCCCTAACAGCGGCTTTTCCATAATCAATAATTAATAATCAATAATCAGCAACAAAGTTGCCCTAATCAATAATCAATAATCAATAATCAGCAACAAAGTTGCCATAATCAATAATTAATAATCAATAATCAAAACCCTATCGTATTAACGTAACATTACCCTTATAGCTTTCTTTAACGCCGTCGTTGAAGGTAACACTTAGGTAGTATACATACACCCCAAGCTCTTGGTCAGTGCCCTTAAAGGTTCCGTCCCAGCCGTTTGACAGGTTGGTGAATACCTCGCTGTATACCTTTTGTCCCCAGCGGTTATATACTTGCAGCTCTGCCGTTGTTACGTTGTAGCCCGATATATGGAACACATCGTTTTGGTTATCGCCGTTTGGCGAAAAAGCATTTGGAATAACAACGGTGTTATTGTTCTCAACACCTACAAAAGCCGTAGCTAAGGCGGTGCAACCATTTTGGTCGGTTATCACAACGGTGTAGGTGGTGGTAGCTATTGGACTTGCCACTACCGTACCGCAATCGGCACAATTTAAGGTGGTAGCAGGTGTCCATGAGTAGGTAACACCGTTTGTGGGACTTGCCGTTAAACTAACACTACCTGCTTGCGTAATGGTGGCAGATGCAGGATCAATGGTAGCCGTTACACTTGTACCTGTTAGGGTAAAAGGAATGCTTGCCCCTGCGCAATCTTCGGCGGCGTTGTAGGCTTGGGCTTGGTAAGTACCTGCTGTAGTAGCCGTAAAGCTGTTGCCTGTGCCAACTAAATTATTGTCGGCATCGTACCACCTTACGGTTATATCTGCTGGCGTATTGGCAACAAAAGGCGTAGTATTGGCTTGCCCAATGCAATACGTTAGGGCAGCGTTGGCAGTTGTGGGGGCAGCGGGTGGTGTGCAATTACAAACTACTACACTTATGGCAACACTTGCGGGGGTGCTTACGCAACCTGCTGCACTTGTTTCGGTGGCGTAATAGGTGGCAGTTGTGCCTACCGCCGGGGCAGATGGCGTAAAGCTGTTGCCCGTTGCCACTTGGTTAGTTAAGTCGGCATCGCTATACCATGTAATAGTGCCGCCTGTGTTGGTAGCCGTTAATGGGCTAATGGGTGCGCCGCTGCAATAAGGTGCAGGAGCAACAATAGTAGGGGCAGCAGCAACTGGGTTAATGCTTAGGGTGGCGGCTGTTCGGGGGCTTTCGCAGTTGTTGGTGGGGTTGGTAAAGGCAGCATAGTAAGTGCCGGCGGTGCTTGGCGTATAGGTCTCGCCCGTAGCCAAAGCCGTACCGCCTGTACTTTGGCTGTACCATGTCACTATGTAATCGGTAGGTGGAGCAGTGGCACTTAAAGCGGTGGGCGTGCTGCCTTCGCAATAAGCCGTTGAGTTAGTAACAGGAGCCGTTACCGCAGGACAATTGCAATTTACCGCCGCAAAGTTGGCATCTAACACACAATCGTTGGCATCTGTAATAGTAAAAGTGGCGTTGGTGTTGTTGGCAATGCCGCTTACCACATAGTTGTTACCCGCAGCAGGCGTAATGGTGTAGGTGGTATTGCTAAAAGTATAGGGCGTTTGTCCGCCGTTTATGCTAATGGTTAAATCGTAGGTTGTTAGGTCGGTGGCACAAAGGTTATCCACAACCGCTGTAGTTATTGCGGTTCCTTCGGTAAAAGTTACCGTAGTGGGCAAGCTACTGCAATTGGCGGTAGTGCTTTCGGTTAGGGCGGTGTAAGTACCTGCTGCTGTGGGGGTAAAGCTGCTGCCTGTACCCACTAAGGTGTTAGCTGCATCGTACCAATGTATAACAAAACCTACACCTACGGGCGTTGCCGTTGCCGTAGGGATAGCTGCATCGGCACAATAAAACAAGGCGTTGTTGGCAATTACGGGTGCATCTATTGGCGGACAAGCACAACCCAAAGCAGCCGTTGTTAAGTTTGCCGTACAGCCATTGGCATCGGTGATGTTTATATTGGCAGATGCTCCACTTACAATACCATCTATGGTAAAGTTACCGCCGCCGTTGTTACTTACTGTTGCGGGCAAAGCACTTACGTTATAGGGCGATGTACCGCCGCTTACCACAATAGGATAGCTATAAGTAGCTAAATCGGTGGCACATATAGCCGTCAAAGTATCTATTACAATGGGGCTTGTTTGCGTTAAAACTGCCGTAACGGGTAGGCTCTCGCAGTTACTTGCTACCTCAATGGTAGTTGCGGTGTATGTACCTGCTGTAGTTGGCGTAAAACAGGGCGTACTGGCTTGTAAAACTTGGTTGCTGTCGTACCACCTAATTTCGTATTGGGCATTAGGCAAGGTAACGCATAAGTCGGTGGGGCTGCTACCGCTGCAATAAGTATTGTTTTGCGGGTTGATGGGGCTTGGTATAGCCCCACAATTACAAACGGCGGGCGTAATAGCCGCACTTTGGGGGCAGTTGGTGGCATCTACAAACGCAAATATGGGGCTTGTGGCACTTATGCCAATACCCGATACCGTAACGTTGCCACTTCCGTTATCCACAACCACAAAAGGGTTGCCGTTGGCATCGGTGGCGGTGGCAGTATAAGCACCCGAGTAACCCACTACCGAAAATACCGCTTCGTAGGTGCTTAAGTCGGCAGCACATTGTTGGCTTACTTGCGTGATGATGATTTGGTTGCCCTCGGTTAAAGTAGCTGGCACGCGTAGGCTGCTACAGTTGGTTCCGTCTTGGTTGGTTTGGGCATAATACGTGCCACTTTGGGCAGGCACAAAACTATTACCGTTGCCCACTATGCTACCGCCTGTTGCGGCATTGTACCAAACAGTACTAAAACCCGCTGCGGGGGCATCAACAAACAAAGCTACGGGTGCATCGCCAAAACAATAAAACGCATTTTGTGGGTTAGATGGGGCAGCAACCGTTGGGCAATTGCAATCTACCGTATTTAAGGTAGTACTTAGCGTACAGCCATTGGCATCAACCACATTTACTGTAGCGGCGGTGGCAGTTGGCACGCCATTTACCGTAAAGTTATTACCGCCGTTGTTAGTTACCGTTAAGCCGTTGGTAGCTGTTAGGTTGTACGATGCAGTTCCGCCACTTACGTCAAGGCTAACATCGTAGCTTAACAAGTTGGCAGCACAGTTGGCAGCACCTTGTTGTACTACTAATTCGGTGGTTTGTGTCAATATAACAGTTGTGCGCGGACTGTTGCAGTTGGTGGTTGTGTTTAGCATCTCGGCATAATAAGTGCCTGCTGTTGCGGGCGTAAAACTGTTGCCGGTGGCAATAACTGCACCACCTGCGGGCAAGTTGTACCAATTTATTACAAAACCTGCGGGGGCTGCATCAACACTTATAGTTGTTGCCGATGCCCCAAAACAATAGCTATTGCCCACGGGGTTAGTGGGGGCAGCCATAGCAGGGCAGTTGCAGTTGGGGGCAGTAATTACCAAAGCAGCCGTCGAGCAGCCTTGAGCATCGGTGGCAGTTAAGCTGCTGTTTATGTTGTTGGTTAGGTTAACTATATCAAACGAGCCATTGGCATTAACCGTTACATTGCCCAAAGTAGCACTTAAAGTATAGGGCGATGTACCGCCGCTTATATCGCCACTAACCGCATAACTACCTAAATCGGTGGCACAAACGGGAGTGGCATTGTTAATGCTCAATAAAGTATTTTCGGCAGCCACTACAGCAATGGTTTGCCCAATGCAAAGGCTTGCGTTGTCTTGCAAAGCGGCATAATACGTACCAATGTTGTTTGGCTGATAAACAGCACCCGTTGCCAATTGGTTGCCGCTACTTGCCGCATCGAACCACAAAACCGTATAACCCACTGGGGCAGCCGACACGCTAATGGGGTTAGGTGCATCGCCAAAACAAGTGCTTGAGCCTTGCCCATTGCTTGCCAAAGGTACAGCGGGGCAGTTACAAACAGGGGCGGTGCTTGTGCCGTTGGTGGTGCAGCCGTTTTGGTCGGTGGCGGTTAGGCTTACGTTGGTGTTGGTGCTTATGCCACTTACCACAAAGTTACCGCCGCCATTGTTGGTCACTAAATAAGGGGCAGCCGTTAAAGTGTATGTGCCGCCGCCGCCACTTACGTTAATGGTGGCATCGTAGGTTTGCAAATCTAAAGCACAAGTAGCATTATTTTGGGTGATGATGATTGGACTTGCCGTTGTTAGCTCCACTCCTACCCGAGTGCTTGCGCAACCCGATGCCGTTTCTATCATCTCGGCATAATATATACCTGCGGCGGGCGGGGTAAAACTGTTACCTGTGGCAATTACTGCGCCACCTGTGGCGGTGTTGTACCAAGCAATGCTATAGCCCGCAGGGGCGGCAGCTACCGATATAGCCACTGTAGTACCTCCGTTACACATTTCGGCATTTACCCCACCTGTTGGCGGATTTACGGTTGGGCAATTGCAAGTTGCAGCCGTAGTAGTACCTGTTTGTTGGCAGCCATATTGGTCGGTAGCGGTAAAGTTTATGTTGGTGCCTGCGGCGATATTACCCAACGAAAACTCATCGTTGCCCAAACTTTGTACGGTGGCGTTGGGCGTAGTAATGGTGTAACTGTTGGGCGTACCGCCACCGCTTACGCTAATGGTAGCATCGTAGGTAAGCAAATCTGTCGAGCAACTTTGGTCAATTTGGGTAACTACAATCGCACTTGATTCTATTAGCTCCACTCCTACCCGACTGCTTGTGCAACCCGATGCCGTTTCTATCATCTCGGCATAATAGATGCCTGCGGCGGGCGGGGTAAAACTGTTACCTGTGGCAATGGCTGTGCCACCTGTGGCGGTGTTGTACCAAGCAATGCTATAGCCCGCAGGGGCGGCAGCTACCGATATTGCTACTGTAGTACCTCCGTTGCACATAGTGGCATTTACCCCACCTGTTGGCGGATTTACCGTTGGACAATTGCAGTTGGGCGCAACCGTTGAGCCTGTTTGTTGGCAGCCGTTGGCGTCGGTTATCGTAAAATTGGCACTTGTGTTAGTGGCGATATTGCTTATGGTAAAACCGCCACTGCCATTTGGTGTAACCGTTGTTGTTGAGGTAACTACAAAACCACCTGCACCGCCATTAGGTATAATGTCGGTGGTATAATTAGTAAGGTCTGATGAACAATTGGTGTTTGCTTGAGTATAGGTGATAGGGGCAGCCTCATCTGCCGTAACGGCAACTACCTCGCCCACACAACCCGATACGGTTTCGGTATTTGCCGCATAATAAGTACCAAACGATGCAGGCGCAAAGGGGTTTGTTGTACCCACTAAGTTACCGCCATTGGGTGCGTCGTACCAATTTACGGTATAGCCCAAACCCGGGTCATCAACGCTAATACTTGCGGGTGCATTGCCATTACATGCCGTTGAGTTGGTGGGTGTAAAAGGTGGGGCGATAAAGGGGCAAGGGCAATCTTGTGGGTTTAGGGCAACACTTAGGCTGCAGCTGGCATCATCAAACAAAGTTACTGTAGCACCGCTGCCTGTTGCAATACCGCTAATGGTAAATGTGCCGTCGTTGTTGTTAGTGGCGGTATAAGGTGCCGCATCTAGCACATAACCGTTATAACTTCCACCATCTACGGCAATAATGGTCGCAAAAGTTTGCAAATCGGGACTGCACACAAAACCCGTTTCGGTGGCGGTTAAGGCATCGTATTCGCTAATTACCACTTGTGTGCGCTCGCTGGTACAGCCGGTGGCATCGTTTATAGTTTCGGCATAATAAGTGCCAATACTTGAGGGCGTAAACGGATTACCCGAACCCACTAAATTGCCATCTGCGGCGCCATCGTACCAATTTAGGCTATATCCTAGCCCTAAATCCTCCACACCAATAGGGCTTATAGCAGCTCCAGCGCAAATGTTTGGATTACCTAAACTAATAGGCGCTACAGGTATATCGTTTACCGTAACCACCACCGACGTTGAATCGGTACAGCCATTACTGTTTTCGGCAACTACATAATAAGTACCTGTGGTGATGATGTTGGTAGGGTCGGCTACGGGTGTTGTTAGTGCAGCGTCGGTATACCATGTATATGCGGGGGCTGTGTTGTTGTTATCGGTGGGGCTTAGGGCGTTCAAATCAATACCTTGCGCACCATCGTAGCATATTGGGGCAGGGTTGGCAATGGTTGCTAAGTCGGGATTAGGATTTACCGTTATCACTAAACTTGCCGAGTCGCTACAATTGTTTTGGGTAAGCATAGCCCAATAAGTGGTCGTAGCGTTGGGCGTAACCGACGTTACTACATTACCCACCGAGGGCAAACCGTTGTACCACACAACAGGTGCGGGGGCAATGGTGCTTAAATCTATGGTAGTACCGTTGCATATCGGGGGTACTTGCGTGAGCGTTAGGGTAGGTAGGGGCGTTACCGTAAGCACCACCGAAGCCGAATCGGAACAAGCTCCCTCGGTATATAGTACCCAATAGGTTGTTGTAGTTGTTGGCGATACCGTTGTAACAACATTGCCCAACGACGGTGTATTATCGTACCATACCGATGTACCTGTGCCGCCTATCAGGGTGCTTAGGTTAATGCTTGTACCGGCACAAATGGGCGGCGGTGTAGTAATAGGGGGCAACTGTAGGGGTGCAATATTTATGGTAACACTTGCCGAGTCGGTACAGTTAGTTTGGGTATACAACACCCAATAAGTAGTGTTTGTTGTTGGATTTACGGTGGTAACAATAGCCCCTTGCGAGGGTATCGCATCGTACCAAACAAACGTACCAGTACCTGTGCCGTTCAACGAAGCCAATGTAACGCTTTGCCCAGCACAAATAGCGGGCGGCGTATTAACTGTAAAGCTAATTGTGGGGTCTTGGATACTAAACGGTACAACTGCCGAGCAGCCCACGCTATCTGTTATTGTTACCGTATAACTAGCTGCGGGTAAATTTTGGGCAGATGCGGCGGTTAAGGTATTATCGTGGCTCCACGTATAATTATAAGGCAGCATCAAGGGGTCTGTATTGGGTGTTCCACCACTTACGTTTAGCGTTAGGCTGCCATCGGCGGCACCGCAAGCATTGGTGTTAGTAACTGTAGCCACCGAAGCCGTAACGGGCGGAGCTGCTACAATATCGAAAGTAGTTGTTTTTGTACAATTGCCGTTTCCTTGGTCGGTTAGGGTAACGGTATACGTGCCTGTAGCCAATGGGCTAATAGTGGCATTAACCGAGCCAGCAGCGGCGGTAGTGCTGCCACTTGCTGCCCCTGCCCAAGCAATACCATAAGGACCTACACCACCTAACCACTGAATGGTAGCTGTGGCGGTGGGTGTGCCGGTTGCCACGCAGTTAGGTGTAACATCACCTACAGTTAATTGCACCGCATTTACGGTATTGTTTACCGCAAAATTACCAATGCTCGAGCAACCTGTCACATTGTCGGTAACACTTACCGAGTACGAGCCAGCCCCTAAGTTAGTGGCATTGTTGCCGTTGGCAGTTGGGGGTTCAATCCAATCAATGGCGTAATTACCCGAGCCATTGGTAGCGCCCGTTAATTGTATTGCCCCATTATTGCCACAAGTGGCGGGCGTAACGTTGGCATTTATTTCAATGGGTAGATTAACATTTACCGTAACGGTTTCTTGGTGATAACAATTGCCCGCATTGTTGTAGGCAGTAAAAGTATAGGTAGTAGCGTTTGACAAACCCGACACTGTAGTTATTAAACCATTGGGGTTACTTAAGCCAGTTGCGGGTGTCCAAACATAACTTGCCGCATCAACAAAAGCGGGGTTGTTGATGGTTACAGTAAGTGTAATGGTATCGGTGATGCCGCAAACAGCAGCGGGCGAAGGCGAGATAGTAAAATCGGGGATTGGCTCGACGTGTAACAAAATTTGCACCCAATCGGACCAACCGCAACAATCGGATTTAACGCGGTGACGAATGGCATAAACGCCTACGTTGTTAAATACAATGTTAGAAAGCATATCTGTAGGGTTTGCGGGGTTACTTGGGTAACTTGAGGGCGTAGGTGCCGGACCGCCTTGTTGCACTACAAACTGCCATTCGTAATCTATACCTGCTTGCAGGGCAACAAAGTTAACCGCATCGCCGGCGCAAATCTCGAACTCGTTGTTGGTAGGGATTAAAGGTGGGGCGTTGGTATATATCTCGGCAACTGGCACATCATCAAGCACAATATTAACAAAGCCTGCATAGTTTTGGCTACCGAAGCCAATATCTTGTCTGCCTATGCCCGTATATTGGGTAATTACACTTACGCCGCTTGGTGTTTGCGGGTTGGCGTTAGTACCTAAGTTCCAACTTTGCGAATTTGGACCCGTATAGGTAATATCTGTATCCACACAACTTTCGCCCGAATAACGGATAACTGGTTGTGCCGAAAGGTTAAAGTTGATGATAGATTGCACTAAGGCAGTTCCGTTCACAAATAGGTTTTGTGTTTGTCCAACGTGACCATTTCCACCTGTACCGCCCGTGCCGCCGTTTCCGCCGTTAGCACCTGTGCCACCTCTGCCATAATCGCGCTCAAGGTTTTCTACGTTTGGGGTAAGGTTTAGTATATTGTCAAAGTCGGGTACAAAGTTTGCGGGATAAATTTGGACAAAGCCGATAAAAGGTACATTATATCCCCAAGCGGGGCAATCAATTGCGCAAGGACCGTTGGTACCACCGGCACCGCCTATGCCACCTGTGCCGCCATTGCCCCCTGTTCCGCCATTACCGCCAATACCTGCAGTGCCGGCGGTGAGGTTTGAGTCGGTAATTTTGGTATTTGCACCGTTGTTCCAGATATAGGCGCCAAAAGAGCCCCCACCCGAGTAGCCACCTGTGCCACCTGTACCGGCAGTGCCGCCGCCGCCGCCGCCGCCGCCGCCAGCTCCGGCATCGCTGCCAAGGTCGGCGCTAATATTTATACCTCCAAACGGAGGGTCGGGGAGGTTTGTACCTTCTTGTGCATCTTGTCCGCCGCCGCCGCCGCCACCGCCGCCACCGGTGCCATTAGTGCCACCTGTAGCGGTAGTACCTGCACCACCGGGTAAAAACAATACGCCAAGGCTTGGGGCAGTTGCGTTTAGGTTTCCGTTAGTGCCGTTTGCACCGTTGTTACCTGCGGCTCCGTTTGCACCGTTTGATACAGCACTTGCGTCGCATTCGCAGTTGTAAATGTATACCCCATTAGGACCATTACCAGTGCCGCCATTGCCGCCTGTACCGCCGCCGCCTGCGCCCGTTTGTCCGTTTTCGCCGTTGTTGTTTCCGTTGCCAAAGTTGGCAGTTCGCCAAGCACCTTTGCCGCCGTTTCCGCCGGCGTTGGCACCTGTACCACCTGCACCCGCACTGTTCACCAAACCTGCCCCACCTATACCGCTAAGGGCAATACTTCCAGAGCAATTTGAGCCACCTATGGGGTCGGCAGAGCAACCGTTGGCACCAATGCCCCCATTTGCTCCGGCATTGCCATTGTTTCCGTTAGTACCGTTAGCCCCTGCCGAGGCATTGCCCGGCAACATACGGCATCTTACGATATTGTAATCGGAGCAGGCATTAAGGTAAAGCCCGTAGGTAGAGATGCCTTGTTGAGTGGCAGCCGGTGCGTTATCGGTTCGAAGGGTTATGTCTTGCAATCGGAAACTGGAAATACCATTGCCATACATTGCCATTAAAGCGGGCGCACCGTTTATGCCATCGTAAGGGTATGTACCATTAGCGGTACGATTTATGACGGTAGTGGTGGCAATTGAGCCATCGCTGCTCACTTTTTCCCAGTTGTTGGCGGGTATAAATCCGCCCTCGATGGTCATGTAATTAAACAATTGTATAGCTTGGTCAAAGTTGTACAAACCTACGCCTAACTTAATAACGGCTGCGTTGCACTGTGCCATATTTATAGCGGTAGGTAAATCAACGGGGTCAATCCTTGAGCCATCGCCGCCGCTACTGCCCGAAGGGGAAACGTAAATGTTTATACATTGGGGTTCGGGAGCAGGAGCTCCGGTATAAACGGTGGTAGTTCCGGTAGCGGGGCAGCCGTCGGGCGATACAACGGAGGCAGTGTAGGTGGTATTGCCCGACGGGGTAGCCTCGACGGTGGTGGTGTTATTGGCTCCGTTGATACTTCCGCCTGTCCAGGTGATATTTGAACCCGCAGGGGCAGTAACCGACAAAAAAGCAGAACCCCCATTACACACAGCGGCATCTTGGGGGATAATCTCGGCATAAGCTTCGGGGAAAACGGTAATCAATACACTTTCGGTTTGAGAACACAAACCATTAGCTACCGATAAGGTATACAAAGTAGTAGCACTTGGCGATACGGTGATAGTAGTACCCGATTGACCATTGCTCCATTCGCCTGCAACATTAGAGGTGATAGTTATCTGGTCGTTACTTCCTTCGCATAAGGTAGTAGCCGAAGTAGTTAATTGGATAGGTGTAGGGAAATTGAGCGGTTGTGTGCCGGCAATGGTGTTACCGCAAAGGTCGGTTAAGCCACTTAGGGTGACGGTGGCGGTATTTGGGTTGCCGGTTAAGGTATAATTTACTTGGATTCGGGTGGTAAATTCGCCACAATCCATACCATCAACGCTGGTTATGGTTCCGTTATTCATACTAAAATCGCTTGGTTGAATAGAAGAACAACTTACCGGCGAGTTAGTGACGATGATAATGGGTTGGTCGGGGCTGCAAGCATCAACATAATAAGACGGAGGCGTACCGCCAGTATTGTTTAATACGGCAGAGCCATTGAAGTTAATGCTGTATCCATCGTAGTTTAAAGGATTAACCCACAAGAAGTTTAATAACAAAGCGTAAGTTTCGCCTGCTTGCGCGTTGATACCGGGCATAAAAGGGGGGTCGTTGTTACCATAACCTATGGGGCTATTGGTGGCTCCTGCGGCGGTCATGCCTGTATTGCCGTTGTTGCCCGAGAAGTTGCAACGCAAGGGGTTGTTTTGGGCAATGCCACTGCAACCACTTGTAGTGATGTTCCAGAGGGAGAAGTCGTAGTCGTCGGAGGTGTTGATGGTAAAGCCCAATGTGCCGCTTTGTTTGATGCTAAAGACGTACCAAACGGAGTTTATTTCGCCCGAGACCATGCAATTTTGGTTGGGTTCTAACTCCAATTCTTCGCCAAAGCCAATGTAGTAATCATCGTTAGAGATGCTATTACCACAGATTGGAATGGCGTCAATGCAATTTTGTTCGGGTTGGTCGTAGAGTGGGGTTTGAAAAAGTTGTGCGTAGGCATTTGACGCGACAAAAAAGAAGCAGAGAAGAGCTAGAAGTAGATGTTTGTTCATGTTTAGGAAAGGTAAAAAGGTGATTTGGTGAAGAAAATAGCAGGCATGTATGATTTAGGATTTAAAATTTAGGTGTTGGTAATAAAAAAGGTTGTATCTTGCACCTTAAAAACGACATTTATCATTATGGAGGATTTGTTAACGCTTACAAATGTTATTATTGGCATAACTGTTGCTACCTCGGTTATTGCTTTTTCGAGTGATGCGGAGCGCGATAAGATGCTTTTTGACCCGTATATAGTAAAGCGGAAAAAAGAGTACTATAGGTTTATTAGCTCGGGTTTAATACACGGCGATTGGTGGCATTTGTTGTTTAACATGTTCACTTTTTACTCTTTTGGCACCCTTGTTGAGTTGTACTATAAGGATATATTTGGGTCTTTGGGGGCTATTGTATACCTTGTATTGTATTTTGGTGGCATGGTAGCCTCTGAGATGATAACCTATAAGACACATCAAGACAATCCACATTATCGCAATTTGGGTGCATCGGGGGCGGTTTCATCGGTCTTGTTTTCGTTTATTTTATTTGACCCTTGGGCAAAATTGTACCTTATGTTTATACCTGTTGGCATCCCTGCTGTTTTGTTAGGTGTTGCTTACATGGCGTATTCTTATTATGCTTCGCAGCGGGTGCAAGATGGTATTGCCCACGATGTTCATTTTTATGGAGCCTTATTTGGTTTGTTATTTACCATTGTGATGAAGCCGGCTGTTTTATTAAGTTTTGTACATCAATTAATGGGTCAATAAGGGGCAAATGTAGTGTTAAATTTGAAAAAAGTATCGCTTTAGTGTTAATTTTTTGTTTGTTTTGGTCAAAAAATCACACAAGATAAAAAAAAAGAAAAAAAACCAGTAACTTTGCGCCTACTAAGTGCTTTTTATCATCTAAAACATACAGTTTTAATTTACGGAATCATGAACGCAAAAATCAAAATCGGAGACTCTGTTGTAGTAAAAAACGACGTAAGAGATGCTGATTTTCCAGATTTATTATTAGCAGGTTTTCAGGGGCGCATCATTGAGCTTAGCGAAGACGAAGATGGCAACGAATTGGTAGACATTGAATGGGATAGCCAATCATTGCGAGGCATGGCAGATTATGTTTCTTTGTGCGAAGAAGAAGAATTAGATTGGACTACCTGCACCTTGTTTTTGGACGAGGTAGAGCCTACCGAAGCACGCGACACGCCCGAAGATGTAAGAAATGTTGCCAACGAATTGCTACAAAGTTGGTTATGGACAGATTTGGGCGAGCAAGGCAAACGCATTGCAGCAGTAGTTAAACACGCCGACCCCGACGACGAAATGGAAGGTTTTGAGGCTTGGCAAAAGCACCTAATCACGGCATTATCGTTTCCGTTTGAGGCAGAAGTAAGCGAATTACCCGAAAGCGACAAACTAAAGGCAGGCGAAGTTGTTAAAGTAAAAGGTTTTAGCCAACCCGATGAGTTAATGGGCGTGATGATGTTGGTTAATTCGCCACGTGGGCATTTCGAGTATCCGTTGTGCGACTTACAAACCGATAATACTAAATTTCAACAAGTGTTGGAAGATTACAATATTTGGTATGCCGAGTGTTAAAATCTTAACGTAATTTAACACCAAATTTCAGTTTATCCATTAAACCGTTGCCAAATTGGGCAGTCTTAATGAGGCATACAGCACAAAGCTGTTTTCGTTTTTCACAACTTTTAATCTTTCAACAAAAATCATGAAGCAATTATTGTTTGTTTTGGCAACTGCATTGTTCGCCTTTACGTTTTCGACTACCGATGCCTTAGCTCAAAAAACAAAGGCAAAACCAGCCACCGAAGCTGGTGCTAAAGACAAAAAGACACCCGAAAGTGTTGCCCAAAAAGCTACCGACAGATTGGTTAAAGCTTTGGGGTTAAACGCCGACCAAAAGACAAAAACCTACACGGCTTGCTTAAAAGCAGCCACTCAAATCAAGGACATTCGCACCAAATTTAAAGGCGATAAAACCAAAACACATGCCGAAGCTAAAAAAGTAAAAGAAAGCTTAAGTGCCGAAATGAAAACTTTTTTAACCGCCGACCAATACAAAAAAATGCTTGAATTAGCTAAGAAAAAACACAAAGGCGATAAAGGCAAAAGTGGTAAAGGTAAAACAAATAGCAAAGGTAAAGCAGGTGGCGAAGACAACGAAGAAGACGATTTGTTTTAATTGCAAAAAATAAATAAAGATAGCGTAACAAGTATTTGTTACGCTATTTTTTTGTACCTTTGCCACACGTTAGTATAGGCTTTTGAGTCTGTGAAAGCATGGTAATAACTAATCACTTTGATAAATACATTGAAAAATAGTATACCTTCGTTCAGATTACCCAATATTATTACTTGTTTTTTAATTTACAACGGAGACACAGAGAACACAGAGAGTTATGGCATTTGTTATCTTTTAGTTTGCAACTTACACACCCCAAAACAGGTTTAAACCCTCCGCTACAAATAAAATAGATTGAATTATCCACTATTTTTGTCGTAGTACCAAAAATACACAAATCAGCTATTTAGTCTTACTAACATCCATACTTTGTGAATAAAACTGGAACTTTTCAATATCGTTATCAAAGTATAAAAATGCGAAATATCCAAATCACAACAAAAGTATAAGAGCCAAAAATTTACCTTATAAATGCGAAATAACAACGCCGAAATAAAATGCCGCTGTAATCAACTTGACCAAGTGCGGCAGATTTTACTTGCCAATAAAGCACATTATCATGGCACCGACCACCAAGTTGACACTTATTTTAGGGTGCCTGATGGACGTTTAAAATTGCGAGAAGGCAATATTGAAAACTCGTTGATATACTATCGTCGCCCAAATACCACCGACACCAAAATATCGGAGGTGCAAATGTACCACACTACGCCACCTAGCAACGATTTAAAAACTACACTAAGCGCCGCATTGGGTGTATTGGCTGTAGTAGATAAACAACGCGAAATTTATTTTATTGAACACACTAAATTTCATTTAGATACCGTAGCTAATTTGGGTACTTTTGTAGAAATTGAAGTGATTGACAAAGGTGCAAAACAAGCCATTGAAACACTAGTACAACAATGCAACGATTATGTGCAACTGCTTGGTTTACTGGCAGATGATATGATTGCGGTATCATACAGTGATTTGATTTTGAATAACCTAATTAAAATTTAAAAAATAAGTACATGTTTCTTTATATAAAAGCACTCCATATTATTTTTGTGGTGACATGGTTTGCGGGTTTGTTTTATATTGTTCGGTTATTTGTTTATTATGCCGAAACGCTTGATTTGCCTGATAACGAACGCAAAGTTTTGCAGCCGTATTTGCTTAAGTGGCAACGTTTGTTGTGGTACGGCATCACGTTTCCGTCGGCAATAATAACGGCTGTTTTGGGTATATCGGTGTGGTATAGTGGCTATAATTTTGTTACGCCCCAATGGCTTTGGGTAAAACTAGGTTTGGTGGTGGGTTTGTATGCCTATCATTTTATGTGCCATGGGGTATTTTTACAACAACAAAAAGCGGTGGTGCGTTATAGTGGGTATCAGCTTAGGATTTGGAACGAGGTGGCTACTGTTTTTTTGTTTGGCATTGTTTTTTTGGCGGTGCTAAAAAATACAACAAGCATGTTGTGGGGTTTGTTGGGTTTAATTGGTTTAATGGTGGTCTTGTTTGGTGGTATCTGGGTATATAAACGGATACGAACAGGGAAATAAGATTTATGACAAAAAAACAGAACGTTTCTTTTTTTGAGAAACGTTCTGTTGTGGTGTATTGGTATGGCGCTTGCAGTGCTTTGGGGGTGCCCTAGACTGTGCAAATAGGGTAAGCCAATAATCACCCCCAAAAAAGACCTTTACCGCGTCAAGCGGAGCGGGTTAGTAGGTGTGTTAAATTTTGGCTAATGAATGAGAAAATAATTTATTTATTCTTAATGCTGTAATACTTCGGAGGGGAGAAAAATGGCATCGGCGAGGTTCATAGCATCTAAAAAAGCATCTTGGTTGATAAAAAAGTCGGCTCTTTCTTGTTCGAAATAAAAGAGTAGGTTTTCGGTGGGCATATTACCTACCAACGAGCTTTGAGCCATTGGGCAGCCGCCAAAGCCTTTTATGGCTCCGTCGAAGCGGTGACAGCCATTTTCGTAGGCGGCATCTACTTTTTCTGCCCAGTTATGGGGTTCGGTATGTAGGTGAGCACCAAACTCGGTGTGCGGAAAAGCATAGGTAAGGCTGTTAAATACTTCGGCAATGTCGGCGGGTTTTGATACGCCTACGGTATCGGCTACGGATATAATAGAGATGCCCATTTGCACAAATCGGTCAGCCCAATGTTCGACTAAGGCGGGGTGCCATAGGTCGCCGTAGGGATTGCCGAAGCCCATAGATAGGTATACAACTAATTCTTTTTTATGTTTTAAGCAAATTTCTTGTAGTTTTTCTACTAGTTCAAAGGCTTGTTGTTGCGATAAATTGGTGTTTCGTTGTTGAAAAGTTTCGGAGACAGAGAAAGGAAATCCGATATAATTGATGGCTTCGTAAGATACAGCATCGCGTGCTCCGCGCAAGTTAGCAACAATAGCCAGCAGTTTGGTATCGGTTTCCGACATGTCTAACTGTTGTACTACTTTCCAAGTATCTGCCATTTGTGGTATTACTTGTGGCGACACGAAGCTACCAAAGTCTAGTGTATCAAAGCCTACTTTGAGCAGCGCATTGATGTACTCAATTTTTTTTTCGGTAGGTATAAAGCGGTTGATACCTTGCATGGCATCACGGGGACATTCAATGATTTTCATGCACCAAAGATACGGCGTTTTTTATTGTTCACCAAATTTTTTTTGGTTGTACGCAAAATATTTTACACTAGGCTGTTAAACAAGCAAATTTGGCTATATTTTGCGGCTGTTTGCGTGCAATTCGTTGTATAGTTCGGTTACTTTTTGGTACAGCCACACAAAAGCGGTTAGGTTTTGTTGTTCCATTTCTAACATTAATTTCGATACGCTTTTTTTTGCTCTATCTTTATAATCTTCGCGAATATTGAGTAGTTTGCGCAATATTCTAAAAAACACCTTATAATTCCATTTATTATTTTCGGGTATTTTTTTGTTGCTTATCAAAAAAGCGCTTGCGGCGCTAAGGCTGCTGTCCAACAATCGCCATTCTTGTTGTTCGTAGTAACATTTAAGTATAGATACTTTGGCATTAAGCATTGTATACACATCACTTGTTTTTATTGCATACAAATAATCTAATGCTTTTTTATATTCTTTTTTTTGTATATTTAATTCTCCAAGTGCTGCATTTAATGCCAAGTCTTTGTCTTCGGCATTTAGGTATTTACAATATTGGGCAATGAAATTTTCAGCAAAGGCAATCTCGCCCAACCTAATACAAACGGTCACTACGTTTTTAAAATCTTCTTTTATTAAGACTTTTATTTTGTAGGTGTTTTTTTCGTTATAAAACTTCTCATACACCTTAAACATATTCTTATGATAACTTATATCACCCGAATTTATTTGTTGTCCGCAATAATTTAGTGCATAAAAATATAAATCGTGTAATAAGGTAGGTGTAAAATTAGATTCATGTATTTCTAAATAGTTCAAAAAATCATCGTATCTTTCTTTAGTTGGCTCTATTTGCATAACCAATATTCGATAATAAACACTAACAAGAGGGTGTTCTGTTAATGCAGGTTGGCTTTCGACATAAGCCAATATTTCGTCGAGCAACCATGGTTTTTCGACCAAGCTAGGCAAAAAGTTGCGCCCACTGTACAAATCGCACATAATGCGCAATTTAGTAACAATGTAATGCAAATCCAATCGCTCTAATAATACATCAATATTTTTATTAACACCTGCTACTTGCACCAACGATTTTTTGTTGTACATTTCTTCTTCTATCAAAAACAAGTACAATAAATGATGTAACTCATATTCGGCATTTTGGGCAGGTGGTTTAGTCAATTTTGCAAATTCTTCTTCAAACATATTGTCTAAACCTTTGTTAGTGTAGGCTCGTAGCAAAAATACTTTAGGTAGCAAATCTTCGTTATTTATTTCTAGCAATACCAAAAAGTTTTCCACCACTTTGGTAAGTGAAGTCATCAAACGCCGCCAATCGGCTTCTGCCTTTTTAGCATCGCTGTGTGGATATAATTTATCTATAACATACTGTCGGTCTAATTTCGGAGAGGTTGAGTTGGTATAATTATGCCGGACATTATTATATAACCACAAAATTTCTTCTTTTAGTAAATCCTTTTGGGCATCTATGTAAACATCTAATCTACCTAATTCGTACTTGGTTAGTGTTTTAAATAAATCTAAAAGTTTGCTTTTGTACATAATTATGTTGTTTTGTGCTTTAAAATAAAATACTTTATTAGGTTAATTTGGTGTATTTTTGGCAATGTATTGCGATAAATGGGTGTAAATGTGTTAAAAAAAACTACATAAAATACTGATTATCAAACATTTATAGCTTTTTTTTGTTTAAAGCAAGATAATATAGTTTGGATAAGTGCTTTTTTTTCTTTTTTACATTATCGGCAAAAAGTATTATCTTTGTAGCACCTAAATAGCTTGTTATTTTGTGCCCCTAAAATTAACCATATACGCCTAATTAAGTACTAATCTAAAAATAATGCCTTTGGACGGGTTAAAGATAGGACAAAATTAATCATTTTTCACTAAACAGCCCAGATTCTTTCTTTAATAATTTGCGATAAAACCCAAATTACAACTTTTTTACAAGTTCACAACTGTCTGATTATCAGTACTTTACGAAGTATTTGCCCTGTATTAACCACTAAAAAAGTTACGATAAACCGCTAAAAAAATTTTAAAAAGTTGCCAATATTTTAGCTTATCTTTGCCACACACAACACACCGCACCGCTACAGCACGCAACACATACACATTTTCTGTTTTATATCTCACACTATTGTTCAAGTTCAAAAAAGTTACCATGAAAAAGTTCTTTTACCTATTATTAACATTTCAGTTTTTTTTATTATCCCCTCAAATTGTACGAGCAGATAAAGACCACAAAAAAGGAAGTGTTCCGCCCAACCACATAACCGTAACAAACGTATTTTTACGAGATACTACTGCTATGTTGCCTTATGTAGGCACTAATACCAACGCCGAAGAAGTTGGGGGCGAAACAGAAACTGTTACTCCTTTTGATGTATACGGAGACCCGCGCGACGGACGACCACCTGTAGTAGAAATTATCACTACGCCCTTCTCGGTAGGTATGCCCACTTTTCAGTTACCAAATTTTGACAATTTGGCAATTACCACCTCCCAAACAACCGAACAAGTAGACATTGTTGCCGACCTATGCTTAACACCCTCACAAATCGAAGTACGCGCCTATCCAAACCCCGTTACCGAGCTATTAAACGTTTCGTTTAGCGACAACCAACCGTATACCGTATCGTTGATAAATGCTGCGGGGCAGTTAGTAAGCACCATTAACACCAACGGAAACAATAATATAACCATTCAGGTTGGGCATTTACCCAAGGGCATTTATTTGCTATTGGTTGATGATGGAAAACAACCGATAGTTAAAAAAGTTGAAATACTGCACTAAAACACACAAAAAAACTGCACCAATTGGTGCAGTTTTTTTGTGGTTTTAGCTAATTGTGGCTTAAAAATGCATATTTTACTTAGTATCATTTCTTGGTCAAGCTTTTATTTGCAAAGTTTGGGCTGCCCCGCTTAACGCGGTAAATGTTTTTTTTGGGGGTGATGCTTAGCACTCCCTAATTTGACAAGTTGGGGGCACCCCCGTAAAAAAAGCAAGCGCCACGCACAAACTAAACACCTTTTAAAACACACAAAGTTACACCACATTTAGCCAATCAACCTCTTTGCGCAACCATTGCAGTGTTTCGAGTTCGGGAGTATTGGCTGCTGGCATAAAATTATAATCCCACTTTGCCAATGGCGGCATACTTAGCAATATCGACTCGGTGCGCCCATTGCTATCCAAGCCAAATTTAGTACCTTGGTCGTGCAGCAAGTTAAACTCCACATATCGGCTACGGCGGCGCAGTTGCCAATCTTGGTGTTGTGGCGTGTAGCTGTCGTTTCGGTGTTGCGATGCAAAATAGGTATATGCTGGCACAAAAAAGTTACCCACATCTTTCACAAAATCGTGCAATTGTTGTTTGTTAAGGGGTTCGTTATCGCCCAAACGGTCAAAAAATATACCTCCTATACCACGCGTTTCGTTGCGGTGCGATAGGTAAAAATAATCATCTGCCCATTTTTTAAAACGCTCGTAATAACTTGGGTGGTGTTTATCGCAAATGCCTTTTAGTTGCTCATGAAACCATTTTGCATCGGCAGGCACCACATAATGTGGGGTTACATCAATGCCGCCGCCAAACCACCATTTACCGTCCGACAGTTCGAAGTAGCGCACATTCATGTGTATAATAGGCATGTGTGGGTTTGTGGGGTGCAGCACAATAGACACTCCCGTAGCTAAAAATTGGGCATCGGGTACGGTAACGCGCAACGATTGTTGTATTTTGGGATGAAGCGAGCCATGCACTGCCGAAAATGCCACACCACCTTTTTCTAACAAATTGCCATCTTTAAAAGTGTTGGTTTTGCCACCGCCACCTTCGGCACGTACCCAATCGTCGTGCAAAAAAACAGCACCGCTGCCGTCTAACTCTTCTAAGCCTGCACAAATGCGGCTTTGCAAATCTTTAAACCAATTTACGATGGTATCTTTCACCTTATTTGTAATTTATTATTTGTATTTTGTTTGACTATTTATTAAACACATTAATCATTATTTACCTAAAATCCTTTTCTTAACTTTGTATTTTCTATAAATAATTTTTCTTTTTTATCGTACAACAAAACCTTTTGACACTTATGTTGTTGCAAAACAACATCATCATCGTTTATAATTTGCATTGTTCCTTTTAGCACAACATCATCAAAGCCATCTTTATTTACATCTGCGTAAATTGGTTTTAGTTGTTCGTTTTTAAATATGGTACTGTTACCTTGTATACCTGTAAAGCCATCTTTATGTTTATCAACAGCATTTGTTTGGGCTATAAGTGTCAATTTCCGACCGATAAGTTCATACAAATAATACGATCCATTACCTGCATGTGTTTGGTCAAATATTTCGATGAGTAGATTAGGATTTCCTTTCAAAGCTATTTGCCTCGCCGACCGAATTGATTGAGCCGTTGGTAAAGTATCAAATTTGGCTTTCCATATTATTTTTGGGTTTTGAAACTTAAGCACACAAATATCCTCCCACCAATTTGGCTGATATACCAATATAGCTATAAACAAACTACTATCATCTTTGCATTCTATAATTTTCGCATCAACAAGTGTCGTATCTTGTTGTAACAATTGCTGTTTCAACGTTTGAGCATTTGTTGTTGTAGCAATTAGCATCAATAGAGCAAATAATAATTTTGTGTGTATTTGCTCCATGTTTTAAAGAAGTTTTGGGCAAGATAATTTAGCTAATAAAGTGCAAAGGTACGGTTAAAAATAGGGTTTTAATGCCAAAATCATCGACAAAAAATTATTTTGTAGCATTTTTTGCACATAAATTCGCACAATTCAACATTTAGTTGTACCTTTGAGTATCAATAGATAATTATCTACATTACTAAATAAAAAAAATAACAGCTATGGGACGCAGAATTGTTACCACAACCGCCACCGCCAAAGGAGGCATTAACGAGCGCGGCATTAGAGGCACTGCCGCACCAACCGACGACTACAGCAGCCGCTTGGTTAAGTACATACCCGCCGAAATTATAACGGCATTTGTTACCATGAATGGTATGGTGGCATCGTCGGGCAAAGAATGGTTGCAATGGGTAGTTTTTGGGGCATTGCTTATCTTAACACCTTTGTATACACACTATTTAACCCGCGAACCGGGTATGCCTCCTGCCAAAAAGCAAATTGCGGTTTCGTCGGTGTCGTATTTGCTTTGGGTGTTTGCCATTGGGGGTCCGTTTGTTTTAACTACTTGGTACGACCATATTTATGGCTCGTTGCTATTGCCATTATTTACTTTTGTAGTGCCTATGTTAGACCAAAGCGGCGCACAGCCCTTTACTAACAATCAGGGGCAAGGTTAATTATCTATAAAATAACCTAAAATACAAACACCTTTCTTAATTTTCTTTAAGAAAGGTGTTTTTTTAGATAATTTAAGACAAACAAGCTATCTTTGTGCCGTGAAACAGGTATTAGTGTTAATTTTTGCTTTGTATTTATTAGTAATTGGTACATTACCTTGTGCCGATTGGCAAGAGTGCGCCAGTATGTCAAGCCACAACACGGCAACACATCAACACAAAGAACACAAAGAACAAAAAGAAAAACACCAAGAACAATGCCCGCCCTTTTGTGCCTGTGCTTGCTGCGGCATAAGTATTGTCGTATTTGCTTCGATCCACGCAATTATTAACCATATTACCGTATCAGTAGCACAAAAGCTTAGTTTTTACACGTCTATTTTTGCTCAAGATTTTTGCATAGCCATTTGGCAACCACCTAAGTTTAATTTTATAGGATAAAACTGTTTGTACTTATTTTTGCAACTATGTTGCAGAAATAGGTTTTCTATGGTATCAACCCAAACAATTTATTTTTTAATTTTAAACTCAAACAATGCAAAATATATTTTTTATTTTAGTAGCAATACTATTACCTATTGTTGGCTTTGCTCAAAACAATTTCGAAGCCACTATTAAAGATGCCGACACCAAAGAAGTGCTAATTGGTGCTACCGCTTTGCTAAAAGGCACAAAAAACGCCGTAGTTGCCGATGTTGACGGCAAAGTGCAAATTAGTAATGTGCCAAATGGGGTGCAAACCATTGTATTTAGCTATGTTGGCTACGAACCACAAGAGCAAACATTTAGTTTTCCGTTAAACCAAGCAATTGAGGTATTGTTGGCAAGCGGGCATGGCGAAGAATTAGAAGAAATAGTGATTAGTAGCACCCGAGCCAGCCGCACCTTTGACAATACGCCCACCCGAATAGAGCATATTAGCGCAGAAGAAATTGACGAAAAAAGCAATATGCGCCCCACCAACGTTTCGATGCTACTGCACGAAAGCACAGGCATACAAGTACAGCAAACAAGTTATACATCGGCAAACCAAAGTATACGTATACAAGGGCTTGATGGCAGATATACACAAATACTAAAAGATGGCTTGCCTGTGTTTGGCGGTTTTGCGGGTAGTTTAAGCATTTTGGACATTCCACCCTTAGATTTACGACAAGTTGAGGTGATAAAAGGTAGCTCGTCGACGCTTTATGGCGGCGGAGCCATTGCTGGTGTGGTAAATTTTATTAGCGAAGAACCCAAAGAAAAAAGAACAGTTAAGCTAATTGTTAACCAAACATCTACCTTAGCCACCGATTTAAGCACTTTTGTATCGCACAAAAACAAAAAATTTGGCTATTCGGTTTTAGGTACCGCTAATTATCAACGCCGATACGATGTAGATAACGACCATTTTACCGAACTACCCGAAACCAAAGTGTTGGGCTTAAATCCAAAATTGTTTTACTATATAAACAATACCACCAGTTTAGTAATTGGTCATAGCATAACTTACCAAGACCGTTTTGGCGGCGATAGCCAAGTAATTGACAACAAAGCAGATGCTAACCACACTTATTTTGAACGAAACAAGAGCCTACGAAACATTACTTTTGCACAGTTTAACAAGGCTTTTAACTCGCAAAGTAACCTATGTGTTAAACAAACATTTGGCGTTTTTGAGCGCAGCATTGCCATACCAAGCTACTATTTTAAAGGGCAACAAAAAAATGCTTTTACCGATGTTTCTTATCTGCAAAAAAGCAACAAACACACCTTAGTAATAGGCTCAAATTTGTTGTACGATAATTTTACCGAAGCAGCCGATAGCAGCCTTGTAAAACGCGATTATGTACAAATTACAAGCGGCGTTTACATGCAAGACAACTGGGATATAAGCCCCAAATTGCTTTTAGAAGGCGGTTTTAGGTTAGATTATGCACCTAATTATGGCGTGTTTCCGCTGCCCCGACTAAGCGCCCTTTACAAGTTTAACAACCATTTGAGCAGCCGTTTAGGTGGCGGGTTAGGCTACAAACTACCCACCATTTTTAGCGAACAAACCGAATCGATAACGTTTAAGCAGGTGTTACCGATAAACAATACTGTACAGGCAGAAAAAAGTTATGGAGCTACTTTTGATGTAAACTACAAAAACTTTATTGGCAATAAATTTTCGTATGCCATCAACCAACTGTTTTTTGTAACACAACTAAACAAACCTTTAGTGCTACAAAGCGATGCCCAAAATAACTTACTGTACAACAATGCCAACCAACCTATTGTAAGCAATGGCTTTGAAACCAACCTAAAACTAAGCTACGATTTTATAAAACTATTTTTGGGTTATACCTACACCAATGCCAAAGCTACCTACTTAACAGGCAACCAACAAATAGCACTTTTACCCAAAAATAAACTCAATTTTTCGTTGATTGCCGAAAAACACCAAAACTTTAAAATTGGCTTCGAAGGTTTTTTAGGTGGCGAACAATTATTTAGTAACGGAACAGTAGCTAAACCTTACTCGGAGTTTGGATTTTTTGTAGAAAAAACTTTTGGTAAAATAAGCATCTACCTTAATGCCGAAAACTTTACCGATACGCGTCAAAATCGTTTTATGCAGGTAGTATCGGCACCACATACAAATCCAACATTTTCGGAAATTTACACACATACAGAAGGACGCGTATTTAATGGCGGTGTAAAAATTAAGCTTTAAACACCTCTTTTTGTAGCATTAGATTTAAATTCAAGTAGTTTTCACAAAAAAACTTGCTGATTTTAAACCTTCTGCCCATTGTCACAGTCTTACAAACAGTTTTTTAAACAATTGCTAATCATTTATTTCTTTACATCAATAAACAAGCACAACAGCATGAAACAGCTTTTTTTAATGGCTTTTGTTTGCACCTTTGCATTGGCAAGCTGCACCAACACAGATACAAGCCAACCCGCCCAAAATATCGATCAAACACAAGCAGTAGACTCAACCGCACAAGCCGCTGATACAACTGCTCAATCCGTTGCAACCGAACAACCCGCAGCCGGAACCAAAGTAACAAAAACAGAAAAACCAGCTAGTGGCGGTGGCACCAGCACAAAAGGTGGCGGTGGCACAAAAGGCGATGCTACAACACCCAAAGGCGAAGTAAGCAAACCCGAGGGTAACAACAGTGACCGTGGAGCATCGGTAACAACTGGCGGTGTAAAAAACACCCGCGACATTGTTGACCCAACTAAACGCCAAGACAACGTAAAAAACCAAAAAGATAGAGACGTAACACCTGTTAAGAAATAACTTATTTTTCTATCATTAAAACATCCCCCATTACCATCAGTAGTGGGGGATGTTTGGTTTTATACACGCAGTTTCCAATTGCTGCGTTTTTGTTTAGTAACTACAGTAGGGCTATTATTTGCCCCCGATTTGTTTTGCTGCTGCCCAAATACTTTTACGGCAATAAGCGCCGCAACTTGGGCTTCGGTGGCATCGTATTTTTGTAAGTATTCGGGCTTAAAGTGTTCTTTTACAAAATGTGTATTGTAGTTGCCCGTCACAAAACTGGGTTGCTCCATTGCCCAACGCCCAAATTTAAGGGTATTTTCGACACCCACAATATGGTATTCGTCAATGGCTTGTTTCATTCGTTCTATGGCTTCGGCTCGGGTGGCGGCATGTACCGACAGTTTCGAAATCATAGGATCGTAATAGATAGGTATGCTCATGCCTTCTTCAAAGCCATCATCTACCCTTATGCCCAAACCTTGCGGTGCGCGATAAACCGACAAAGTGCCAATGTCGGGTAAAAAGTTATTGCACGGGTCTTCGGCGTATACGCGCAATTCTAAAGCATGTCCGTTAATGTGCAAATCGTCTTGTGTAAACGATAAGGGCTGCCCCATTGCCACACGCACTTGCTCTTTTACCAAATCAACACCTGTAATCCATTCTGTTACCGAGTGTTCGACTTGTAAACGGGTGTTCATCTCCAAAAAATAGTAATTCATCTTATCATCAACCAAAAACTCAACCGTTCCAGCACCTACATAGTTGCACGACCTTGCCACATCGGTAGCACTTTTGCCCATTTGGGCGCGCATTTCGGGTGTAAGTATTGCCGACGGAGCCTCTTCGATAACCTTTTGATGACGGCGTTGTATCGAACACTCGCGCTCAAATAGGTATACTATATTACCGTGCATATCTGCCAAAACCTGTATTTCTACGTGTCGTGGCGATGTAACATAACGCTCAATAAACACTGCACCATTGCCAAAAGCAGCTACGGCTTCGCTGATGGCTCGTTGCATCTGCTCGTCTAATTCTTCCATATTTTCTACAATGCGCATACCCTTGCCGCCGCCACCTGCCGCCGCCTTTATCAGCACCGGAAAACCTACTTCAACGGCAATGCGTTTAGCTTCTTCTAAATCGTGGATAGCCGTGTTTGTACCCGGCACCATAGGTATATTATAGGCAGATACGGTTTGTTTGGCAGCCAATTTGTCGCCCATCGTTTCGATTGCCGAGGGCGTAGGACCAATAAAAGTAATGCCTGCATCGGTTACTTTTTGTGCAAAAATGGCATTTTCGGACAAAAAGCCAAAGCCCGGATGTATGCCATCAACGCCCAATTGGAGGGCAAAATCAATGATACGGTCGGCTTGTAAATACGACTGCGACGAGGGCGGAGCACCCAAACACACTGCTTCGTCGGCAAAACGCACATGTGGCGAGTTGCGGTCGGCTTCGGAGTATACCGCTACCGTTTTTATGCCCATTTCGCGGATAGAACGCATAATTCGGAGCGCAATTTCGCCCCTATTGGCTACCAATATTTTTTTCATTTAGCTCGATGTTATTTTTGGGCGTAAAATTGCACATTATTTTGCAAAAAAACAAACTTGACACAAAATTAAACCAAAAACCATTTTAAGAGTCCATAAAATCATTAACCTACTCGTATGTTTGCGCACAAGAGGACACAGATTTTACGGATTAGACACCGATTTTAGAAAATGATTTAATGTTGATTTAAAACCTAAATCTAAACAAAAAGTATAGGGTAATGGCAATCAAGATAACGACAGTAGTTTATTTGTTTGTTGAGCAATAGATTGTTCAAAGTGGGCTGCTTT
Organism: Sphingobacteriales bacterium; assembly: GCA_016718845.1. Taxonomy (GTDB): domain Bacteria; phylum Bacteroidota; class Bacteroidia; order Chitinophagales; family UBA2359; genus JAEUUX01. The sequence goes on from JADKCK010000046.1 coordinate 34,113, forward strand.
GCAGGTACTAGCAAAATGTATGGTTATTTAAAATCCAATCAATCTAACATAAACTTACCTGTATCATTAAATAAAAACCCATCTTATCTGTGTCTAAACCGTAACATCTGTGTCCTAAATAACGCTACAATAGCCGTAGTGCGTAACAGCAGTAACTTATCTCAAACCTCTTTAACTAAGTAAAAAACTTTTGTCATGAAAATCAAAACATTTCTTTCTGTCGTTTTCAGTTTTATATTGCTGTCTACTAGTGTTTTTGCACAAAAAACCAGCATTTTTCACCTTAAAGTATACAACAATGCCCCCTTTGCGGTAGCCTTCGACGACCAAAAACCGCAAGAAGCACGCAGCGTCTATACCCTAAAAAACATACCCGAAGGGCGACACCTAATAAGGGTTTTTCAGCGTATGGCTAATACCCCGCCCAACAAACCGCCCATGCTTATTTTTGAAGACCGCATAGAAATCAACGAGCGTCGCGAAATTTTTGCCTATATAGATGCCAAAGGACGATACCGCATCCACCAAATCATCCACCTATCTAACGATGCCAACAACCCCTATTTGCAGCCCGAACCAACACCCGAACAACCTAATTATGTACCCGAACAACCCCAAAACTCGCCACAAATACAACCTGTTAATCCATCGCCAACGCCCGCACCAACGGCAAACGTGATGAGCAACGAGCAATTTAACAACCTGCGTAATGCCGTAAAAGATTCTAATTTCGACGACCAACGCCTCGAAATTGCCAAACAAGGTATTAAAGCCAACACTTTAAGTATTGACCAAATACGAGCGTTGATAGATGTGTTTAGCTTTGAATCGTCGAAGGTAGAAATAGCAAAATTTGCCTACAACTACACCCCCGACAAAAACCGATACACCGAACTTTACTCGGTATTTAAGTTTAGCAGCAGCACCGACGAGGTAATAAAATACATAAACACCCAACGATAAACACCCAAACAGCCGTAAACAGTGCTTACGGCTGTTTTTTTTTGATATGGAAATACCTTTTCATTTTTCTAAACCCACACTATTGCTTTGTTAAGGCAAAATTTTTTATCCTATAATCGTCCAATAACTTAGCCTATTGCCACATTTACGGTCATCAAAACCATTCAAGCATTAATTTTAGCCATTTAAAAACCATTTTTGGCAAATAAAGCAACTAGCACCGCATTTAAGTAAACTAATTGCAATTTTTTTTTTGATTTAGTATACCACAATCCAAAATAAAGCAGTACCTTTGCGCCCGAAAACAATATTCATAAAGCATTACCACTAAAAAGGAGACACACATGTTAATTGTCGATGCAACCAAAGAAGACTCGATAGACAAAGCACTGAAAAAATACAAAAAAAAGTACGAAAAAGCGGGTGTTTTACGCCAACTACGCCGTCGCAAAGCCTTCGCTAAACCATCTGTTGAGCGTCGTACAGAGGTGTTAAAAGCGGTTTATCGTCAGCAGATGATTTTGGAAAACAAATTCTAATCCATCAAGCAGTTTTATACGCTTATGCAGGTTTCGCTAATTACGGAATTAGAGAAACCTGTTTTTTTTTGTTTTGTCGCTGCTAACCAATTTTAAATTTTATTCCATTTTCATGAAAGTGCTTATCATAGGCGGAGGTAGCATGGGCTATACCTTTGCCGAAAGCTTTTTGTCGTCGCATGTCATCCGCCCAAACGACCTTACCATACTCGACCACAACACCCAACGCATCGAACTATTGATGCGCCAACTAAAAGCCAACATAGAAACCAAACCCGACAACTTCATCTCGGAACAAGATTTGATTGTACTTGCCGTAAAACCACAAGACTCCGAAAAACTGTGTAATCACATACGCACGTTTATCAAACCCAACCAAGTGGTATTGTCTATTATGGCAGGCGTAAAAATGGCTACCCTACAAAACGCATTGGGCTTATCCAAAATTATTAGGGCTATGCCCAACCTACCCGCACAAGTAGGCATGGGCATGACCGCCTTTACAGCCAGCGACGAAGTATCAAGACACGAACTGATAGAAGTCCAAAACCTACTATCTACCACCGGACGCGCCATCTATTTCGAACGCGAAGACATGATTGATGCCGCCACTGCCGTTTCGGGTAGCGGGCCCGCTTACGTCTATTACTTTATGCAAAACATGATAGATGCCGCCACCCAAATAGGCTTCTCCGAGTCGCAAGCCGAACTAATGGTGTGGCAAACTATGCTGGGCGCACTACACCTACACAACAAAAGCAACCTTAGCTGCAACGAATGGATAAAACGAGTAGCCTCGAAAGGCGGCACCACCGAAGCCGCCCTAAATGTGTTTAACCAAAACCAAATGTCCGATACCATTCAACAAGGCATAAAAGCCGCCTTTGACCGAGCCGAAGAATTGGGGCGATAAAACTTTTCCAAAAAAACAAAAAACGGCCGACCGGGGAAAGAAAAGGGGGGGGGGGGGGGGGGGGGGGGGGGGTTGGGGGAGGCCCAACCCGGGGGAAAACAAGAGGGACACCAAAAACCCCCCCAAAACCCTTACCAAAAGAAAATTATCATATTAAACGAATAGCATTTAGTAATATGTTGTTACTATTTCGCCATACGCAATAAATAAATGTCTCTTACAACTTTCGAATCGCTCGGCTTATCAGCCGAAATGCTCGAAGCCTTGCATAAAAAAGGCTTCACCGCTCCAACGCCCATACAAGCGCAAACTATCCCCTTGTTGTTATCGGGCACGCGCGACATTGTGGGTCAAGCCCAAACAGGCACAGGCAAAACAGGTGCCTTTGGTATCCCACTTATCGAACACATACAAGGCGGCGGCAATCACCCCCGAGCCATTGTATTAGCACCTACCCGCGAGTTAGCCCTGCAAGTAGCCGAAGAAATACAATCGTTTGGCACCATCAAACGCATACGCGTAGCAGCCGTTTATGGCGGACAACCCATATCCGAGCAAATACGACAACTGCGCCGTGGCTTAGATATTGTAGTAGCAACCCCCGGACGACTGATGGACCACATCGACCGCAAAACCATTAACCTCGAGCAAATACAATTTGTGGTACTCGACGAAGCCGACGAAATGCTCAACATGGGCTTTGTCGACGACATAGAAACCATTTTGCAAAGCGTGCCCAAAGACCGCCGCATGTTGCTTTTTTCGGCAACAATGCCCGACCGTATCTTGCAACTTGCCCGTAAATACATGGGTAGCTACGACCTTATATCGGTAAAAACTACACAACTAACCAACGACCTTACCGAGCAACTGTATTACGAAATTAAACCAACCGATAAATTCGACGCACTATGCCGAATAATCGATTTTTTCCCCGAATTTTACGGTCTGGTGTTCTGTAACACAAAAGCCAACGTCGACGAAATTACCGAAAACCTAATTGGCAAACACTATGCCGCCGAAGCATTACACGGCGACATATCGCAACACCAACGCGAACGCATCTTGCAAAAACTAAAATCAAAACAACTGCGCATATTAGTTGCCACCGACGTAGCAGCACGTGGTATTGATGTAAACAACCTAACACACGTTATTAACTACTCGTTGCCACACGACCCCGAATCGTATGTGCATAGAATAGGACGTACTGGACGCGCCGGCAAACAAGGTATCGCCATTGCACTTACCTCAAGAGCCGACCGACGCAAAATAGAGTTTATACAACGAATTACCAAAAAACCTATCGTAAAAGGTACCTTGCCTAGCGTTAAAGACCTTATCAGCACCAAAAAAGCACGCATTTTTAGCTACCTAAACGAACTGGTCGAAACACAAAACCACGCCAATTACTTAGCCATAGCCAACGATTTGCTTGCCCAACACTCGCCCGAAGATGTGGTAGCTGCTTTGCTCAAATCAACTTATCAAGACGACCTTGACCCCAAAAACTACGTAAACATCGAAGAAGAAACACCGATGATTCGTAGAGGAGAACGAAACGACAACCGCTTTGATAGAAACGACCGTGGCGACAGAGGTGACAGGGGCGATTTTTCTAGCTCGAATAACCGAACATCAAGACGCGTAAAACTAAACATAGAGTTGGGTAAAAAAGACGATTTTACTTTTCCAAAAGTTAATCGCCTTATCGAAGACCTACGCATAAAAGGCATACCTACCAAAGACATTCAAGTGTACGAAAAATTCTCGTACATCATTTGCTTTGAAGACGAAGCCGCACGCATTGCCGAAAGTGTAGAAAAACGCTTTCAGAGCAACGGACGCAGTAACTCAAAAAAACCAATGGTGAGCATAGATAGATTGCGAAAGTAAACACCTACTACTAATTAGGAATTAAGAACCCCAAACTCTTAATTCCTAATTACTGTTTTACTACCATCTATTTTATTTATTGAGCTATTTATAACTCACTTTTTATTACCCTCCCGACTCACTCACGCCACCTATAATTCATTATCCATCATTCATAATTATCGACTATGCTATTAGCAGGTAAAAAAGGAATAATCTTTGGCGCTTTAGATAACAACTCTATTGCCTGGAAAATTGCCGAGCGCGCACATCAAGAAGGAGCATCAATAGTGCTGTCTAATGCCCCCGTAGCTTTGCGCATGGGAACCATCAACCAATTAGCCGAAAAATGCAACGCACCCGTTATTGGCGCCGATGCCACTAATATGGAAGATTTAGAAAACTTAGTGCGTAAAGCCATGGAACACTTTGGCGGTGGCTTCGATTTTGTGTTGCACTCCATCGGCATGTCGCCTAATGTGCGCAAAAAACGCGATTATACCAACCTCAACTACGCCTATCTTACCCAAACCCTAGACATCTCGGCAATTTCGCTCCATAAAATTTTGCAAACTTGCTACCAACTCGATGCCATCAACGAATGGGGCTCGGTGGTTGGATTGAGCTACATTGCCGCCCAACGCACTTTTCCGGGTTATGGCGATATGGCAGATGCCAAAGCCGCCCTCGAATCTATCGCCCGAAGTTTTGGCTACCACTATGGCATAAAAAACAAAGTACGCGTTAATACCATCTCGCAATCGCCAACAGCAACAACGGCTGGTACAGGTATTAAAGGCTTCGATGATTTTTTTGACTATGCACAAAAAATGTCGCCACTTGGCAATGCTTCTGCCGACGCCTGCGCCGACTATTGCATTAGCCTATTTAGCGACCTTACCCGCATGGTCACGATGCAAAACCTTTTTCACGACGGTGGATTCTCTAATATGGGGCTTAGCCCACTATTCTTGGATAAATAAACCCCAAATAAGGGCTGATGATTTGCTAATCAGCCATTAATACATTTGCATTTTACCAACAAATTGTCCTTAATTTGGTTTTATCCAACGAGATATAAATAACTAATTGCCGCATTTTGCACTTAAAACTCCACTAATCTAAAAAGTTAGCGGAGTTTTTTTAGGCATCTTGCCTATATCCAAACTATTTTCACTAATTTTGCAACCCAAACAGGCAGTTAGCTAATTGTCAATTATCGTTTATTATTTATCATTTGCAATATGTCGTTACTTAAATTTTTATTCGCTGCTATACTTACCTTTATTTGGGTAGTATTACTCAATTTCTCGCCCGCAGCATTGCCTTATGTGGGTAAATCGTTTAGTAATTCGGCATTGGCAAGTATGCCACCAATGGGTAAATTCTTAAACCCTTTTAATGGCTTCTGGCAGAACGCCGAGGTACTACATCCATCTTTACCTAAAAAAAATGTCTTAGAACAACTACAAGCACCCGTAAAAGTAGTGTACGACGACAGATTAGTACCCCACATATTTGCCGAAAACGACAACGACCTATACTTTATGCAAGGCTATGTTACGGCACAGCTTAGGTTATGGCAGATGGAGTTTCAGACCCATGCTTCAGCAGGGCGACTGTCGGAAATTGTAGGTAAAAAAGCCATTAACTACGACCGCGAACAACGACATAAAGGCATGATTACCGCCGCCGAAAACGCCCTTAATGCCCTAAACACTAACTCAACCACCAAAAATATAGTGCAAGCCTATACTCAAGGTGTAAATGCCTACATCAACTCGTTGAGTTATAAAACAATGCCTTTTGAGTATAAATTACTAAACTACCAACCCGAACCTTGGACACCCCTAAAGTCGGCATTGCTGCTCAAATATATGGCAGACGACCTTACCGGCGGCGACAACGACCTTGAAATGACCAACGCCTATAAACTATTAGGTAATACGGACTTTAATGCCCTTTTTCCGGATTTCCCTAAAGGAATAGACCCCATTATCCCCGTTGATGCCGATGCCGATTTCCAAGCTATTGCATCGCCTAAACAACCGCAAGCACCCAAAGATACCCTACCTAAAACCCCTACTACCAATCACCCCGACGAAAACATACTACAAGATTTATTAAACGACTCTACCACCTCTCTCCTACCCTTGCCACACCGCCGCAAGCCCGAACCTAGCTTGGGTAGTAACAATTGGGCTGTCGCTCCATCAAAAACGGCTACCGGACAAGCCATTTTGTGCAACGACCCACACCTTGGGCTTAACCTCCCCTCTATTTGGTTCGAGATTCAACTACATTCGCCTAATGTTAATGTATATGGGGTATCGCTGCCCGGCTCGCCTTGTGTGGTAATTGGTTTTAACGAAAACATTACCTGGGGCGTAACTAATGGCTCAAGAGATGTGAAAGACTGGTACAAAATACAGTTTAAAAATGCCGCCCGAAAAGAGTACAAATACAACAATGCTTGGAAAAAAACTACCCAACGCATCGAAACTATAAAAGTGCGATTTGCCGATGCCCTACAAGATACCGTTATTTATACCGATTTTGGACCTATTGTGTACGATTACGAAGACAATAAAAACAAAAATTTGGCTATGCACTGGAAAGCCCTCGACCAATCGGACGAACTGCTTACCTTTTACCAACTTAACCGAGCCGCTAATTACGACGACTATGTTAATGCCCTAAAACACTACGAATGCCCCGCCCAAAACTTTGCTTATGCCGATGCTGCGGGTAATATCGCCATTTGGCAACAAGGCAAGTTTCCGTTGAAGTGGCGACAACAAGGAAAATTTTTACTCGATAGTACTTTTTCGGGCAACGAATGGCAAAGTTATATCCCACAATCCCACAATCCACACGTAAAAAACCCCGAGCGGGGCTTCATTAGCTCGGCTAACCAGCACCCTACCGACTCGCTTTACCCCTATTATTACAATGGTAACTTCGAATATTACCGTAACCGTAGGCTTAATCAACAATTAGTAATGGCTCAAGACATTACGGTGCAGGATATGAAAGACCTACAAACCGATAACTACAATCTGCAAGCCGCCGAAAGCCTAAAGGCATTGCTTGGCTATATTGATACCACCAACTTAAATAAAGAAGAACTTAATACTTACCACATACTTAATAGTTGGGACTTTTTTAACAACCCCGACCTAATTGCACCTAGTATGTACAAATTATTTTGGGGCATCTTGGTAAACAATTTATGGGATGAGCTAAAAACACCCGATAGTAACACGCCTTTGCTATTGCCTAAAAGCTACATTACTAATCAACTGTTGGTTTTGCAGCCTAATAGCAAATTTATGGACATAAAATCTACCCCACAAAAAGAAACCGCCACCGAATTGGTGCAAATATCGTTTAAACAAGCTGTTGATAGCTTACAAAATTGGGCTGATGCCACTAAAAACGACCGCACTTGGGCAGCATTTAAAGGTACAGATGTTAGACATCTTGCCCGTATCCCTGCCCTTGGCATCGAAAACATAAATGTTGGCGGCGATGCAGGTATACTTAATGCCGTAACACCAACTAACGGACCGTCGTGGCGAATGATTGTGGCTATTGGCAACAAAACAGAAGCCTTTGGGGTATATCCGGGTGGTCAGTCGGGTAACCCGGGTAGTAGATACTACACTAATTTTATGGAAAAATGGATTGCTGGCGATTATTTTAACCTATTGTTTATGAAAGATGAACAAAATATTGAGGCTGCTAAGGTGCTAACAACCCAAACTTTTTCGCCAAATTAAACTATTGACAATACCCAGCAATAAATAGCCATTTATCGTTAAACTTTTTGAAAAGATGCCTTATAAACAATGAACAATCTTTTGTTCCTCGTTTATAAGGCTTCTTTTTTTTGATTGTAAAGATGCACAATTGTTGCAAAATAGGCTAGTTTTTCTAATCCCCCTAGCCCCCTTTTTTCAAAAAGGGGGGATTTTGGAAATGCCGCAAGCAGTTTTTCTAATCCCCCTAGCCCCCTTTTTTCAAAAAGGGGGGATTTTGGGAATGCCTTTGGCATTTCTGTAAATGCCGCAGCCAGTTCT
>JADKCK010000047.1 GCA_016718845.1 Sphingobacteriales bacterium
GGGCTTTTGTTGTTTGTAATATAGTACAACAAACAAACATCCACCCCAAAAAAAACCTTTTTAGCACCAAACCCACACCATTTACTATTCCCCACTTCGTCAATCAATAACAAATATGGCATTTTTTGATTTTTTTAACAAAGAAAAAAAAGAAGACCTCGACAAAGGTTTACAAAAAACCAGCGAAGGTATTTTTTCTAAACTCGCCAAAGCTGTAGCGGGTAAAACTGTCGTTGACGAAGAAGTGTTAGACGACATCGAAGACGCACTCATAGCCTCGGACATTGGCGTAGCAACGACCATAAAACTCATAGACCGCCTAGAAGAGCGCGTGGCAACCGAAAAGTACAACAGTACCGACGAGGTATACGCCATGCTAAAAAACGAAATGATTGACCTACTAACCGAAAACAATACCCCCGAATACAACGGTTTTGAGATACCCAATACCAAACCCTATCCGTATGTGCTATTGGTGGTGGGCGTAAACGGAGCAGGTAAAACAACTACTATTGGCAAATTAGCCTATCAATTCAAAAAAAATGGGCTTAGCGTGCTGCTAGGCGCCGCCGATACCTTCCGTGCCGCAGCCGTTGAACAACTACAAGTTTGGGCAGACCGAGCCGAAGTACCCATCGTAAAACAAGGCACCGGCGCCGACCCCGCAGCCGTAGCCTTCGATACCGTACAATCGGCAGTAGCCAAACAAGTAGACGTTGCCATTATTGATACCGCCGGGCGCCTACATAACAAAGTACATTTGATGGAAGAACTATCAAAAATTAAACGTGTTATGCAAAAAGTAGCACCCAACATACCACACGATGTGTTATTGGTACTCGATGGCTCAACAGGGCAAAACGCCTTTGAACAAGCCAAACATTTTACCAATGCCACCGACGTAAGCTGCATTGCCATCACCAAACTCGACGGTACAGCCAAAGGCGGCGTAGTAATTGGTATTGCCGACCAATTTAAAGTACCTATTAAATACATTGGTGTTGGCGAGGGCATGGAACAATTACAAGTATTTAACAAACGCGAGTTTGTAGATAGCTTATTTAAAAACAAATAAACAACAATATCAAATACTCAAAGCCGTTTAACCAATAAGTTAAACGGCTTTTGTAGTTTACTTTTCCATCAAATAACAAAATCAATCTCGTGCGTATAAGGCACTTGTTTGTTTCGGATGCGCACCTCGGCTTTGTGGTACACCAACGAGTAAGGCGGCACGGTTTCGGTTATCCAGGTGTTACCACCAATAATGCTACTATGTCCAATTACCGTATTGCCGCCCAATATAGTGCTACCCGAGTAAATAATAACATTATCCTCAATAGTTGGGTGGCGTTTGGTTTGGGCTAAATCTTTTTGCACATTTAACGCCCCAAGTGTTACACCTTGATAAATCTTTACATTATTACCAATATGTGTAGTTTCGCCAATAACTACGCCCGTACCATGGTCAATAAAAAAAGCACTACCAATTGTTGCCCCCGGATGAATATCAATACCCGTTTGGCTGTGGGCATACTCCGACAACAAACGCGGCAAGGTAGGCACACCCATACCCACCAACTGATGCGTAAGCCTATAAACAGCAATAGCCCTAAACCCCGGATAAGCACTCACCACCTCTTGCATTGAGGCAGCAGCGGGGTCAAATTGCAAAATAGTTTGGGCATCAAGTTTTAATGTTTGGTATATAATGGGCAAAGTAGCAAAATAATGTTGCACTATATCGTCAATTTTGCTCAACAATTGGCTTCGCAGGGGCAATAATAACTCGTGTAGTTGCACCTCTAACCGAGCCAAACCTATTTGCAAATAAGGCAAAGTACAAGGCAAATGATTATCGTTCGGAAACAAAAAAGCAATCAATTCGTCTATAAAATGCTGTGCTTTTCGTTTCGACGGAGCCGAAGATATATCTCGATGGTCGGTTTCGAGCTGTAATAACCATTGATGTAGATGATGCATGTGTTAATAGGAAATTTATAATGAAGAGTTTTTTATATCACAAAATTAATCAATACTAATTAAAATTAGTTGAAACGAGTGGTATTTATCAACAAATAGGGTGCAAAAATACACAAAATTTAGCAAAAAATACGCATTTAGCTCAACTGGTATTTCTCAAAATAATTTTCGAAAAACACGCCTAGGCACATAAAATACATTTGCTTCGCGCAGTTTCATATTCGGTGCTGATTGCACCTTTTGTCTGCCCATAATATTAGCAGTTTGCGCCCACCAAATACCTTTATTTCTAAGCCACAACGCGCCTTAATTGCACCTAAAGCAAATAGTTTAGGCATAAAAAATCCCCCACTAAGCAACAGCTCAGCAGGGGATTTTTTTTATTTAGGGATTAACAATACCTATTAAGTTTTAGCGTACAACAACTAATTTTTGTTGTTTTACCACACCTGTATTGGTTGTTAATACCGTAGTATAGATACCCGAAGGTAAAGATGCTGTCGAGTAATCAACGGTTATTACTTTGTTAGCTTCAACGGCACCGTTGTAAACGTTACCAACTTGTTTGCCTGTTACATCGTACACTGCAACCGTAGCTTTGGCATTGTTGCCTACTACAAAGCTAATGGTAGTGTTGTTAATTGCCGGATTAGGCATAATTTGCATTTGGCTACTCATATCCACTTTACGACCACGAGTATCTTCTGCAACCCAATACCAACCTTCTTCAACAGCACCCGAACCATTATCGGTTACAAGTACGTTATACCAACCACTGCTCAATCCACTAATGTCTTGGGTAGTAGCACCATTCGACCATTCGTAGCTGTAACTACCCGAGCCACCTTGAACAGTAATATCTACTGCACCAATACCAGTTTGGTCATCTTCGGTTGTTGTGTAGCTAGTAATAGCAAAAATGTCGTTATTATCGCCATTGCTAATTACTTGTTGGCAGCCATCGCTATCGGTAATAGTTACGGTAAAAATAGCGTTTGCAGCAGTAACTACAGTTACAATGTTTGTTTCCAAATCAATACTGTATCGAACATAGCCTTCGTTATCCCATTGGAAATCGAAAGGAGCAGCAGCACCCGAAAGGTCAATTTCGTAAACATTGTAGTTGTTAAACAAACCACCATTGATAGTACCTGTTTGTACCAATTGTATGGTTGTACCACAAGGTAAATCAATAGCTGGGTTAGCACCATATACGCAAATAGTAAAGCTTTCATCGGCAGGCTGGAAACCCGACCAGCTATATGCACGGATATAGTAAGTTTGACCAGGTGTTAAACCTACATAATCAATGCTTTCTAAACCTACGGTAAAGTTGGTATCCGAACAGTCAAGGGTGTTACCACCATTACAGTCGCCATCGCGTAGCTCTAATACGGCATCAAAACCAGCATTTAAGTCAATATGTGTAGTGTCTGCTTCGGCAGCTACAAAGCTGTACCAAACATCATCGTCAGCCACACCTGTAAAGCCATCGCAAGTAATTGCTGGTATAGATTGGGTAGATATTGCAATGGTACCTGCTGTTGGTTCGCAATCGGGTGTATGGTCAAGGCTGATAGCACCTGTACAATCGTCATTAACTGGCGGAGGTGGAGCATTACGCACACAAATAGTAAAGGTTGGGTCGGCTTGTACTACCGTCGACCAGCTATATACACGTACATAGTAGGTTTGACCAACAGTTAGACCACTCGATGCAATTGATTCTAAGCCTGTACTAAAGTTATTGTCGGCGCAACCTATAGAGGTAAGCGAACCGCAACCACCGCTTAATAGTTCAATTACGCCATCAAAGTTCATATTTACATCAACAAATGGATTGGCAGTACCTGCTACAAAGCTATACCAAACATCGTCGTCGGCAGAGCCAAAGCAAGGAACCGCTTGTGGCGATGCAGTAGAAGCTAAAAGCGTACCCGAAGTTGGATTACAAGTTGCTGCTTGTGTAACAAACTCGGCGTTTATACAATCGTCGTTGGCTGGTGCTGCGGGCGCGTCTTGTACGCAAATGGTAAAGCTAGGGTCTAGGTAAGCAGCATTGTAGTTCCACAAACGCACATAATAAGTTTGACCAATGGTTAAGCCTGCTGTTTCGATGCGCAATACACCTGTGAAGTTGTTACCACAAGCTACCGATGTAAGACCGCCACAGCCGCCTGTTAATACTTCGGCTTGTGCTGCAAATCCTGGTTCAATAACAACCCATGGGTTATCGGTAGTTGGTATAAACGAGTACCAAACATCGTTGGCAGTAGGAGCCAAGAAACCTTCGCAATCAATAGGAGCTAATGATTGAGATGCACCTAAGATAGTACCTGTTGTTGGGTTACAAGTGCTACTTTGTGTAATAAATTCGGCGTTCAAACACTCATCATTTACAGCAGGTACAAATGGGTTAATGTTTAGGGTATAGTCGCCTGCCGAGGCAGTACCAAATCCTTCAACAGTTACATAATAAGTACCGGCTGTAAGGGCAGTAGTGATAGACGATTGTAAGCCACAGAAATCATCGTTGCTGGCAATATCGCCTGTGCAACATTCTGTACCTATGTATAAGTACGTATCATAAGTCGAGCCGCAAAGGTCAACAATCCAAGTGCCATCGGTAGGTATGGTTACTTCGTAAATTATCTCTTCGCTAGGACGCAACAAACAGTCGTTGCCTGCACCAACTGTAGTACCTGTCCACGAGCCGGGTGCGGTTACACTAAGGTCGGTGGTACATGAGTTGTCGTGTACGCAAATATCAAAAGCGGTATTTATTTGGGTAGCTGTGCTCCAGCTATAGGCACGCACATAATAAGTAGCTCCAATAGTTAAACCTGTTGATGAGATAGCTTCAAGACCTGTACCAAAGTTGTTGTCGGCACAAGCTACCGATGTAAGACCACCACAACCGCCGCTCATCAATTCTAAAACAGCATCGAATGTGGCGTTTAGCTCAATAATAGGGTCTTCGGTAGTTGCTACAAAACTATACCAAACATCGTCGGCAGATGAACCGCCGCAGGTATTAGTAATACCCGAGTCTGTTGAACCACCAATAGTGCCTGCGGTGTTAACACATGATGCGTTTTGTGCCAAAACTTCGGCGCCTAAGCAATCGTCGTTAGCAGGGGCTGTTGGCGGAGGCGATAAGGTGAATGTAAAGTCACCAGTAGTAGTTGTACCAAATGCTTCTACGGTTACATAGTAAGTACCTGCAGTAACATTAGTAGTAACAGATGATTGCAAACCGCAAGCATCATCATTAGAGGCAATATCGCCCAAACAACAAGTAGTGCCCAAATACAAATAGGTATCGAAAGCCGAGCCGCACAACGAGAATGTCCAGTTGCCATCGGTAGGTACTACTACTTCTATGGTTACATCTTCGCTGTCACGCAAGGTACAGTCGTTACCCGAACCTACTGTGGTACCGCTAACTGTGCCAGGTCCATTTAAGGTATAGTCACCTATACATTCGGGTGTGCCATATACACAAATAGTAAAGGTAGGTGTAGTAGGCGCTGCTGATGACCAACTGTAAACACGTACATAATAAGTTTGTCCAACGGTTAAGCCCGAAGCAGCAATAGCCTCTAAGCCTGTACCAAAGTTATTGTCGGCACAACCAACTGATGTAAGCGAACCACACAGCCATTCTAAGTTCAACAACACCATCAAAGCCACCTATTTACAGCAAGACAAGGTAGGCAGTGGCTGTTACAGTTGTACTCAAACATCACCGTTGGCTGGACCACATGACAAGTATTAGCATCGGCAGATGCTGCTGAACAGCAAAACCATCGGTTTGCTACAGGTTTCGTTTCGTGTTACAGATACAGCACCTGGTAATCATCACCATCATGGGCAGCTGGTGGAGGCGATAGTGTGAATGTAAAGGCACCTGCTCCAGTAGCACTAAATCCTTCTACGGTTACATAGTAAGTACCTGCAGTAACATTAGTAGTAACAGATGATTGCAAACCGCAAGCATCATCATTAGAGGCAATATCGCCCAAACAACAAGTGGTACCTAAATACAAATAGGTATCGAAAGCCGAGCCGCACAACGAATTGTCCAGTTGCCATGGGATATTGTACCAACTTATGGTTACATCTTCGCTGTCACGCAAGGTACAGTCGTTGCCTGCACCAAGTGTAGTGCCTGTGATAGTGCCTGCACCATTTAAGGTATAGTCGGTTATACAAGGGCAGAAAGTAGTAAAGCTAAACGGTCCAGCCCATGTGCTAGTACCTGTAGCTCCACCACAATCGGCTTGTACATAATATTGGTAGGCAGTACAGCTACTGAAACCGCTTGCACTATAACTAGCAGCACTTAAACCCGATACAAGTGTACCTGTACCTTGCGTAAAGCCTGTTGCGCCCCATTCTAGGTTCCAAGCGGTTTCGGTGCCACCTGCTGTCCAAGACAAAGTAGCAGCCGATGCCGTTAAACCCGATGCAGTAAGTGCAGTTGGAGCAGGGCATGTTGGAGGAGCAACAACCGTTAAGGTAAAAGCACCAGTAGTGGTAGCACCAAATGCCTCGATGGTTACAAAGTAAGTGCCCGCGGCTAAGTTACTTGTAATGGTAGAGTAAGGAGCGCAGCCATCATCGTTAGAGGCTATGTTACCTGCTCCACAAGTAGTACCTAAATACAAATAGGTATCAAACGAGGATCCGTTACACAACGAAAACGTCCAGTTACCAGCCGAAGGCAAGTTTACTTGAACAATATAATCCTCGCTGGCACGCAACAAAGAGTTGTTACCTGAGCCAAGCGTTGTGCCGCTAACAGTACCTGCACCGTTTAAAGTGCTGCCAATATTACAAACAGCAGCGGGGCAAGTAAGGCACTCTACTTGGGTGTAGCTACACACCGATGGGGTTCCGCAGGTATTACCGTCCCAAGTACTAATTTTGTACGGACCAGCTCCGTTGGAGGTAAAATCCATACCGGCACCTGTACAATCGGCATAACCCGAGTTAAGTAGGTTGTCGGCATTGTCTCTAACCTCTACCCAAGGGCTGTTAGTAAAAGCTGGGTTGGCTGTGGCAACAGAATTACAAACCACCACATTGTACGTTTGTGGCGATGCTGCCACTTCTGTCCATGGGGTGTATTCTCCGCCATAATCACAAGGTCCAGCAACCACAACACCCGAGTTAGCAGGTAATGTGCTCGAGCTAAACGGGTTTCCTACGCCGCATTGAGCAAATAATTGGGTACTTGTTAATGCGCAAAGGCAAACAAATACAACCAATTTCGTAAATAATTGTGTCATAAACAAATGATTAATTTGATTTAAAGATATTTAAATAAGAATTTGAGTAAATCGAAAGTAGTTATGGCAATATTTCACCATGCAAAGGTACAACAACTTTTTTTGTTTTTTAGTAAATACAAGCTAATTTTTAAAAAAAGAGGTGTACACTTTTAGGCAAGTGTTGCAAAACAGATGTGCTATTTTTCAATACAATCGGATGAAAAATGGCATAGAAACGAGATAAGTGAGTCTACAAGTAATAGTGCTAGATACAAAAAGGCGTAAAAATTAAAACTAGTTTTTATTTGAACACAAAGGTACTTTTTTTGTTGAAATGTTGTTACTATTTGTCAAAAACTTTGTCTTTTTTTTGTCAATAAAGTGCTAAAAGCAATAATTTGCTCTTTTTTGCCATCTACAAAAGCATCAAAAGGTTAATTACCTGCCTATTTGCCACTGTCTATTGTTTATTTACTTAGCAACAACTTTGGGGTGCTTAATTTTGTTTCTTAAAAACTGCAGTTTATTTATTAGGGCATTTTTTTTAGGTTAAAAGCCTAATTTCCTTAATATCAAAAACATTGGTTTCGGCATAATAATTATCTAGGTATTGCAAAATTAAACAACCATTTGGTGCCACATCAACAATTTTTGCCTGTACTATTTCGTTATTATACTTTAGCAACTCGAACCAAGTAGGCTCGTTGTATCGGTACAAGACTGCCAAATACTGCTGTTTAATGTATGTCAAATTGTCAGTCCGTAGGCGCATATATTGTTGCTCTATGTGCCAATATAGCTGTTTTAATAAATCGTTGAGTAAATAATGTTGTTGCGTAATTTTTTTTAACGATGTAGGATTGGGCAAATTAGGGTCAAAAAAGGTTTGATTAACGTTTAAACCAATGCCCACCACCGAACTTGCCAGCTTATTGCCCGTCACCATGTTTTCTATCAAAATACCCCCTATTTTGGTGTTTTGGTAATAAATATCGTTGGGCCACTTAATTTTTACCCCTTCTCCTACCCTTTCGGCAACAAAATTGCATACTGCCAAGGCAATTAGCTGGCTTAATGCAAATTGTTGGGTAGCTAAAAGTTGTTTGGGATACAATATAATACTAGTAGTAATGTTTTCGCCTATGCTAGCCACCCACTCGTTTCCGCGTTGTCCGCGTCCGGCATACTGCTCAAGGGCATATATTGCAGTACCTTCTATAGGCAAAGGCGTATTTTTTAGCAAACTTAAGGCATAATTATTGGTAGAATCAACTTTATCTAACTCAATAAAAACATTTCCGACAAAAAGTGTGTTATTCATCTCGTAAATAATTTGTACCTTTGAAGCCCCAAAGCTACCTATTTTTGCTTAGGGTGTATACTATTTAACTAAAAAAATATCTATTGAAAGCAAATTCTCAAGCAAAAACAAAAGCCAAACAACAACAGGCTTTAATTGACCTAATTGTGGAAAGCATCCACGATAAAAAAGGCTTAAAAGTAATTAGCCTAAATTTAAGCGAGCTGAACGATTCGATGGCAGATCATTTCATTATTTGCGAAGGCACATCGGCTCCTCACATGCGGGCAATTGCCGATAATGTAACCTATAAGGTAAAACACGAAGCCGGCTTACACCCCTATCACACCGAAGGCATCAACTCGCCCGAATGGGTATTGGTAGACTATTTTGATGTACTAGTACATATCTTTCATAAAGATAAACGCGAGCTATATCAACTCGAAGACCTTTGGGGCGATGCCAAGTCTACTCAGCACGAGCCAATACCCGATAACATACCTTTTGCAACAGTTTAAATTAATAAAATGGTTGATATACAAGCAAACACCATAAAAAACTTGTGTCAATATAAACACTCATTATCAATGTGTTACCTATCTGTATAAATATCAGCCATCTATTAGCTAAAATGGTACATTCATTATCCACAAAAATACCAAACAAAAAAAACAATTCCCCTAAAAAAATATGACAGAGCAAAATAACAATAACGATGGCAACAACAACGAAAAATCTAGTAAATTTAATTATTACTGGATTTATGGAGCCATTCTTATAGCCATTACTGCCCTGTATTTTTTCCCGATGCAAAACAATACACGGGAAATAACAGAGCAAAACTTTTTTCGTGACCTGCTACCCTCGGGCGATGTATCTAAAATAATATTGGTAGATAAAGAGTACGTTGAGGTTTACCTAAAACCCGAAGCGGCTGACAAACCTGCCTACAAACCCGCCGAAGAAACCCGCTTTGGTAACGACAAAAACGCCCCCAAATTCTATTTCTACATTGCCTCTATCGAGTCGTTCATGAGCAATTTGCAAACACAGCAAAATGCGGCAAAACCCGAACAAGTAGTTCCCGTATCCTACGAATCGCGCGGTAATTGGAAAAATATTCTAAACCTAATATTGCCATTTTTGCTTATTATTGGTTTGTGGATTTTTATTATGCGCCGCATTAACGGCGGCGGCGGCGGTGCAGGCGGTCAAATATTTAACATTGGTAAATCAAAAGCCACTTTATTTGAAGGGCAATCAATAAATATTACTTTTGATGATGTTGCTGGTCTCGACGAAGCCAAAGCCGAAATACTCGAAGTAGTCGACTTTTTAAAAGAACCCACCAAATACACCGCATTAGGCGGCAAAATACCCAAGGGGGTTTTATTAGTTGGACCTCCGGGAACAGGTAAAACGCTACTTGCTCGTGCCATGGCTGGCGAAGCAAAAGTGCCATTTTTCAGCATATCTGGCTCCGATTTTGTAGAACTTTTTGTAGGCGTTGGAGCATCAAGGGTTCGGGATTTATTTAAACAAGCCCGCGAAAAATCGCCTTGTATTATTTTTGTAGATGAAATAGATGCCATTGGACGCGCACGAGGCAAAAATATGGTGCAAGGCAACGACGAACGCGAAAGCACCCTTAACGCTTTATTGGTAGAAATGGACGGTTTTAGCTCGGACAAGGTAGTAATTATGTTAGCCGCCACCAACCGACCCGATGTGCTAGACAGTGCCTTAATGCGACCAGGGCGTTTCGACCGCCAAATATCCATAGACCGGCCCGATGCCGTTGGACGCGAACAAATTTTTAGAGTCCACCTAAAAAATATTAAAACTACCCCCGACCTAGACGTTAAACGCATTGCTGCACAAACACCCGGCTTTGCAGGTGCCGACATTGCCAATGTATGCAACGAAGCAGCCCTAATTGCCGCCCGTAAAAGAAAGGTAGCCGTTGATATGTCCGATTTTCAAGATGCCATTGACCGCGTAATTGGTGGATTAGAAAAAAAGAACAAAATAATACTGCCCGAAGAAAAAAACATTATCGCCTATCACGAAGCCGGACACGCCATAGCAGGTTGGTATTTGCGCTATGCACACCCATTACTTAAGGTAACTATTATACCCCGCGGCGTAGCAGCATTAGGCTATGCACAATATATACCTAACGAGCAATACCTGTACACCACCGAACAACTCATCGACCAAATGTGTATGACCCTTGGCGGACGTGTTGCCGAAGATATTATTTTTAACAAAATATCAACGGGTGCGCAAAACGACCTTGAACGTATCACCAAAATGGCTTATGCCATGGTTAGCATTTATGGCATGACCGCCAAAGTAGGTAACATATCGTACTACGACCCACAAAACGAATATGGTTTCCAAAAACCTTACTCGGAAGAAACTGCCCAAATGATTGACCAAGAAGTACGACGTATTATAGATAGCGCCTATTTACGCACCAAACAACTGCTAACCGAAAAACGCCACGAACTTGACCTTTTGGCGCAAGCATTGCTCAAAAACGAAGTTATCCATAAAGACGACCTTGAGCAACTCATCGGGAAACGCCCCTTTGATGATAACTACACACCACCTGCCCCCGCCGATACTGCCATTATTGATAGTAAAGACGAATTAGCAAAAGACTAAGCCCAAACAACCATATCCAAACAAAAAAAAACGCCATTACCTTTACATAAAGATAATGGTGTTTTTTTTTGTGGCAAATGCCAAATCTCCTTAACCCAAGTTCGTTATGTAGTACCCAAATTTGCCAAACGCCATTGTCCTTGTCCTCACACGGACAACCTATTTTACCACCAATTAACTCCATATTGAGCGTAATTAGCTAATTTGAGTTGGGTACCACAAGGAAAAATTGGGTTAAAACACTAAAAATTACTCCCTTATCACCTACAAACATCCACCTACAAACAAATTACCCACTTTTTTTAAAAAAAAACCAGCAAACACTTGCACGTTCCAAAAAACTGCCTTACCTTTGCACCCACAAACGCCTTCTTAGCTCAGACGGTTAGAGCGACGGACTGTTAATCCGCAGGTCCTAGGTTCGATTCCTAGAGAGGGCGCCTTTAAAAAAAAATAAAAAAAAACGCGAAATACTTGCAGCTTTCAAAATACTGCTGTATCTTTGCACCCGCAAACGCCTTCTTAGCTCAGACGGTTAGAGCGACGGACTGTTAATCCGCAGGTCCTAGGTTCGATTCCTAGAGAGGGCGCTTCAAAGCAAACACCGCTACCACATAGGTAGCGGTGTTTTGTTTTTTGGTACTTTGATACAGACATGGGAAAGTTTCTGATGGGGTGGTTGCACTTGCTTTGCTTTGGGGGTGCCTAAGGCTGTGCAAATAGGGTATGCCAATCATCACCCCCAAAAAAGACCGATTCCGCGTCAAGCGGGGCAGAACAAAATGATTTAAACAACTAATACGAACACAGTTGTCACTTACTTAAGTCGGTATCAAACGCACCTTACGGCACCCCTAAGCGCTTTACAAATCGGGTAGCATATCAATCACACACGATGTGCGCTGAATAGTTTCTTCGGTTCCATCTTTGAACAACAAAGTAACTTCTACACTGCCCTTACGGCTGTAATTTTTAAGTATCAAGCGCATACCATCTGGC
The DNA here is from genome assembly GCA_016718845.1 of Sphingobacteriales bacterium. Classification (GTDB taxonomy): domain Bacteria; phylum Bacteroidota; class Bacteroidia; order Chitinophagales; family UBA2359; genus JAEUUX01. The sequence continues at coordinate 12,229 of JADKCK010000047.1, forward strand.
GACAGTTCGCCGTCTAACACCTCGCCATCTTTGTACCGCACCACACCTACCTTAATAGCCTGTTTAGGCAAGTACAATTGATGCAAAGGCGTTTTTTCGATTGTTTGCTTAATGGGTTCTGTACCTTGTTTGGCATCTTGTGCACAAACACCCACCGATAACAAACACCCCATAACAAATACAAAAAGTATCTTTTTCATAACTCCCAAAATTTAGATGGAAAAATAAAGCTCAAAGTTAAACAATAAAAAGCAAATAGCACCCATTTATTGGCTTAAACGCGCCATTTTTTTTTAAAACGCCTTATACAAGCACCTACTAGCTGTTCAAGTATCAGAATGACACCCAATAGCTGTTAATTATTGTTAAAAAATGATGTTTAAACACCAGTTTTGATTGTTTAAAGCCTTTTGTTTAATGTTTAGCAACAAAAACTTTACAATTAATTTGGTAGTCTCAAAAAAAAGTAGTACCTTTGTGCTATATAAAACAACAAAACCATGGGAACAGTAATTAACTTCCAGCGTTTAGTAGTAGGCATGATTAGTAACCTTAAACCCTATGCTCTTAATTTAACAAAGAACATAGAAGACGCTCAAGACCTACTACAAGAAACAGTGTACAGGGCATTAACCAACGGCGAAAAATATGTAGAGGGTACCAACCTAAAAGCGTGGTTGTTTACCATCATGAAAAACATCTTTATTAACAACTACCGCCGAAACACCAAACGAAGCACACTTATTGATACAACCGATAACCTCTATTTTATAAATGCACCAAACTACATAGCCCTTAATAAAGGCGAAGGACAACTAGTTATGGAAGACCTAAACAAAGCCATAAATAGTTTAAACGACGAATACCGCGTGCCGTTTATGATGCACTTCGAAGGGTTTAAATACCAAGAAATTGCCGAAGACCTTGAACTACCCCTAGGTACCGTAAAAAGCCGCATCTTCTTCGCCCGCAAAGAACTAAAAAACCAACTAGACATTTATAACCCCGCATAACACCAAGCAAACGTATTACTACCCTATATACATAACCGATTATAAAAACCGCAACTGCCTAAAACGGCAGTTGCGGTTTTTTCTATACCCATATATCTTAAAAAAACTACGCAAAGCAAAAACAAACGCTGTAACACCATTTTTACTGCCAAAAACAAGCTAAAAATCAGCCAAAATAACTTTGTTTAATTTTTTTTGAAAAAAGTTAAACAAAAATTTGGAAGTTACAAAATAACAGAGTACCTTTGCACTACAAAATCTTAAAGCTATGGGAACAGTTATCAATTTTCAGGTATTAGTAGTCAACATGATCGCAAGCCTTAAACCGTATGCCATCAACTTAACCAAAAACATGGACGATGCCCACGACCTATTACAAGAAACAGTGTATAGGGCATTAACTAACCACGAAAAATACATTGAGGGTACCAACCTAAAAGCATGGTTGTTTACCATCATGAAAAACATTTTTATTAACAACTACCGCCGAGCAGCAAAACGTAACACCCTAATAGATACTACCGATAACCTCTACTTTATCAATATGCCAAGTATTAACATGGCACATACAGGCTCTGGCAATTTGATGTTAGAGGATATTAACCACGCCATAGACAGCCTAAGTGATGAATACCGAGTGCCGTTTATGATGCACTTTGAAGGGTTTAAATACCACGAAATTGCCGAAGACCTTGACCTACCACTCGGTACCGTAAAAAGCCGTATCTTCTTTGCCCGCAAAGAACTAAAAAACCAACTAGATGCCTACGACCCTAGTTAATCAGCTACTAAAAATAGAGTGCCGCTAAACTTTGTGCACCCCATACCCCTAAACGAAACCTACCAAACAGCAATTGTCTAACCAATAATTGCTGTTTTTTTATGCCTATACTCAATTGCGCCTCATCATCCTAAATTTTACTTAACCCAATACCTAAAAAAAACAAAATAAACTTGCATTTAACACGCCATTTAAACATAATTGCTTACTTTTGCTGCCGTAATTAACTATCTATATGCCATTTGTTAGCAATTACAATCCATAGTCAATAATTAACAATCAATAATTAGCATTGAACATCTTGCATATCTCAACCGCACGTACTTGGCGCGGCGGCGAACAACAAATTGCTTACCTAATAAACGAATTGCGCCAACTGCCTAACTTAAATCAGCAAGTTATTTGCACTCGTGGCTCGGCTATGCACCATTACTGCAAAAAACAAGGCATTGACCACATCGCACAAACAAAAGCTTTTACCTTTAATCCCTTTTTTGCCCACAAAATTAAACAAGTGTGCAAACAAAACCACATTGATATTATCCATGCCCACGACCCACATGCCCACCAGTTTGCTGTTATCGCCGCCGATGTTTTTGCTAACCCCACTCCTATCGTTGTGTCGCGGCGAGTTGATTTTGCTATCCGAAACAGCCGCTATACCCTGCATAAATACAATCATCGGCAAGTAAAAAAGATTATTTGCGTATCAAAAGCTATCGAAGAGATTGTGGCACAATCAATTGACGATAAAACTAAATTGTGTACGGTTTATAGCGGTATTGATGTTAGCCGTTTTAACCAAGTTGCTACTAATAGCCTTAAAAAACAGTATAACATACCCGCTAATGCTTTGCTTATTGGCAATGTTGCTGCTTTGGCTCCTCATAAAGATTACTTTACTTTTATAGATACCGCCCAACTAATACTCGATGCGGGTATAAATGCCTACTTCTTTGCCATCGGCGAGGGCGAACTGCACCAACAACTACACACTTATAGCCAACAAAAAGGCATTGCTGATAGAGTTATCTTTACTGGTTTCCGAAACGACGTGCCTGCTATCTTGCCTCAACTAAATGTGTTTTTGATTACCTCTACTACCGAAGGTTTAGGTACGTCTATCCTCGATGCTTTTGTGTGCCGCGTACCTGTTGTGGCTACTGCTGCCGGTGGCATACCCGAGTTGATACAACACCAACAAACTGGTTTGTTAGCCAACGTAAAAAATGCCAAAGCCTTAGCTAATGCAGTTGTTAGTTTATTGAATGATGCTCATCTACAACAACAATTGATTGATAATGCCGCCATATTTGTGCAACAATTTACCAAAGCTGCTACCGCAAAACATACCCTTAACATCTATCAACAAGTATTGAACAACAACTAACTCATCTACCATAAAACTATTGTTATAGCTACGTAATAAGCCCTTTTTACCAACAAAACACCACAAATACCTAGTAATTAACTAGGCATTTGTGGTGTTTTTGTGTTTATTGTTTATCATCACACACCCATATAAGGTGGTTTATTTATCATCTACCCTTACTCCTTAACCCATTGTAAGCTTTGCGTTTGCGTAGCTTGTTGTAGCGTAATAAAATAGCTACCTTTGGGTAGATTTGCTACATTAAGTTTATGCGTTGATGCTGTAAAACTACCTTTTGCTACCACATTACCCAACACATTGCACACCGTATATTGCGTAGCTTGTGCCTCTTTGTTTTGGTGGATAAGCAGATAATCGTTTGCTGGATTTGGCGATAGACTATACTGTTGTTGCCCCTCGTTAGCTAAGGCAATAGTTTGGCTGTAGTGTATCGTACCATCGTAATCTACTTGTGCTAAACGGTAATAGTTGGTGGCAGATGCAGGTTTGGTATCTACAAAACTGTAATTGCGCACAGTAGTACTGTTTCCTGCTCCGCTTATCTTACCTAAATCAATAAAAATACCGTTTGTGTTGGCGCGTTGTACCATAAAGTAATCGTTGTTTTGCTCCCCGAAGGTTTGCCAATCCAAAACGTTGCCTTTTGTGGTAATTGTGCCTTTAAAAGTACCCAAATTGATGGGTAAAGGATTGTTGTTTGGCAACTCATATACCATTGTGTTGAGCGTAGTATTGGTTACAATAGCGTCGTTTTGGTCGAAGTAGATGTAGGCGGTATTGTTTATGGGCGTGTTGTTAGCTAAACCAGTCTTTACCTTAACCCTATACGACACATAACCATTGCTTTCAATTTGGTTGGTACTGCTGTCGGGTAAGTTGATGTTGTTAAAGGTAAAGGTAACTAATCCGTTGTTGTAACGCGTAGTTGCTACCAAGTGACTACTGCTTATCAACTCAAAACTATTGGCATCTATATTATCGGCTAAGGTATCGCGTACTACAACTGTAAATGCGGTGTCGTTACCTGTGTTCTGAAACCTGATAGTATAAGTTAGCGCTTCGTCCATTAAAGTGTAATGTGCATTGCCTATACCTTCGGGCAATACCTGTTTGTCGTTGGGGTCGTAGCTGCAAGTTAAGGTAGGTTCGTAGGTGTAATTGTAAGTAACTGTATCTGTACTGCCAACGGTGGTAGCCGTAGTGTTGGCAGTTACGGCTAAAATGCTGCCCATATAATCGGCATTGGGCATCTGGTAAATGGCATTTACCGAAAACTGTTGATAAGGTGCTAAGTTGCTATAGTGCCAGTACAAAGTGCCATCTGCACCTATCGAGTCGGGGGGCGTATTGGCATAGCTGTAGGTGGTTAATGGGTTGGGCGTAAAGCTAATTATGCCATCGACAAAAGTAGTGCCTGTGTTTAAGTAGCTAATGTAATACGCAGCTTGCAAATTGCAGCGATTAACACTAGAGTACACAAACAAATTACCCTGATTTATAGTGGTTGTAGGATAAATGCCAAAGTTGTAGTTAGTTAAACTCTGTCCCGATGCTATGTTTATGGTGTATTGTGTAGCTGTGGTAGCTTGCCAGTTAGCAGGTGGTGTATAATTTATTTGGTAGTTGTTGGTTTGTGGCACATTGCCTTCAAACTGACCATTTATGTTTGTATAGGCAGTAGCATTGGTAGATAAAAATTGTACATCTTGATTGCTTAAAATAGGTTCTGCTTCATCAAATAGCCCATTTTGGTTGATATCGTAAAAAACTACTCCAAACGGTATCCAAGTAATAGGTTCCGGTACGTCATATATTATAACTGTTAAAAACGCTTCTGCACAACACCCATCGGAAGAGTAAACGCTAACAGTATCTCCTAACTGGAAAGGATTACCGTTTACATCACCTAATGCAAGGGCAATAGGAGTTCCGCCACTTGTTGTAGTAGAACCACTATGTATTGTAAAATTGCCACTTACTACATAAGAACCAAAAGCATTTATTGCAGGGTCTCCGCCACTAATGGTTGCTATTAACCAATATCCAGTAGGGTTGAATGGATCGTCTGGTGATACTGTTGCAGATATAATAATTGGTACCTCATAGATTAAACAACTACTTGCATTTGTGTTGCTCAATGGTTTATTGGCGGCTGTTGCTGGGCTAACGCTTGCAATGTATAAGGCTAACAGAACAATAAAGCTACTAATGTAGCTATTAGAATAACGAAATGTAAAAATGTTGGTAAGCATAAGGCGAGTATTTTTGGTGATGATGAAATGATTTTATTGTTTGGGGTGGGTGTAGTTATAAATAAACAACTTTATTGGCTAATTGTTGGTAAATGATTAACCAATAAAGTTGTTTAGTCTTTTTTTGCTGCTTTATTTATCAGCTTTTATTTCGTATTTGCCGTCTATGCTACCCATGTTTTGCACTAATAGGTAGTTACCTTCGCTGTTTAGGTCGCTGGCATCGCGGCTTATTTCGTCGCCGGGTTGTAGGGTTACGCTGCTGCTGTTAATGCTAACACCATCGGTTGATAAACCTATTTGCAAATCGGCATTGCCTTTGTTAAAAAAGGTGTAGCTACGGTCTTGGTCGTAATCTTGTTGTATTACCATAACGGTTAAACCTGCTGCAACGGTTCCGCTGTATTGTTTGCTGCTGCTTGTGCCTCGGCTGTTGTCAATGCTTCGGGCGCTGCGGTATTGTGCATACAGTTGTACGTTATCAAACTCAATTAAACTTAGATAGTTGTCAAACTTGTCGTACAAAATAGTGTCTATCTCTGCCATTTTTAGCTCTATCAGTTTATTGTACGACGAGCGTTCGCCAATTTTGTCTTTGGGCAATTGAATGACTTCAAAAAACGATTTAGCGTAGGTTTGCAACTTGTTAATGTTGTCGTGGGTGATTGAGTAGTTGGCAATACCTGCTTCGTTGTCATTGGCTAAACCATAAATGCGCAAAGCGGTGGTAAATAAATCCGAGTCGCGGAGACGTTCTACATCTGTTCGCGAGTAATCGTTTTTTGCTTTTAAGTCAAAAAGGTTTTCATCAATAGCAAATGCTTTTAATGCACGCATTATTTTTAGCATCGAACGCTCCAACAAAAAACGGGCATTTTCTTTTATTTGCGTGTAACCTGTTGTTTGTCCGCCAGCATTGGCAATAATGTACATTAACTCGTTAAGTGCTTCTTCGAAATTAGCTTTTTCTATCACTGCTCGTTTAACCACTGCGGATATTTCGTCAATGTGGTCTTTTACAAAAAGACCTGTCTTTTCGTACATGGACAATTTGTCCTCGTCTTTACCTTTCATTTTCGGTATTTTTTTTATTTTGTTAAAAAATGAGTTATTTTTGTTGCTGTTTGTGTTATTTGCTACTTGTTTAAGCGGCGTAATGTAAAAGTTGTTTTTGGTTGATGATTAGTTGTGTAGAGTGTGTTTTGTTTTCATCGTCATTGTTTGCGGGTTAGTAACTATTGTTTGCCTTTTGGCTTTATTGTTTGAGTGTTAGTTGCTATTGTTTGCCTGTCACCTGTCATTGTTTCTGGTTCATCTGTCATTGTTTCCGATGTAGTAGTCATTGTTTGTCTTTTACTTGCTATTGTTTGTCTTTTATTTGCTATTGTTTGTGGGTTACTATCTGTTGCTAAAAAACAATAGTTTGTGTTTGTAAAGCATTGGTTTATCTAAGCTAAACATCGTTTTATGTTGATAGACATATTGACGCTACCAGTTTAGCATTGTTTTATGTTGATAGACATATCGCTGCTACTAGTTTAGCATTGTTTTATGTTGATAGACATATCGACACTACCAGTTTAGCAATTTGTTGTTTTTTGTGCCAATGCAAGGTTAATGTTTCGCAAAATAAGTGGTTTTGTTAGCAATTATTTATGGCTGTTGAATAACAAAATATTTGTGGTTATTTATAAATGCAAAGATACAGTATAAGGCGCTTACAATCCAAATTTTTTTTACTTTTTTTTTATTTTTTAACACTTTTTTAATCCCCCCCTTGCCCCCCCTTTTAAAAAAGGGGGGGAGACTTGCGTTTTTGTGTTTTCGCTTCGCTCAATTTTTATTGAGCTTTGCTCAATTCTTGTTGAGCTTTGCTCAATGGCTATTTACATCTTAGCATAGCCCACATCTGCCCCTCCAAGGAGGGGAATTTATGCACTATTTGCAATTTACAACTTAGCATTTACCATTTACAACTTAGCATTTACAATTTGTATCTTGCCTAAGCCCACCCCTGCCCCTCCAAGGAGGGGAATTTATGAACCATTTGCAATTTACATTTTACCATTTGCAATTTACATTTTACCATTTACCATTTACATTTTACCATTTACCATTTACAACTTAGCATTTATAATTTACAACTTAGCATTTATAATTTACCATTTACCATTTACAACTTACAAATTGCCATTTACCAAAACGAACAATCCCGCTGCACTTGCGTGTAGCGGGATTGTTTAGTTTGTTAAAGCATCGGATAGTTAGGCTTAGTTAGCTTTTACTATACGTACAGTAGCGGTGTCGTTGCCGTTGTTTAAGGTAACAAAGTACATGCCAGCGGCGTAGTTAGCCACATCAATTTGTAGGGTGTTAGACCCTTTTGTAGCTGTGGCAGATTGGGTAGCCATTAGCTTGCCCGCAACATCGTATACATTAACGTGTACCGTATTGTTTTGGTTGCTATTAAACTGTACATTTACCACATCTTTTGCTGGTACAGGGTAAGTTTGGGTAATACCAAACGCTATCTCGCCACGAACAAGGGTTACTAAACCTGCTTGTTGAGTAGTGCCATCAAAATCGGTTTGCATTAAGCGGTAGTAACTAACGCCACTTGGTGCTTGTTTGTGTAAGAACTGGTACGCATGAGCAGTGTTGCTGTTACCGTTGCCATTTAAGGTAGCAATGTCGGTAAAGTTAATGCCGTCGGTAGCATGTTGTAGGGTAAAGTAGTCGTTGTTAATTTCGGTGGCAGTTATCCATTTAAGGTTGTTGCCTTCGGTTTTTACTTCGCCTACAAAACTCAATAACTCAACAGGAGTAGGGTTACATGCCTGCGAGCCACTTTGTGTAGCTACACAACCTACTGCATCTGTTACCACAACCGTAAATCCTAGTGCGTTTGGTATTTGTAGTACGTTCACAATGCCACTTTGTAGGGTTCCGTTTAGTATAGTGCCGTTGCTTAAGGTAGCCTCGTAGGTATAAGGGGCTACTCCGCCAATAGCAATTACATTTACGTTATACACAGGGTTTTGAGCTGTAAAGCCAATGCAATCAATATCGGCAACTAACTGAATGGGGTTGGCAGCACAATCGGGTGTAACGGTAACAATTATGGTAGCTTCGTTGCAAGCTACGGGGTTTCCGTCGTCGCAGATGGTGTAAGTAATGGTATCGGTACCTACAAAGTTATCGTTTGGTGTGTAGGTGATAGTACCGTCGGGGTTAATGGTAACAGTGCCATTTGTTGGGTCGGTAACGCTTGTAACGGTAAAGTTATCGCCTTGTGGGTCGGTGTCGTTGGTTAATACAGGTATTACAACGGGCGTGCCTACTTCGGTAGTTACTTCGTCGTTGGTAGCAATTACGGTGTTTTCAACGGGGTCTATTGTTACCGTTACGGTAGCCTCGTCGCAAGCAATGGGGTTTCCGTCGTCGCAGATGGTATAGGTAAATACATCGGTACCCGTAAAGTTGTCGTTAGGGGTATAGGTTATTGTACCGTCGGGATTAGTAGTTACTGTGCCATTTATTGGGTTGGTTACTACGGCAATGGTAAAGTTGTTGCCTTGTGGGTCGGTGTCGTTGCTCAATACGGGTATTATAACGGGCGTATTTTGGTTGGTGTTGGCAGCATCGTTGGTGGCTATTACGTTATTAAACGGAGCCTCGATAGTTACCACTACTACGGCATCGTCGCAGGCTTGTGGGTTGCCATCATCGCAAATGGTGTAAGTAAATACGTCGGTACCGGTAAAGTTAATATCGGGCGTATAAGTAACAGTGCCGTCAGGGTTTAGCTCAACGGTTCCGTTTGTTGGGTCGTTGATAATGGTAACGGTAAAGTTATCGCCTTGTGGGTCGGTATCGTTGTTCAACACGGGTATAACTACGGGTGTGTTTATCTCGGTTGTTTCTTCGTCGTTGTTAGCTATTACGCTGTTGTCGGGCAAGGCGGGTATTGTTACGGTAACAACGGCATCATCGCAAGCAATGGGGTTTCCGTCGTCGCAAATGGTGTAGGTAAATACATCGGTACCTGTAAAGTTGGTATCGGGTGTGTATGTTACAGTGCCATTAAGGTTAATGGTAACAGTACCGTTTGCGGGGTCGGTAACATTTGTTACGGTAAAGTTATCGCCTTGTGGGTCGGTGTCGTTGTTGGTAATGGTAATTACAACAGGCGTATTTACGGTGGTTTCGTCTTGGTCGTTGTTAGCAACAACGGTATTTACAGGTAGCGCAGGCACGGTAATGGTAACAACAGCGTCGTCGCAGGCTACGGGGTTACCGTTGTCGCAGATGGTATAAGTAAATACATCGGCACCATTAAAGTTGGTGTTGGGTGTATAGGTAAATGTACCGTCGTTGTTGTAAGTTACTGTACCATTAACGGGCTGTGTGAAGTCGGTAACGTCAAAGGTATTGCCTTCGGGGTCGGTGTCGTTGCCAAATACGTTAATGTTTACGGGCGTATTAGGTTGTGTTTCGTCGGCATCGTTGTTGGCAATAACCGTATTGTCGGGTAGGGCGTTAATGGTTATTATTACAACGGCATCGTCGCAGGCTTGCGGGGTAGCATCGTCGCAGATGGTGTAAGTAAACACATCTGTACCCGTATAATCTGCATCGGGGGTGTAAGTAAATGTACCATTGTTGTTGTAGATTACCGTACCGTTGGCAGGTTGCGTAAAGTTTGTTACCTCAAAGTTATCGCCTTGTGGGTCGGTGTCGTTGCCAAATACCTCAACGGTTACAGGTGTGTTCACCTCTGTTTGGTCTTGGTTGTTATCGGCAATTACGGTATTTTCGGGCGATGCTGGGATAGTAACAATTACTACTGCCTCGTCGCAAGCTACGGGGTTGCCGTTGTCGCAGATGGTGTAAGTAAACACATCGGTACCTGTAAAGTCGGTATTGGGTGTGTAGGTGATAGTACCGTTGGGGTTAATGGTAGCCGTACCGTTTGTTGGGTTAGTAACGTTTGTAACGGTAAAGTTATCGCCTTGTGGGTCGGTGTCGTTGGTTAGTACCTCAATCACAACCGGAGTGTTTACGGTGGTTTCGTCTTGGTCGTTATCGGCAATTACGGTGTTTTCGGGAGCAGTAACGGTAACAACAACAGTTGCTTCGTCGCAGGCTACGGGGTTTCCGTTGTCGCAAATGGTATAGGTAAATACATCGGTACCAGTAAAGTCGGTATCTGGCGTATAGGTAAATGTACCGTTGTTATTGTACACTACCGTTCCGTTGGTAGGCTGTGTAAAGGTAGTAACGGTAAATGTATCGCCCTCGGGGTCGGTATCGTTGCCAAATACGTTGATGGTTACGGGCGTATTTAGGTCGGTTTCGTCCTGGTCGTTGTTAGCAATTACCACATTGTTAGTTCCTATCACATCAATAGTTACGGTGGCATCGTCGCAGGCTACGGGGTTTCCGTTGTCGCAAATGGTGTAAGTAAATACATCGGTGCCAGTAAAGTTATTGTTGGGTGTATAGGTAAAAGTGCCGTTGTTGTTGTACACAACCGTACCGTTTGCGGGCTGATTAAAGTCTGTTACGGTAAAGGTGTTGCCTTGTGGGTCGGTATCGTTGCCAAACACTGGGGTAGTTACAGGTGTGTTGATGTCGGTAACATCGTTATCGTTATTAGCTACTACAGTATTATCAGGTAATGGATTGATGGTTATCACAACAACAGCTTCGTCGCAAGCAATGGGGTTTCCGTTGTCGCAGATGGTGTAGGTGTATGCATCATCGCCCACAAAATTGGTATTAGGCGTGTAGGTAAATGTACCATCGTTGTTGTACACAACTGTACCGTTAAGTGGCTGTGTAAATTCGGTAACTTCAAAGGTATCGCCTTGTGGGTCGTTATCGTTACCAAATACTGGCGTTGTTACGGGCGTGTTTACTAGTGTTACATCTTGGTTATCGTTGGCAACAACGCTATTGTTTGGTAGCGGATTGATGCTTATCACAACAACAGCCTCGTCGCAAGCTTGTGGGTTTCCGTTATCGCAGATGGTATAGGTATATACATCGTCGCCAATAAAGTTGGTGTTGGGTGTATAGGTAAATGTACCGTTGTCATTGTACACTACAGTACCATTAAGCGGCTGTGTAAAGTCGGTAACGTCAAAGGTATTGCCTTCGGGGTCGGTGTCGTTGCCAAATACGGGTGTTGTTACGGGCGTATTTACCAATGTTATGTCTTCGTTGTCGTTGGCGATAACGGTATTATCGGGTAATGGCTCGATGGTAACAATAACAATTGCCTCATCGCAAGCTTGTGGGTTGCCATTGTCGCAGATGTTGTAAGTAAACACATCTATACCGGTATAACCTGCATCGGGGGTGTAAGTAAATGTTCCGTTGGGGTTCAATACTACATCTCCGTTTATAGGTTGGGTAAAGGTGGTGATGGTTTGGGTGTTACCTTCTTCATCAATGTCGTTGCTTAGTACCGCAATGGTTACTGGCGTGTCGATAAGGGTTGTTTCCTCATCATCATTAGCGGTTGTGGTATTATCAGCAAGTGGTTCTATGGTGATAATCACAACGGCGTCGTTGCAGGCTTGTGGGTTGCCGTCGTCGCAGATGGTGTAAGGGAACGCATCAACACCTGTAAAGCCCGCATTAGGCGTGTAGGTAAATGTGCCATCGTTGTTATACACAACAGTACCGTTTAGCGGCTGCTCGAAGTCAGTAACGGTAAAGGTATTGCTTTGTGGGTCGGTATCATTGCCAAATACATCAACCGTTACGGGTGTGTCCTGTGGTGTAGTGTCTTGGTCGTTGTTAGCAATTACGCTGTTAAGTGGCAATGGGTCAATGGTAATTGTCACAACGGCATCGTCGCAGGCTTGTGGGGTGCCATCATCGCAAATAGTGTATACAAACACGTCCGTACCCGTATATCCTTGGTCGGGAGTGTAAGTAAACTGTTCGGTAATGGAGTTGTAGGTAACTGTTCCGTTTAGTGGTTGCTCGAAATTGGTAACGGTAAAGTTATCACCTTCGGGGTCGGTGTCGTTTATTAGCGATGCAATAGCAACAGGCGTGTCTATGAGCGTAGTTTCGCTATCGTTATTAGCCACAACATTGTTGTCGGGGGTAGGAATAAAGATAGTAACGGTAGCAATGTCGCATGCTTGTGGGTTATTGTCGTCGCAGATGTTGTAAGTAAACACATCGGTACCAAAGAAGTCGGTATCGGGTGTATAAGTAAATGTGCCATCGTTGTTATACACGGCTGTACCATTAGCGGGCTGTGTAAAGGTAGTAACCGTAAAGTTATCGCCTTGCGGGTCAATATCGTTATCAAAAGCATTTACCACAACGGGTGTGTTAATGTTCGTGATGTCAAAATCGTTGTTAGCTATCACCGAGTTATTATCGGGGTTAATGGTAACAGTAACGGTGGCTATGTCGCAAGCTACGGGGTTGCCGTTATCACAGATTTGGTAATCGAACACATCAACGCCTGTAAAGTCCTCGTTAGGGGTGTAGGTGATAGTACCGTTGGGGTTAATGGTAACAGTACCGTTGTTAGGTTGGTCGGTAATTTGTGTGATAGCAAAGGTGTTTCCGTTGGGGTCCTCATCGTTGTTTAGCACCGTAATAATTACGGGTGTGTTTATGTCGGTTACATCTTCATCATCATCGGCATTAACGCCATTAACCGTAATGGTAACGGTTGTTTCGTCGCAGGCGGTAGGTGTGCCATTATCGCAGATGGTGTAAGTAAACACATCAATACCTGTAAAGTTATTGTTGGGTGTGTAGGTAAAGGTGTTGTCGGCATTTAGCACAACCGAACCGTTGCTTGGTTGGGTAAACTCGGTTACGTCAAAGGTATCGCCGTTGGGGTCGGTATCGTTGTTGGTAACAGGGTTAGTAGTTACTGGTGTATTAACAAGGGTTGCGTCTTGGTCGGGGGTAGCTACTACTACGTTATCGGGCGATATGGTAATGGTAACAATAGCCTCGTCGCAAGCCGTAGCAGGTGCTGCCACGTTGTCACAAATTTGGTAAGTAAATACATCGGTACCTGTGTAGTTCAAGTTAGGCGTATAAGTTACTGTACCGTCGGGGTTTAGCACTGCAATACCATTTGTGGGTTGCGCAGTTATGCTGGTAACGGTAAAGGCGTTGCCTTGCGGGTCAAGGTCGTTTGTGGTAACAACAACAGTAACAGGTGTGTTGATAAAAGTTGTTTCTTGGTTGTTATTAGCCACTACGGTATTTACGTAGAAGCCAGCGTCTATGTCGGCGGCTGGGTTAGCTGCTGTAATAGTAACAGGAGCCGTAAAGCCATCGTTGGGGTTCATGTCGCTATCGGTTGTTTCGTTGCCTTGGTTAGGCGTAGTAGGCACCGCATTAGCGGGTAGGTCGGTATCGGTTAGGTCAAACTGCACCACATACGTACCGGGTGTTAAGCCAGTAAAGCTATAATCGCCGTTAATGCCGCTTATGGTGCTAGCAATAGGGGTAGATAGGTTGTTTACGTTGTACAGATAAACGGTAATGCCGCTTATGTTTGCGTTATTGTCGTCTTGTCCGTCAATATCGGTATCGCCAAACACCGTACCCGATATGCTACTTGCCGGTACGATACCTGCATCAACATCAACAACAGGTGTACCCGACACCACGCCAATGGTAGCCGTTTGACCCGTTGTTGGGTCAATGTCGCTGTCCGATGCGTTATTACCAAAGTCTTGTGGCGATACCACAAAATCGGTGGGCAGTTGCGGGTCGGTTAGATCAACTTGTACAGTATAGTTGCCGGGTAACACATTGGTAAAGGTATAGTTGCCACTTGCGTCGGTGGTGGTGGTACTTACTAAGATGCCATTATCATCTAACAATTGCACCGTTACTTGCGGATAATCTACGTTATTATCGTCCTGTCCGTCGTTATCAATATCGCCAAACACAGTACCGGTAATGGTAGTAGGTTCAACAATACCACCATCAACGGTAGCAGTGCCACCCGACGGAACAGTAACGGTAAATGTACCGTTGGCAGGTTCTACGTCGCTGTCGCCAGTTTGTGGTACAAACTGGGTATTAGCAGGTATCAATCCAAAATCTACGGTATAAGTGCCGGGTGTTAGGTTGGTAAAGTTGTAATTGCCATTGGCATCGGTAACAGCCGTAGTTACTAAGGCTCCGTTGGCATCTAACAAAGCAACAGTTACACCTGCAACAGGGGCATTGTCGTTGTTTAGGTTATCGCCGTTTAGGTCTTCGAACAAAGTACCCGATATGCTAACAGGCTCTAAAATACCTGCATCAACATCGGTTATGTTGGTGGTATTAACGGCAATAGGTGCTGTTACGCCGCTTGCTGCGTTAATAACATCGCTGTCGGTGGCATCGTTGGTAGGTATAGCATTGGGTGTAGTAAAGTTGTATCCGCCCGGAATGCCAAATCCTACGAAATAAGTACCTGCGTCTAGATTGGTAAAGATATAGTTACCCGCGCCATTGGTGGCGGTGGTAGCAATAGGTACTAATGGGTTGGCAGCACTGTATAAGAATACAGGTACATTGGCTACGCCTGTTTCGGTAGCATCTTGGAAACCATTAGCATTGGCATCGGTAAATACCGTACCCGATAAGTTAACGCCAACGGGGGTAAATACGCCTGCATCAACATCGGTTACATCTTGACCAGAGCTTAGTGCAATGCCTGTAGCTTGTCCTGTGGCAGGGTCGGCGTCGCTGCCGTTAGTGCCTAAGTTTTGTGGCGAGAACTCGGTTCCAGATGGGTTACTAAATTGCACGTAGTAAGTGCCGGGTAATAGGTTGTCGAACACATAATCGCCTGTTGCGTTGGTAGTAGTAATTTGTGGTACGCCATTGGCATCAACGGCTACTGTACCATTGCTGTTGTACAATACAACTTGCGTACCTGCCACGCCATTATCGCCTGCTTCGGCGGTGCCATTGGCATTTACATCGTTAAATACCGTACCGCTGATACTGGCTACTTGTACCATACCTGCATCAAACACACCTGTTTCGCCCGATTGTAGCGTAACCGAATTGGTTTCGCCTGTTGTGGGGTTGGCATCGTTGTCGGTGCTGGCAACCGTAAATTCGTAGCCGCTTGGGGTAACAAAACCTACCGAGTAAGTGCCGGGTGCAAGGTTGTTAAAGGCGTAGTTACCGTTGGCATCGGTGGTGGTGCTAGTAACAGGTAAGCCTGCTGCATCGTACAACACTACTGTTACGTTGCTAATGTCTATGTTGTTGTTGTCTAAGCCGTCGTAGTTGGTATCTTCAAACACATTACCCGTCAAAGCGGCGAGGGCAATTACGCCAACGTCTAATCCATCATTAACATTGCTACCCGATACAACCGTTACGTTAGGTGTATTGGCAGTAGCTACTAAGGCATCGCTGTCGGTGCTTGGGTTGATGATAGTAGTACCTGCTGGTAGGTTGCTAAAGCCTACGTAGTAAGTACCGGGCAATACGTTGGTAAAGGTATAGTCGCCGTCGGTGTTGGTGGTGGTGGTAGTTACTACCGTACCGTTGGCGTTGTACAAAGTAACGGTGGCGTTGGCAACCGCTTGTGCGTCGTCGTTTAAGCCATTGCCGTTGTTATCCACAAAAGCAGTACCCGATAAAGTAGCAGGTTCAATGGCACCGCCATCAACTTGTGCTACCTCGCCCGATGTTAAACCTGTTACGGGCAAGCTGCCTGTTGCGGGGTTAATATCGCTGTCGGCGCTTTGCGGAATGTAGTTGTAACCCGCCGGAGGCGTACCAAAGGTGACAACATAGTCGCCTGGCACAAGGTTAGTAAATTGGTAATTACCTGTAGCGTCGGTGGTAGTTGGAGCAACGGTTGCTCCGTTGGCATCGGTTACGGGTGTGCCATTGGCATTGGTTAATGTTACGGTAAGCTCAGGAATTACCGTGCCGTTATCGTTAAATCCATCGCCGTCAATGTCTATAAACGCAATACCTTGTATAGTGGCAGGTACAAATAAACCTGCATCAAGGTTATCAACGTTGGTGTCGGTAATGGTAACAGGTGTAGTTGTGCCATTATTGCCCGATATGTTGGTAACATCGCTGTCGTCAATGTCGTTGGTTGGGTCTACGTTGGCATCGGTAAATACATAGGTAGTAGGTTTAACTACAATCACTACATAATCGCCCGGAGGCAAGTTGTTAAAGTCGTAGTTACCATTATCATCGGTGATGTTTACGCTAACAGGGTCGTTTAGGTTGTTGGCATTAAACAAGAATACGGTGACACCTTTTAGTCCTGCATCGGCATTATCTTGTAAGCCATTACCTGCATCGTCAACAAATACAGTACCTGCTAAGGTATAGGTAGCTGGCGGTACAATACCCGCATCAATGTCTGATACATTGGTGCCAATAGGTACAGTAACAGGGGCATTACCTGCTGCGTCTATGTCGCTGTTGGTGGCATCGTTGCCAATGTTTTGTGGCGATAAAGTAGCCGTTGGAGGTAGGTCGGTATCTGTTACATCAACCACAACGGTGTAATTGCCGGGCAATACATCATCAAAGGTATAAGCACCATTTATGTCGGTGGTGGTGGTGGCTATGGTTGTTCCGTTGGCATTTAATAAGCTAACGGTTACATTTGGATATACGGTTGGGTCTATGTCGGTGTCCTGACCATCGCCATTGGTATCGCCAAACACAATACCCGATATACTGCCTGTGGCAACAAATCCTGCATCAACATTGGTTACATCGGCACCAGCAACGGCAAAGCTGTTTGTCTGACCGTTGGGGTTCATGTCGCTATCGCCTGTGTCGCTAACCGATGCGTTACCTACGGCATTAGCAATAGTAGGAGCTAAACCGTTTGGTGTAGCAAAGCCTACGGTATAGGTTCCGTTTGGCACGTTGGTAAATTGGTAAGTACCCGCAGGCGTTGTTTGTGTTTGAGCAATGATAAATCCGTTGCTGTCGTACAAGCTAACTATGTTGCCGGCTATAGGTGTTTCGGTAGCACTTAAACCGTTGTAAGAAACGGTTTCGTTGAATACACTACCCGACACATTTACGCCCGGAGCGCAAACGGTTGAGGTGGCAACAACGGTAACTGTAGCCGATTTAGTACAGCCGTTAGCTGCCGTAACAGTAACGGTATATGTGCCAGCTCCTTTATCTACAGCAGCATCTGTTTCTCCGGTGTTCCATAGGTAGCTTGTGCCGCCTGTGGCTGTTAGTTCAGTAGTAGCACCTGCATCGGTACATACCAAACTGTTGCCTAAGATAGCCGCATTAGGTAGTGGGTTAATTACTACATCAACTGGTGTAGCCACACTTGGGCAGCCGTTTAGCGTTTGGGTAACATAAAACACACCCGAAGCACTTGGCGTATAAGAAGCCGTATTGTTGATGATGGTAGTTAAAGCGGCATCGCTATACCATGTAAAGGTAGCACCCACATTGCCTGTTGCCGTGATAGCAGCAATAACATCGCCTTGGCAATACGGAGCTGGTGATGTAGCATTTGGTGCAGCTGGGATAGCATTTACGGTAATGGTTACAGGAGTAGCAGGGCTTACACAAGTACCAATAGTTTGGGTTACATAATAGGTAGTTGTGGTGCTAATAGTAGTACCTGCATCGAAGCTAGTACCCGTACCTACTTGTGTAGTTAATGCTACATCGCTATACCACTTAATAGTTGCGCCCGCAACAGGGTTTAACACCGTTAAAGCCGCAGGATTATCGCCCGCACAATAGGTAGCTCCATTAGCAATAGGTGCATTGGGTGTGCCGCTAATGGTAGTGGTTACGGTAGTAGCAGGGCTTTGGCAGCCATTTACGGTTTGGGTAACATATACGCTACCTGCCGCTGTTGGGGTATAAGTGGCATCGTTATCGATTATAGTAGTTAAATTGGCATCGCTATACCATGTAAAGGTAGCTGTTGCAGCACCTGTAGCAGTAATTGGGGTAATATCGGCAATAGTACAGAAGGTGCCACCTACGGCAACTGGAGCAGCAGGTATGGCATTTACTGTTACAGCTACTTGTTCGGTGTCGGTACAACCGTTGGCATCTGTTACCGTTACGGTATAGTTGCCGGCATTAGCGGTGGTAGCATTGGCAACAATTAAGGGGTTGCCTGCTTGGGTAGTGGCATTTACCAATGTCCAAAGGTAGCTTGTGCCACCAGTTGCGGTTAAGGTTATATCATCGCCTTCGCAAACCACAACAGGGCTGTTGGGTGTAATAGCAGCAGTTGGCAATGGATTAACCGTTACCGTAGTAGTTGCTACATTGGTACAGCCGTTGGCAGTAACCGTTACGGTATAAATACCTGCCGTTGATGTAGTGATAGCAGCCATTGTTTCGGTGGTGTTCCAAGCATAAGAGGTGCCACCACTAGCTGTTAAAGTAGTCGCTAAACCTGCACAAACATCGGTATTGCCGCTAATGCTTGCAACGGGGTTTGGATTGACGGTCACTTTTACATAATCAATGCTTGGCGGACAAGCAGGATTGCTCGAAGTGATTGTCCATGCGAAATTATAATCACCTGCTACGGTTAAACCGTAACGCCGCTGTTAGCAAGAGATAGATTTGCAATGCTTGCAGATGCTCCAGCAGGTTGGCTCAAAATGCTCCATGCACCAGTACCTGTGCTAGGAATATTACCATTTAGGGCATAAGTGCCAACACTTTCACACTGAGAAGCATCTGTTCCTGCGCTAGCTGTTGTTACAGAAGTAGTACAAACAGGAACGCTACAAGCAGATGAGTTTGCTGTTACTACTACTTGAGTAGTACTCGCACAAGCATTGAGTGTTACGGTTACTATGTATGTTCCAGCAGCAGTAGCTGTAATGGTTTGGCTGGTAGCACTTCCACTAATTGTGCCGTCGCTGTAGCCCATTCGTAGCTTGTTCCGCCAATAGCGGTCAAAGACAAGGTACTACCTGCTGTATTACAAATATTTTGTGTAGCACCATTAATAATGCTCGGTGTTGGATTGGGGTTTATCGCAACTGTTGTGCTTGCAGACGAAGAGCATGTATTGGCATCGGTTACGGTAACGGTATAATTACCAGCAACTGCGGGATTAATCGTTTGTGTTGAAGTTATGCCGCTTGTTCCCGTGCCTGCCCATTGGTAGCTTGCTCCGCTTGGCAAGGCTGTTAAACTTACACTCGCTCCTGCGCAAACGGGACCTGTGTTGGTTAAAGTTGCTACAGGTATAGGATTGATAGTGATGGTTTCGCTATCTGTACCTGTACAACCTGCGGCGGTTACGCTTACGGCTATTGTGCCTGAAGGTGCGTTGCCCCAAGTTACAGTTACACTATTTGTACCTTGTCCAGCAGTGATATTGCCATTGTTTACTGTCCAAGTATAAGTTGCACCTGTCACGCTCACGCTTGCAATGCTGTAAGTGGCAGACTGACCAGCACAAACAGCAACATTAGGGGTAATGGAAGGTGCAGGGGCTGATGTAACTGTTACAGTATAGTTGGCGGTATTAGAACAGTTATTGGCATCTGTTACCAATACCGTATAAGTTGTATTAGCAGTTCCATTGGCATACGTTGCGCTTTGGCTCGTCCCGCCGCCATTTGACCATTGGTAGCTGCTGTAGATTTGGTTGACCGACAAGGTTGCCGAACCGTTGCTACATATTGGGCTGTTGCCGCTAACTGTTGGCGTAGGTGCGTTTTGTGTCCACGTTACAGCAGTACGAGGACTTTGGCAACCACCAACTGTTTGTGATACATAATAAGTACCTGCTGCTGTGGGCGTATAACTCGCTGTTGAAGCTAATACATTACCAGCTGTTGGTGCATCGTACCAAGTAAAGGTAGCAGCAGCAGTACCAACCGCTGTAGATGCAGGGATAGCAGCACCTGCACAATAAGTAGGATTATCGGCAGTAGGCGGCGCGGGGCTAGTAATGTTTACTGTTACCTCGTCATTACCTGCACAAATATCTCCACCGTTATCGTCTTCAATCGTCCAACGGAACACGTAGGTGCCAGCGGATAATCCAGTTACGTCACTAATTGCTGTGTTAAGTTCTGCGATAGTCGCGCCTGAGGTAGTTACTTCTGACCATAGACCAATGCTCCCTGCGGGTAGTTGCGAACTGGAAGCATCTATTTGGACTGTTGCTGTTGCTCCTGCCGATACACATTGACTGATGGGTTCTCCAGCAGAAATAATACATTGGAAGTTAGTACAATTGGTATTGCCCGTAACGGTGCGAATACCGCATTGCGAAGCTGCATCGTCTATGTCGTAAACAAAAGCTGTTCCAGCAGTGATTGGATTGCTTGTAAATACATTGCCCACAAGATTGCCGGTGGGTGTACCTGCCTGTGGCGTTACGGTATAGGGTGCTGTGCCGCCGCTAATGGTAAATGATGCCGTATAGGTTAAGTTGTCGCCGCTACAGGTCAGTGTGGGCGCGGTATTGTCTATCGGTGCGAGGACGGTCAATATCATTTCGTCAAATGCTGGTGGGCATACTGCTATTGGGTTATTGGTTACTGTCCAACGCAAAGTATAAGTGCCGGGCGTTAAGCCTACCACTTGACTTGTGGGCGAATTGACATTGGTAAAGCCCAAAGCTGACCCTGCAGGTAGTGTAACTGACCATGTACCAGTTTGCCCAACACCTGCTGCTGTGGCAGCTAAGGTATAGGTAGAAGAGCCACTACAAACGGTATTATCGGGACCAGCATTAGCTGTTGGTGCGGTTTCCAAGGTGAGGCTTGTAGAAGCAGTGGTCGTACAGCCATTTGTTGTAACTATTACATTGTAGGTGCCAGTTGTTGTGGCTGTAATACTTGCACCAGTGGTGCTACCGATAATAGTACCACCATTCGCTGCTGCCCAAGCATAAGTGCCGCCGCCTGTGGCGATAAGCGTTGCCGGTGCTACACAAAGCGTAGCGGGTGGTGTAATAGTTACTGTAGGCGGTGTATTGACTGTAACTGCTACAGAAGAAGTGGCAGTACAGTTGTTTGCCGTAACAGTTACGGTATAGGTACCTGTGGTAGAGGCTATTACTTGCGCTGAAGTTGTACCTCCTACAATTGTTCCACCGGCAGAGGCTGCCCAAGCATAACTTGTACCGCCCGAAGCAGTGAGGGTTGTTGTGTTAGGTGCGCATACGGTAAGTGTACCAGTTATGGCGGGGTTAGGGACTGCATTAACGGTTACGGTGGTCGTTCCTGTTGCAGTACAGCCGCCCGTTGCACTTGTCACCGTGACGGTATAAGTACCCGTTGCAGCAGTTGTGGCAGCCACAATACTTGGCGTTCCGCTTGTTGATGTAAAGCTATTGGGTCCTAACCAGCTATATGTACCGCCGCCTGTTGCACTTAGGTTCAAGGTAGTACCTGCACATATTGGGCTATTGCTGCCTACTACTGGAACGGGGGTGGGATTAACAACAACAACTGTAGATGTACTTGCCGTACAGCCTTGTGAATTAGTGACTGTTACATTGTAGGTACCTCCCATGGCGGTTGTTGCCGCACTAATAGTTGGGTTTTGGGTGGTGGTGCCAAAATTGTTTGGTCCGCTCCACAAATAGCTTGTGCCGCCAGAAGCGGTTAGGTTCAAAGTTGCACCTGCACAAATTGGGCTGTTACTGCCTGCTGTTGGGGTAGGAAGAGGATTAACAGTCAAGGTAGTGCTTGCGGTGGCTGTACAACCTGGTGCACTTGTCACGGCAACGGTATAAGTACCTGTAGTTGTGGCAGTGATGCTTGCTCCTGTGGTACTACTGGTAATTGTTCCGCCAGCCGATGCTGCCCATGCGTAGGTTCCACCGCCGGTAGCCGTAAAGGTTGCTGTGGCGGGGGCGCAAATGGTAATGGGCGCGGTAATGGTGATAGGGTTAATGGTTACAACTGCATTATCTTGTCCATTACAAGTTGCACCAGCTACTGTCCATACAAAGGTATATGTACCTGCCGCACTTAATCCGCTTGCAGTAGTAGATGCAGATGTAGCACCACCATATGTTGGAGTTGTGGGGCAGTTTAAGCAACTCCAAGTACCCGAGCTACCAGAAGCAGCAGGGGTTGCATTTAAGTTAACACTTGAACTGGTTCCTACACAGAAATTAGCTGGGTCAGGACCTGCATCTACTATACAGTTGCTGACACCTGTACAATTGGTACCAACTACTGTAACCGATGCTGTTGAAGTGCAACCAGCTACCGAAGTAACAGTAACGGTGTATGTGCCAGTGCCTACATTGGCGTTAGCTGCTCCATCGTTAGCTGCAATATTAGACCAATCGTAGGTGGCACCACCACTAGCTGTTAAAGTGGTAGTAGTAGGTGTGCCTGTACCTGCGTTACAAACACTTGTATTACCGCTAATAGCTGCAACCGGAATTGCATTAACCGTAACGGTTTTAGTTTCGGTATTGATACAACCGTTTGAGGTGCTTATAGTTAGTGATACTTGGTATGTACCAGTACCTGCATAGGTATGGCTGGGTGTAGCACCCGTAGCAGTAGTTCCATCGCCAAAGCTCCAGTCGTAAGTGCTAATGGTTCCTGCTCCTGCTGTGCTGGTCGAGGCATTAAAGTCAATAGCAGTACCTTGGCATTGCGGCGAATTGGAAGTAAAGTTGGCAACGGGGGCGGCAAGGATAGTTAAGGTTCGTGTAGCTACGCTTGTACAACCATTGCTATTTGTTACTGTCACGGTATAAACTCCTGCTGCAGAGGCAGTAATGGATTGCGTGGATTCTCCTCCTGGTGACCATAGATATGATGCCCCATTAGGTGTGGCAGTAAATGTGGTAGAGCCACCCGCACAAATAGTATTTGCTCCTATAATATCTGCTGTGGGTAATGGATTAACTACTACTTGTGTTGTTGCTGTAATAGTACAGCCAGCAATTCCGGTTACTGTTACGGTGTAGATACCAGAAACAGTTGGTGCAGGAGATGCCGTACTTCCTGTGGCTGTGTAGCCGCTTGGTCCCGACCAATTATAGCCTGTAGCACCTGCAACGGTAGTAGTACTTAAAACGATAGATGTGCCTTGACACACGGGACCGTTGTTGGTAGGCGTTGTGGTAGGGCAAGCTGGGCAAGAATAGGTAGCTGTAACAACAGTACTTTTGCAAGCTGCCGGAGCACTAGCATCGGGATTAGTTACGGTAAATGTTACAATACCTGACTGTCCTGTGTTGGCAGTAAAGGTTTTGTTATCTGCGCTTAAAGTACCTTCGCCTGCCGGAGCGTTAGCCGTTACTGTATAGGCAGGACACGATGGAGTTACGCTTGCCGAACAAGTTCCTGAATTGGCTGTTGCTGTTACTTGAGGATAAACAATTACTGGCACTTTGTTGAATGGTCGACATATTGGGTCGGCAGGAGTGTTTGCTAACCTAACATAAATATAATAGGTTATCGGCAAGCAAGTGCTATTGGTAGGTAAAGTACCCGAAACCGTTGCGATACCAATAGCAGAAGGTACTTGGGTTGTACCTAATTGATTAGAACTCAAGGCATAGATACTTGCTGCTGTTAATGATCCATCGGTAGAATAATAGAAATTAACATTATTAGCAGGGCTAGAGGCATAAGTACCTGTTAAACCACTCACTAATGTAGTTACATTTAAGTTATCACCCGAACAAATTATATTATTGTTAGGAGTTATAAATGGAAACGATGGGCAATTAGGTGTACAGGCTTGCGACACTACATCGCCACTTGTTATGCAGCCGCTTGTTATTAAAGAGGTAGGCATGCCAGTGATATAGGCTCTGTAATAATAGGTTTGTCCATCGGCGGTAGGAGGCGTTGCGGGAACGGTGGGTGCCCAGGGTGCTGAGTTATTTGCCGAATACTCTATTGTAGTTTGAGCGGTGGTACAAGTGGTTGGTGTTACGGCGAAAGTACAAGTAGTAGGTTCGGTAATGGCTGGTTTGGGCCATACCGTTATCTTAGTTTTTTGGAAAGGTCGACATTCTACTTTTGTTGCTCCCGAACTAGGGCGATGCTTGAGGATTGTATACACATAGTAGTCTATTGGATCACATGTATTATTAGCGGGCAAAGACGCATTAAAAGTTTTGGCAATGGGTGTTCCATCATAAGGACAAGTTAATGTTCCGGGTATAGCCACGTCTGCCGAACCTAAATTAGGCGTACCATCAATAGCCGTACATTCATCATTTGGGGTAGGCGATGTTCCCAATGGTGATAGTGCGTAAATAGCATCTATGTTTGATAAATCGGTTAAGCTATACACAAAGGTTACTGTATCATTGGCAGTAACTGATAAATTGGCAGCACTTCCTGTACAAATATTATTAATGGCTGGAGTTAGTGCCGTTATTTGTTTAGCCTCTAAACCGCTTAATTCAATATCCCAGTTACAGTGCTGACCTGTAAAGCCATCAGTCATGATATAATAGGTGGTATTAGGAGACAAGTTGGATAATTCAAAATAACTATAGTTAGCTGTTAGTTTATCTAAACAAGCTACTAAGTCTGTACCCAATTCTGCTCCCGAACCAGGTGTCCCATCATTAGACTGGTCCCAACCCAAGCCAAAATTGGCAGGACAAGAAGTATTAGTGGTTGGTGTAAGTTCCCATACTGCTAATTGTATGCCATTACCTTGTCCAGGTCCAGCACCACCTGCAATTTCGTTTTGACAACTAACATTTGATACTCTAATAGTAATTGGACATTGTTCGCAGGACCTGTTGTAAATTTATACCAAGTAGTGTTTTCTTGACGAGTAATTTCGCTATTGGTCCATTAGATGGATTAGAATCGATATCGGGAGTTCCCAAATCCCAACAATCGACTGTATATGTATTTCCACTTGCGTAACTATTTCCTACTGGTGGCAAATCATAACCATCTGTATTATCGGAAGTTGTACCTGTAATATCAACGTAAGCATCTCCTGTGTCATTGATATTACTTGCAGCTAAACACCATCTTGTGCTACCCCATATCAATGGCTGTACCACAACTTTGTCCGTTGTTGATAGGGTCTCCTGAACGGGTTCGGTACAACTCATTTCAAACAAAAAGCCGTATTGTAGTATCCATCGACTGTCGTTGCATGGATTAGAAGTTAATATTTCGAAGGTTAAACATTTGCTAGTATTAGCTGCCGTTGCAATAATATTGCTTAATATTGTTTGATTGTCTTGATTAATGCTATTTGAATTACTTCCCGTAAATATGGCTATTGGAGAGCCAACCGCAGCATCACCATCATACACATAAACATAGTCTGAATTTGAATTGAAATTCAAATAGTATAAATCTGAACCTGCTCCTATGGTATAAGGAATAGGTTCAGCTACGATAGCATCACCACCACAAGCGGTAGCACCCGTTGGACAATATGTATATATTGCATGGGCATTAGGGCATACGGTATAGCATAATCCACAGGGGGAAATAAAAATCAGTCGGAGTGGTGGAACTACAATTTATACTAACAGGGGTAGGTGTTCTATCTACAATAGGCGTACACCTCTATTACCGCCTGCCATCCTTCACCTAATCCAGAATTAGGGCGAGCCAAGAATTGGACTGCTATAGAGCCTCCCGTGCCTACTGTACCATTTTGCGAAGTAATAATACCTGGTTGCGGATAAAAACGCCCATCGCCTGTATAGGTAGTTATTAAATTAGCTGCTGTTGGTGATGTGCCACTATAAAAAAACAAATAGTCGGGCAATTGTCCTAAACCAGTTACGCCGAAACCATTTGAATTTATATCTGTTTGATAATATATACCCGAACTAGTCTCTGTATTTAAAAATGTAATTTTAACATCGTAGCCAGCAGGAGCGGTAAAGGTAAAATAGTAATTTTCGTTGGTAGTATAGTTTGCTGCACTACCGCCCGTATCATAAAGTCGTATTTTGTGCTACAGTCAATATTTACGTTTTGAATAAGCGTTGGTACTAAAGTTGGGTTGGTTGCTTCACTTGCATCTCCATCGCCAGCACCAGCTAAAGCTTTTATAATTACATTATTTGTAGCTACTGAAATATTGAAGCCATAAGTAGTTTCGCAAGTTGTACCGCCTGTATCGTATACACGTAGATAAATAATATCGCCTGGTATTTGCCCTGATATTGTTAGTGTACCACTTGTTCCATCAGCTACCGAATTGGCGCAACTAATGTAGTTGCCGCTTGCCGGCAAAGCAGGGCAATCGTTTTTGTAAGCAGCCACTGCAAATTGTTTCCCTGATGTTCCACTGTCATAATTAACAGTAAGACTACCATTTGAGGGTACTACTGTTTGATACCATACATCCGGACAAGCTGATGTAGGTGGACCACAAGTTGCACCTGCTACACCAATAGAGGCATTACCTGTTGCTCCCACAAATGTGCCATAACCACCCGAACCTAACAATACAGGCGCATTGCAGGGTTCGTTAGTTGCAGCGCCAACGGCAGTAATTTCGAATTTAGCGTCGGTGGCACAATTAAATTGCCAAACACGAATATAGATAGTACTGCCTGGTATCAAACCTGTCAAATTTAATTGCGGTAAAGCACCTACACCTCCGTCACCATCACAAGCTATTTGTGATAATGTTAATGTTGGGCAACTACCCGTAGCCGTATAAGCAGCTACACTCAAATCAGTAGAACCAGATATCGAAGCAAAATCAATTCTCAGAGAACCATTAATCGGTGCTGTTACCGAAAACCACAAATCTTCGCAGGCACTACCAAAAGTACCAGTTGTAGCATCTGCATCGCCATTGGTACAACTTGAAGGATTAGGTACGCCTGTGGTATTAGTAGAACCCTGCATAGCTGCACAAGTAGATAAGCCATTCACTGGCAACGAAATAGCATTGCAAGGCTCATCATTTAATAACTGGGCACTTACGCTAATAGACAATAGCAATAAGCTAGTCAAAAATGTTAGTATTTTTATTTTATTCATTTTAATAAGGGGTTTTAAAGGTTAAAAATTATAAATAATGTCTAATCCCTTATTACCCGGTGTATCATCGGACGTAGGAATTCGTATCATTCAACAAATTTTCTTTCCCCACCAGAAAGTATAAGCATAATTTTTAGTCTCGGTATAGCTCTACCTCTTTGATTTCTTTGGTCAATATGCTTAGGGTTATTAGCATACTTTTCGCGAACATCAATCATCATACGAGCTGCTGTTTTATTTGCGGTAAATATTTCAGCATCTGTATTCAAATCAGCCCCAATTGCTTTAGTAATAGTTGTTGTTATATTTTGTACTTTGAGCATAACATCATCTGACAACTGTTGTTCTTCTTGTTCAAGTGGTGCAGGCAAATTAGTTGTCAAATGGCTTCTTTGATCTGCCAAGTGTTCATAGTCTTCTCTACTTCTTGATTGCTTTTTCAATCTTTTGAGAGAGTCATTACTCAGCTCCTCACTAAGCCCCAAAATACGGTCAAACGCTTGGAGCATGGCAGGTAATTCTGTCCCTTGATTTGCACTTACGGAAGCATTAATTTCAGCCGTTTGGGACTGTTTCCGTGTTTCGAATCACCACTAGTAGCAATGGCTGACGTTGTTGCTTGAGCGGTAGGTGTTTCTCCTCCCCACCCCAATTCAAACGAGCAGCAAACTGCGAAGCCATCACCACCGATGGCAAGGGCTAAACCAACCGCGAGGGTCAGTAACAATTTTTGTCTTGTCATGATTGATTTTTTTTTATTTTTTTGATTGTATTGAAAATGTTATTTTTTAAAAGACAAAGATTTACTTACAATTGCTGCAAATATTCTTTGTAAAGAATAACAACAATTATAACAAAGTAAACATATTCTATCTGTTTTGTTTTGACTAGAATTTAAACGGACGCAAAGATACAACATTAACTCCTTCTTTGTCAACTAAAATAGATGTACACTTTTGAGCAGTTGTTAAGGCTTTTTTTGACAAAAAGAATTACTATCTTTCAAAATATCTAATACTAATTACTGACTAATAGCTACTTATATAGCAAAATAATTGCGTATTATTATATAATGGGTAAAAAATACAAGCTAGTAATGGCAAAAAACCATTTAAGTAGCTACATTTTACTTTTAATAGACATTTCTGCTTGCCAAATGTCACTTTTAGTGGGACTATTTTTTTGTTTTTCAGGCATTGTATTATTAATTAATGTCATATTATTGAGGTACGGAAACAACACCTCCGTAAAGCTTACATAGGCACTATAAGGTTGCTTGTACAAAAAAAAAAGCGTTTTTGTTTTAATCACTCATGTTACGCAGAGGTAACCCAAACGAGTTGGCTATTAAGCGGCATGGAGCATTTTTAGTTTTTTGTTGTTTGTTTGTTGCTGCTTACCACCCAATCATGTTCTTTTACTTTTTTGCTTGATCAAAAAAGTAACAAAAAAATCAACAATAAGGCTAGTATAGTAATTGGCTAAAATGGGCAACATTACGCTAAAAGATATAAACTTGCACGCCAAACGGCTTGTTTGTCGAGTTTATTTCTGGGTTCAGTGTGGCGTGCTTCAAACAGTATATCTTTCTTAACGCTCCATTTTTGCCCATTTCTTAACGCCAATTCCTATAATGCCGGTCTCTTCCTCCAAATAATGCAAAGCGTAGCTAAAAATACCAAATGGCTAATTATAAAAATGGGCTGCGTAACATGAGTTAATCATCTGCCCCAAAAAACAATTTCCCGACACTTATTATACTGAAGTGAAAAAGGTTTTCGGATTTTGAAAAAGCATTATCTTTGCGGTATAAAAAACGTGTTATGGCAAAACTTATGTTAACAGAGGAAGAAGTAGTAAATCTTAAACAATTGCACAAGCGAGTTAGCGAACGTCGGCTTGCCGATAGGATAAAACTGGTATTATTGCTTGATCAAGGATATAGTCAGCGTCAAATTTCGGAAATTTTGTTACTTGACGAAGATACGATTACACTTTGGGTAAAACGTTTTAAACAACGCAGTTCCATAGATACTTGGTATCAAGATAATTATGTATCTCGTTGTGTGGGTCGCTTGTCGTTTCGTGCCATTAACGAAGTATTATGCCACATCAAGACTTTTTTTGTGCGTAAAATAACAGCTATTCAGGCTTTTATTGAAGCCCGATTTGGGGTCAAATATCATCAAAGTAGCATCTATTATTTACTAAAGCGCACCCGACAATCGTATAAACAATTAGTGAAATTGCCCGGTCAGATTAACCATACTGCCCAAGAGAAATTTGTAGTAAAATATAAAGCCTTAGTTGAACAACTTGCTGATAATCAGACCATTATGTTTATTGATGCCGTACATCCACAACATAATAGCACTAGTAGTAAAGTTTGGACAGCAGTGGGTGAGCCGCGCTATATTCCTAGTAATACCGGTAGAGAACACCTAAATATCAATGGTGCTTATAACCCTTTAAATCAAGATGTTATTGTAAGAGAAGATACTACTATTGATGCTAATTCAACTATCGCTCTATTACAAAGCATAAGTGACTATTATCCGACAAATGATACTATTTATGTCTTTGCCGACAACGCACGCTCAAATAAATGTAAAGCTATAACACAATGGTTAGAAAGCCAAACAAAAATACAATTGTGGTATCTGCCACCTTATTCTCCTAACCTCAATTTTATTGAACGCCTATGGAAAATAATGCGAAACCATACCATACACACTCATTTTTATGCTTCTTTTTCCGATTTTAAAAGAGGCAATTTG